>CAWIYE010000001.1:0-130847 GCA_963840305.1 uncultured Verrucomicrobiae bacterium
GGCAGGGCCTCGCGAGCAGCCGGATGGGAATCGCGAAAACCCATCTTAGGAGGTCCTTATGAAAAGATCCATCGCCGTGATGTTTTGGTGGTTCGCGAGAAGCGGGCCGCTGAAATACTGTTGCGTTATCCCTGTTGTTTGTCTCGCGGGCTGCATGGCCACGCAAAATCGATGGCAAGCGACCCAGATGCGCCAGCAAGTCATGGATTACTATAACGATCAGATCATGGAAAACTTAATTCGAACCAAGGAGAATTTGCCATTTGTTCATGTCGATGTGACGAGCCTGACCACAACAGATGGTGCTACTCTGATGGGATCTGTCGGCAACGGCGAGACGACCAACTTCACACAAACGAGCCCCAGTTCGAATGCCCCGATGCTGGGAGCACTACACACGATTGCCAGAGGTGTAATGCGGCCATTTTCATATTCTGTAACGCCTTCACGAAACACTTCGCTTCAGATTCTCGCATCGCCGGTTCTCGGCCCATTGCCGTCTCAGGGCACTACAACCACTACAACAACAAAAGAAACGGAAATAACGACAGAGCCAGAAGCCGCCCGAAGGAAAGCCGCCCGAGGGAAACCCGCCCGTCTGTCCACAGCAGACGTCCGTGAAAACAACGACGACTAAAGAAGTAACCGTAAATCAGGCCAAGCCTAAGACGGTTTATGATTTATATAAGTGCTTCATTTGCGAGCACTCCGACGCATTGAAGAATGGGCCAGTTCCTCCGAAAAGCGGCTATGTGCCAGGGACGATAAAACGATGGGGAACTCCATGGAACTCTGACTATTATTTTATTGTCGACAATTGCGGAATAGGGAAGCCTACCGCAAGCTCTGTCAGGATCTATTTACTAAGGGGCCGGGGGATCCGTACAGGGCGCTGTCCAGGGGGCGGCCAATGCTGCCGTTCAAGCAGCTGGTTTCCGTTAAGCGCGTCAACTCGAAATTGTAATCGGTTCTTTTCAATAACTTCTCAAATGCCCCGTGGCGCTTGTCTATTTCTCTTGATTCTGGGATGCCTCATAACGGTCAAGTACCGGGATGAATTGAACATTCTCCCGATCCATCTGCGGCGAAAGTATTAGCGCCGCCTGTCGAAAGTTGTAGCGGCGGTTGTATGAACCGCCGAAAAGAGGCGCTTGGCACTGCAGCGATTGGGACTTCGCGAGCGCCTGCGCGAAACCGAAGTGATCGATGCATGGTCGAAAATTGTCGGCAACTTTATCGCGGCGCACTGGGCACCGGTTGCATTGCGAGAGGCATATTCTATGTTCCGCGCTCTTCAGCGGGTCTTTCACGACGAGCTCAAACAAGCTTCGAAGTCGGAAATCCTGCGAAAATTGAAACAACGCTTCGGCGGCAAAACTATTCGCGCCGTTCGCCTTCGGATTGGTTAAGCACTAGAAAAGCGGAGTTCACACGAATGGGCAGGAATCGCTCTGATCAGGACCGCCAGATCAAGTCTGGTTGGCGGGCTGAAGCACCTCTGGTCGCTCGAATGGTCTGATCTTGTTCAAAAACGGCAATACCTCGGTTCCGAACGCGGCTAGATTGAGAACGATCATAATGGAGGCGAAAAGATACATCCCCATGAACAGACCGATCCCGATGTGCATCAACAGGACACAGATCAACCAGACGAGTCGGGTTCGCTTGCTCCAAATAAAGAGAGGGTACCCGAGTTCAATTGCACAAACCGTTATACCTGCAATTGGAAAGACGGTTCTCCAGCGCACAAGTATTTCGGGTGCGATGACATTAAATGGCGGATGACTCAGTGCCCTCCAAATGCTATCGCCATTCCACCAACCGGGACCAACGCATTTGGCTAGGCCACCAACCAGATAAATGATGCACAAATGAATCTGTAGAACCCGCCTAATGAAACCCGACCGGTGGCTCTTGACGGGAATCATCCGAAACAAACAGTCGACGGAGCACCGATCGGGCAAAGGTGAGATCATCAGATAAAACAATCCCACCGTTGTAAGTTGATCCATACCATAAGCTAGGAGACCGCCGCTCTTCACCGAGCAGAGATAGAGAAACCAGCTGACGATCGCTGCGGCACGACAGAAAAGGCCTGTAACCAAGAAGCAACTGGCAACAAGTAAACAAGCCCATGATGCATTGAGAAGGGTCGCTTCGCTTAACCCAAACTGACTTCCGACATTTACAAACCAGCCGAGTCTTGGGATTAGCGGGCTCTCTCCCGAGAGCACAAATTCAGAAAGCTGCCGACTGATCAAACCACGACCAGTGCCGGCGAGAATACGATTCCAATCCGCTCTCAACGATAAGCAATACAGAACGACTTGAATACCGAGGCCGATCCGTAGAACACTGATCCAATTGTCCGATTGCGCAGCGAAGAGAGAGCCGGCGGGTCGTGGAAGTTGCATACCCTTATGGCGTCGGTGGCGAAACCTTCACTGGCTCGCTGTTACATCAAAGGCACATAAAACGCGATAGGATTCCGCTTGCCCGTGCGCGTAGTCGGCCGCGGGTGGAAAATTCACGATTCCGAAAACGGCGCGGACAGATGAAAGATTTGGGTGATCACGCCATGCCGCATGGACTAGGAATTTAATCATACCGTCACGCAGTTCTGGATCCTCGGTCTGACCGAGCAGATCAAGAAGACTTGCCATCCGCAGCTCAGCGGCTCGCGTGCTTAGTTTCGACGTCTCCATATTCAACTGACCGTCACGATAGTGTAACTCGAAAACGAGTTTGAATGCGGGCGGCACGTGGGGTGCGAAGAAGTTGTAACCGGCGTCAATCCCGGTCCCGCCAATGTAGGCGCCCATGGCTTGACGCAGCGGATTTGATTTCGATAACCTTGGCCAAGCGCGCTCGTGCTAGCGCGTTCGGCTTTTGTCCGAGGATTATTCGAGAAAACCAGGTGGTAGGAGAATGCCACCTTCCGAGAAGGCGTGACAGATGTCGCGGCAAGAAACCGTTAAAATTAGGAAGAGGTGAACGCCAGCCCAAACCAGAGCAATATTTTTAAGACTCAATGTCTCACAGACCTGCGTTTTGTATAAAAGTGTCCAGATCTCCCTTTTTGGCGAATGATAGCCTTTGAGTCACGTTCGAATTGGGTTTGCCGCCCCGCACGCACATTGGTTCCAGTGCCGGGTCCAGTGCGGGGACTGCCAGGCATCCCTCCGGGGCATTATCATCGATCTGTATGTTCCAATTAGTCTTCGGTAAAGCTTTGATGGCTTTAACAAGGTTAGGGAACTCCGCCGTTTGAACACATTTCATCACAAGATGAAACTGTAATTTTTCTACAGGACATGCTGTGGGTGTCGGCGTCTGAGCAAGCGCTAGAATTGCAATAACAGACATTACAGCAACTACGCCTGTAACAACAGCTCGGGTCTCAAATTGGATTTTCATAATTGATGCTTTTTCTCTGACAACTCGACTTGTAGCAAGCGTAAACCTTCAGGCCGCATTCCAGCTTTCGGGAGCACTACTGACCGTTTCGGATAATTCCTAAGAGCCAACCCTACAACCCGGCCTCAATGAGAAACTTTTTGAGATCGCTACCGTTCAAGAATAGCGCATGCTGGGTCACGTTAGGGGTAAAATGCGCTCCGCAAGGTCCAACCTGGGTAGTTGGCATGGTACCGCCTCCGATCGGCTTGCTATGGTCGACTTGGAGATTGTGGCGCTCGGGATGACCCCTTAGCGACGGGGAGTTGTTTATCGCTTCCAGTATCTTTTTGGCAGTGTCGGCAGTGCGAGGGGCACACGTAATTGTCAGACGAAACGGCGGGGGGGGAGTCCCCTGAGGCTTGGGCTGAGCCATTGCAAATGTAAGGGCTGTAACGATGGCGACGGCACTCACGGCAGCAACAACGAGGTTTCGAATTCTAGAACGGGTCTTCATAATTTAAGCGTTGTCTCAAAGAAGATTGAGATTAGCAAGCAAAAAACGACGAAAGAATATGGCGCTCGCAAAATAGCGAATCCTTCCGGAGTTTAGATGCGACCCTGCTGGCGTCCTTGCTGCGCCTCCTACGCTTTTCAGGCTGTTCTCTTCCTCTCGGATGAAAAATTGTCTTGACCCACGAGCGAGTATTATTCAGCCTTAGCTTTGAACCCTCCCGAATATAACAGCAAGGCAAACTTGCATCCGTTGGCATCTTGCCTCAGGGTCCAAACAGTAGAAGTGTGCTCGATGTGCAGACGCAGAATGCTTAAAAGAACTCTTCTGGCGGGGGGAGTCGTGCTTCTATCTGCCTGGAGCAATCACGTCGAGGCGGTCAGTCACCCAACGGGAGGAGTCTTTGATCCCCCTAGTCCGCCGGTTACACCCTTTGTTGAAGAATTGCACCGCATGCCAACGAAGGCATCTTTGCCTGGCGGGATGAGCGACCTCAGTCTCCCGTTGAACGGCGGCGTCGCACCGAACGGCACGGTTTATCCGCAAATCACCGGCAATGATGCGTTCACAACCTACATGAATTCGACGGAGAGGATTGTTGCCCCTCAGCAGCGCAACTCCGGCAACAACATCCAGTTCCCTCCGAAACGGTTTTACGTGCTACACGTGCGACAAGCTACTCATGTCTTTCATCCGGACTCACCCTACAACAACGGCAGCATCATCTGGGGCTACGACGGGATCTTTCCCGGGCCCGACTTTCGTGAGCAGGTATGGGGAGCCCATCCTCGTCCGCATCATGTACTGATCTGCATCGGACTGATCGGTCAGCAAATACCTGGTGGTATCGGGGATCCTCGAATCTCCACTCACCTGCACAATGGCCATACCGCGTCGGAAAGCGATGGAAATCCTGTTGACATTTACCCTCCGACCCCTCCCCCTGATCACTTGCCCGATTATCCCGACGTCGATTTTGAATCTAAAGTTCAGGGACCACCACTACGCCATGTTTCGGGCCGGCCTTGATCCGCGCGTGACTGCCGACATACCCGCTCCCAACAGGAACGACGGCGATAAAGCGGAGACGGTGAGCACCCTGTGGTACCACGACCATTCCATGGATCACACGGCGGAGAATGTGTATAAGGGGCTGGTCGGCTTCCATCTCTTTTTCGACGAGGTGGACTCGGGCAACGAGAACGACCCCGCCCCAGGGGGCCTTGCGCTTACCCAGTGGCGATTTCGACATCCCGCTGTTGTTTCAGGACAAGAGATTCGATTCCGATGGTCAGTTGATCGTGATGTCTGCTCTGGATCCCACTCAAAACCCGGATGGTCGCTTCGGTGTTTTGGGAGATCGGTTTACGGTGAACGGCCAGATTCAGCCGAAGCTCACAGTGTTGCGACGGAAGTACCGCTTTCGCCTTTTAAACGCAGGGCCCTCGCGGTTTTATCAGTTCTTCCTCACCAAGGAAGGTACGGACCAGGCTTTCATTCAAATTGGTAATGACGAGAGTCTCTTGGAGAAACCGTATCAAGTACCAGAACACGACGGTGTTCTTCTGTCAGTGGCGGAGCGTGCGGACGTGATTATTGACTTCAAGAATTATATGCCGGGAGACAAGTTGTTCCTCGTGAATCGCTTGGTGATGCAGCCCCAGGGGTGGGGTCCCGACGGCGCCGAGTTTGATGCCGATGGCAAGTTCAAAAAGTACAAAACTTTGCCCGAGGGTGAGGGCGACCACATACTGCGTTTCGACGTCAGCGACGGTGCTGTTGCGGACTCGCCCCCGTTACCAGCCGAGCTGCGGAAGAATCCTGCTCTACCGGCATTTACCACGCTGCCCCCCGACGACCTTAAGAGACTTCCGAATCATAGGGAATTCAGGCTTTCTTTCGACGATGTGAATGGGGATACGTGGGTGATCAATGATCGACCGTTCGACCCTTCTCCTGCTGGCGGAAGTATCGCTGGCGGCCAACTCTTGAAGGTCGGTTGCCTCGACACGCCACGAGCAGCTCTACCGGGCGAGCGAACGCTACACGATGGCGAGGTTTGGACAATTATCAATAGGGTAGGCAGCAACTGGGCTCACCCGGTTCACATTCACCTCGAAGAGTTTCACATCCTCTGGCGGGACGGAAAAGCCTCCTAAGGACTACGAAAAGACCAAGAAGGACGTGTTACTCCTGAACCCCAGAGAGGAGGTCCAGATCTATCTGCGATTCCGGGACTTTTACGGCAAGTACCCGATTCACTGCCACAACGTCATGCACGAGGATCATGAAATGATGATTCGGTTTGATGTCGTGGGTGATTATTAGACGGTTTAACCCGTGAAGCGCTGGAAATACTTCCCGACGACCCCTTGTAGGCGAACCATGAGAAGCAAGTTTCGAAACGCTGGTCGGTTGACTGATTCTGTTTGTTTTGTCTCTGTTGATTAGGAATTAGCGATCACCCCCATTCGTTCGCCGACGACAAGAGGGCGGAAGAGTTCCCGAACGTCAGGTTGAAAACCCAGGATAACAAAGTAGTGCGATTCTATGATGATCTTATTAAGGACAAGATCAGTCATTATCAACTTCATGTACACCCAATGCGACGGGAATCTGCGAATCGGGGACAGCAGAACCTCGTGCAGGTTCAGAAAGCATTGGGTGACCAACTCGGCCGGGACGTTTTCATTTACTCAATCACCCTCGATCCAGAACATGATACTCCCGAGGTGCTCAAGGCATATGCCGAAAGACACGGAGCCAGGCCGGGATGGACTTTCCTCACGGGAAATGCCGAAGACATCACCACCCTGCGCAATAAGCTTGGATTATCTAATCTGAGCCCTGACTTGCGGCGAAAACTTGGATTAGCGATTAAAGCCTCCAATCTGGATGCGGACCAAAAACAGCACTCAGGGATGGTTCTGATCGGCTATGATGCCTTTAACAAATGGGAGAAGGTATCAATTACATCCAGACCGGACCACATTTTGGAAGTCATCGAGCGGATGAAGCCGCCCCGGACCATTCCTACGTCATTTGCAGCCCTTGCGCTCACATCCGAGGGATCGGCAACAGTGAAGACGATCGAAGGGCAAATTATTAACGGCAAGCCGATCTGGCAGCCGAAGGCTATCAGCGCGTCGGTGGGCGACGAGGTCGAATGGAAGGTAGGCTTTGGGCAACACGGCGTGCTAATCACCAACTGGGCGGCGGTCAAAGACCACGTGGAGGTGGAGACGGTTCAAGGCCAGCAGCCTTTCGATGCGACATCGGGACAAAACAAGGGCTCAACTAAAACGGTTGGCCAAGTGCTCCTGCGGTTGAAGATCAAGTCGCTTCCCCCCGCTCCTGCCGAAATCACGTTCCACTGCATCGTGCATGGCCCACCCATGAAGGGGAAAGTATCGGTCGCTGCTGCGAGTGCTGGTGTCTCAGAGCAGCGGTGACGATTTCCTTGCCAAATAACGCCGGCGATTTGCAATGGCCGACTCAGAATAGGGCGTTCCAGTGTGGATGCAACGCTGCCTGGCTAGTTGTCCTTACGGCGATCTTATGATGATCTGCCCGTTTTGTTAATTCGCCTCTGTTTTGAGGCTCGGACTTTCCTCAGCCAGCGGGATAGCAGCCGTCGCTTACCCTCAGACATTTCTCTGGTGCGCGGCATGTGCTGGTCGCGGCGGGATTCAACAGTGGCAGTTCCTTGAGCAGCGCGGAACTGTATGATCAAGGCCTCGGCTTTGCTTCCAGCTGGCAGCCTTTACTCAACACCATCTCGCCTTCCATTTTGCCGAGTGGCAGCGAGCTGACTGCGTCCGGTTCCCGCTTCAAAGGCATCTCCGAAGCTTCCGGCGGCAACTTCCAGAATTCATCCTCCAACGTTCTTCGCTCATAACATTTTGGCCGAAATGTAAAGAATCAATGCTCTCGGCCGCTCAATAGCAGCACCTCTCCGGGATTGTATTCATTCCGTCACGCCTGAATTTCAGTGCATATAGGATCAATCCTTCGGCGCTAGCGACACGACGATCTTGTCGAATCGGGGATCACCCCGCAGCGGATCCCACAAAGGATCCAATCGAAGCGACCCATAGCTAAGATAGCCAGGAATCGCACTCGCCTTGGCTAGTTGCTCGAAGGCCAGATCCTTCCGACCTGCCCAACCGCAAGTTGCAGCGAAAAGTTGAATCATCTGCGCTCCATCGATAGCATCCTTTGACACAGGTAACAGTCGCACGCCGCTCTGCCCTTCTTCAATCGCTTCTTTCTGGTTACCAAGCATTGCGTCTATCATGCCGGCGGCACAAAAGGCTTGGGCATAACCGGATTGCGCACTTAGAACGCCGCTAATTTCTTTCCGGGCCCGGCTAAAGCATTCACGGGCCGACGCAGTTTGCCCAAGTAGCTGAGCGACTCGACCTTCGCACCACGCGTGTGGAAATGGCGCTTCGCCGTGACAGCCATCGGGAGGCAACAGGGAGAGTGCTCTAGAGGCCGCATCCATATCGCGTTCCCAAAGTGCAAGGCGGAGCCATTGATCAGCGACACGGCTAATCGAATCGGGTTGAGTTTTCAAGATATCTTGAATCACGGCGTGTAATGGTTTCGTGTCAGCGCGGGCATTGGCATCGACCCATGCTCGTTGCAGGCGCAGACTGACGTCGTTTGGCGTAATCGCGAGAGCGCGGTCCAATAGGCTGGCAACATCGCCATACCGGCGTAGGAGTTCATAAGTGAGCGAACTTTGCTGCAGCGTGAATGAGTTTTGTGGATCCAGTTGTACCGCGTGCTCCAGATTTTGGACGGCCTCTGCCCAACGACCTTGTCGTCGTTCGATGTAGCCTGTTAGGAGAAATAATTGAGGATCGTTAGGCAACATGCGTTTGGCGGCACCAAGTTCGCGACGCGCGCCTTCGTAATCACGATAACCCCAGTAAAGATGTTTAGCCTTGCCCAGATGAGCTTCACCTGAATCCGGCTGCAGACGTTCGAGCGCCTCAATTGCAGCACTCGCCAACTCAAGCCGCTCGGGAGTGTGATCGAACTCAAGCAAGTACATCTGATCATGTGCATGGGCGAGCTGGTAATACGCCAGTGCGAACGCTGGATCGCGCAACACGGCCTTTTGAAGCAAATCAATCGCCTCCAAGAGGCTTGCCTTTCGCGGTTCGTTAAAAACGGCATTTTCAACCAGGAGCTTGGCTCGCAAATACAATTCGTAAGCCGCGAGATCGGATGTCGGCCGCCTTTGAATCGCAGCCTTTTCTTCGGCTGATAGTTTCGATCTTAGCTGTGAAGCGATTTGCTCGGCCAATTCGTTCTCGATTCCAAATACATCCGTCAAGTCGCGGTCGAAATGTTTTCCCCAGATGTGGGTGTCCGTCCGTGCGTCGATCAACTGGGCACTGACACGCACGCGGCCACCGACCCTTTGGACTGTTCCCTCCAAAATGTGAGCTACCCCAAGCTTGAAGCGATCTCGCGAATGTTGCGCGTGGCCGATATTCTTGTACTGCATGACCGAAGTACGGCTGATCACTTTAAGATCGGCGATCTTGGCAAGATCGCGTGAGGATTTCATCCTGAATGCCATCGGCGAAGTAGGCGTTTTCTTTGTCGTCGCTTAGATTCTCGAACGGCAAGACTGCGATGCTTTTCTCAGCGACCGGGGGATTCAAACCTAAACTCTGGGTGTGCAGTGAGCGAAAAGCGAAGAATCCAGTCGCGCCAAGAATCAGGATAAACGCCGCTGCAAGACCGGCGCGCGTGCGTCGCACGCTGCGTGCTTCTGGGGAACAACGTTGCAGGCGCGCTGCTAACTCGCTGGTACCGGGCCGTGATGCCGGTTCGAACGCCAGCATCGATTCAAGCAGCGATTTCAGGCGATACGGAACGTGCGCTACTTTGAGTTGCTCGGTAGGAAGCACATTTGATTTTTGAGCGCGGTGGATCTCAGTAAGAGTACGGCCGGCAAATGGCGTTTTTCCGGTAAGCGCGAACCAGAGCGTTTCGCCCAACGAGTAGATGTCGGAGCGCACGTCGAGTGCAGAGTGTTCAAATTGTTCGGGACTGGCGAATGCTGGCGTACCGACAAATTTGTCATGGGTCAGCGACTTCGGATCCGTTGCGCTGTGAAAAGCTTTGGCCAAACCGAAATCGATTATTCTTACCACCGGAATACCGCTCTTCCGGAGCGCGCGTATTCTACTTCGCTTAGAGCGAGCTTGATCGCTCCCCATCACTTCCGGGTCGTCCGGATTTACGAGCATCAGATTTGCGGGCTTTAAATCGCGGTGGACTAACCCTTGTTTTTCTGCAGCGGCGAGAGCAGAGGTGACTTGCTCTGCAATTCCGATGGTGGTACGCGCATCGAGCGGCCCGGCGCGACGAACGCGTTCGTCGAGGGTTTCGCCCTCGATTAGTTCCATCGCGTAAAAATATTGGCCTGTCTCAAGACGCACCCCGAATTGATAGACAGTGGCGATGTGTTCGTGTCGCAGTGCTGCAGCCGCGCGCGCTTCGCGGACAAAGCGTTCGCGGGCGTCGGCGCTTCGCTCAGCGATATCGGTTTTTATGATCTTTAAGGCGACTTTGCGTTGGAGCGACGTGTCGGTGGCGCGATACGTGACCCCCATCGCTCCCCGGCCAAGCTCGCAAAGACTTCCATCGGCGTGACAATCGATTTCATAGACACCAAAACGCACGCCGCCTTCAAGAGGGGCTGGCGTTGAATCGTGCACCGTTTCTTCTTTGCTGCCGATTCCCGCCTGCAATAAACAAAACATGCAGCCGGTTCCGCCACCGGGTGTTTGCTCGATCGCACCGCCGCAGTTCGGACACGTCGAAATCTGCTGAGAGGGGGATTGCATTTGTTTGGGCTAGGCGCGGAGCTTGTTTCGGCCAGACCGGGGCAACGATTGCCCGATCTTGCGCTCAGTCTCTTCTTGAGCCTCGGGGGACATGTGGAGCTACCTTACGACAAGATTTTCATAAACCCGCCGCCAGGCTATGTCGAGAATAAAGCTGGCACGCCCGAAAGTCGCTTCCAGTCTGCGGTTATTTTTGATAAAGCGTTGCTGTGAGCGCGCCCCCAGAGGAAGGTGCCTGGCTGGAAACGGCCGACGGTACACGCCATCCGATCAAAGGCAGTTGTTCGCTAGGACGATCCGGTGCTAACACAATCGTGTTGGAGTCACCCAAAGTGTCGCGGCGGCACGCGCTTATTCACTCTGCAAAATATCGGCGAGCTTTGGCTCATCGATTTTGGCAGCAGTAACGGCACGTTTCTCAACAGGCGGCGAATTCATCGCCCCATTCGACTCAGCGACGGCGATCAAATCACAATCGGCGATCAGGTTTTCAAGCTTCCGCCAGCCACTTGTCCATTTCAGAGGAGTACAAAACGGACGTCATGCAACGAACATTGCGGGAGATCGAGGAAATTCCCTGCTGGCTTCTCGTCGCGGACATCCGCGGTTTTACCCCGCTCAGCCAGCAAATGCGGAGCGAAGACCTGGACCTCCTTCTTGGAGCGTGGATTTTTAGTTGCAAGGAGATCATCGAGAATCAGCACGGGATAATTAACAAATACCTTGGCGACGGTTTTCTTGCTTATTGGCCGGAGGCCAGCACGACTCCGGAGAAGATTGTGGCGGTAATCTCCGCGCTCAAAGAATTGCAACGAAACGAATCGGCCGGCGTTTCGACTCGTTGTGCATTTCGGCGCGGTCGCGATCGGGGGAGTCGCGTCGATGGGCGAAGAAAGCTTGATGGGAGGCGAAGTGAATCTGATTTTTCGCCTGGAAAAGCTGGCTGGCTCGTTAGGCGAGCCTTGCTGTGTCAGTGAAACAGCGAACGCGAAGCTACATGGACTCGTTGCAACGCGTTCGCTTGGTGAATTCGAGTTGAAAGGTTTTGAGGGAAAGTACGCGTTCTTTGCTCTGTAGGTCGCATCTGGACCTGAACCAGCAACTCACACGCGATCGCCGGAATGTTTGTGGCGATCTTTGAAAGTAAGTTCGGCGATTCCGGATTTATCGAGCTCGCCCAGGCCTTCAGCGACCATGCGGTCGTATTGTTCCTTGGTCGCGCGCGCGAGCGGTAAATCCAGACCCAGACTGCGCCCAAGTTCGAGAGCGATCCCGCTGTCTTTGGCCGCATGCGCAGCAGAGAAAAAGCAGCTGTGCTCGCGGTTTTGCATGTCTTCGCCGTCGGTCTCGAGCACGCGCGAGTTCGCGCCGGTCTGCGAAAAACCTTCGCGAAGCATCGTCAGATCGAGGCCGAATGCTGCGCCGAGCGCGAGTCCCTCGGCCAGACCGGCGGTGTTGATGTTCATCACCATGTTGACGAGCGCTTTCACTTTGGCTGCTTCGCCGGCTTTGCCGACAAAGCGAACCACCGAACCGAGCTCTTTCAAAATCGGTTCGGCTTTACGGAAAGCTTCTTCCTTTCCGCCGCACATCAGATAAAGCTTGCCCTCGCGCGCCTGCGGAATACTCGAGGCCATGCATGCTTCGAGTGTTTGCGCACCAGCTTTCTCAGCCAGCTTTTCAACATCGACATGAACTTGCGGCGAGATCGTCGCGCAGTTGACGAACAGCTTGCCGCGCGCATTTACGAGCAAATTGTCTCCGGTTCCGCCGAAGATCTGACGCATCGCGTTGTCATCGGTAACCACAGTGAAAATCACGTCGGATTCCGCCGTGACTTCTGATAAATCTTGAGCGGCTGCGCAGCCAAGTTCAGCGGCAAGCGACGTAGCAGCCGCGCGGTTCGTGTCGTAAACGGCGGTGATGTGAAATTCTTGATCTTTCAATCGACGCGCCATGTTTGCGCCCATGCGTCCAACTCCAACAAAACCAATGTTCATGCGGAATTGTAATCCAAATTAATTAGCATTGTCATCCCGATCCCGCAGTCGCGGGAGAGGGACCTCACACTCGAAGCTTCGAACGCACGAGGTAGTCAGCGGGATCAATCGCCCTATGCGAGATCCTTCACTCCGTTCAGGATGACCGCGTCAAAACTTTTGGAACGATCATGCGATCCTGGTTCATGGACACATCAAACATCAAACTTTCCCTGCGAAGAACGGGTTGTGCACTTTTTCCTCTCCCACCGTCGTCATCGGGCCGTGTCCTGGGCAAATGATGGTTTTGTCCGGCAACGTCAGGATTTTCTCGAGGTTATTTCGCAACGCATCTTGATAGGAGACATTTCCGCCGCCCATTGAACCGGCGAAAAGCGAATCGCCCACGACCGCGATCGGACGGGCAAGACCCGTCACGACGTATGTCATTCCGCCTTGGGAATGACCCCAGGTCAATCGCGTTTCGATACGGAGATTCCCGAGTCGAAAACGTTTTCCTTCCTGGATCGGCTCCGCGCCAGGAACCGGTTCGCGCGCAGGCGTAAAAACATCCGCACCGGTTTCTTCACGCAGGCGCGGCAGGTCCGCAACGTGGTCGGCGTGCGCGTGCGTAAGGAGAATGAGTTGCACATTCAGCTTATGGTGATTCGCGAAGCGGACCATTTCGCTGCAATCGGCGCCAGTATCAAAAGCTGCGGCCGCACGACTCCGCGGGTCCCAGACGAGATACGCGTTGACGGCCATATCGTGATAGTGCGTGGTGAATTGCGCGACGCCGTCGGGTTCATCAATTTTCTGCGGACGCCACTCGCCTCTGGCGAGTTCATAAAGCGGTCGCGCAGCAAGACCAAGAACGCCCGCAATGCTTAAAAGCGCCAGCTCATCAAACTCGCCCTCGCGCAGCGCACGAATTTTTTGCGAACTGACACGCGCTCTTTTCGGCCAGTTCGAGTATCGGAAATGCGCAAGCCGCGTTGTGCTTTTCCGATGATATCGCCCACGTTGTCTTCCAGCGGAATCATTCTGCGTTGTTAAACATTCGCCCGTAGCACTTCCTGGGCGACGCGCAAATTACAAATCTGTTCCAACACCACTTTCTCGACTGCCATCTCAACATCCGAAACTGAAAACGCGGCGCCGGTTTCCTTCTCCATCGAAGTCATCGCGACATTATGAATGCCGCAGGGAACGATGTGATTAAATGGCGAAAGATCGCCGCACACGTTCAACGCAAATCCATGCATCGTAATCCAATGCCGCACACCGACGCCAATGGAAGCGATCTTGCGGTCCTCTACCCAAACTCCCGTGAGCGATTCGCGTTGCGTCGCGGCAATGCCGTATTCGGCCAGCACTTCAATGAGCAACTGCTCGAGCCAGCGCAAATATTTATGCAAATCATGGCCGCATCGGCGAAGATCGATAATCGGATAGCCCATTAGTTGGCCCGGTCCATGATAGGTTGCCTGACCGCCGCGATTGATCGCAAAAAGTGGATGCGGCAGATGCGCGGCGCCGAGTTCGCCATCCCGACTTGGCCGGGATCCTGTGGCGGACAAACTGGATTGATCAGGAGTGCGCCCGATGGTGTAAACCGGTTCATGCTCGAGCAAAAGCAATGGTCTTCCAGTGAAGCGGTCTTCTCGTTTCGGCGCGACAATTTTCTCCTGTAACGCGAGCGCATCGCGAATTCAACTCGGCCTAGCCAGCGCACATTGAGCCAGGGATGCCGACGTGGCATCTGCTCAAGGAGCGACGGCTTGGGCAGCCGTCATTTCGCGTTGACGGCTGGGAAGCCGTCACTCCTTGAAGCCGAGTCATATTTGCATTCCTCCAGCAAGTCCCAGCGCACTGCTTCCTGCGCGCGAACATGCGTGAGCGCGATCGCCAGCGCATCCGCTGCATCGGCATCCGGCGTTTCTGTTAAACCGAGAAGCGCGCGGACCATGAACGCGACCTGATTTTTTCCGGCTGCGCCGCGCCCAACGGTGGATTGTTTGATTCGTCTCGGTGAATATTCAAAAACTGGCAGTCCGTTTTCGGCCGCTGCCAGAATCGCCGCGCCCCGCGCGGCGCCGAGCACGATCGCGGTCTTGTAACTTTGCACGTAAATGACCGATTCCAGCGCGCAACAATCCGGTTCGTGCGCTCGAATGAGTTCAACGAGACGATCGCGGATCGCGACCAGGCACGAGGAGGAACGCATCGAGCTCGCGTTGTGAATCGTCCCGAAATAGAGCGAACGCGGTTTGCCATTATTTGTATCGACAATTGCAACACCGGTGTGGCGGAGAGAAGCGTCGATCGCGAGCACGCGCATTGTCAGCAAGCTTAAAATCGCTCGGCGCACGTTCAACACGGAATCGACAAATTCCAAAGTAACGGTTTTACTCGCGGCATAGGCAAAGGCGAGCTTTGGGGAGCGCAGGCTGGCAGCCTCTGCTCCCCAGAGAAAAACGCCAAGTCACGCATTCCAATCGCCGCGAGTCGATTGTGATGATGTTCACGGTCCTTGCGGGCCGCCTTCATCTTTCGCTACGACCAAAGGTTTAAGTCAAATCGTGACACCAGATTTGCAGGAGGAAGGCGATCTATCCTTAAGTCTGCAAATTCAAGACAAGCGCATTGCGAACCCGTATGAATTGCAATCAGAGCTGGGCCTGACGAAATGGGCTGAGGTAGCGGTGTTTCGCGGATTCCAACCGGATGACTGGATTTTCGGCACGGAGATAGGATTGCTAACGAAAGAGCCTTTCCTTCTTTCCGTTGGGTTCGTGAATTGGTCGCCTCACCTGAATGTCGATCCTCAACCATATATCGAAGCCGGCTATTACACAGAGCATCACAAGGTGATCGTCGGAGCCATTCATGCCGGCTACAAAAACGAAGCAATCCTGGGCTATGCCTACGACTTCAATGAGACATGGCGGGTGCAGGTCGATTTCCAGAGCGGCTCTGAAAATTCATCGACGATCGGTTTCACCTGCAACGTGACACGCGATTTCCAGTTCAACCCCGCGCTCTACGTCAGCAATGGTCCGAAGCACGATCTGTTTGGCTACATCGTTTTCACTTACACATTTCATCTTTGGCACGGCAAAGAAGAAAACCACCCGCCACCTGCGAATCGGGTCGAGCTCTGTTGCTGGCGCAAAATAATGGCGAGAAACTCAAAATCTTCGCGAAGTCGGATCAGTGCCGGTCTGCTGATGTTCCGGCGCAGGAACAACGAATTGGAAGTTCTGCTGGCGCATCCCGGCGGACCATTCTTCGCCCGCAAGGACGAAGGCGCATGGACAATTCCAAAAGGCGAGGCGGCTCCGGGAGAAGATTTACTGACGCGTGCTCAGATTGAATTTGAAGAGGAAGTAGGATTCCGTCCCGAGAATGTTCAGTGGTGGATTGAGCTAGGCTGGATCAGGCAAAAAGGCGGCAAAATTGTGCACGCCTGGGCGTTCGAAGGAGATTTGCCGGAATCATTCGAATGCAAATCAAATTTGTTCGAGTTGGAATGGCCGCCGCGTTCGGGTAAATACCAAAAATTTCCAGAAGTCGATCAAGCGCGCTTTTTCTCCGACGAAGTTGCCAGACGCAAATTAAAGGCGACGCAGGTGCCGTTTCTCGACCGTTTACGCGCCGCTTTAAGTTAGTCGCATTGTTTCTCTGCGACTCGAAACTTGCTTGTACCTACCTTGCGATCGCGGCGAGGACGAGAAAGGCGCAGCCGACTGCGCCGAAAAGCAGACTCACGATCCAGAACCGGCGTCTCTTTGTGAGCGCAGAGATTGCCGCGATCGCAATCGCGATTTGGAACATGGTCACACTGCCCGCGAATACTTCGTGCTTGTGAAAGTTTGATTTCGCCGCGGCTTCCTTGTGTTCGGCTTCCGATTTGATTTCTTCCTGCTCTTTCTCGTAACGATCGCGCTTTGAGTGGTCCGATTCGTTAGGCGTGCCGGCGAGCGACATTTTTGCATCAAGCACCGAAGCTTTAATGCTCTTGGACTGGTAGTAGCTCCATTGATCGGACGCTTCGATTTGGTTCATCATCGCCTCATTAACGTGGTGCCCGGAAAGTAGTCCCGCGATCGCGGCGAGCACCGCAAGAATAGCTGTGCTCAAAGCCGCCCATGAAATCCAGACGGCGCCGCTGTGCTCCGCCGTTTCCTTTACGTGTTCGTGCAAGTGCTCGAGAGGCACTTCCGGCTCTTCCATCGCGGAAGCTTAGGATTAACAATCATTGATTCAAGATCGAATCGACAAGTCGCGGGAGACCAGTTTTAATTCAGCGAGGAATCCCGATGAGCCACACTGCAACCGCACCACTAGTCTGTCAGATTTGCAGAAAAACGAAGTCGCCGAACAACGGAATGATCGCCGAATTGATTCGGCCGTCGCTCTTCGAGTTTATCAAGAAGAAATTGCCCGACTTGGACAACAAAGCATTCATCTGCTTCGACGACCTGGGCGAATTCCGGAAGGATTACATCAAAGAGGTTTTGGAAGACGAGATTGGCGAACTCTCCGCGCTCGACCAGGAAGTGATCGAGAGTTTAGAGCAACACGAGATCCTCTCCGCCGACATCAGCAAACAGTTCGAAAAAAAGCTCACTTTTGGCGAGCGGCTGTCCGATCACATAGCGTCGTTTGGAGGCAGCTGGCGATTCATCATCATGTTCGGTGCGGTGCTGTTCGGCTGGATTATCCTAAACGCGATTTTCCTGCTGAATCGCGGCTTCGATCCGTATCCATTCATTCTGCTCAACTTGGTTCTTTCTTGTCTCGCCGCCATTCAGGCGCCGGTCATCATGATGAGTCAGAACCGTGCCGAGGCGCGCGATCGTTTGCGCGCGGAAAACGATTACAAAGTTAATTTAAAAGCCGAGCTGGAGATTCGGCATCTGCACGAAAAAATCGATCATCTGCTGCGCCGGCAATACAACCGACTATTCGAGATCCAGCAGATCCAGATCGAGTTACTGGAAGAAATTAGCCGTCAGAAAAAGTAGCCGCTTCGTTCGTTCCATGGAGAAGGCCAGCAACTACTCCAGAAGTTTTCACGAGCGGAGGACGTCAAGTCGGCCATTGCAATAGTGGTTACCGCGGGCAGCGGATGTACCCAGGTGCCGCGCACTGCGCTGGTAACAATTCTTTTACCTTTTCTCGTGGAAATAGCACGTGCCGCGGCTCTCCGCGCAAAAGATTCTGCTTGCCTTTCTCGGAACCTCCTGCGCAATATCCCTGGCGTTGAACCGCAGAGCGTCAGTTGCGGTTGAGTCTCAGTGTAAAAAATATGGAGCACTGGCGCGCAGAAGAAAGAATAAGACTATGAAGAGATTAAACGCAGTACGGGCGATTTTTTGGCTGGCAACCACGTTTGCCATCGTATTTTTGGTGCGAGCGGAGTCTGGCGATAGGCGTATAAGTGCGCCTGACGCAAAGAGCGCGCAGGCGATTACCATTGTCGATCAAAACGGCCAACCGGCCGTGAACGGCGTGCCGTCAGCTACCAGCACGACTGTCGATGTGACGGTGGCGCCAGGTGGTAGCCTTACTTTCAACCCGAGCACAGTCAATATCTCGGTGGGCGACACGGTGCGGTGGACATGGGGTGGTAGCGGCCACAGTGTCACGAGCGGTCCTCCTTGTGTGGCCGATTCGCAATATTGCTCCCCTAATGATACGAGCTGCAACCCGGGAACTCTTAGCAACCAAGGCTTTGTTTATACGCATACCTTTAACGCGCCGGGAGCTTATTCTTACCACTGCCTGGCGCACTGCGCTTTTGGCATGGTTGGCGCGGTCAATGTTTCAGGTGGTTGCGCGCCATCCGGCTGGTCGGCGGGCCGGATCCTGCCTACGGTGTTGGGGTTCGCGCTGGTTGGCGTTTATTTCCAGGCCAACGGCAAGTTTTACGACCATGGGCGGACGCAGTTCGGATACAGCAGGCAGCGATTTCCCGCACCCATTCGAATACAACCCAGCGACTAACAGTTGGACGACCAAGTGGAGCTACTTACCCGACAACCAGGTGAATAACATGGCTTGCGGTGTGCTCGCCGTCTCAGGAACTCCTTACATCTATTGTGTGGGCGGTAGCGCTGCCGGCGCGACCACGGCTACAGCCCGCGTGTTCTTCTACGACCCGGTTACCGACACGATGACCACGCTCACGAGTGCAGACAACTGGCCTGGCGACGCCGCAGGCACAATTCTGCCTGGTGGTTTTGCAGCGGTGACTGCAACAAGCTCTACATACTGGGCGGGTTCAACATCAACGTAGCCTCCGACCAACCAGATCTGGCAGTTTGATCCCACGGCTGGGGTAGGCTCTAAGTGGACACAGATGGTGAACACGCCGGAAGGGATCATGTATGCGGCTACGTGCACGATAAATGGCATCATCTACGTGGGAGGCGCATCGGATTACTCCGGTGGCACGGTGATCGACACTACGAACTCTTTCAGCTTCAATCCGACGAGTAACACCACAGGCGCGATAGCGGCCATCCCGCGGGCCACGGGTGAGACCAGAGGCCTTACCTTCAACGGCAAGATGTTGGTGATGGGCGGAGGTAGAGTCGCGCCTAACCCATCGACCGAGGTGGATGCTTACGACCCGGGCACTAACACGTGGACCGTAAACTCGCCGGTTCCTATGTTCACAAACGCGCGGCGCAACTTCCCGACTGACACCGACGGCACAACCAGGATTTGGCTTGCAGGCGGTTATGAGCCTAGCGCGCCGGCTGCAGACATGGAAATCTTCTGCGCCGCCGCGGGCTCACCGACCCCGACACCTACAGCAACAGCGACAGCGACAGCCACGCCGACGGCAACGCATACACCGACAGCCACGCCGACAGCTACATCCATCGTGACGCCTACTGCCACGCCCACAGCAACGCATACACCGACGGCCACGCCGACGGCGACACATACACCGACTCCGACAGCAACTGCGACACAGCCTCCTCCGACGGGAACGCCAACCGCTACGGCAACTGGAACTCCAAGTGCTCCCCCGCGAGCTACTCCAACCCCGCGGCCTCGGCCTACTCCCAGGCCGCGCCCGTAGGCCCTTGCTATCCAGTGATAGGTGATCAGTTGTAGCTACGGCTGTGCCTGCCACGCCGAAGCGCGCGAAGGCGGGTGAGCCGTGGTGGAGCAGCTCCGAAAGCTTCGAGGCTGCGCAGCCTCCGGGGCAGGGCGCTGCTTGCGCCGAGCGAAGCGCGGGAAGTGCGCGCGACCGGCCGTTTGCGGGCATAGCCGGGGCGCGCGGACGACATGCTCCGGAACAAGGGGAAAAGAAAATTCAGCACGACGTTGACACGCTTCCGGCGTATCAAATAGTCTCGGCTCCAGTCGCGCACGGTAATGCCGTTGATGAAAAAGAAATCCACTGCTAAATCTGCCTTCTTTAGCCCGCGTGGCTTAGTTGCTGTGCTTGTCTGCGCAGCCGCTGCCTGTTCAGTGATAAGTGGGACATTGCTAGCTTTCCTCCGTACTGAAGCGCCATCGACTGCTTCCCATCCCGCAGTCGCGGGACTGACGTTTGCAGAGCGCATCGCGTATCAGCGAGCCATTGAAGAGGTCTATTGGCGTCATCGAATCTGGCCCCGCGGCGGCGGGGAGCGCCCCGATCCCAAGCCGTCACTCGATGCAGTGATGTCTCAAGCGCAGTTGGAGAAGAAAGTCGCAGATTACCTGCGCAAGTCGCAGTCGTTAGAGGATTACTGGCAACTGCCAATTACAGCTGAGGAGTTACAGGCTGAGATGGATCGCATGGGACAGCACACCAGGCAGCCTGAGGTCTTGCGCGAGCTCTTTGCAGCGCTCGGGAACAATCCTTTTGTCATCGCCGAGTGCCTGGCAAGGCCAGTGTTAGCAGATCGGTCGATTGCTGACCTGTCGCAGCAATACGAAACGAGGCGCCTGAAGTCTGCGCGGACTAACGACGTGCGCAGCATGTCGGTGGCAATAATGTTAGGAAACGCGGCCTATACTCTTCCAGCGATTTCCCAAGGCGATCCTCCCTGCATCGATGACACCTGGACAGCCACCAGCACCAACACTGCGCCCGCGGCGCGGGAGTATCACAATGCGGTATGGACTGGCAGCGAAATGATCGTCTGGGGCGGAACTGGTATCGGTGGCAACTTGAACACCGGCGGGAGATACAACCCCAGCATCGATAGCTGGGCCTTTACCAACACCAACAATGCGCCTGCGGCGCGGAAGTATCACAATGCGGTATGGACTGGCAGCGAAATGATCGTCTGGGGCGGAGTTGGTGACATGGGCTATTTGAACACGGGCGGTAGGTACAATCCCGCCACAGATAGTTGGATAGCCACCAGCACCACCGATGCGCCCACTGCTCGATTGTGTACCGCAGTCTGGACTGGCAATGAAATGATCGTCTGGGGCGGATTTGGTGACATGGGCTATTTGAACACGGGGGGTAGGTACAATCCTAATACAGATAGTTGGACAGCAACCAGCACCACCAACGCACCCACCGCTCGATCGTGTCCCTCAGTCTGGACCGGCAACGAAATGATTGTCTGGGGAGGCTATAGCGGCATGTACTTGAACACGGGCGGTAAGTACAATCCTAACACAGATAGTTGGACAGCAACCAGCATCACCAATGCGCCCAACCCCCGGGTGTGTTCCACAGTGTGGACCGGCAGCGAAATGATTGTCTGGGGAGGCTATAACGGCAGCTACTTGAGTACCGGCGGGAGATATAATCCAACCACCGATAGCTGGGTGGCTACAAGCATTACTAACGCACCTGCCGGACGCAGCAATCACACGGCAGTCTGGACTGGGACTGAAATGATCGTCTGGGGCGGCACTAATCCAGGATATTTGAACACTGGCGGCAGATATAATCGGGATACGGATAGTTGGCTCGCTACCAGCATTAGCAACACACCCGCCGCCCGATACCTGCACACGGCTGTATGGACTGGCAGCGAAATGATCGTCTGGGGTGGAAATGGCAGCGGCCCCATCGTTTTGAACACGGGCGGTAGATACTGCGCGCAATCGGGCCCCACACCAACGCCGACTCCTACGGTAACTGCGAGTCCGACAGCAACAGTAACACCGACTGCGACTCGTACGCCAACCCCGACGCCCACTGCGACGGCTACGCCGACAGCCACTCGCACCCCCACACCAACCGCTACATTTACTCCGACGCCAACAGTCACAGCTAGTCAGACTCCGACTGCGACGCCTACACTTACACCTAGCGTAACACCGACTGCCACTGCAACAGCTACTCCTACAGCAACGCCCACACCGACGCCTACTGCAACTGCAACAGCTACGCCTACAGCGATATCAACCGTAACGCCGACTCCGACGCGCACACCTACTCCGACGCCCAGTGCGACGGCTACACCAACAGCTACTCGCACCCCGACCCCAACCGCGACAACCACTGCGACTGCGACAATGACAGCAACGCCATCCACCACGGCCACAGCTACAGCGACATCAACTCCCACGCCGACTCCTACGCCAACCCCATGTACAGGGAGATGCTCACCTACACCGAGGCCTCATCCAACTTCGGCGGGGCGACCTACAGCACCTCCTCGTCTAACACCACCGCCTAGCGCTTCGCCGAGCGTGACTCCTGCACCGCGGCCTACTCCGCCGCCTCGTCTGACACCACCGCCGACGCCTATCGGTTCGCCGCGTCCTACTCCGGCCCCCCGCAGTAGCTCGTAACGCTAATTGTGCTTCAAACAAGTCTAGAGTGAGGTGTGTGTCGCGGTCGTAGGTCCGGCGTCTCTCTGGCCCCTCTGTCCAATACTCCGATCGGAAGCACGAACGGGTGTACGTTTCAAGATGTGACCGATTATGTAGATCGTTACATTCCCTTGGAGTGTGGAAATTAGTGCTATGCGTTACTCCTAGCTCTTTCAGAACCCCTCCGCCCCGATTTTACCTGTCTCTGTAGAAAAAGAAAAAATATCTTGACTTACAGCACAGCCCTCGGTTAAAAAGCTCGCCCTACTTGAACCCCAAAGCCATGAAAAAATTGTTGCCCGTACGTCTGCCCTTTCTTCGCCGTGATATTGTTGTCGCTGCAGTGACTGGTAACTATGAGAACGAAAGGCGAAATTAGCGCTTACATTCTCCGCGGTGCCGCAGCCGCGCTTTTTGCTTCATGCGTGATTGTGGCGTTTTCGTCGGCGATCAGCCTGCCTGGCCAGCGCCCGAGGGCTCCAGCGCCAGAGAAAGATGCCGCCTTCGGCGTGAATGCACAAGCGAGCGCCTTGTCTGTGGCCGCGCGTGCGACCCAAAGCGCGCGAACGTTGGCGTTCGCGGATCGCGTCGCTTATCAGCGGGCAATCGAAGAAGTCTATTGGCGGCATCGCATCTGGCCGAAAGCGAATGCCGGTCCCAAGCCACCGTTAGACAAAGTGATGTCGCAGGCGCAGATCGAGAAGAAGGTGGATGATTATCTACGCAACTCACAGGCGCTGGAGGATTACTGGCAAAGGCCAATCACACCCGACCAACTCCAAGCCGAGATGGAGCGAATCGCCAGTCATACCAAGCAACCCGCGGTATTGCGCGAAATATTCGCCGCGCTGGGCAACGATGCCTTCGTAATTGCCGAGTGTCTGGCCAGACCTGTCCTCGCAGAGCGCTTACTCACGGAATTGTACGCTCACGACGAGAGATTCCACGGTGAGTTGACGCCGTAGCTTTCGATCAGTCGGGATCCGTCTCCTTTGCGTGCGTGGGACTGCCCAAAAGTCTGGTGCATCGGAACTGTCTGACGCCGTCGTCATTGCCCTTTCGCCCGACTTGCACGAGCGCTACCCAAATTGCGCCGGCGGATAAGCGGACCACTTTGTCTCGCGTTCTGAGCGCCAGTCACAGCTGATGCTGTCCGAGGCTGAGTAGAGAAAATAATTTAGCCACAGGCAAACGAGCGTACGACTGCAAGAGGAAATGGTACCATTCGTTGGCAAAACCATTAGTTAACCTGCATCTCCTGAATGTTGTAGCCACGCCGCTGCGCGGCGTTGCGAGTAACGCGGATCGCGGCGGAAATTTCGAAGCAACAACGGAAAAAGCTTGATGCTGTCAGGCCAAGCTCTACAAAATCCGATGATCACCCATGAAAACGCGCAGTCGAGTCCAGTTTTTCCTTGTATTGCCCTGCATCGTTGCAGCGATCGCTGGGCTTTATTTTGCGTTTGCAGAACAAAACACAGCGCTTGCGAGAATTTTACCCGCGAGCGCTCCTCAGAACGCCATAGCAAAGGCTGCCACACAAACCAGAACGCTGAGCTTCGCGGATCGTGTCACGTATCAGCGAGCGATTGAGGAAGTCTATTGGCGTCATCGAATCTGGCCCCGCAGCGGCGGGGAGCGCCCTGATCCCAAGCCACCGCTCGACGCGGTGATGTCTCAGGCGCAGTTGGAAAAGAACGTCGAAGATTATCTGCGAAAATCAGGGGCTCTGGAGGATTACTGGCAACGACCTATTACTGCCGAGCAATTGCAAGGTGAGATGGATCGCATGGCACAGCACACCAGGCAGCCCGAGGTGTTGCGCGAACTCTTCGAAGCGCTCGGCAACGATCCCTTTGTCATAGCCGAGTGCCTCGCGAGGCCCGCGCTGGCTGAGCGTTTCCTGCGAAGCTTGTATGCGTATGACCAGCGAATTCATGGCGAACTAAAACATCGCGCAGAAGCTGATCTTCTCGCGCACCCCACTGCCGAACAGATGAAGCAGACCAGCGGGACGTATAGCGAAATCGAATTCATCAAGGACGATGGCGGCAAAACCGTAGGGCGAGCGCATCGCATGCCGACCGGACAGTTGGCAGGCGGAGCGCCTGCCCTACAACCGCAGGATTCGACGCGCGTGATGATGTTGAATGCTGGCGAATGGAGTGAAACAATACAAAAACTGGCGGAAACATTTAGCGGCAGCGCTCTAGGGCACTCGAAAAACGCTGCTTATGAAAGCATACCGGTAGGTAGACTCTGCCCATTGCAGGAAGACGAGAGGCGCTACTACGCGACGGCGGTAATCGAGGCAGCCGATGACCACGTAAGGCTAGCTACATTTTCCTGGCTTAAGGAGTCATTGGAATCTTGGCTAGCTAAGTCTGAGAACCAAGCGCCCATCGCAATGATGGTGCCCAGTAGTAGCTATAGGCTACCGACAATACCGACGGGCGGATGCATTGATGATACATGGACAGCAACGAGCACCACCAACGCTCCCCTTGCACGATATTCTCACACGGCAGTGTGGACCGGCAGCGAAATGATCGTCTGGGGCGGGGTTGGCGGCGGTGACTACCTCGAGACCGGCGGGCGATACAGTCCCAGCACAGATAGCTGGACAGCTACCAGTATTACCAACGCGCCCGGATGCCCGAGCCTATCACATCGGCAGTCTGGACCGGCAGTGAAATGATTGTCTGGGGTGGATCGGATAATCCCGGAAACCTGTTCTTAACACGGGTGGGCGATACAACCCCAGCACGGATAGCTGGACAGCGACGAGCACAATCAACGCGCCTTCTGGCCGAGAATTATCACACGGTAGTCTGGGCGGGCAGCGAAATGATCGTATGGGGTGGAGACTGCTGTTAATAACGATTGGAACACCGGGGGGAGATATAATCCTGGCACGGATAGCTGGACGGCAACCAGCATTACGAACGCTGCCTTTAGGGCGAACCGCAGCACACGGCAGTTTGGACCGGCGGTGAAATGATTGTCTGGGGCGGACTCGATGAGTCGAATAACCATTTGAACACCGGCGGCAGATACAATCCGGGCACAGATAGTTGGGTAGCGACCAGCACGCGCAACGCGCCTATCGGTCGATACGGACACACCGCAGTCTGGAGCGGCAGCGAAATGATCGTCTGGGGCGGATGGAACTGATCGTCAGTTTTTTCAACTAGGCGGCAGATACAATCCGAGCACGGATAACTGGACAGCGACTAGCATCGATCGACGCGCCCGCTTCCCGAGTCCGGTCACACAGCAGTGTGGACTGGCACTCAGATGATTGTTTGGGGCGGGATTGCGGCGGCCACCACGCTATTTTGAACAGCGGCGGGAGATATAATCCGAACACCGACAGTTGGACAGCCACCAGCACCACCAACGCGCCGACAGGCCGAGTTGGCGATACGGCAATCTGGACCGGCAGCAAAATGATAGTTTGGGGTGGAAGGGGTTCTAGCGGCTACGTGAACACAGGCGGCAGGTACGACCCGAGCACGGATAGTTGGGCAGCAACTAGCACGGCCAATGCGCCTTCTAGCCGATCTGGTCACACGACAGTCTGGGCTGACACCGAGATGATCGTCTGGAGTGGATTTAACGCCCCGACCCCTTTCAATACAGGCGGAAGATACAATCCGGACACGGATAGCTGGCTACCCACCAGTACCGCGAATGCGCCTACCGGCCGATCCGAGCATGTGGCAGTGTGGAGTGGGAGCGAAATGATCGTCTGGGGCGGGTGTGCCAATGCTGCTTTCTGTACGCCGGTTTTGTCTTCCGGCGGAAGATACAATCTCGAAACAGATAGTTGGACAGCGACCAGCACCACTAGCGCGCCCAGTGCTAGAGCTAGCCACACGGCGGTCTGGTCGGCAGCGAAATGATCGTCTGGGGCGGATTTGATGGCTCTTCAGCGATTTTGAACACCGGCGGGAGATATTGCGCGCAGTCCGGTCCGTCACCAACACCTACGCCCACGGCGACAGCGAGCCCGTCAGCAACGGCCACGGTTACGGCCACGCTTACCCCTACACCAACAGCTACAGCGACGCCAACCGTGACAACCACGGCCACGGCAACACCGACTGCTACCCACACTCCAACATCCACTCCGACTCCAACTGCAAACTCGACGGCGACTGCCACACCAACAGCCACGCCAACGGCAACATTTACTCCGATCGCGACCCCAACTGCGACAGCAACACCAACGCCACTGCGACAGTAACAGCTACCCCTACAGCGACATCAACGCCTACACCGACTCCTACGCCAACGCCATGTACAGGCAGATGCTCGCCTACACCGAGGCCCAATCCAACCTCGACGGTGCGACCCACTCCGCCGCCTCGTCTGACACCACCGCCGACGCCTATCGGTTCGCCGCGTCCTACTCCGCCCCCCCGCCCGTAGTGGGAAAGTAAGGGTCGGCGGTCATCCGCCTTTGCAGCGCTACGGCGCGACAAGCAGACTGCTACAGTGGGGCTACAGCAAGGCCTCCGCATCTGAGTAGGATTTTCGACATTGGGATTTCGTCATTTTAAGAATTGGTGTCCATTCGTGTCTATCCGTGGTTAAGAAAATCCAACCAACGACATTTCAGCGCTTTTTCCGCACCGAGACGGTTGGCGCTTCAATTCTGCTGTTGTTCGCAATCGCCGCGCTGGTGCTGGCTAATTCGCCTTTGGCCACACGTTTACGAGCAGTTTTGGCAGATACCACTTAGCCTTGGAATCGTTGATCACTCGCTTTCGCTGACGCTGCACCAGTGGATCAACGACGCGTTGATGGCGGCGTTTTTCCTGTTGGTCGGTCTTGAAATCAAGCGCGAGCTACTCGCAGGCGAACTGGCGTCTGTGAAAAAGGCCGCGCTGCCAATCGCCTGTGCGATCGGGGGAATGATCGTGCCGGCGGCGGTTTATTGGATGTTCAACCGAACTGGAGTCGGCGCGCGCGGCTGGGGCATCCCGATGGCGACCGATATCGCCTTTGCCCTTGGCGCGCTGACGTTGATCGCGCCGCGCGCACCGATCGCAGCCAAAGTATTTTTGACCGCGTTAGCAATCGTCGATGACATTGGAGCGGTAATCGTGATTGCGTTCGTTTACTCGGACGCAATCGCGTGGAGCGCGCTCGGCAACGCAGCAGTGTTGCTGCTGATCTTGATCGGATTCAACGCGCTTCGAGTCCACCATTTGTGGCCGTACTTACTTGTCGGAGTCGTGTTTTGGTATTTCGTCCACGAGTCTGGCATCCACGGCACGGTGGCTGGACTTGTGCTGGCGTTCACGATCCCCACGCACACCCGGATAAACGCGACTGAGTTTTCCCGTAGTGCGCGCGCGTTGCTGGATCGATTCGATCGCACGGAGACCGGGGACCTTGTTGTGCTGACCAGCAAGGGGCAACAGGAAACGCTCTTCGCTCTCGAACACGCGAGCGAAGGCGTGACTGCGCCGATTCTCCGGCTCGAGCATGCGCTGCACAATTTCTCGGCCTTTGTGGTGATGCCGCTGTTCGCGTTTGCCAATGCCGGGGTCAGGCTTACTGGACCGGTGCAGCACGCCGCCATCGGGGTCGGAGTATTGGCCGGGCTGATCATCGGTAAACCGCTCGGAATTACTGCGGCAGCTTTCGTTGCAGTGAAATCCGGAATTGCGAAACTGCCCGACGGGATCTCGTGGAGGTCTCTGCTCGGCTACGCGTGTCTGGCAGGAATCGGGTTCACCATGTCGTTGTTCATCGCCATGCTCGCTTTCGGCGAAGGCCGGCCGGTGAACTCAGCAAAGCTGGGTATTCTCGTTGGCTCGCTGCTTGCCGGCATCATCGCCGCGATCATTCTCAAGGCAACTGCGCGAAAAGAATCTGATCTTCGCAAAGCGCGATGATTCTGGTCTGGTAATCCGTGTTTTCTTTTCCGTCGGGTCGGCGTAAAGAATGCGCGTGAAGGAAGCGCTGAAGAAATTTCATTTCCTCGGAATTTGCGGAACGGCCATGGCGTCGGTGGCGGCAGCGCTGCAAGAGCGCGGCTTTAAAGTCACTGGTTCGGATGAAAACGTTTATCCGCCGATGTCAAAATTCCTCGAGGAGAAGGGCATCCCGCTGAAGGCAGGCTATCGCGCAGAGAATATCCCGGCCGATGCAGATGTGGTGGTGATCGGCAACGCCATGAAGCGCGGTAATCCGGAAGTGGAAGCCGTCCTGAACAGAAAACTGTTTTACCTCTCGTTGCCGGAAGTGTTGAAAAATTATTTTTTGCGTGGCCGCCATAACCTCGTCGTTACCGGCACGCACGGCAAAACAACTACCACAGCACTACTCGCATGGATCATGGAAAAAGCGGGACGCAACCCCGGTTATCTCATCGCCGGGTTGCCGAAGAATTTTGGCAAGGGCGCGCGTTTGAACGACTCGAAATATTTCGTGATTGAAGGCGACGAGTACGACACTGCGTTTTTCGACAAGCGCGCCAAATTTATCCATTACCTGCCGGAGCTGGTGATCGTAAACAACATCGAATTCGATCACGCGGACATCTTTAAAAATCTCGATGAAATCAAGCTGAGCTTCCGGCGCTTACTCAATATCGTTCCTCAAAATGGAATGGTGCTCTTGAATGGTGACGATCCCAATTGTGTGGAAGTGGCCAAAGATTGCCTGGCGCAGATGATCGAGGTCGGCTTCTCGAAGAATTGCGCCGAGCGAATCCGTGACGTCGCGTACTCGGCTGAAGGTTCCAGCTTCAGGCTCGGGGAAGACACTTTCGAAATTCCGCTCCTTGGCGAATTCAATGTCCACAATGCTGCGATGGCAGCGATGGCCGCGCGGTTTTATGAGGTGCCGAAGACGAAAATCGATGCTGCATTCAAGAGTTTTGCCGGGATTGCGCGGCGTCTGGAGCTTCGCGGCGAAGCTCGGGGCGTAAAGGTAATTGACGACTTCGGCCACCATCCAACTGCGATCGCCCAAACGTTACAGGCGCTGCGCCATCGCTATCACGGGCAGCGACTCTGGGCTGTCTTCGAACCGCGCTCGAATACGACTCGGCGCGCGATCTTTCAACAAGAACTTCCCGATGCCCTAAAATTGGCCGATGGCGTTTTCATCTCCCAAGTGGCGAGGCTGGAACAGATCCCCGAAAATGAGCGATTAAAGCCAGAGCGGGTTGTGGCTGCAATTGGCAAGGCTGGCAGGCCTGCATTTTACGAACGCAATGCCGACGCGATCGTAGATCGAATTGTTCCAATGCTGCGGCCGAAAGACGTAGTCGTGGTTTTCAGTAATGGCGGGTTCGATAACATTCATGAGAAGCTTCTCATGAGGTTAAAAAGTTAAAGAGTTACAAACTTAAAAAGGGAAACCGTTTTAACGAACAAGCGATTGGATTCGACGACGTCATCTATCGGGTTCGGAAGGAGTGGTGAGCGCACCATAGAAAAATTGGCCGTCGTCGTCCTGCTGCGGCGACTTCATAAATATTTTTTCAATGTCGCCGGCGCAGGCCCACTGGAGGCCTTGAACAGATACAACGCGATTCGCACGTCATCGGCGCGGCCCGCGTTGAGAATCTTTAGCGGAAATGCATAGGTGAAAGCCTCGCCACTACGAACTTGCCGCTGGTCCTCGGGTCCGTTAGTCGATTCGAAAATGGTTTTTGAAGAGCCTGATGCCTCGGTTTGTTCCCCGGTCACGTTGCCCGCAAACCTGCCTGATTGATGCACGAGCACGCTCACGCGGATCTCTGTTGGATCACTTTCGTCGGGGAAGTACCACCACTCTTTTAGTTCAATCACGTTCATGAGAGATTTGCGACTCTCCATCAACGCTTGGTATTCATTGGAGATGGCCAGACCGCGCAGCTTCCCGTAAACTACGATACCTGTCACGAGCAGGACCGCAGAGAGCGCTATTGAACCAAGATGGATGCGCAACGCTCCTCCCTTTGGAAATAACAAAATCGCAATCGAGCTTAATGTGACGTCGGTGCTAACTAACACGACATAAGTCCAAAAAATAAGTCCGCGAAAATCCAGCTTGATCCAGTCGCTGCTGCCGCTTGGTCTGAGAAACGCCTGATCCAGGAAGTAGACAGGGATCGCCAGCAGCCCAACAACCAGACAAATGATCAGATGTTTGCGCCAAACAGGTTTCATCAGGCTTCCGTTAGCCGGGACTGAGCTTCAAGAAGAAGTCGGAATCGGATGTGGAAGACAGAGGGCTGAATGCGTTGGACCAATCAGACTCAAAATGGCTCGCGACTATTGACTCTGTTCGGTTTCCTTCAGCAGTTGCATTAACTCATCTTTCCACAAGCTGGCGACTGTGTGGCTGCCGTGGCCGCGAGTTTTGTCGCTCATCGGAATCACGATGGCGCGACCGTGCGGTACGCGCTTAATATCGCGCTCAAGAATCCCGAGCTCGGGCGGATTGATCAGGTCGTCGGCAGAATTAATCGCCAGAAGCGGCGCCCGAATTTTTTCCAAATTCGGGTCGGGATCGTAATCGTGTGAAGCTTCGAGCGCGTAGAGCACGTCGTTCGCGTCGTCGGCTTTCACGATTTGCCCGACAAACTTGTCGAGGACTTCGTCCGTCTTGGCCAGCGTGGGCGCTTCCTTCTGGCGCAGCACCGGATTGCTGCTCATGAACCAGAGCATTTCTGCCGCGGTGCGCAGACTAGGCGGCTGAGTTTTGTACTCGCCGCCGTTCCATGCCGGGTCGTTGCGGATCGCGTCGATAATCACGCGACGCCATGCGCGGTTGCGCCCGGAAATCTGCGTCGGCAAACTCGCCAGCGGCATCAGCGCGTCCATGAAATCGGGATGCACCTCGCCCCAAAGCCACGTGTGCATCCCGCCCATGGAAGTTCCCATCACCAGCCGCGCATGGTTGACGCCGAGGCCTTCAGTGAGCAAGCGATACTGCGCTTCCACCATGTCGAGATAACCGTAGTGTGGAAATTTCGCGTGCAGCCCGTCGCTCGGCTTGCTCGATTTGCCGTGACCGATGCCGTCCGGAAGGATGATGAAAAACTTGGTCGCATCCAGCGGCTGACCTTTCGCGAATAACTCATCCGCAAATTCCGGACGCGGCACAAACTGCGCGCCGCTCCCGGTGGTTCCATGCATGATGAGAACCGCGTTCGTCGTTTTGCCCTGCGCGTCTTTCTCCGGTTTTCCGATGGTGCGATAATGGAGGCGCAGTTCTGGCAAAGTCTCACCGGATTGAAATTTGAAATCGCGAATCGTGTAATCGCCTTCGACCGGCGCGGGATAATTGGCAGCATTGGATGAACTCCCGATGCCTAACAAAATCAAAAGTGCGAACGCTCGAATGAAGCTGTGCATAATTGTCGATCTTACATGCGCTCGCAAATCGAACCAACGCTTGTTGTTAGCAGCTGCGCTTGAGAGCGTGGATCAATTTACTCAGTCCCACGGTGGTCTCCGAGCGATCAATCCGGCTAGCCGCGACGTCGAGCACCAGATTTTCCCAGCCCTTCAACGGCAACTTTTCACTGGGAAGAAGTTTGTTTTCTGCGAGAAACGTCAAACACGCAGCAAGCGCAGTGCGTTTATTGCCGTCCACGAATGGACGATTACGGCAAATGTAAAAGAGGTAAGCCGCAGCGATCTCAATTGGATCGGTGATGAGCAGTTGTCCCATCATGGTCGCTTGCGGCGCTGCGATGGCCGATTCGAGCAGCGCACGGTCACGAATTCCCGGTGAACCACCGTGCGCTTTCAGAGACCTCGGTATGGATCGCTTGAACTGCGGGACTGAGAGATAGGCAAGCGATTCGCTCACGACAGACGCTTGAACAGCTTAGCGTTTTTGCGAATCAATCGACGCGCTGTCTGGGAAGCCTTTTCGTCCGTAATGGTTCGTCTCAACGGCAAGAGCACGATGGCGCCGCCATCATGAAGCGAGACGCTGAGCTCGTCTCCCACTTTCAAGCGCGCCAGGTCCATGAACGCGGCATCGAAGACAATTCCCTGGGAATTGCCGATCTTGGTGATTGTCTTTGTCATGACGTAATACTTTGTTTTACGTCACGGCAATTGTCAACGTTGCCGTTGGCGTTCGGCTTGGATTTCTTTAAGCAGCTCCATATGGGTTCGTTCAAGATCATTCGCAAATTTCAATCTTGCATCCAGAGCTTCGGGATAAATCTCAAACCGCTTTCGCAATTTTTTTGTGGCTGGATCGTAAAAGAAGGAGATGTCCTGGTCGAGATTCGGCACGATCAGGTCGTCGCTTAGTTTTTGAAAGCGCGCCATGCGGCTCAGTCCCCAGCGGATAACCGATTCGTCGTTGCGCAGCGCGGTGAGCGTCTCCAAGTCGAGCAGCTGGATGCCGCCGGCTTGCAGCATCGTGGCGAAGTCGCCGGGGCTGTAGTCGGTGGTAAAAACAAACGGATGCATCGGCGGCATGTCACCGGCGTCAAGTGCGCGCCGAAACTCCCCCGCTTCTCGTTCTTGTTGCGCACGGTTAGTTTTGTTGCTCTCGATTCCGTCGCGCAGTGTTCGCTCGATCGACGCCAGGATTCGGTCGCGCCGCTCGGCATCCTGCTGATGCTGTTGATAACTGTTCAGCCAAAACGCCGCGTAAACGCCGATGAACACCAACACCAACTCCGCCACCCAACGGCCGAAACGCGAGAGACGCGAATGTTTTTCGGTTGCCTCGCTCATTGTTAAACCACGAATGCTTTCTGGGGCTTCTCTTTGGGATGCTTAACATTATCGGCCTCGATATTCCAGCAAGCGCGCAGATTTGCGCTGCATAAATGAAGTTCTACTTTCTCCATTCCGATGGGGTCTCGGGTGAAGCGGAAGAAAACGTCGAAAACGCCCTCAGCAGGCGGTCGCTATTCGCACACTCGTAGTGACCGGCTGATGGCCACCGTGATCTGCATTTTGCTTGCGGGCATCGTCTGGGTCGCGTTTGGCCAAACCCTTCATCACGAGTTCGTGAATTACGACGATGCTCCTTACGTTTACGCCAACGCAAAAATAATAAACGGTCTCACGCCAGGTAATTTTGCCTGGGCTTTTACCCATGTGCATGCAGCCAACTGGCATCCACTCACCACCATTTCCCACATGCTGGATTGCCAGCTTTATGGACTCCAGGCCTGGGGACATCATCTTAGTAACATCCTGCTTCACGCTGCGGCGGTTATCCTCTTGTTCCTAGCTCTATGGCGACTAACGGAGAACCTATGGGCGAGTGCGTTCGCGGCCACGCTGTTTGCCATTCATCCGCTGCGGGTGGAATCTGTGGCCTGGGTAGCAGAACGAAAGGATGTGCTCAGCGGCGTCTTTTTCATGCTTACCCTTTTAGCTTACTCGCGGTACGCGCGCAGCGACCGCTTTTCCCCTGGCCGATATGCAACGGTGCTGGCTCTCTTTGCGCTGGGACTGATGTGTAAGCCGACCTTGGTCACGGTGCCGTTCGTGCTGTTGCTTTTGGATTATTGGCCATTGGGCAGAGTTAGTGGTCGGCCTACCCGCCTGTTTGCTCGCGAAAGCTTTCGGAGTAGCCTCGGCGTGAGCGGGTGGTCCGTGGCCCGCACTCTTATCGCTGAGAAGATTCCCTTCTTTGTGCTCTCCGCCGCGTCATGCGTTGCAACGATTCTGGCACAGAAAGCGGCTTTGGCCCCTATCCGTGAAATCCCTTTGCAGGAGCGACTCGCCAACGCTGTCGTTGCTTACGTCGAATACCTGGGTCAGACGATCTATCCGGCACATTTGGCAGTGCTGTATCCGTACCCCGAAGGCGGTCCAAGCGTCGTTGAGGTCACATTCTCTTTACTTTTGTTACTGATCATCTCGGTGGTTTTCTTTCTTTGGCGCAAGAATTTTCCGTTCGCCTTAACCGGATGGCTTTGGTTTGTCGGGATGCTGGTTCCCATGATTGGTATTGTTCAGGTCGGATCACAGCCAATCGCCGATCGTTATACTTACCTGCCTCAGATCGGCTTATACATCTTGGCTACGTGGGGCGCGATGGAGCTGATCAACAACTGGCGGCACAAACGCGAAGTATTAGCGGTCGCCTCCCTGCTCATAATAGGAGCGCTAGTAACGCGCAGCTATTTCCAAACTTTGTATTGGCAGAACAGCGAAGTTCTGTGGAGGCATACCATCGATGTTAACCCCAATAATTACATCGCCCAGAATGACCTTGGGGGCACATTGGAAGAGAAGGGCCAGTTCAACGAAGCCATCGCGCATTACAGAGAAGCCGTGCAGCTCAATCCCAACGTGGCACGAGTGCAGAACAATCTGGGGTATGCTCTCTTGCAAGGTGGCCGGGTGGAGGAAGGGATCGATCACTTGCAAGACGCGCTCCGGATTGACCCAACCTACTCGGAAGCATATAACCACATGGGAAGCGCTCTGATGAAGAAGGGGCAGGTTGCCGAAGCTATCCCTTATTACCAGAAAGCGATCCAGTTAAACAACAGTTACGCCGATGCCCATAACAATCTGGGCGTAGCTTTCCTGCGAAGCGGCCAGGTAGACGAAGCCATTGCCCATTACAAGGCGGCGGTCGCGATTAAACCTGGATCCGCCGAGATGCAGATCAATCTCGGTAATACTTTTGCCAGCAAAGGCGAGTGGGTTGAGGCGATTGATTGCTACGAAGCCGCGCTCAAGACAAAGAGCGATGTTGCCAAAGATGCTAGACTTCGCAATAACCTCGGCGCCGCTCTGGAGAAAGCGGGTAAAGCTGACGAAGCGCTCGAGCAATTCAGCAAAGCAGTGGAACTCAATGGAAACTATCCAGAGGCTCACTGCAATCTGGCCCGCCTTCTGGCGCAGGGGGGGCGGCGGTACGAAGCTGTGGCGCATTTGAAGGAAGCATTGCGGCTCAGACCGGGATACGAACAAGCAAAAGAGCAGTTACGCGAGTTGGGCGTGACAATGGTGGAGTGATCCGCCACGTTTGCCTCGGCTCCAGCCATTGGAATCAGTGACAGCTGTGGCAGTTTTCGTTGCGCAAAAAAATCAGCGTTCCTAAATTAGTCGGCTGAAAACAATCAATGGAACAATCCCGATCAGTTCAAGATTTGATCGATTTCGTCGTGCGCTCGATCCAAAGAGCGCAGGCTGACGAATCGCCATTTTGTCATTTGCGATTCGATCGAGTGTTTCCGGATGATTTCTACGCGGCGATGCTCGAAGCAATGCCGGTGGCAGACGGTGGTTACCGGGCGCTGTCTGGCAAAGCCAAAGTAAGGAATGTGACAGCGGAGGGAAAGCCGACGCGCACCAAGATCGATCTTTTCCCGGAATACATCCGCCACTTGCCGCCGAACAAACGCGCAGTTTGGGATATCGCGGGCCGCGTTCTCCGTTCCAAAGAGCTGGGAAAAGTTTTCATAGACCGACTCGCGCCCGGCTTAAGACGCCGGTTCGGAGCTGATTTCGCCAAGGTGCGAATGTATCCAGTGCCAATCCTGACGCGCGACACTGCCGGATACTTTATTACCGCTCACTCGGACACGCTGTGGAAGGGCATCACTGTCCAGTTCTACCTGCCGCCCGACAATTCAACGCCGCATGTCGGCACGATTTTTCATGAGCGATTACCGAATGGCAAGAAGCCGAAAAGCGCGCAGATGCTATTCTCGCCCAATACGGGCTACGCGTTCGCCGTTGCCGATAATACCTGGCATTCGGTCGGTCTGGTTGGGCCGGAGGTAAAAACGCGCGACAGCATTCTGCTCACTTACTTTGTCGATGCCGGGGCCTGGAAATTTTTGCGCAACCGCGGCCGCCGACTTCAAAATGTTTTGCTCAACGAGATGCGAAATCTGAGGCTCAACTAACGTTTCGCTCCTCTGTCATGTTGAGCGAAGCGAAACATCTCTGATTATTTACTGGTTCGCGTGCTGTCCGAACACAATTGTCAGAGATTCTTCGTTTCGCTCAGAATGACGACCACCATCAGCGAGGCAAGGGTTGTTCCATATTCGCAAGCGCATACGCAGCAACTGCGACGACAGCGGAATTTTCCGCCAATTCTTTCGGTACGATCTTGTCCAGCGTGTCCGCAGCAGTGTGGTGATAATTGAAATAGAAACGGCTGTCTTGAATCGGACTGAAACAGGGCACGCCGGCTTTCTCCAGCGGCTCAATGTCGGCACCACAGTGTTCGACAAAATTGAGAATGCCCGCGCCTGAGTCCTGCAAGATTGCTGCAACGGGCCCGAGAATTTGTTTCACTTCCGGTTTCCCCTTGATGTTAACGCCTAGCGGGTGGCCGGCGCCGAGGTCAGTCTCTATCGCGGCGAAATGGTTCGCCCAATCTTTCTCATGATCTTTTGCGTACTGTTTTGAGCCGCGCGATCCATTCTCTTCGTTCATCCATGCGATCACGCGAATCGTGCGCTTTGGTTTGAGATGAAGTTTTTGGATCAGATTCGCGGCTTCCATGGAGACCGCGACGCCTGCGCCGTCATCAATCGCGCCTGTGCCCAGATCCCATGAGTCCAGGTGACCGGAAACGACGATCACCTGTTCGGGATGTTCGCTGCCTTTGATGTCCCCGATGACGTTGTAGCTCTCGACATCGGGCAATTGCTGCGGTGTGAGAACCAATTTCATTTTCACCGGTCCCTGCCGAACCAGATCGACAATCAAATCGGCATCCTCCGCGGTGACCGCGCCTGCCGGAATTTTTGGCGCATCGTCTGCGTAATTTGTCTGCCCGGTATGCGGAAGCCGATAGTCGGCGCCGCCCACTGAACGAATCAAACAGGCGACAGCGCCCTGCCGCGCGGCTGCGCTCGGGCCGTCGCTGCGATAAACAACCGCTTCGCCATACGCTTCGCCTGCGCGACCTTCCGCGGCCATTTGTTTGTCGAATGGATAATTGAAGAGCACGATTTTGCCCGCGACTTTCTCACGAGGCATGGATTTCAGTTCGTCAAAATTTCTGACTGCGATTATCTCGGCTGTAATTCCATTTGCGGGCGTCGCCACGCTTGCGCCGAGCGCGCACAAAACAATTTTCTGTGTCGTGTTGTTGTGCCTGACCCGGAAATTGAACGAGCGCTGCCGTTTCTTCACCGCGCACCCAATGCGGCACCATCACTTTCTCCAAGCTGCACTTCACAACCGATGGCCTTCAATTCGCTCGCGACGTACTCAATCGCTTTGGCCGCCTGCGCCGATCCGCTCAAGCGCGGCCCAATGTTATCCGCCAGATGTGCAACCTGCTTGTAAGCGTAGTCGCTGCTTAGCGCTGCCTGCTGCAATCGTTTCAGATCCGCGCAGCGTCTGCGGCGAGAAGACACCGGCGTCGGCGTCGGCGTCGGAGTGTTGGCGATTGGTCGATGACGTTGGAGGCTCGGCACTTGGGGTTCGCGACAGGCGGTAGTCAGAAGTGCCGGCATCAACGCCTGCGCCAGCATTCAGGTCGCACGGCAGTCATCTGCGACGCAGATACGATCGACGGCACTAACGAACGATTCGCTCGACTTCGACCGGTCAATTGCCAACTCGCGGCGCTTCAGAACTACCCACAATGCTTTTCCGTTCATTGAATTCCTTTTCGATCGCACCAGCCCAACCTGTCACTACAAATGATTCGACTGTAATCGGCCTTCGTCGAAATCGATCAGGTCAGGAATGCAGATGTCGTCGCGATCGGCGATTCCCATCTCCTTTTTTCGTTGTTCAAGTCGCGGCGTCACCGAATCGCGCCACCCGAGCTTCGACGCGAATCCGTTCCAGACAAAGAGATCGCCATCGTTCAAGCGGCGGCCCTTTTCGAAACACCATTCCAGGATCTCTTCGTCCGTCCCGCCCTGCTTCACACGCTCAATCAGATCGCGATGATGCACGCGCAGAAAATTGCAGCACACGCCGTCTGCCGCTTTCAGCGCGCCGAAGTTTTCTCGATAATCTTCGTGGAGCTCGCCGCGCAGATTCAGCCGGATCTTGTCCAGCATTCGCGGGAAGTACTTCATGCCGCCTGTCATCTCTTTCGGGCTTTTCGGATAAGTCGGCATGGACAAATGAATCGCATTAGCCGTCGGGGCGCAATTGCTGCGTGTGTGATTTCGCCCAAAGGGCTGACGGCTTCCAGCTGCCGTGCGTTTTGGCGCTAAAGGCGCGGTATCCAATTTCGAGCCTGGGGCAACGCCCAGGCTTTTTTGAGATCCAGACGCCAGCGCCGAAAGCGCGATTCACCTTCCGACTCGCGAAAAGCTGATTGAATCGCACTTTCAGCGCTTATTCACGGGGCAATAAATTCCTAGGGCGCTGCCCCAGGCTGAAAGTGACATGGCACCGTTGGCGCTAAAGACTAATGCGAGCCGTCACATCTCAGCCAACGACTGGGAAGCCGTCGTTCCTCCGCCGTCCGTCAGCGCCAGAATCCGCTCTTTTTTCGCGCCGTAATCGAGCGAATGAAATCGCCGGATTTCGTCGAGTCGCCGCAGGCCGTTGAGCGTGTCGAGGTAATGTGTGTAGTTCGCGGCGAGCTGGCTTGTTTCGAGATAACGGCCCCGCAGGTTTGCATCGCAAAATGCTTCAGGGCACTGGCGCGCGAAAAGATGAAACCGCAACCAGCGGCGGTCAGCTTGTGAAACGCGCTGGGATTTTCGGAAAAATGCGACAAACAAAAGGAGAACAAGGTACGTATCGACCTGCGCCTGGAGCTCGAGATTGCGCGCAAAATCTTCGGACGCGATCTCGCGGATTCCTCTTTTGAACTGAAGCGCAGCATGCAACGCATGATTGAGTTCCTCGACGAACATGATCAGCGACCGGATATTGCGATCGCCCAGGCCGGCGCGCGGATCGTGTTGCTCGAGCTGTTCAATGAGCCAGCGCGAATAATAAATGCCAACGTAAAGCTGGTCGCCCGCGTGGCGCAGGAATGTGCGCGCGAGCTCGCTCAATTCGCGCGCGGATTTTCCTGCGAGCACCGATAATTGCCCGCAACGTGTCCGGTCAATCAGGCAATCTTCCAGGTTGATCCCGACCTGCGCGTACGTCCGCTCGAATAATTTCTGGATTTGGCTGAAGAGCGTCTCGTTCACAAACAGAGTGAGGGGCGCGCATCATCATCCAGATTGAGCATTCGCTCCGAGAGTTGGTTCAGCGCGAGTCGCACGTCGCGGAACCGATCAGCTAAACCTTCGAACACGTCGTCCAGTTCGCAGCGGCGAGCGACGGCGTGCGAAGCAACAAGTTGATAGTTGGTCCGGCCGACTTGTTCGTAAAACTCGATGTCCGGTCCACCGCGCAGGCTGCGCTGTCCCGCGACCGCGGGATGAAAAATGCCACTAATGAAAAGCGAGTAATTCCCAACATGCGCTCGAAGCAGGAACGCCTGCTCCGGAGTAGCGCGGCTCAGCGCGATCAGCATATCGGAGATGTATTGTTCGGCCAGATGATGGGTCTCATCTGAGATCTGCAACCGGCTCGCACGCGAAAAAGTTTCCAGCAGCGAAGCCACATAATCGCAAAGCTTGCGGTCTCCGATTCCGCCCTGTTGCAAAACGTGCCGGGCCAGAACGTAAAAATAAAATTGCGACGAGATCCGCAGATGTCCGCAGTGATTTAGAATTGCATCGACCAATCGCGGATGATCGAGAATGGAATCGCGCGTTTCGATATCGCTCAAAAGATCGACCAGCGAAACCTGATCGGTTTGCGACCGCGCTAGCGTGCGCACAATGAAGTCGAAATCGGCGGCGGTAAACCGCGCCCGACAATTCGCTCTGATCATCGGGACTTCATCATGCGCGATCAGCGCGCGGAAAGTCCAGACATTTTTTGCTACGGATCAAAACGGATCAATCTGGAAGGCATGAAGCCAGGAAAAAGAATCGGAACTTCCTGCGTTCCTGCATTCCTTATTAGCAGCTCCTGGATTCGTGGTTTCCAGATTCTCTTTATTCCATTCCGATTCCCATCAACAGTCCATTCTCGAGCACGGATGGATTGATCGTCAGAAATAAGACGACGCCGTTCGCCGGCGAAACAATTTCCTCCACAGTGTCGCCGAACAAATCTGCGACCGTGCCGATCTTTTCGCTTTCTTTCACTGCATCGCCCGGCGCAACTTCCGGATACCACATCCCCGCGTGCTTCGTATACAACCACTCAAACTTGGTGAGAAGTGTAGGGGCGGCCGTGTCGGCCGCGGATCCTTTTGCTGTAGCTACGGCGGCCTCCTCGCGAAGGCTTTCGGAGCTGCGCGCCGTCCTCTTTGTTTGAGATTTGAAATTTCCCTGGGATTTGGAATTTGGGATTTGGGATTTCGTTCCGGCAAGCATGCCCAATTGCTGCATTACCCGCATCACTCCATTCACCAACAACTCCACCGCCTCTTCTTGCATTTGTCCAACGCCTCCGGCTTCGGCTAGAATCGCTGGAGTTCCTTTCTCGACCGCTGCCGCGTAGCTCGATTGGCCCTTAGATGGCTGCACGGGTTTACTGACCGTGAGCACGTACGGCAAACCGAACGCGAGCGCCATTTGTTTTGAGCGTGCCGCTACAGCGCGGGCTTTTGGATCCGCCAGTCCGGCCTCGGACCTGCAGATTACAAACGGCACAAGCGCTTCCGGAATATCGCCGCCGTGAAGGTCGATATACGCATCGGCGTGAACAACGAACTCGTTGATCAACGCGTGCGTCATTTGTTCCGAATAACTGCCGGCTGGATCGCCGGGGAACACGCGGTTCGGATTCACGTTGTCGATCGGACAAACAAACGGCGTGCGCGTCCGAAACGCCGGCAAATTCAACACGGGCATCAAAATCACCGTGCCTGAGATCTTCTTGGGATGGAGCGTTTTACTCAATCGGATCACCGCTTCGATCGCCGGATACTCGCCGCCGTGCACGCCTGCGTTGACGAATAAGACCGGTCCCGGCTTCGCGCCCGCGACTGAAATGACCGGCCGCGGCTCATCGTTCGCTAATGCTGCACCTGGCAATTTAATCAGGTGTCGCTGTGTTGTGCCGGTTTTCAGCTCGCCCAAAATCGGAAGTCGTTTCATCCACCACCAATAAACACGAATTCACACGAAGCAGGTAGGGGCGATTGCCCTCAATCGCCCGGTCTGGTCTTCAACGATTAGTGTCTATTCGTGTCCATTTGTGGTTAACCCGCTGGGCAACCGCGGCGATGCCAAGAGTTTGGCGAATTCGCTCCACCGTTTCTCGGGATCGGCGCCGCTTCGTTTCTCGATGTAACGGCGCACCATGTCTTCCCCGAGATTGTAGTTGATCACGTAACTTCGGTAACGCTGGATGAATTTCACCTGCTGCTGAGCGCGAGCTGGTTCCATCACCGCGTATTTTTGCAACCATTGCACCGCGGCGCTCTCGTCGATCTCGCCGTTGATCAATCTTCGCGCAGCCTCGTTTGCGGCGTAGTTGAGCTGCTTCATCAAATCCTGCACGGCGTAATATTCGTCTGCGCGTGATGCATCGATTCCCGCGGCGGGAAACAAGACTTCCTTCTCGAACTTCATTCGCTCGGTCTTAGTCGGGAACGCAACGTCCCTTCCGAAATTCGCCGTCCCTTCGGCGACGAGCGATTGCGGTGAGAACAGCGCGTAAACCGAAAACTCCACCCAGCCGCGATCGCGGACCAGGTTCTTTTCCAGCAGCGAATTGTAAACGTGATGGCCGGGATAACCTTCGTGCGCCGCGAGATCGACCGCGCGATCGATGTAGATCGGCAGATCGGTGTTCACCTGAATCACGCTGTGGAAATTGCCCTTGTACCAATTGTAACCGCCCCACGGTTTATTGGTCACGTACTCGACGGTGAAACTCTCGTTAGGCGGAAGCGCAACGTGCGCCAGCGTCCGGGCGCGACATTCCTTGATCGCGAGTTGAAACACCGTATCGAGTTTTTCCTTCGGAATCACAAACGGCTTCCGCCATTTCTCGTAGCGTTCCCACAGCGGACCATTGCCCGGGGATTTTCTTTTCCAACTGCGCGATGATCTGATCGAAGTGCGAATCCGGGTCCGAGCTCTCCACGGCGAGTCTTCGACCGGACTGGCGGTATGTCGGCGCAACGGCGTCGTAAAGTGCGCGCGACTCGTCGTCGAACTTTAGTTTTTCGCCCTTCAACATCCGGACGCGCGCCGCCAGCGCGGAAATTTGTTTCTGCAAATATTCGCGCCGCAATTTGACCATCTCATCGTCAGACTTCAGTGCTGTAGCCGCGTCGCTGTGCGACGCCTGCGCACCGCCGATTTTCTTCATTAGCTCTGCCGCCTCGGCGCCGATCGCATCCAGCGATTTCTTTTCTTTCTCCGCCTGCGTCTTCCACTCCACCGGCCCGTAAAACGCATCGACATAATCGGGATCATGTTGCCCGAGCGCCAACACGAGATGCACGTAGCGCTCGGCGACAGCATTCATCGCGTCTGCCGCCTGCGCGCCAACGCGTGGCATCAGGAAACCGCAAACGGCGAAGAGAAAAAATATCCGGTGCATCTTGAATGTAGCGTTGAGCTTGACCTGTTCAGCCTGCTTTGCTCTTCCCCAACTGAAGGTTGATCCAGCTTGGATCGCGTCGGCAATCCAACACGCGCCAAACTCTGATTTCCTCCCTGTGCAAGTCATAATAGATTGCGAACGGAAATCGTTTCGAGAGCATTCGATGATAACCGAAGACGCCTCGATGCGTGCCAGCATAGAGTCGAAGCGATTCAATGTCAGAGTTAAGTGATTCGAGAAAATACCAACCAACGCCGCTGCCTTGCCGCTCATAAAAGCGAAAGCCATCGAGTAGGTCGGCCTCGGCGAGGCTGAGAATTCGAAGCGTCACGCGAGCTTCGCTGCCTTATGGCGAATCCGCTTCTTTGCTTGCTCCCAATCCGTGAACTTTGCCTTTCCATTCTTGACCGCACGTTCCGCATCGCGCAGCGACTGGGCATGCCACGCTGGAGATTCAAAGCGATCTTCGTCTTGCGAGAGATCAGCCCAGAGCGCCTCCATCGCACGCAATTTTTCGTCGCGCGACATTTTCTTCAAAGGAAGAGCTACTGGCATGAACTAACGGTCTCTTCCAAGTCGGTTTGGGCAATTCCGGGATCTGTGTAATCCGCGTTATCGGTGGTTAATCTCTTGCTGCTGTTTCGAGCGCAGCGAGCGCTTGTTGTTTAGTCACACCGGGAAACCATTCAAGGAACTGATCAACCGTCGCGCCGGATTCCAGGTTCTCGAATAACGCTTTCACTGGGACGCGCGTGTTTCTGAACCGCCACGCCCCGCTGAAGGTGTCTGCCGAACGTTCAACCGCTGGGCACGCACTCCAATCGATCATCTCGTTCCGACGCATTTGCAGTGTCTGCTACAAAGCGAAGCGTTCTCTCAACCATCAACTTCCCGCTGTTCCAAGCACTGCAGACCTGTCAATTGTTGAAGCACATCGCTTGCCACGCCGTGGCGCGAAGCGAAAGTCTAGATGCGACTCCGCCTGCCCGCCGCAGGTTCGGGCGGAGGAGGGTCGACGCGCATCTATTTCTTCGCTTTGATTTGGCGGGATGTCCCGCTGCGCTCTCAACTGGGCGGCTCAGAGCGTTCCATCCACGATGAAAACCCAAAGAGGGGGCGGATCTGTGTCACAAGTTTCTGGCCTAATTCAGTCATGCCTTTTTCAATACGTTCTGTGTACCAAATGTAGCACTCCGACCTGGTGTAGGCTTTGTGCTTCCTGAAACCTTCAGCAGGAACGCATGCGTGGACTGCAAGGCCTACGACATCATCCCAATCCATGTCGCCGTGACAGGAGTTTGCCGTTCTTTGGTTTCTCGAACACTCATCTGAACTAGCGGAGCAAACTTGTCATCGGAAACTACCCAAATTGGCGTTGCTGGACTGTGAGTCTCCGAGATGCCCAGCGAGGTGAAATTATCGGTATCCCCCCAGATGCCAGTCACCAGATGCGAAATAATGACGTCGTTATGAGGATTAGGCGAAGCCCTGCCTCAAGCTGGCTCCTATGACTCTCAGGCGTTTGTCGCCGAGCCATAGCCGCGTTCACGATACCCAGCGCAAACGTCATTGCGATCACTGCCTAGGTTGGCCTTGCCACTCCCAGCGTATTGGGACCGGCCAGTCGCTTTCCAACTGCTGGAAAACTGCTACTCGAACGAATTTGCGTAAGTTCGCGGATGTCGAGTCCATCTGTGATAGAAGTGCGGATCGTAGTCATTTACTGCGATCATTTGGGAACTATGATAGGCCGCGTTGGCTCATCGAATCATCTGAATTAGCCAAGGTCCGCTGCGCTGAACATTCAAGAGCGTTCGCTGATATTAAAATATGGAAGCTAATCTGTTGTTTATCAGTCTTGCCTCCTTTGATGTCGAGCAGTCGAATGCTGTCGGGCTTCAGGTTCTTAGCGGCTAGTTTTTCAATCCAATTTGACGCAACAAATCGATCGGTCGGAGCAGTGGCTAACTGGAATTTTCGGTCGAATGACCATAACGGGCCGCGGAGAATACGGCGTCAGCGCGTAGGCGCCAGCAAGGCAAGACATGCCGTTCGGCACTCGCTTCCAGCGAGCGCGGCTAACTCGAAGGATTCAAGACATCGCCGACTCAATGCTAGTCGCTGATATTAATGATAAACGTCTCACAATCGCGTTAGATGTCCTTTCGCAGTGCGTCGATTCGTCTCTGCGCCGCCAGCGAAGCGACGTTCACGTCGGTTCGTGCAACGAATCGCTCCCAGAAGGTTCAGGCTGGACCGCAGCAATCTACGACCAGTGCGACGAGCTCGCATGGTACTGCTGTGGCTGATGAAAATCCTCACGTTCACGCTGGCAGAAATTGTTGTAAGCAGAAGTTTGCGAAGATCCAATACTGCGTCGGCCAGACTTCGACCGTTCCGCAGTAAGCAACTTCAATTCAAGATGCCGTGCGGCTTGCGTCCTCCAATCGAGCATCAAACCAAGCAGCTGGCGTGTTTGCTGAAAGCTTCTTGAAAGTCTCACTGCCGAAGTTTTGAAATGCATCTGCATTATTGAATTCGGGGCGCTTGGAGTGACTTCGCTCCAAGTAGAATTGAGTCTCTGGAGCGGCTCAGTCGAGATTTGAACTTTCTTCGTCACATTTTTGATGGTGTCACTAGGCTGAACTGATACGGCTTCGGAAGATTCTCTGGCGGGTAGCAGCCGATCGACTTAAACGTGGCGGGCTGCGAAAGAGTTTCTCCCGCGAATGATTGTCTCAGCAAGCGTTGCCCGAACCGCGATGGTCGATGACCCCCGCGCTTCGAGGTAAACGTCAATCGACTTTCGCCACCTGCGCGCTTTCTCTGATTCGGAACTATGTAAACAAAATCAGTTGGCTTACGTAACCTCAACACTGGGTCGAACCCTGCTACCGGTATTTCCGCTCCCTGTCCTGTAAAACTCGAAAGATCTTGCTCTACAACAGTCGTACTGTAACCCAACGCTTCGGAGGGCGTCGACGGTTCGCCATTAGCTGCAATATCTCTATCAAGCTCGTCCGTGAAACGTTGTTGTAGACGGTCTAAACATACCTCGTCCAGAATATTCTGTAAGATTGATGGCTCTCCATCCGCACCAGCGGCCATTTGTGAGCGCCAGTTATCACACGACGAGGGAATGTCCATAGAGTGGCGGTGAATCTATCGCACAACGCCTTGCCGCGCCCAGCAAAACTTGCAATGGGATATGCCAAAACAGCCGAGCCCTTTCGAGCTCCGGCTGTTCGTTAATTCATATTGTTGATTCGGCTGTCGATTAATAATCCATGCCGCCCATGCCGCCCGGTGGCATTGGAGGAGATTTTTCCTTTTCAGGAATCTCCGTGACCAATGCTTCGGTGGTGAGCAACAGGCCCGCGATGGACGCGGCGTTTTGCAGCGCGCTGCGCGTGACCTTGGTTGGATCGACGATGCCGGCCTTCACCAGGTCGGTGTATTCGCCGGTGGCAACGTCGTAACCTTCGTTGCCTTTGCGCTTCTTGACTTCCTCGACAACGAGCGCGCCTTCCGCGCCTCCGTTATTGGCAAGTTGACGCGTCGGTTCCTCAATGGCGCGGCGCACGATCTGCACGCCGATTTTCTCGTCGGCCTCAAGGTTCTTCACGTTATCGAGCGCTTTCTGCGCGCGCAGGAATGCAACACCGCCGCCTGGGACGATGCCTTCCTCAACCGCCGCACGCGTGGCGTGCAACGCATCTTCGACGCGCGCCTTTCTTCTCTTTCATCTCGGTCTCGGTCGCAGCGCCGACGTTGACGACCGCAACACCGCCGGCGAGTTTCGCGAGGCGCTCCTGGAGTTTCTCGCGATCGTAATCGCTGGTTGTCTCTTCAATCTGACGACGGATCTGCGCGACGCGGCCCTGGATATCGGCTTTTTTGCCGTCGCCTTCGACAATGGTGGTGTTTTCCTTGTCGATGGTGACACGCTTGGCTCTGCCCATGTCTTCGAGCTTGATGTTCTCAAGCTTGATACCGAGGTCTTCGCTGATGAGTCTGCCGCCGGTGAGCACCGCGATGTCTTCCAGCATCGCCTTGCGACGATCGCCGAAGCCGGGCGCTTTTACCGCGCAGACCTGCAACGTGCCGCGCAATTTGTTCACGACCAAAGTCGCCAGCGCTTCGCCTTCCACGTCCTCTGAAATGATGAGGAGCGGACGGCCGGCTTTCGCGACTTTCTCGAGTAGCGGAAGCAGATCCTTCAAGCTCGAGATTTTCTTCTCGTAAATGAGGATGTAAGCGTTTTCGAGAATGGCTTCCATCGCCTCCGCGTTGGTCACGAAGTAGGGCGACAGATAACCTTTGTCGAACTGCATGCCCTCGACCACTTCCAGCGTGGTCTCGATCGATTTTGCTTCCTCGACCGTGATGGTGCCGTCCTTGCCGACTTTGTCCATGGCGTCGGCAATGATCTCGCCGATCGTCTTGTCCCAGTTGGCCGAAACGGTTGCGACCTGCGCGATCTCGGTGCGATCGCTGACTTTCTTCGAGAGCTTCTTCAGCTCTTCGACGATTGCATCGACACCTTTCATGATGCCGCGCTGCAACGAAGTCGGGTTCGCACCGGCGGTGACGTTGCGCAGACCTTCGCGGTAAATGGATTCCGCGAGGATCGTCGCTGTGGTCGTGCCGTCGCCCGCGACGTCCGAAGTTTTGGAAGCGACTTCGCGCACGAGCTGGGCGCCCATATTTTCATACGGATCTTCGAGCTCGATCTCTTTCGCGACCGTCACACCGTCCTTGGTGATCGTGGGGCTGCCGAATTTCTTGTCGAGAATGACGTTGCGACCGCTCGGGCCGAGTGTGGCCTTCACGGCTTTCGCCAGTTTCTCGATACCGCGCAGCAACGTGTGCCGCGCGTTTTCATCGAATTGTAGTTGTTTAGCTGCCATATTTTAAGTTCTTAGTTGTTAGTTGATTGTTGAGAGATGAATCTGGAATCCAGGAACCCAGGAAAAGAAACCGGTTAGAGTTTCCGTAATTGAAAATCTCTTCCTGGTTTCATGGCTTCCTGATTAATTCCCTTTTCCATCTTCGTGGGTTCCTTATCCGATGATGCCGAGGATGTCGTCCTCACGCATGATCAGATAATTTTCATCGTCGATTTTGATTTCGGTGCCGCCGTATTTGGAAATCAGCACCTTGTCGCCCTTCTTCACGGTGAAATCGACTTTCTTTCCGTTGTCATCGATTTTGCCGGTGCCTAAAGCGACCACTTTCCCCTCTTGTGGTTTTTCCTTGGCGGTATCGGGGATGATGATCCCGCCTTTTTTCATTTCCTGCTCTTCAATCGGTTGCACTAGCACCCGATCGCCGAGCGGTTTTACGTTAACTGCTGCCATAGGTTGTTTTCTTTACTCCTTTTGGTTTGGTTTTTTGGGTTAAGCCGGCGACTGCCCATCTCGACGATCGCCGGCAAATTGCTTCGGTTATTTCTTTTTGTCTTCGTCCACGACTTCGAACTCCGCATCGACCACGTCGCCTTCGCGTTTAGCGCCTTCTTCAGCGCCACCGCGCGGTTGCGTTTCAGGTCCGGGTTGCGGGCCCGGGCGCGGACCGCCAGCCTGCGCTGACGCTTGCTTGTAAAGGTCAGCGCTGATTTCCTGGAATTTGTTCTGTAAGTCGTCGTAAGTCCGCTTCATCGCGTCGGTGTCGTTGCGATTGATCGCATCGCGCACTGCGGCGATGGCGTCTTCGACTTGCTTCTTCTTATCGCCGGAAACCTTGTCGCCGAGTTCTTTTAACTGCTTCTCGGATTGATAGGCGAGCATGTCGGCGTTGTTCTTGATCTCAATTCCTTCCTTCGCCTTTTTGTCTTCGTCGGCATGCGCCTCGGCTTCCTTGGTCATCCGATCGACTTCGTCTTTGTTCAAGCCGCTGGAACCGGTGATAGAGATTTTTTGCTCCCGACCGGTGCCGAGGTCTTTCGCGCCGACATGCAAAATCCCGTTCGCATCGATGTCGAATGTGACTTCGATTTGCGGAACGCCGCGCGGCGCAGGCGGGATACCATCGAGATGGAACACGCCGAGTTGTTTGTTATCGCGTGACAGGGGGCGCTCGCCTTGGAGCACCTTAATTTCCACGCCTGGCTGATTGTCGCTGTAAGTGGAAAAGATTTGCGACTTCCTTGTCGGAATCGTGGTGTTACGTGGAATCATTGATGTAGCCACGCCGCCTGCGGTCTCGATCGACAGCGATAACGGCGTCACGTCGAGCAGCAGCACGTCTTTGACTTCACCCTTGAGAACGCCGCCCTGGATCGCTGCGCCTACCGCGACGACTTCGTCCGGGTTCACGCCTTTGTGCGGTTCCTTACCAATCAAATCACGCGCCACCTGTTGCACTTTTGGCATACGCGTCATGCCGCCCACAAGCACCAGCTCATTGATGTCCTTCTCCGTCACCTGGGCATCCTTCAAGCATGCCTTAACCGGTGGAACGGTTCGTTGAATCAAATCATCGGTGAGTTGCTCCAGCTTCGCGCGGGTCAGCTTTTTCTGGACGTGCTTCGGTCCGCTCGCATCCGCTGTGATGAACGGCAGGTTGATCTCGTATTCCTGCGAACTCGAAAGCGCGATCTTTGCTTTTTCCGCTTCCTCTTTGATTCGCTGGATCGCGTCCGGCTGCTTGGTCAGATCGATGCCGGTGTCCTTTTTGAATTCGGCGACGATCCAATCCATGATCTTCGCGTCCCAGTCGTCACCACCAAGGTGCGTATCGCCGTTGGTCGCTTTCACTTCGAAAACGCCGTCGCCAATTTCAAGAACTGAAATGTCGAATGTGCCGCCGCCCAAATCGTAAACGGCAATCTCCTCGTCCTTTTTCTTGTCCAAACCGTAAGCGAGCGACGCGGCTGTGGGTTCGTTAATGATGCGCAGCACTTCCAAGCCGGCGATCTTGCCCGCGTCCTTGGTCGCGTTGCGTTGCGAGTCGTTGAAGTACGCCGGCACGGTGATGACCGCCTGCGTGATTTTTTCGCCGAGCTTCGCTTCGGCGTCGGCTTTCATCTTGGACAAGATCATTGCCGAAATCTCCGGCGGCGAAAACGTCTTGCGCTGCCCGTTTACTTCCACCTGAACGTGGGCATCGCCATTCGCGGCCTTCACGATTTTGTAAGGCACGCGTTTTTGTTCCTCGTGCGCCTCATCGAACTTGCGTCCCATGAACCGCTTGATCGAAGAAATCGTGTTTTGCGGATTGGTGACCGCCTGACGCTTCGCGGCCTGGCCGACCAGCCGCTCGCCGCTTTTTGTAAATGCGACGATGGAAGGCGTCGTGCGCGCGCCTTCGCTATTCTCCAAAACTACCGGGTCGCCACCCTCCATGACGGCCATGCAGGAGTTAGTGGTCCCTAAATCGATACCTAAAACTTTAGCCATAAATTGAAAATCCTTTCTGGGTCGAGTCAGCCGGCGGACGGATGCGCCGCAGCGAGACTTTAACCCAAGACAACCATTAGCAATCAACGGGCCAGCAGCGCGTGCTGCAGCCTAAGCCCTTGTTCTTGCAGAAATTAGCACTAATCAGAGGTTAAGCAACCCGCTTAAACTGGGCCAATTCATCTCGATGTAACGCTCGTCGCAACAGCAGTTCGCGCCAATCCGGCGCGCTATCCCCGCATCACTTTAGCAGCGTGAACACCTGCGTATAGGTGCCGTCGGCGTTCCGCGTACTGGTTAATTGGCCGCTGTTCCCCGGCGGACCGAGGTCGAGGTGGGTCAGTGTTGGAGCGTCTTCATACACAGTAAGAGTTTCACTGGAAGAATTCGCGGAACCCAGACCACACGCTGCCATCAGAATTGAAGCGAGCAGCGCAGCTAATGTCATCATTCTTCGTATGACAATCGGGTTCATAGTAAGCTCATTTGAAACGTAAGGCTGACTTTGTGCGAAGTTTTCTAAACCTTCCGAGCATTATTCGGCTCGCAATCACAAAATCGTGATAGAAAGAAATTATGTTTCGTGAATGCGCTGATCGCGATAAAATTTTCGCGTGCGACAATATCACGATCTGCTCCGGCTGGTACTTGAGAAAGGCCGGCCACGAGACGATCGGACCGGCACAGGAACGTTATCCGTCTTCGGTGCGCAGGCGCGGTTTGATTTGCGGCTCGACGGGCCGGGGTTCCCGCTGCTCACCACGAAAAAGCTGCACATCAAATCCATCGTTTACGAGCTGCTTTGGTTTTTGCGCGGTGATACCAACGTTCATTATCTCAACGAGCATGGGGTAACGATCTGGGATGAATGGGCTGATGAAAACGGCGAGCTCGGTCGGGTTTATGGCGCACAATGGCGCGATTGGCGCGGAGCAAGCGGCGTGCATGTGGATCAAATCGATAATGTCATCACGCAAATAAAGTCGAATCCGCAGAGCCGGCGTCTGATCGTGAGCGCATGGAACCCAGCCGAGATCGAGAAGATGGCATTGCCGCCGTGTCATCTGCTGTTTCAGTTTTACGTCCAGGACGGCGAATTAAGCTGCCAGCTTTACCAGCGCAGTTGCGATCTTTTCCTCGGTGTTCCGTTCAACATCGCAAGCTACGCGCTGCTCACGATGATGGTCGCTCAAGTCGTCGATCTAACGCCGGGCGATTTTGTGCACACGTTTGGCGATCTGCATCTTTACAACAATCATCTGGAGCAGGCGCGCGAGCAGCTTTCACGCGATTGCCGGCCGTTGCCCAGAATGAAACTGAACCCGCACATCAAAAACATTCACGACTTCACGTTCGAAGATTTCGAACTCGTCGGTTACGACCCGCACCCGTCAATCAAGGCGCCAATCGCAGTGTAGATCTGAACGATTGCCGCCTCGCGACTTTCGCGCATCCCACGGGTTTAAAAGCAGTGTGAGGGTCGTCTTTGGGTTCACAATCTTTGTCTGCGCAACCGCTCTGTTGCGCGCAGAAACCTCAGTCGAGATCGATTTACAACGACAAATGGCGTATCTCCTGGACAATGGGCGGCCGGTATTGGCTTCGCCGATTTCCAGCGGACGCTACGGACATCTCACGAAGACCGGTTCATTCAAAGTTCTGGAGAAGGAAAGGACTCACTACTCGAGCATGTACGGGAAAATTGTGGATGCGCGCGGGAACACCATTGTGGCCGACGCAGATGCGGACATGCAGGTTCCGCCCGGTGGAAGATTTATTCCTGCGCCGATGAATTATTTCATGCGATTTGACGGAGCGGATGGAATGCATGCCGGGTACTTGCCGGGTTATCCCGCGTCGCATGGCTGTGTTCGCATGCCGCAACAGTTAGCAATCGCCTTCTTCAACTCCATCAGCGTCGGAACTCCGGTCACGGTGTTTGGCAGAACACCAACGGAAACTTATGCACGACAATGGCAGTCCCCGTTCATGCGTGGCGGGAACAGATTTGCAGACCCTCGATTCGATCCGCGGTTTGCGCCGCCGCCTCCGTTTCCCTGGTGGCGGTAAGGCGAACGCTACAGTCCCGCCTATTTATTGCGGGGCCGTCGGCGCTTGATGGGTAGCACTGGCCGTCTTTGGCCCGCGCGAAAAAGCGGCAAGATCACCGAGGATGCTTAATGCCTCGTCGCGCTCCGGATCGACAGCTGGTTCTTTGTTGTCACTGTCGGAACCGGCGCTGCTGATCAAATCGGAATCCGCATCGGAAGCGGCTTCGGGATCAACTTTCGGGGCGACACCGTTCTTTTTCGCCTCGGCCAATTTCCCAGGATACATCACCAATTGGAGATTCGGCTTATCAACTGTGTCGAGAGTCACCCGATAAATGCGCGGCTCTTCCTGGTTGCGCGCCAGACGCTCTTTCGAGCGCGTTTCTTTGCGCAGCTTATCGTCAGTGAGTTCTTTCTTTCGCAGATCTTCGTTCAGCGAAATTCGATTCTCATCGATCTTGTGACGTAACCGATCCATGTCTTCCACGACGTAATGAAATTCAGGGTCGTTCTTCACGCGCTCTTCCGAACGGCGCCGCAACTGGTCGATAAACAGCGAATGCGTATCCGACCATTTTGTATATTTCGCCTTGGGCACTTCGTCGTACGGCAACGCGTTCTTGAGCGCGCCTTCGCCAAACTCCGGGAGATCACTCAAGCTCGGCAGCACAATATCGGAAGCGACGGCATGAAGCTGCGTAGAACCGCCCGCGACTCGATAAAACTTTTGGATCGTCAACTTTAATGCGCCGTCTTCATCGGAATGGTTACCCAGCAGTGAAGCGAACCGGCCGATGGGCAGAATCGTCTGCACAGTGCCTTTACCAAATGTACTTTTGTCACCGACGATCACCGCGCGGCCGTAGTCTTGAAGCGCAGCCGCAAAAATTTCGCTGGCGGACGCGCTTTGCCGGCTGGTCAAAACCACGAGCGGGCCGCTATAAGCGATGCCGTTGTCGGGATCGGACGAAATTCTGATGTAACCATTGTAATCTTTCGTCTGAACGATCGGGCCGGACTTCAAAAACAGGCCGGTGAGCGAGAGGGCCTCTTCCAGTGAGCCGCCGCCATTTCGCCGCAGATCCACCACCAGCCCGGCGATGTTTTCTTTCTTCAGCCGTTTAAGCAGCGCCAGCACATCGCGCGTGGTGCTCTTCTGGTGCTTGTCCATGTCGGCATAAAAAGAGGGCAGCGTAAGCCAGCCGAGTTTTATCGGATCGCCGTTCTCGTCTTTTTTAATAATGATATCGGCGCGGGCTTCCTGATCTTTCAGCTTAATTTCATCCCGCACGAGCTCGACATTTTTCCGGCGCGACGGATCCGTGGCATCCGAAGGAATGGCGAGCAAACGCACACGCGTCCCCTTCTTACCGCGGATCATCTCGACCACTTTGTCGAGTCGCATCTCGCGAACATCGACAAAATCCGCCGGGCCTTGTGCTACGGCTGTGATCTTGTCGCCGACTTTGAGTCGCCCATCTACTTGCGCAGGTCCGCCGGGCACCAGGCTCTCGATTTTCGCATAGCCATCTTCCGAGCGGAGCATGGCGCCGATGCCGACGAGCGAGAGGCCCATGTTGATGCTGAAATTCTTCATGTCGGCCTTGCTCAGATATTCGGAATGCGGGTCGTACGCCTGGGCGAGGGCATCGAGATAAAGCTTCATCTGCTCGTCCTTGTCCTGCTCATGAACATTTTTGTCCAAGCGATCATACCGGCGAGTAACCAGTTGCGGGGCGGGCTCAATCGGATGTTCGCTGAGATGTTCCTGTAACAACTCGTTTGTAATGCGGCCGCGCCAGAGCTGGTCGGCTTCCGCTTCATCTTTTGGCCACGGCGCTTTTTGACGGCTCATCTCAACCGTCGCATTGCTCTTGAAATCGATCGGCTGCTTCAACAGCTCTTTTATCTTCGCAACCCGGTCGTCAACGCGTTTCGTATACAGAGCGTAAATGTCGTAAGCCGGTTTCAGGTTTCCAAGCAGAACGTCCCCCGCCATCGAGCTGGCATATTTGTCGTTCAGTTCATCGACATCTTTTTGAGTGAAGAACAGATGGCTGAAATCGAGCATCTCCAAATACGTCTGCAGGAATTTGTTCGAAACTTCCTCATTGAGTTTTTGACGGGTGTAATGGCCTTCCTCCAGGAGCCGGCCCACGGACATGGTGATCGTTTCCTTCGAGCTCGCTATCGCGGGCGGGACCGCAATCGCGGCTGCTAAAACGACGGCGCACAGAGCCAGGGATCGCTTCAAATGTGATTTCATCGGTAATTAAGCGGTTTAGCACCTTGGCAGATTTCACGATCAAACGCAAGATGATCAAACAAGGTGAACATGTGAGTAGGAATCAGACAATCGAAACGAGTGAACATTCAATTAATTCGTAAAAGCTCTCGCCTTCAGCCGTAGTCGCGCTTGGATACACTTAATCACAATGAATTACGAGAGCTTTTGCGGCGGCATTTTTGAAACGAATTGCTATCTGCTTCAAGCGCCGCAGGGCCGGATTCTCTTCGACGCGCCCGAGGGCGCTTGCGAATGGGTGCGTTCGTCCCGCAGCCGCGGGACCGATCTCAAACTCTTGCTCCTGACGCATGGGCACATCGATCACGTCCAGGACGTTGCCAGGATTAAGCGCCAGTTCGGTTGTCCCATCGGCTGTCATCCGCTGACCGCGCCGATGATTTCGGATCGCGAATTTTTTCGTAATTTTGGGTTCCAACTCGAGATCGAACCGGTGGAACCGGATTTTCTGATCGAAGAAACGCCAAACCGAAATTTTCTCGGCGCGGATTTTCAAATCCTGGAAATTCCCGGCCATTGCCCTGGCAGTCTTTGTTTCTTTTCGCGCAAGGACAAATTGCTGATCGGCGGCGACGTTCTTTTCTCCGGCAGCATCGGGCGAGGCGATTTGCCCGGCGGCGATATTGATCTGCTCATAACCGGAATCAGGGAAAGATTATTTCCGCTCGGCGACGACGTAACCGTTCTTTCCGGTCACGGACCGCCGACAAAAGTGGGAATCGAGCGGCGAATCAATCCCTTTCTCAGGTAACGGCACCGCGAACGGCCGGTCGAATCAAATTTCAGCACACCGCGTGGCTGTCAATTTACAACTTTTTCGAAACTTCACGCCAAAAAACCCGAAGAACATCGTGAACTAAGGATTTTGAACGCAGTGAAATAAGTGACTATATCAGTCACGTTCCTAAATCATTGTACGGAAATAAACCATTGACAAAATCAGACGCTCCCTGAAAATCCTTGGCCGCAGTTAGTTGTTAGTGAACTGAAAAACGATTCAGCCAAAACCGCGAGGATCCCCCCAAATGAAAAGAAGAACAGCAATTGCTCTGACCATTGCGGGGTTGGTAGGGCTGGCAGGAATCTTTTACGCCGCCAATCCACGTCCCGTTGTCACTGTCAACACGGCTCAATCGCGGCTTCCTCATCCACCCAATCACCCGGACGCCAATCCACAGCCCTTTGCCTCTGTCACCGCGCCCATAGGCGTGGCCGCTTCCACGACTGATGTGTTCGCGACCGAATACTGCAGCCAAAACATCGATAAGATCGACTGCCTCGGGAATGTCTCGAAATTGGCGACGATCCCAGGGCCTAGTGGCTGCGCAGAAAAATACATGACTATAGCTCCGGCCGAGTCTGCGAATGCCGGGTTCACCCCGCGCGACATTTTTATCACATCAGGTCCCAACATCTACATCAGTTGAGGCCACCCAATCCTCCCACGCCTGTGCTGTTTGCGACGCTCCCAACCAACACAACGGATCACACCGGGATTACGTTCGACCATGTGGGCACATTTGGCTACAAAATGATCGTGACGACTGAGGACGGCCTCGTCTTTGTGATTGACGGCGAATGGAAATGCGTTGGCCGCCACGCGTCCTATCGCGCACACGGGCACCGAACTTGAAGGACCAGCTGTAGTGCCGTTAAGCTTCGGGCCCTTGGGCGGCCAGCTCCTGGCGGCCGACGAGAACAACGGTATGGTCCACGCAATCGACGACCAATGGCATACCGTTACTTATGATGTCTTCGATTGGTTCGGCGCGGAAGGCGTCGTGGTCATCCCGTCGGCTCTGTGCGCTGCTTCTGCTCGGGCGGCGCCTTCTTCCAATCGGTAGAAAACCTTAACACTATCTACCAATATCCGCCGACCGATTTCACAGGGTTGAGTGGCAGCATCCTCGTTTCGAGCGAGTTCGGCGCAGGTACCGCCGTCATAACCTTCAGTCCCGCGCCGACACCGACTGCCACGCCTACAGCAACGCCCAGCGCTAGTCCGAGGCCCCCCGGACAGTATAATACCTTTTTCTTCGATGCCATCGCCAACGGCCTATATGAGGGCTCCTCTTGGGCTGACTGCGACGTTCCGACGCCTACACCGACTGCTACGTCTACAGCGACAGCCACAGCTACGTTCACACCTTCAGCTACATTCACACCTTCAGCGACATTCACGCCGACAGCCACAGCCACAGCTACATTTACGCCTACAGCTACAGCCACAGCGACAGCTACGTTCACACCTACAGCGACAGCTACGTTCACAGCCACGGCTACATTTACACCTACAGCTACAGCCACAGCTACAGCAACTGCGACAGCGACAAACACTCCCACACCGAGCGCGACGCGCTCACCCACGCCTACACCCACCGCGACGCGCTCACCCACGCCTACACCCACCGCGACGCGTACACCCACAGCAACAGCTACATTTACGCCTACAGCGACTGCCACAGCTACATTCACACCGACAGCCACAGCTACTGCTACGGCAACTTCTACGGCTACTGCTACAGCAACAGCTACGGCAACAGCTACGCCCACGCCTACGCCCTGCATTTCGCCTTCCCCGAGCGCTCCTCCTTACCCATTCGTTTGCCCTTCGCCTCCTTACCCATGTCCAAGTGTCGGTCACGCGGACCAACGTCGCGTTTAACGAAAGCACGGTATTGAAAGCTTCTGTCGTTTCCAACCCAGGCGGCAACTGCAACCAAGCGCCGTTCATTCAGCTCTTCTACAATGACGAACACGCGATGACGCTGGGTATCCGCCAGATCACAATAAAGCCCTTATGCGGGACCGTGCACCACGAATTACCCGATTTCGGCCGGGCCCACGGCCACTCCGTCGTGTGCAATTAACCCACAGGTCGGTGCGACAGAGGCCCAGGGGGGTACCGACACCTCGGGTCGGCCCATGTATCCAGTTCTGTACATTACAGACTTGGACGTGCCTCCGGGCAATACCAACCCGCTTGCTGGCGACTGGCAGTATGGTGGCACGGGCATTCCGCCAGACGCGGTCTTCGGGACATGGAAAGCTGCGACCAAGATAATCGACCAGACCACCAACCCATTACAGTCACTGTCACGCCCGATGCTGACCCACCGACGAATACTGGCTGGAACCTCGGAACATGCGGCCCCCCCGATCCGGTGCCGGTGCCCACCCCAGCACGGACGAGGGCTATAGCACCGAATGCCGCTGGAATGCCGGCACGCTTGGTTTGATCAGTGGTCACCACTATCGCGTTTACTTCATTGTGCATGATGGCGACCAGAATAAGACTGGCGGCGATTGCGGCCAGGCTAACTGGTACTTTACCATGCCGGGGACTGCCCCACCAACGCCAACTGCGTCTCCTACACCTACGGCGACAGCGACAGCTACAGCCACAGCTACACCAGTATGCTCACCCACATCTACAGCCACAGCTACATTTACGCCGACAGCCACAGCTACATTCACACCGCACAGCCACAGCTACGTTCACACCGACAGCTACATTCACGCCGACAGCTACGTTCACGCCACAGCTACATTTACGCCGACAGCTACGGCTACGTTTACGCCACGCTACAGCTACGTTTACGCCGACAGCTACGGCTACAGCTACGGCCACAGCTACAGCTACGTTTACGCCTACGCCAAGCGCTACGTCTACGCCTACGCCTACGCCGACTCCGACGCCGACGCCGTGCGTGTACTCCGGCCACGCTGGCAGCCAGCGGAAGCGCCACCAGCGGCACGACCGTGACGACGACGAGCTTCACCCTGAAGGCGAACACCACCTACCTCGTGTTCGCGTTCACGAACTCCGCAGCGGGTGACAGCGCCACCTTCAGCAGCACCTTCAGCGGCGGCAGCCCGACGTTCACGGCGATCGGGGCCGGGTCGGCTGATCTACAACGACAAGGACTACGACTTCGGCCGGTGGCTGAACGGCGGTGCGAGCAACGCGACCGGAACGATCACGGTCACCTTCGTCGAAGACCACCACACCAGGCCTACCTCCAGGTCGTCGAGCTCAGCGGCAACAACACGTCCACCCCGATCGCGCAAAGCGCCTACACCTCCGGCAACAACACCAACCCCTACACCGCCAACCTGCCGGCCCCGCCGAGCAGCGGCGACCAGGAGGTCGTCTTCCTCTGCGCGAGGGAGAAGACCTCGGCGGGACGCGCTCCCGCCGACACCTCCACGGTCGAACCTCATCTACGTGCACAACGGCGGCGGCTCGGCAGGCACGCTACGCCAATGGCACCGCAACACAGAACACCTCCTTCTCGGGGCGCTAATCACCACTGGGGCACGATCGCCGTCGATATCAACCACCCCTAAACCTCAGACCAAACACACTCTGAGCGAGAACGGGGCCGCCACACGCCGGCCCCTTCTTTTCTTAGCTTAACATCCTCTGTTAAGATGGTATTAAGATTTACGCGCGCAGGGCTCGCTCGGCGGTTATTTACGCTACGATCTCATTCCCGTGGGCGCAGCAGCTTGAAGACGCGGGCGTCGCGAAGTTGCAACATCAGGAAGTACGCTGTGGGCGTGGCGACTAACGAGAGCAGCACGGAGATGCAGACGGCGCCAATGACGGCGATGGCGAGCGGCCGAAGCATGTCGGCGCCAGAACCGATGCCATAGGCCAGCGGCAACATGCCGAGGGCGGCGGCAAGGGAGGTCATGAGCACCGGGCGCAAGCGGCGGCGGCCGGACTGCACCAGGGCTTCGCGCAATTCCATTCCGCCAGCGCGCAGCTGTTCGGTGTAATCCAGCATGAGAATCCCGTTTTTGTGGACGATGCCCATGCCGATGATGGCGCCCAGATACGCGATGATGCTCAACGTGGTGCCGGTGATCAGCAACGCGACGACGATGCCAAACACGGAGAGCACGGCGCCGAAGACGATCGCGACCGGCGCGTAAAAGGAACGGAACTCCAGTAACGCCACCGTGAAGACGAGGACGATGGCCATGATCAGCACGACCATCAGGTTTTGAAACGATTCCACCTGTTGCTGATAAAGTCCGCCGTATTCGATGCTGCCGGAAGGGAGGCCGGGGTCTGCGCTGATGAGCTTGCGGATCTCGGACATGGCGCTGCCGAGGTCGCGACCTTGCAGGCGCGCGGTGACCGCGATGTTCTGACGCATGTCTTCGCGATGCAGCTCCAGTTCGCCCGGCGTCTCGACGATGTCCGCCACCTGATGGAGTTGCACGATCGTGCCGTCGGCCGCGCGCAACGGCAGTTCGCGCAGCGTGTCGAGATGTTTGATGTTAGTCGGGTCCATGTTCACGCGGATGCTGACGACGCGATCGTCCTCGAGCACGGTGGAGGCGGTCTGGCCGAGCATCGCGATGTTGACGGCCTTGGCGATATCGTCGGCGTTGAGGCCGTAGCGTTGCGCGTCTGCGTAGCGAACCCGCAGATGAATTGAAGACCCGGTGTAAACCAAACCGCTGAAGGTATCCACCACGCCGGCCACTCCCTTTCTTGTCTTGGGATCAGGAGTGATCAGTTCTTCTATGTCCTCGGCTGTGTCAGTGAGAAACTTCAGGTCAGGTGAAAAAATTTTCACCTCGATGGGCTTGTCCGACCATATGAGGTCGCCGATAAGGTCGCTAAGGATGCCGGGGAAATCCCACTCAACGGTCGGCAGGGCGGCGTGGAATTGTTCTCGCAGGTCGGCGATCACCGCCGCAGTGGAACGCTTGCGGTTCGGTTTCAATTTGATCAGGAAGTCGCCGGTGTTCAACTCGACCAGGTGGATGCCCAGGGCGGCACCTGTCCGACGGGAGTAACTTTCAATTTCCGGCGTGGCCTTGAGGATTTCCTCGGCCTGGCGCATCTGGCGGTCGGTTTCCGCCAGACTGGTGCCCGGCGGCGTCACGTAATCAATGACGAATCCGCCTTCGTCCATTTCGGGCAGGAAGTCGGTTTTCAAGCGTGGGTATAAGACAAACGACGCGATGAGCACCAGAACGCCGATGGCCACTGTGAACCACCGGTGTTTCAAGGCCAGCCGCACGATGACCTCGTACAGGCGGATGACCCGGTGCAATATAAACCCGCCTTGCTCCACCTCGTGGGGCTCTCGCGATGTTCTTCCGGCCGGAATGCGGATGAACCACGCTGCAAGCGAAGGCGTGAGCGTCAGCGCCAGCAGCAGAGAGGTCAGCAGCGACACCACCATGGTCAGCGCCAGGGCGCGGAAAAAGACGCCGACGATACCATTGAGAAACGCCAGCGGGATAAACACCACAACAGGCGTCAGCGTGGAGCCGAGCAGCGCGGAAAAAATCTCGGCGATTCCCGCCGGGATCGCTTCGAGCCGGCCCATGCCGGCGGCGATCTTGGCGTAGATCGCTTCCACCACCACGATCGCGTCGTCAATGATCAGGCCGATGGCCGCGGCAATGCCGCCCAGTGTCATAAGGTTGAAATTCATGCCAAAGAGTTTCATCACCAGAATCGTCAACAAGACGGTGACGGGAATCACCACCGTCGCTACCAACGTCGTTCCCCAACTCCGCAGGAACAGATAGAGAATGGCGATGGAAAGAAACAAACCGAAGATGATGGCCTCCCACGCGCTGAGCATCGAGTCGCGAACGAGCAGGGATTGGTCGTAAAAGAACGCCAGTTTCACATCCGGCGGCATGTCTTTGCGGATCGTGGGAAGCCGCTCCTGCAACTGCCGGGCAATGTCATATGGTACTGGCATCCGGCTGGGAATAGATGTTAAGCAGCACCGAATCAACGCCGTCAGCAGTAACCACGCTGAACGTCGGTTCTTTGCCCCGCAAAATCCGGGCGAAATCCTTGAGGAGCACGGGATGGCCCTGGCCGGTGGTGATGGTGAGGTTCTCGATGTCCTGCACGGAATGCACCCGGCCGTCCACGACCGTCAGGTACATTTTGTTGTCCTCCTGGTGCAGCCCGCTCGCGGAAACCAAATTGTTTCGGTTTAGGGTTTCGGTCACCTGAGCCAGGGTCAGGCGAAGTCCCGCCAGGCGGAGAGGATCCACGATCACCTGATACTCGGGTGCCTGTCCGCCGACCAGTTCCACGCGCGCCACGCCGGGAATGCGGAGAAATTTTGGCTTCAGGTCGTAACGCGCCAATTCCCACAATGACGAAATATCCCGTCCGGGAGAGGTCAGGCTGATGCCGATGATCGGAAACGTTGAGAAGTTCATCCGATAAACTTCAGTCTGGGCGGTGGCGGGAAGCGTATGCCGGATTTGAGCGAGGCGGCTGAGGACGTAGAGCTCCGTTTCCCTCATGTTCACCTTCCACGAGAAAAAGAGATCGATTTGAGCTGTGCCACGACCAGTCGTCGAGCGGATAGTCTCGCTGCCGAGGATGTCTTTCATCGCCTCCTCGATGGGACGGGTGACCGTGGCCATCATTTCGTCAGCGGGCATCACGCCGTTGTCCGCCATGATGACCACGCGAGGAAAGTCAGTCTCGGGAAAGACGGACGAACCCATCTTCCTTGCCGCATACCCGCCTCCGAGACATAGAGCGAGCACCAGAAAGACAATCGAAATGGCGTGCCGAACCGCGAACCTTCCGATGGCCGACTTCATACTCTCGATTTCCTGGTGACGGCAGTCGTTAGGCCAATCACTCGCTGAGTATGCGGATCTTTGTTTTCCCCGGAAGTCCGTAGGCCCCGGTCGTGACCACTTTATCTCCCGGTTGCAGGACAAGGCTGTGGACTTGCACCATGTCGCCCTCACGAAATCCGACCTTGACGGGTTGTTGGATTGCCTGCTTGCCGCTGACCAGGTAGATCACCCATTCCCCGCTTTGATTCTTGACGATGCTTCGTGATGGAACTGTCAGGCAATCACGGCGCTCTTCGGTGATGATTCGTACGCGGACGAACTGTCCGGGCCGCAATCCGGCTTTAGCTGGGGCGGAAATATCAACCGGTCCCATGTCCGTTTTGGGATCAACCCTGTCTTCAATGAGCGTCACCGTTCCTGTCAGAGCGACTGGCGCCGGGTTGGGAGTGGCGGTTTCGGTTGTGGCGAAGGTGTCGTGAACGTCGCCTTGTTGCGGGACGATCTCCACTGTCTGGCCCAATTTCACGGATGGCATTTGCGAACTGGGTACATTGGCCGCAATGATCAGGCGACTTAAGTCAACCACTTCAACCAGTGGCGTCTGTGTTTCGGGATCGGTCACTTCGCCAGGCTTGACGTTCACGTAAACGACCGTCCCGGAAAGCGGCGCGGTGATTTTCAGCAATGCCTGTTCGATGGAGCCATCCGGCTTGCGAATGTCTTTGAGGGTGAACAAGGTCTGGCCTTTTTCGACCTGCTGACCCTCGAAGCAGTTTACGTCGGAAACGATAGCCGCTACCGGCGATGCGATGCGGGCGGAGGCTGGGGCTTTGTCCGCCGTCCCCGGCTCAGGCTCGACCGTGCCGTATGCCGTCACGCCATGTCGCAACGTCGCCAGAGAAATCTTTCCGACGTGGACGGCGACTTCCGTTTCGCCCGTCGCCTCCGGCTGCCCTTGGTGACGCGGAACCCCTTTGTGCCACAGCGCGTACAAGCCAAACCCAACGACTGCCAAAATGCATAACTTGACCAGCGGAGTTATTTTCATGGCTGGCTATGTTGACTATCCGCTCTTGGTGCGAAAAAAGCGTTGGTTAGGGCATGGTCACGCAAAAATGTGTTTGTCCATCGGCGCCATCTTGCACGTCGCGTTCGACAGAAAGGTTGGCAACGCGAAGGTGGTCATTTTCCCTTCGCGCCATCGCTGGACGCAACAGCTCGATGATCTCTTTATTGCCTTGTTCCACGGCCTCATCCAGCGCTGTCTCCCCCTCCGAGTCCTTCGCGTTCAGGTCCGCTTTCTTATCCAGCAGCAATTCTACCATCTCCTTTTTGCCGCGAATAACAGCCTGGTGCAAAAGGGGAATGTTCTCGTCGTCCTTTACATTGGGATCCGAACCGCCATCCAACAGAGCTTCGGCCGCTGCCATGTGGCCATGGATGACCGCCAGTCGCAGCGGCGTCCAACCATACTGCACGACCTTGATGTTCATGTCTGCCTTGTTGGCCAGCAACAATTCTACCGCGTCCTCTCTTGTTGAATGTGGCCGCCCAGTGCAAGGGCGTGAATCCGTCCGCATCCAACGAATTCACATCGGCTTTCGCAGCCAGAAGCAACTTCCATCACTTTTGTTTGACCGTACATCGCCGCCCAATGCAAAGGTGTCCTGCCGTCGCTGTCCCTGGCGTTGACCAGCTTCTTGTCCTGTTTCAGAAAAGCGGCAACCTTGTCAACGTCGCCGACAATCGACCGCGGCATAAATGTCTTCCGTTGCCCCGCTTGCCAACAGGAATTCTACGACCTCCTGTTTGCCGCTGCGAATGGCGCGGGCCAGCACCGTTCGGCCCTTGGCATCCACGAGGTCGATTTGTTTCGGGTCCTGCGACAGAATATGCTTTGACCCTTTCGAGATTGCCCAATTCAGCGGCCTCATGGATTTCCGCGCCGTGGATGGCGACGCACCAACCCATGATGGCCACGGCCAAGACCGCGCTCCTTCCAATGAGGCCGACGGAAATTTGATTTCTCGAGGACGCCCACTTCAGGGAGAATCGCTTTTCCGATCGGTTCATGAGTTGGCGAGGCGGTAGTCAATGCCTTCTGGGCAGTCCCGTCAAGCGCCTCTCGGTGAAATCGACGTCGACTCGGCAAGAAACACCACAAAGTCACCATCTATAACGACACAGCAAAGGATGTGTACATCGATTGGTGATCATGCAATAGGGCTCACGTGCCCACAAAACATCAACGGCCATCCGAACAAAATTTCGCTTGGCAACAACGTGATCTACAACGTCCGCAACCTGGCGGGAGCATTTGCTTAATCAGCTCTAACAGACAGAAGCCGCATCATCGCACCAGATCGCTCATTTTTTTGCGCTGGCCAATGCTGCAATGGCCATTGCAGCGGCGGCGGTACGATTTTCCACGTTTAGCTTGGCTAAAATGTGCTCGACATGTTTGCAGATCGTGCCGGTGCATGCGCTCAGGATCACGCCGATCTCATAATTGCTTTTGCCTTGTGCGATCCAAGTCAGAACCTCCGCTTCGCGCGGGGTCAGACCCAGTGAACCAAGCGGGCTTTCCACGGGCATTTTCTTGCCGGGCAGCGGGGCTTCCCTTGGCGGTCGATTTATCAGGCGACCGTGCTCGACGATTTCATTGATTTGGGAATTGTCCAGGTTTCGTGCTCCAGCAAACCTTTTGCGATCACTTCGAGTTTGTCGCGATCCGCAATGAGGGCCCGCCTGGCAAGCTCATAAGCGTCATCGAGCAGTTTGCGCACCTCTTTGTCGATCTGCTCCGCAGGCGCTTCGCTGTCATCGCAGACACCAGCGTTGCCCTTTGCGTTGGAAACACGCGATCGATACCGGGGGGACATAGTGCAAGTTGTTGCTCGCTTTTATCAGAACGGTGCAAGGGTGTGCAAGACTTTTTCACTACGCCATTCTGCCTATTGACCAAGAAGGGAGAATCCGCGAGGAGTCCAGTCCCTAGGATTTGCGCCTAATATTTTTAATCTTTTTTTGAAACTTCGCCCCGAAAAATCCGAAGAACATTAATGCGTCACCAATTTAATTGGTGAAATAAAAGACGATATCCCCACAAAACCGAGAAACCAAAAATATGAAAAGAAAAACAACAATCACTCTGACAATTGCAGGCTTACTAGGGCTGGCAGGAGTACTTTACGCCGCCAATCACAGTTTCTTTAACAATGTCCAAGACTCTACCTCCCATGCCGGGCCCGTAGCAGGCGGGGGTGCTGCACCGTCCGCCACTCACTTTTTCTTTAGCGGTGTCCACAACCCCGACCCTTCCCCGAATCAGGCCGGGCCCGTAGGCGTGGCCGCTGCGCCGGCTGATCTGATCGCAAGCGAATACTGTGACTTCACGGGCTTCACAATCATCGATAAGGTCGACTGCGCGGGAGGATTCGCGCCCATAGCGCTAATTCCAACCCCTGGTGGTGGCGGGTGTGAGGAATTATACATGACTATCGCTCCAAACCAGTCCGCCAATGCCGGGTTCACCCCGCGCGACTATTTTATCACCGATGGCGCGAAAATCTATCAGTTGAGGCTACCCAATCCGCCCACACTGTTTGCGATCATCCCAGACGCAGGCTGCTCGCCGGACCATACCGGGATTACCTTCGACAAGGAGGGCACATTTAACAACGACATGCTCGTGACGTGTAAATTTAGCGGCGGCGTCTGGGCGGTGGACGGGACCGGAGCTGTCACCAATGTCGGCAACTTTCACAGCGCGGGACAAATTGGAGAAATTGAAAATCCAGCTGTAGTGCCGCGCGGCTTCGGGCCCTTTGGCGGCCAGCTCTGGGTGAGCGACGAGGAGTACCCCAATACTTCTACCACCATCCCCGGTGCTCTCCATGCAATGGACAGCGGCGGCAACGCTACTTTAGATGTCGTCGAGTGGCAAGATGCCGAAGGCGTCCTTGTCATCCCGCAGAATCTGTGCACCTTCTGCCAGAACAACGGCACCCTCTTTCAGGCCATCACACTCAATGAGCTGGGGCCGGTAGGAATCTACCAATATTTTCCGGTCGACTTCGCAGGCTTGGGTGGCAACGTCCTGGTTCCAAGCGAGGGAGCCAATGGCACCGCTCTGGTGCAGTTCAATGGCACTAACTATGTTACCAGCTTCTTCGATAGCATCCCCGGCGGCACATTCGAGGGCGCCTCTTTCGCTGACTGCGACGTTCCCACGCCCACGCCTACATTTACGCCGACAGCTACCTTTACACCTACGGCAACATTTACGCCGACATCTACAGCTACATTCACACCTACATCCACAGCCACCTTTACGCCGACGTCTACAGCTACATTTACACCTACAGCTACAGCCACATTTACGCCTACGTCGACACCTACGGCTACGGCAACTCCGACATTCACACCATGCGGTGCTCTCGCTTCATGCACGCCTACGTATCCGTTTCCTAGCGGCAGTCCGCGGACGAACATTGCCTTTAACGAGAGCGAGGTGTTGAGAGCCTTCAGGGTTACGGCGACCTCAGACCAATGCACCCCGCTTACAGTTCAGGTTTTCTACAATGACGAACACGCCCTGACGCTTGGTATTCGCCAGGTCCAGATTAAGCAGAGCTGCGGCACGGCACGGGTACGTTTACGACCAACTACCCATTTTCGCCTATGGCATCGCCGGGGCCGACCGCCCAAAGCGTGACCAGCCCACAGGTAGGTTCGCAAGTTCAAAGTGGAGATCAGGCCGGCGTCGATACGTCAGGCCGGCCGATGTTCCCGGCTCTGTTCATTACCGATATCACCTACAATCCACCCAATCCCTTGGCGGGTGATTGGCAGTATGGGGGCACAGGCATTCCGCCGACTTTCGTCTCCGGGACATGGAAGGGCGCCGTCCGGACAGTCGATCACACTACGAACCCGCCTACGATTACCGTTACGCCCGATGGCGATCCTCCGGTAAATAACTGGAACCTTGGGCCAGGCGCTGATCCGGTGCCCCCTGGGTTAACAAACCAGGGCTATGGCGCCGAAATTCGCTGGGACATTTCCCAGTTGGGGCTGCAACCCGGGCATAGCTATCGGCTGTATTTCATGGTGCACGATGGCGACCAGAACCAGAGCGGCGGCGATTCGGGTCAAGGGTGTGCATTCATTACCATGCCGGGTGGGCCTGCCGGAACGCCAACCCCAACCGCGACTGCGTCTCCTACACCTACACCGACACCTACGCCAACCGCGACACCGGCGACGCTCGTCGCGGCTGGCAAGCTTTTCGGTCCTGGAATGGCGACGAAGACCGTCGTGATCACGTTCCAGAACAATACGGCAGCTAGCCAAGTGCTGACGGGGCTGTCCATGACCTGGCCGCAGGCTACTAACGGCAACCTGAAGTCGATCACAATGGGCAGCACCACTATCTATAACACGTCAACCGCCAGCCCGCTGAACACGAGTTCGCTGCTCGGCACCACGGCCCAGCGGACGATCGCCGCGGGTTCATGCGCAACCTTGACGTTTACGTTCAATAACAACGTCAGCACGAACCCTAGCAACTACACTGGTTCGGCCACGTTCAGCCCGTTCGGCGCCGTTACGTTCCTGCCATAGAAAAGTACTGTACACTTCAATAACAAAGGGCCGGCGCAAGCCGGCCTTTTTTTCAACCGGAAGCGATCTCGTGAGTGCTCCAGCCACGCCCATGTGGGGTACCTGGAACTCGATTTTCACCTAGCGAGGACGGCGCACAGCGCCGTGGCTACAAGCGGTGCTCCGTGTCTCCAGATTATGGTTTTTGCCGCAACCGTGCGCAATGATCTGAACGCATTGGGAATTGTTTCGCAATTTGCGCTCCAGCCTGAGATCGAACCGGCGGAGCATGAATTTTCGCCCGGGACCAATCCGTTTGTTCGGTAACCGGGCCGTTAAACTCGGTGGCGGTCGATTCAAAATTTCAGCGCCGCCGTGTCGCTCCTAAAATTTTCCGGTAGCTGGGGCGGAGATATGGGCACGAGCCCTACCGCCGACCATTGAAAATCAGAATACTCGCCTAAGAGAGATTAGAACAGTACCTAAGAAAAAAATTGTTGACTTCCGCGGAGCGCTTCAAGAAACTGCTCGCTTAAGTTAGGCAATATCAATCGTTAAGCTCCCCCAAACAGTGAAAGATCGCGCGATATTCTGCGCGGGCAAACAACCATGTCGGGTCATCGTGGTGGGAGACACGTGCGTCAGCGAGGCCGGCATGGCCGCGATTGTCGGGCTCGACAAGCGGTATCAAATCTGCGCTAGCGCGCATTGCTTCTTTGATGCAGGCGAACTCATCCGAAAACATCGCCCCGATATTCTGCTGATCGAACCATTTCTGGAAGATCGCGACGGCATCCTGTGGATCAAAGAGCTCGCCAGGGAATACCCGCACACTCGGATTTTGGTTGTGTCGCGGCAATCTGAACACGTTTATGCCGAGCGCGCATTGCATGCAGGCGCGGCTGGTTACTGGATGAAAAACGGATCGCCCGAACAGCTGATGCGCGCAGTCGAGACAGTCCTGGCAGGAGAAATTTATGCGAGTCCGTCGATTACTGCGTTGGCAATCCAGAGATTCGCTCATCGCGCGGATTTGCCAAAGGGACTCGAAGGACTGAGTGATCGCGAGTTGGCCGTGTTCTCGCTGATTGCTGCGGGACGCCGTGCGGGTGAGTTGGCAAAGGAACTAAGCATCAGCCGCAAGACCGTCACTACCCATTTCGAGCACATCAAGCAAAAGATGGGCTACGCGAACGCGGAAGAACTCAAGCATGGTGCGCGCCAATTGCTCGGAGCAGGGGAAGTCGGCGCGCGGCGTCCCACACAAGTTGACGGGGTGCAAACCCGCGCAGCTCAAGCGAAGGCCAAAGTAGCCACGCGTGTTAGCCACGCAGGCATTGCCCGATAGTTCATATCGGCAATTTCCCGATTCAAAAAATCAGGCCGTCTGCCGGATAGGCGAAATTCCTGCGTCTCGCCATAATCCGCGCCTAACCCCCCATGCACTCAATTGCTTCGCGCCAAAAACGGGAGGAAGCCGGGAGAACCCCGGGGGCGCAAAGCTACTTTTAGTGAACAAAAACTATCGGCAAAACCGAGGATCCAAAAATGAAAAAAATCCCCCTAAAAACAAAAATCACACTCTTCACGCAGGGTCAATCGCGACCAGGGCTCGGTCGCAGGAATGTAAATACTTTGAAGACGGAAAGTAAAATGAGCGGTTACATTCTTCGCAGTGGCGCGGCCGCGCTCTTTTTTTTATGCGTCGCCGTGGCCCTCTCCTGGGCGATCAGTCCGAAGTTTCCAACGTCGCAGAATAACGCCGCCTTCGGCGTGAACGGGCAGGGAAGCGCCCCTGCCGGGGCGGCAACAGCCACGCCTACGCGAATGACGACTGCATGCCGAACGATTATACGATTACCACCGGTAGCGGCATCATCGTGTACGGCATTACCGACACCGGCAACCACTGCGACGACTGCGTCACGCCCATCGCTTTGCCCTTCCCGGTCACCTTCTATGACCAGACCTTCTTTTCGGTTGGTATCTCATCAAACGGCAACCTGCAATTTACGGGTGCTAGCGATTCGGATTTTTTTAACGAATGCCCCCTGCCAACTGCACGCGTGATCGACCTGATCGCTCCATACTGGGGGGACCTGCACGATGAGGATACTGCGAACGGGCAGGGGGTATTTACCTCTGTATCGGGAACTGCGCCCAATCGCATCTTCAACATCGAATTCCGGGAAAACTTTTTCGGCGTAGCCGGGCCACCACTCCTCGACTTTGAGGTGCGTTTGCACGAGGATACGCCCAACTTCGAGATCATCTATGGCGCCCTGAATGGTAACACCGGCGATAGTGCTACCGTAGGCGCGCAGCGCGACACCGGCTCGCATTTTACACAGTTTGAGTGCAACACGGGCGGACTGGTGGACGGCTTGCAACTTAACTTCGTCTATGCTTCCGGGTGCTCGTCGCCCACGCCCACGCCAACGCCGACGGCATCGCCCGGTCCGTGCGAAAACTATGTCACGACGACTGACACCGGCAGCATCGTTCCTGGTACCACGGACATAGGTAACCATTGCGATGATTGTGCCACCCCTATTACGTTCCCATTCCCGGTCACCGTTTACGGGTACACGTTTACTAGCGCGAACGTCAGCGTCAATGGCGCTTTGTACCTCACAGGCTCATCTGAGTCGACCGATGGCTGTTTGGCCTTGCCGGATCCGGATTTTGGCAGGGCCATTTTTCCGTTTCAGGGCGCCCTGATCACGGATAATCCTGAGCCCGGCTGCGCGGGCTATCCCGGCGGAACGTGCGGCATCTTCACCTCAGTTACCGGCACCGCGCCTAATCGGCAGTTTAACATTGAATGGCGCGCGGTGCTCGCTAATGACCCCACCAGCCCGGCTAACTTCGAAGTCGTCTTCTATGAGAACATGCCAAGCTTCTTTGACATCATTTATGGAGTTACTGGTGACAATGGCGCCGGCGCAACGAGCGGAGTGCAGGCCAGTGGCGCCGGGCCAGTCACGATTTTCTCCTGTGGCACTTCCACGCTTACGAACAGTTTGAAAGTGACTTACGCCTGCGCCGAGGTCTCGCCTACACCCACGGCCACAGCTACGGCTACGGCTACAGCACGCCTACACCTACGGCCACAGTTCACAGCCTACACCGACGGCTACCCCTACAGCCACAGCAACGGCGACCGCAACCGCTACACTACTCCAACTCCTACCGCCACAGCCACGTTCACTCCGCCAACAGCTACGGCAACATTTACGCCTACACCTACAGCAACGTTTACTCCAACGCCAACGGCTACCTATACCCCAACGCCAACACCTACACCTACAGCTTGCGCCGGGCTTACCATAAGTCAGATAGGCGGCACTATCGTGCCAGGCAACACCGACACCGGCAATCACGGCAGAAGATCTCGTGACCAACGTCGCGCTTCCCTTCTCCTATATGGCCTGCGGAATGGCTCGCACCAGCATCAATGTGTCCGTCAACGGCAATGCACAATTCACGACCAGCGATGTGGACTATCTGAGTAACACGTGTCTCCCATGGTCCGGTCACGACTGTACTATTTTCCCTTACTGGGATGATCTGCGCACCGATGACAACAGCGGTTGCACTGGTTACCCCGGGGACACCTGCGGCATTTATACTTCAGTGTCCGGCACTGCTCCCAATCGCATTTTCAACATTGAGTGGCGCGCAGTTTATATGGATCAGCCGGACCAGAAGGCCAACTTCGAGTTGAGGTTATATGAGGGGCAGAACAAGTTCGACGTAATTTACGGCACACTGGAGGAGGGTAACAGCAGCGCCACGGCGGGAGTGCAGAGCTGCGATACCTGCTTTGCTCAGTACTTCTGCAACGGCTCAGGTGGTTCGCCTACTGGCGGCTGGACCTCAACTGGCCCAGAGCGCGCAGTCCTAGTCCGACGCCAACGCCTACAGCTACGGCGACCGCAACAGCTACCTTTACTCCAACTCCTACCGCCACAGCCACGTTCACCCCAACGCCGACACCAACGCCTACGGCTACCCCGACCGCAACAGTTGCCTTCACGCCAACGCCAACACCAACAGTACACGTACACCTACACCTACTCCCACTCCCACGCCGACGCCGACACCTCAGGCCGGGAGCTTTGTTATTGGCGACCTCGACGCGGTCGTTGGCACGAAGATAACTTTCTGGGGCGCCCAGTGGGACAAGGCAAACCATCTCAGCGGCGGTTCAGCACCCTCCAGCTTCAAGGGTTTTGCCAACGTATTGACCCCGAACCCGCCATCGTGCGGAGGCACCTGGCTGAGCGACCCAGGCAATAGCTGCAATCCGCCGGACAGCGTTCCCGGCCTTCATCAATGTTATTGCCGCAAGCTCGATCACCAAGTCTGGCCCAGTCATCAGTGGCAACGGCCCAAGATGGTCATTGTCAAAACCAACCCAGGCTACGGGCCAGCTCCCGGCCACACGGGCACAGGAACCGTTACAGCCGTGATCTGCTCCCAGTAGAAGGAGAATTATGAAAACCTGGAGAAAATCTTCTAGCATCCAATTCACGGTAGCCGTGAAGTAACGCCAGAAACAATTACCCCCAGGAGAAAACAGCGCCGGGAGTGTAAATCGTCCCGGCGCTTTCTTTCTCGGATCGATGTAATCATAGATTCAGATACGATCCGAGAGAAAATCTACGCATATCTGCGTATAAACGCAAGGCAACCAAAAGCCCATTATCACACGATTGATGGGCGGGCCGGTAATCGGTTATCGGTTCACCGGTGTGCGCCCATAGCGCGCTTTGGTGACCGGATGCCGATGCCCCTAGGCAGCTAACCTGCTAAGGAAAAGGAAGACGTATTTACATTATCAGCAAAAAGGTAATCCAAAGATGAAAAGAAAAACAACAATCACGCTCACAATTGCAGGCTTACTGGGGCTGGCAGGAATTCTTTATGCTACCGGCAATCCAAGTTTCTTTAGCAATGTCCACAACCCCGATCCGCCCCCCAATCAGGCCGGGCCCATAGGCGTGGCCGCTGCGCCGGCTGATCTGATCGCAAGCCAATACTGTGACTTCACGGGCTTCACAATCATCGATAAGGTCGACTGCGCGGGAGGATTCGCGCCCATAGCGCTAATTCCAACCCCTGGTGGTGGCGGGTGTGAGGAATTATACATGACTATCGCTCCAAACCAGTCCGCCAATGCCGGGTTCACCCCGCGCGACTATTTTATCACCGATGGCGCGAAAATCTATCAGTTGAGGCTACCCAATTCGCCCACACTGTTTGCGATCATCCCAGACGCAGGCTGCTCGCCGGACCATACCGGGATTACCTTCGACAAGGAGGGCACATTTAACAACGACATGCTCGTGACATGTAAATTTAGCGGCGGCGTATGGAAGGTGGACGGGACCGGAGCTGTCACCAATGTCGGCAACTTCCACAGCGCGGGACAAATTGGAGAAATTGAAAGTCCATCTGTAGTGCCGCGCGGCTTCGGGCCCTTTGGCGGCCAGCTCTGGGTGAGCGACGAGGATTACCCCAATACTTCTACCACCGTTCCCGGTGCTGTCCATGCAATGGACAGCGGCGGCAACGCTACTTTAGATGTCGTCGAGTGGCACGCTGCCGAAGGCGTCCTTGTCATCCCGCAGAATCTGTGCACCTTCTGCCAGAACAACGGCACCCTCTTTCAGGCGATCACACTCAATGAGCTGGGGCCCTATGGGATCTACCAAGAATTTCCGGCCGACTTCACAAACTTGGGTGGCAACGTCCTGGTTATAAGCGAGTCAAGCGATGGCACTGCTCTGGTGCAGTTCAATGGGACTAACTATGTTACCTCTTTCTTCGATAACATCCCCGGCGGCACATTCGAGGGCGCCTCTTTTGCTGACTGCGACGTTCCCACGCCCACGCCTACGTTTACGCCTACAGCAACATTTACGCCTGCAGCTACAGCTACGTTCACACCTACAGCCACAGCTACATCCACGCCTACGCCTACGGCAATATCTACACCTACGCCTACTCCAACGCCGTCGGCTACATGTATGCAGGTGAGTCAGATCACGCCGCCAGGAACGACTTGTACACAGTTCAAGAACTGCACTGCCCAGACCCTCAGCAGCGTGAACTACAGCCTTGACTACCACGGAAGGATCCACAGCGTCAGCCCCGGTGCGTTCTTCTACTGGGTCAGGGTGACGGCGCCAGCCGGGAGCAACACCTTTACGATTACGCAAACCATCACGACCGGAAACTTCAACACCTTCTTCGGCCTTCAAAGCGGGAGCAATGTGTTTGACTCCAACTGTAACAGTGTGGGACCGACGATCACGCAAAACGGCGATACCACGACTGTGACGTTCAACGCAGCGACTGCGGGCACTTACTTCATCTCGATCAATTACGACCCGCATAGCGTGGTGGGCCAGCCGGCTCCCAGCCCGGGAACAACCGTTCACTACGACTTCACGACGACGGGCGTGCCTGGTTCGACCAGCGGGCTCGATCTGATCAAGCAATAATCAAATCACAACGCTAACAGCGCGCGCGGAAGAACCCGCGCGCGCTGAAGTTTACATCGCCGAGCGCCCACGAAGTCGCGCTCTTTCTTGTGAGGCAGCGAAGAGAATGCCAATGGCCGTGTTGACCGCTCGGTGAGTGTAACGTCTCGCGAGCAGACCTCTGTAAGCGTTTCTACGTAAGAATGATATACCTAAAAGAATTGAAAGACGCGTGAAGAATGAGCTGCCGGTCGATCATAGGCTAAGAAATATTGACTCTCGCGGCACGCCTCAGAAAATGGGCGATTTTACCAGGACGGCGCCAGGGTCTGCGACGCTTTTCAGATCCAGCTCTGCGTATTGCATCAAGACGGAGAAATCCGCGAGAAATCCCTAAGATTTAGGCCTAATATTTTTAATCTTTTTTTGCAACTTCGCCCCGAAAAATCCGAAGAACATTAATGCGGCATCAATTGTAATTGGTGGAAGTAAAAGAGTTATCCCCCAAAACCGAGAAACCAAAAAGATGAAAAGAAAAACAACAATCACGCTGACAATTGCAGGCTTACTAGGGCTGGCAGGAGTGCTTTACGCCGCCAATCACAGTTTCTTTAACAATGTCCAAGACTCTACCTCCCATGCCGGGCCCGTAGCAGGCGGGGGTGCTGCGCCGTCCGCCACTCACTTTTTCTTTAGCGGTGTCCACAACCCCGACCCTTCCCCCAATCAGGCCGGGCCCGTAGGCGTGGCCGCTGCGCCGGCTGATCTGATCGCAAGCGAATACTGTGACTTCACCGGCTTCACAATCATCGATAAGGTCGACTGCGCGGGAGGATTCGCGCCCATAGCGCTAATTCCAACCCCTGGTGGTGGCGGCTGTGAGGAATTATACATGACTATCGCTCCAAACCAGTCCGCCAATGACAGGGTAGGGTGGCCGCTGCGCCGCTGACTGATCGCAAGCGAAACTGAGCTTCACAGCTCACAATCATCGATAAGGTGACTGCGCGAGGTTGCGCACCATAGCGCTAATTCCAACCCCTGGTGGTGGCGGCTGTGAGAATTATACATGACTATCGCTCTCAACCGGTCCGCCAGCCCGGGTTCACCCCGCGCGACTATTTTATCACCGATGGCGCGAAAATCTATCAGTTGAGGCTACCCAATCCTGCCCACACTGTTTGCGATCATCCCAGACGCAGGCTGCTCGCCGGACCATACCGGGATTACCTTCGACAAGGAGGGCACATTTAACAACGACATGCTCGTGACGTGTAAATTTAGCGGCGGCGTCTGGTCGGTGGACGGGACCGGAGCTGTCGCCAATGTCGGCAACTTTCGCAGCGCGGGACCAATTGGAGAAATTGAAAATCCAGCTGTAGTGCCGCGCGGCTTCGGGCCCTTTGGCGGCCAGCTCTGGGTGAGCGACGAGGATTACCCCAATACTTCTACCACCGTTCCCGGTGCTCTCCATGCAATGGACAGCGGCGGCAACGCTACTTTAGATGTGGTCGAGTGGCAAGATGCCGAAGGCGTCCTTGTCATCCCGCAGAATCTGTGCACCTTCTGCCAGAACAACGGCACCCTCTTTCAGGCGATCACACTCAATGAGCTGGGGCCCTATGGGATCTACGAATATTTTCCGGTCGACTTCACAGGCTTGGGTGGCAACGTCCTGGTTCCAAGCGAGGGAGCCAATGGCACCGCTCTGGTGCAATTCAATGGCACTAACTATGTTACCTCTTTCTTCGATAGCATCCCCGGTGGCACATTCGAGGGCGCCTCTTTCGCTGACTGCGACGTTCCCACGCCTACCCCTACGTTTACACCTACAGCAACATTTACGCCTACACCTACAGCTACATGCCACAGCTACATTCACACCGACAGCTACAGCGACGTTTACGCCGACCGCTACATTCACGCCTACATCCACAGCAACATTTACACCCACAGCTACATTCACGCCTACAGCAACAGCTACGGCTACGGCAACAGCGACACCAACACCTACAGCGACTCCATCGCACAATCGATGCCCACTGACGCAGGGTTATTGGAAGAATCATTCCAATGCCTGGCCAGTGGATAGTCTGACGCTGGGCAGCCAGACATATACCAAGGCGGAATTGCTAAACATACTGAACAATCCGGGTGGCGGGGACGCCAGTATGATCCTGGCCGTTCAATTGATCGCCGCCAAGCTCAACATCGCCAACGGCTCCGACCCGACGCCTATCGCCAGCACAATCACTCATGCCGACAGCTTGCTTTCTATGTTCAATGGCAAGCTGCCCTACCATGTCAACCCCTCCTCTGCCATCGGCCAGATGATGGTCAACGACGGCAATACGCTTGATGACTACAATAACGGTAAGCTGACCCCGGGTTGTTCTGGGAACTAACGGTGCGCGAATCACATTGCTAGTGTGAGATTCGCACGACGGGCGTGCCTGGTTCGACCAGTGGACTCGATCTCGTCCGAAAGCACTAATCAGCTCAGACGTTAACAGCGCGCGGGCCTCCGCCGCGCGCTCACGCCTTAAGAGTTTCAAGGCACGCGTTTCTCTCTCGTGACACGAAGCGCCACGGCGCCGTGCCTCCTCTTGTCGTTAGCCGCCGTATCCCGGCGCGGGTTCGCCACGGCGGATCGACGCCGGGGGGACATAAGCACAATTAGTTGCTCGCCTTATCCCAACCGCGCTGGGAGGCCAGAACTTTTCTTAAGTGATTTTTACTTACGCAGTTGTCCGTATTGACAAACAGGGAGAGCCCGTCAGAATCTGACCTCATCTTTCCCCCGACGGACGGAGAAATTGGTAGCTAAAACCAGGGATCCAAAAAAATGAAAAGAAAAACAACAATCACTCTGACAATTGCAGCGTTGCTAGCGATGGGAAGTGTCCTTTACGCCGGCCTCCATTTCTTTAGCCCCGACCTCGACCCTCAAGGTCAAACCGGGCCCATAGGCGAGGCCGCTTCGCAGACTGATCTGTACGCGAGCGACTACTGCACCGCCACTGGCGTCCCCGTCAGAAACATCAATAGCATCTCCTGCCAGGGGACTCCCTCACCTTTGACGGCGGTCCTAACTACTCCGGGGTGCGAAGAAATGTACATGGCTATCGCTCCATTGGTGTCCGCGAATGCCGGGTTCACCCCGCGCGACGTTTTTGTCACAAATGGCATTTTCATCTATCGGTTTACGCCACCCAATCCACCCAATCCCCTCATCCCGCTTCCTGAGCCGGCGGGGAATATCTTTGCGACGATCCCGGACTCAGGCTGCAATCCGGACCACACCGGGATTACGTTCGACCATACGGGGATAGTAGGTTTTGACTACAACATGTTCGTGACGTGCAACGACGGCACCGTCTGGAAGATTCCCGGGACCGGAGTTGTTCCCACGACGCCTTTCGCGTTCGTCGCGTTGAACGGGGTGGGCCGCGACATTGAAGGCCCAGCTGTAGTGCCGACAACCTTCGGGGGGCCGCACGCCGGCAAGCTCTGGGTGGCCGACGAGGACTACCCCGGTCATGGCGCCGGCCCCGGCGCGCTCCACGCAATCAGCAGCACTGGCGTCGTTACTCTGGACATCGTCGACTGGGGCGGTGCGGAAAGCGTCCAAGTCATCCCGGCGGCTCCGTGCGCGTTCTGCTCGGGCGGCATCCAATTCCAGTCGGTAACACTCTTTGCTCCACCAAACGGGATCTACCAATATTTCCAGAGCGACTTGATGACAGGACGTAGGCGACATCCTGGTTCCGAGCGAACAAGGCGGCGCCGGCACCGGTCTCGTAACCGTCAGTGGCGGTAACTATGTTGCCACTCCCTTCGATAACACCCTCCCCGGCGCCATATTCGAGGGCGCCACTTTCGTTGACTGCGACGTTCCCACGCCCACGCCTACCTCTACACCGACAGCTACTAGGCGACAGCCACAGCTACAGCTACGGCTACTGCCACAGCTACTGCTACTGCTACTGCCACAGCTACGGCAACTGCGACAGCTACAGCAACCGCGACATCGACGCCTACGCCTACGCCAACGCCATCAGGTAATTGCCAGATTCCGACGTCGATCAAGTCTAACTTTAATGGAACACCGATCAGTGCGGGCAATTACATCTGGTTTAACAGCGTGTTAAACGTGCATGGCCTACCTTCAAACCACCCTGTTACGATTACGTTCACTAACCAGTCGATCACGAGTTCGGCGTTCACACTTTCACCCGGACATGCGACCGTCATCTTCGATCCCACGGCGACGATGGCCACGACCACTTTCTCCGGTGGAATGCCGACTACCACCGTTCCTTCATTCGGCCTGGCGGGGAATACGTTCTTTTCCGCGTTTTCGTACTTGGTACCAGCGAATATTCCTGGTGGACTTAACCCCGTCACGTGGAGTGGCACTATTAGTTCGGACACACCTGGCGTAACTATCCAGTGGCAATGGGCAGCCGCTGTGTACACGACCTTCAGCTCTAACTATACCTCGCTGGGTGTAAAACCAGTGGACGATAAGACCGCAAGCATCTACCATAACTCCGATCACGCTGGCACGCCGGAAAACTTCAAGCAGTTCGTCATCGGCGGGGCTAGAGGCGGTGGCGGCTCAAATTACACCGGCAGCTACAGCGGAACTGGTGCTGTCCGATGCCCGTAAAGAGTGCGATTAGCAGTTTGTGTAATCATGTCGATCAATTACAACCCGAGCAGCCCTAAAATTAACTCGCGCTCAGCAGTGACATAACCGACGTAATTTAGCTGTGATCGCAAACCTGCAGATCAGCACAGTTTCTCAAGAAGAATCTTGAGTTCCCGTACCTTGTCGATTTTTGTCACGACCGTGCGCAATGATCGTAGCGCATTAGGAATGTGTTGCAGGAAATGCTTGTGGCCTTTAACGAGACCGAGAAAACCGTAGGCGCCCAGCGCTTGCATTAGGCGTTGCATCGCGCACAGGCGCAACTTGAGATCGAAATCGCCGTCAATCGTGACTCCGTTTTCGAGCTGCCGGCCGCGATAATATGCGATCAACTCTGCGCGTTCCGCTTCCGTAAGTTCGACATAAGGATCGTAGAGCAGGGACGCGAGATCGTATTCCGCCAATCCAGGTCGCATTCCCTGAAAATCAATCAGATTAGCCTGGCCGTTCTGGATGATGATATTTTGCGATTGAAAATCGCGGTGCACTAAAACCCTTGGCAAACTCGCAAGGTGACTTGCGATTTCGCGCAAGCTGGGAAGCGCTGCCAGTTCCTTGCGCTTTGACTCGATGACGCTGAAATAGCGGCCGAGGCAATTCTGAAAAAAGTATTTCTGCTCCCATCGGTAAAGCGCGGCGTTGAATTCAGCGGGCAAATGCTCCTTCATCTCGACACACACCGACTCTGGCAAACTGTGAAGCTTCACGATCTGGTCGAGCGCTGATTCGTACAACGCGCGGCGGACGAGCCAGCTCTCATCTCGATAGCTGAAAAGGTCGCGCTGGCCCAAGTCTTCGATCCAGATGAGGCCTTCCGCCGGATCGTGAAAGTAAATTTTAGGAACTCGGATTCCGTGGGCGTCGAGAAATTGCGCGATCTGGACGTAATGCCGGTTTTCTTCGCGCTCCAGATTGTATTTAACGAGGATCAGCGCCTGATCCGCAGAACAATGGATTCGATAAAATTTGCGGTCCGAGCCTCCTTTTTCAATTGGCCTGATTTTTATGTGATCGACATCCAGACGCGGAAAATGCATTCGCGTTCGCCGGAGAAGCAGCGCGGTTCTCATGGTGGAAAATCAGATGTCGATGTTGCGATGGATGCCGCTGACTTTTCTTCGGGAGCGGACAATACAACCATGAAGCTGACTTTTGGAAGCAATTTCTGCGTCCGGCCACAAAATAGTGTCTTCGAGGACCGCTTCGGCGCCGACCCGGCAATGTTCTCCGACCACTGAGCAGCCGCGCAGTTCCGCGCTGGCATCAACGATCGCCGATGTGGATATGCGCTCAGGCCAGTCACGGTTTTTGATGTAATGAGGTTTCCAATCCTCTCGCAGAATCTTGCGGTGCACGTCGAGATACTCCATGCGCGAACCAATGTTGAACCATTTGCCGTCGTTGATCACCAGCCCACCGATCTTGCCGCCTTGCCCGATCCAATCCGAGAGAATCGGAATAAACGAAATCTTTTTCGGCGACGGAATTCGCTGGAAAATTGCGGAATTCCAAATAGCGATGTTGGCGAAATCGAGATTTCCCGCGATCCGGTAGCGATTCGCGATATCCACAACGCGGTAATCGCGCAAAGCGATATCCGAAGCCAAACCGGTGTCGCGCAATGCAAGCGTTACGTCGTTCCCGCGACGAAAATGTTCGTCAATCAAAGGTTGCAGATTGACGTCGGTCAAGATGTCGCCGCTGTAAGTGATGAATGGATCGCTACCGAGGCAGCCTTCTGCATTCTTAATGCCACCCCCGGTCTCCAGCAGTTCTGGTTCGTGAACAAGCGTCACCGGAGCGCCGGCATAATCGCCGCGGTTAAAAAAGCTCCGAAACAATTCCGGGACGCCGATGCGTGTTAATGACGAACTTCTCCACTCCCACGCCTAACAAGTGATCGAGCGCAAAAGTGATCAGCGGTTTTTGAAAAATCGGTATGAGCGGCTTTGGCAAGTCGTCCGTCAAAGGCCGCAACCGTTTGCCGATACCTGCGGCCAAGACAAATGCCTGTGTGATTGCGTTCACCAGAAGAAAGGCCAGAGATTCCTCGACTTCGCTCGGAATGACAAGAAGAACGAATGAAAACTACGTCGTGTCAGGCGACTTTGCTCGGAATGACACAATGCCGACTGGCGGGCGCCGGTTACCTTAAATAGAGCGTGCGCGTGCCGAAGTCGATGATGCCGTGGTGGGTTCTCAGCGTTTCCGCGCCTAGCAGCCCGGCGACGGGTGCCCCGCCGTTGCGGGGTTCCAATAACCCCTCATGAATTAGCCCTTCGAGGTCGATGACGCCTACTTCCTTACCGAAAATATCGACCGAGCCTACCGACAGCTTGCGAATACGCGCCACGCGCACGCCACGCTCCTTCAGATTTACAGCTGACGAACTAAATTGCGTCTCTCGAGTGGCGATTCGCATTCGCCGGACGAAAGAGCGGTGCAACAGCGTGGCGAACGAACCCGTATCGACCATGAGCTTGGCGGGCTTTCCGTTAACGGAGCCATTAACATACAGATTATAATCATCGCTGACTTGAATGGGCACAGCGCGCAATCCGCGCCGGTCGAACCCGGGAACGCTGCCCAGAACTTCCGGATCGGTTTTTAAAATGAGCAATTGCCGTTCACAATCCAGCACAGCTCGCGTCGGAAAAAGAATGTCCGCCCCAATGATTCCGTCGATTTGCTGTTCGTGAGCGCGTCGCGCCGCGCGAGCAGAGTAGCCAAGATCGACCGTAACCACCGGTTCATCGACCAGAGTCAGTCCTCCGATCCGAAGCTCGCGTGCGATCGCTACGTTGTTGAACGCGCCGTTAATCTGCACGCGTGCAGGCAGCTTCGACTCGACCGTGGTTGGTTTCAGCCGAAAATACTCACGACGGTTTAAAGCGATTGCGCTTACCGGCGCGCCGCTATCGACCGTCAGCCAAGCCGGCTTGCCATTGATAAACGCGCGCACCAGCAAATGATTTTGCCGCGAACGCACGAGCGGCAGCGCTTCAAATCGTGGCGTCGCTCGCGCGTAAGCGAACTGCGGGGCGGCAGCTAATTCGACAATCAGTGCCAACGCAGCGCACGAAGTCGACAAACACTTTCGCATGAGGGAACGGAAACTACACGGTTCCTTTTCACACGTAAAACAATTTTGCGTTTCAAATTGCTGATTTTAGGCAAACGCGAGAGCCGCAATTTTTAGCATTGCGTGACAAACTCGATTGATGATTAACTCTCCGCCTAAATGGCGACCGCAATTGGTGAAACACCTGCAACAGAACAGAAATTCGTTAGAGGACTCGGCTTGCTCGACTCAACGATGCTCGTGGCCGGCTCGATGATCGGCTCGGGAATTTTTATCGTTTCGTCGATCATCGCTCGACAGGTCGGTTCGCCGGGTTGGTTGCTCGTCGTTTGGGTCGTGACGGGACTGCTGACGCTGACGGCCGCGCTATCGTACGGGGAATTGGCGGCGATGATGCCAAAGGCAGGCGGCCAGTACGTCTATCTTCGCGAAGCGTTTTCGCCGCTTTGGGGATTTCTTTACGGCTGGACTCTCTTCCTTGTTATTCAGACCGGGACGATCGCTGCCGTCGCGGTCGGATTCGCCCGTTACACAGGCGTGCTCCTTCCGTGGGTTTCAGAAAGCAATTATCTGATCGCCCCAATCCGTTTCGGCGGCTACGCAGTCTCACTTTCCACTGCGCAGCTGGTCGGACTTGCCTTGATCGGTTTTCTCACATTCACGAACACACGCGGCCTGGAAGTCGGAAAGCTGGTGCAAAACGTTTTCACCACGGCAAAAACTGGCGCGCTGATCGCGCTTATCGTGCTCGGCATCATCGTCGGCCTGCGATCCGGTGCAGGCGCCGAAAATTTTAGTCATTTCTGGACGATGCGCGGCGGCTTGCAAGAGGTCGGCCAAGGCCTAACTGCCGCAACCGTATTCGGACTTTTCGTGGGTATCTGCGTGGCGCAAACCAATTCGCTTTTTTCGGCCGACGCCTGGAACAACATCACTTTCACTGCTGGCGAAGTGAAAGATCCGCGACGCAACGTTCCGTTGTCGCTCGCGTTCGGCACGTTTCTAGTGATCGGACTCTATTTGCTCGCAAACGTTGCCTATCTGGCGGTACTGCCATTCGGTGCGATCCAGAATGCGCCGAGCGATCGAGTTGCGTCTGAAACCGCTAACGTCATCTTTCCCGGCGCGGGCGCGAGCATCATGGCGGTGGCGATCATGGTTTCCACCTTCGGTTGCAATAACGGCCTAATCCTCGCCGGAGCGCGCGCTTACTACGCTATGGCCAAAGACGGTCTGTTCTTTCGACGAGTCGGCGAGTTAAATAAACAGGCTGTGCCGGCGTGGGCGCTTGTCATCCAAGGCATCTGGGCCGGCGCGCTCGTTCTGCCGCGGACGGTCAAGACAGATGCCGCCGGTAACGTGACCGGTTACGGGAATCTATATGGCAATCTGCTCGACTACGTGATCTCGGCCGCACTGATTTTTTACATTCTGACAATCATCGGGATCTTTTTGCTGCGCTGGAAACGACCTGATGCTGAGCGACCGTACAAAGCGTGGGGTTATCCGATCGTGCCGGCGCTCTACATTGTCGGAGCCGCCGTGATTCTTTTTGTGCTTTTCGTCTATCAAACAGCGACCACCTGGCCCGGGCTGATGATCGTGCTCACCGGCGTGCCTATTTATTTTCTCTGGAAATTTGCCGGGGGAAAATCGCAGACGTGAACAAGCGTTTACCAACTAATTCCCCATACCAATTCAGCATTTGAATTAACAGGGACGACTTATGGCGAAACTATTTGCGAAAAAACCGATCGATCGGCTAATGGCGGAAGGACGCGAGGTTGGCGAACACACTCTGAAGCGCTCTCTCGGGCCGGTAAACCTGGTGGCGCTTGGCATCGGCGCAATCATCGGGGCCGGCCTGTTTGTTCGCACCGCGGCGGCTATCGCGGATCGCGCCGGCCCATCCGTCGTTCTTGCCTTTGTCGTGGCGGGCCTTGGTTGCGCGTTTGCCGGCCTGTGTTACGCGGAATTCGCTTCCATGATTCCCGTGGCTGGAAGCGCCTACACTTATTCGTATGCGACGATGGGGGAATTGGTCGCCTGGATCATCGGGTGGGATTTGATCCTCGAATACGCCGTGGGCGCGGCAACCGTGGCAATCGCGTGGAGTGAGTACGCTAATCGCGTGCTCGACTGGTTCGGCTTGCGCATACCATACCAATGGGCGCACTCGCCATTTGAGCACGATATCAACAGCGGCGTTCATGGTATAATGAATACGCCGGCCATATTCATCCTGCTCTTACTCACGCTGCTACTAATTCGCGGCACGAAAGAATCAGCATTCGTAAACGGGCTCATCGTCATTTTGAAGGTCACCATCGTGTTGCTCGTGATCGGCATTGGGTGGCACTTTATCAATCCGGCGAACCACACGCCGCTCATTCCAGCGCCGACCACCTACGTCACACCGCAAGGCATCACCCACGCGTACGGAGGAATCCTGGGGATTCTCGGCGCGGCGGGCGTTGTGTTTTTCGCCTACATCGGCTTCGATGCCGTTAGCACCGCGGCGCAGGAGGCGCGAAACCCTAAACGCGACATGCCGATCGGCATCCTCGGTTCTCTGGTAATCTGCACGATTCTTTATGTGCTCTTCTCGTACGTGTTGAGCGGCGTGGCGACCGTGCAGGACTTCCGCAGCCATGGCCGTGAAGCATCCGTCGCGTTCGCGATCACGAAATACATGCCCGGCTACGAATGGCTGTCCAAGTCTGTGACAGTCGCAATCCTCGCCGGCTTCTCATCCGTGATCCTCGTCATGCTCCTTGGGCAATCGCGCGTTTTTTATTCGATGAGTCGCGACGGACTGGTCCCGAAAATCTTTTCCGACGTGCATCCAAAATTTAGGACCCCTTACAAGTCGAACATTCTTTTCTTTTTGTTTACCGGAATGTTCGGCGCGTTCATTCCAGAGGACATCGTCGGCGAAATGACCAGTATTGGGACGCTGTTTGCATTCATGCTTGTTTGCGCGGGAGTTTGGATCTTGCGCTCCTCACGCCCCGATCTTGAACGTGCGTTTCGGGTACCGGCGGTGCCGATTGTTTCCACGCTCGGCATCATCGTTTGCGGCGCGATGATTTACGGCCTCGGCTGGACGAATTGGATGCGGCTAATTGTTTGGCTTGTGATCGGACTCATCTTCTATTTTAGCTACGGGAAATACCACAGCCGCATCAGCGCGCCGCCGCCGGGAATGCCCGAAGGCATTCAGCAGACTCGCTGAAGCCGTGGCCCGAAGCGAGGAGCCTCGTTTCCATCGGCACGCTGCTGGCGTCCGTGATCGTGTCAATCGGCGTACTTGTGCTGCGCATTCGCGAACCCGATCTGCCGCGCACATTCAAGACACCTACGGTATGGTTCGTCGCCCCCATGGGCGCGCTGTCGGCGCTTTACCTGATGATCTCACTCCCATGGCGAACATGGGAGCGGCTCATCATCTGGTTCGTCATTGGCATGGTCATTTACTTCTTGTATGGGGTCCGGCGCAGCAAACTCGCAAAGCCACGCGAAAACGCGGCACCGATTTAACGGCCAACCGAACTACGACCCGGCTGAAGCCCAGTGGCCTTCGAATCCACCTGAAGGGCTGCTCGTGCAGAATGCAAGGCGCGCGCCCGTACGCCTTGCAAGCTTTTCGCTGCCGATCTCGTCAAAAGCGCGTCGCGCCGCTTCGATCCCGGAGAGGGAAACGTCTAGCTTGCGGAGAATTCTCTTCTCCGTTGGACTCAGTCGCCTTCGCTTTTCGCTGCTCAATGCGCGCTTTTGAAATTGCGAAATGACAGTTGCCAATTCATTGTCGTTCGCTGGTCCAAGCAAATCGATAAGGTGTTGAAAGCTCAGGTGAAACGGAATTGTAACAAGATCCACATCCGCAGTTTCGGTGATACCATAGGGAGGCATAACAATCTCACCCGACGTCACCACTGAATGCCAGACGCCGGCTGGTTGATAGTATCCGATTTCAACGCGATAAGAGCCATGCGGTTCCGATGTAGAGACATAATGCATCCCTGCCATCGGTTCGACAGCCACACTTTTTTCTTCGAGACCGTTCGCCCGATATAGCCGAAGATAGACTTGTCTATCCACCGGCATCGTTTTTTCAAACACCGATGGCCAATCGATATTCCAGCTGGCGAAGATGCAGCGTGAATCGCCTGCGATGGCGAACAGGATTGGCGGACCATAGACACGCGGCAGTCCTATGGCGCCGCCGTTTTGTCGTCGATTGTCCGCGGCAAGACAAACAACCGGTTCCCGGGAAATCTGGAAGCCCTCGCGCGCCTTCAATGTTCGCGTGTTGCGCTTTGTTTTGCTTTTCGCCATTTTCCACATAGTCGTGCAAATCAATCAAAGGCCAACTGCGAATATTGCCGGGCAATACCGTGATGAGACGAAGTTTTGACTAGAAAAAGATGAACGCAAAAATCGTCGATCTTGAGGAACTTTCCGATCATAGCGGGAAATTGCGCGCTGCTGGAAAAAAGCTGGTGGCTACAAACGGCTGTTTCGATCTATTGCATGTTGGGCATGTGCGGTATTTACAAGCTGCACGCGCGCTCGGCGATTTCCTGGCAGTCGGCTTGAACAGCGATCAGTCGGTCCGGGAGTTGAAAGGAAGGGGGCGCCCGATCGTCACTGAGAACGATCGCGCGGAGGTTCTTGCCGCACTGGGCTGCGTAGATCTCGTGACCATTTTTCCAGAAATGCGGGCGACACGGTTTCTCGTTGCGGCTAGGCCCGCAATTTATGTCAAAGGCAGCGATTACAGCTCAGAAACGTTGAACGAAGAGGAGCGCACGGCGTTAAAACAAATCGGCGCAGACATTCGCCTCATTCCATTTGAACCTGGATATTCAACTTCGCAGCTGCTGGAACAAATCCACGGAATCAAGAAGTAAAAATCCGCGACGATGACAGCGTGCGAGAAGTCGAAAAAGCGGCGTCAAGTTCGCCACGGCGAATCCGTCCTGTGGCGGACCGCTGCACTCGACAGCCGCTTCGCGCGCGAAACGAAAATTCGTGTTCATTAGCCTCTAATTCCTAGTTAGCTTTTTGAGGTGAAACCGCTGCCAATTGGAATTCTCGGATCGGGAAGAGGAAGCAACTGCCGAGCGATCATCGAGCGCATCCGCTCAGGCCAACTCGCTGCGGAGGTGCGTGTGGTAATTTCGGATGTGCTCGACGCGCCGATTCTTGAGATTGCGCGAGAGTTTTCGGTTGCCAACGCGTACCTGCCGCCCGGTCAGTTTCGCACACGCCTAGAGCCGGAAGTGGAAAACGAGCTTGTGAAAATGTTGCGCGACGCCGGTGTTTATCTGGTAATCCTCGCTGGCTTCATGCGCGTGTTACACGCGCCCATGCTCAATGCATTCCCCCGGCGCATCATCAACATCCATCCCTCGCTTCTGCCAAAATTTCCAGGACTTGAAGCATGGAAACAGGCACTCGTAGCCCGCGAAAGTGTAACGGGCTGCACGGTACATTTTGTCGACCAGCAAGTCGATCACGGCCAGATCATCGCTCAACGCGAAGTAGCAATCATGCCTCACGATACACCGGAAACTCTGCATGCCCGGATTCAAATTGCCGAGCACGAATTGTACCCTGCGGCGATTGCCGAGCTCTGTGAAAAATACGCAGCGCCGGGTCTCTGATTTCCGCCGCGGCGCCCAATCAAAGTTGTAGATTGCTGCGCTACATTTGTTCGGGTTTTTGCTCGCGGCTGAGCAATTCTTCCAGAGCAGCCGTCGGTTTTTTCTGCTCGTACAGCACAGCGTAAACCTGATCAATAATCGGCGTGACGACATTCAATCGGCGCGCGCATTCCCATGCACTCAGCGTGGTAGGAATCCCTTCGGCCACCGCTCTCATATCCGCCGTAATCTGAATCAGTGGCTCGCCTCGCCCTAGGCACTTACCCACGGTGTGATTGCGGCTGCGCTCACTGTAGCAGGTCAGAATCAGATCGCCCGCTCCGCTTAGTCCATAAAAGGCATTCACATTGCCGCCCATGGCAACTCCGAGCCGGACCAGTTCGGCCAATGATCGAGTGACCAGCGCCGCTTTGGAATTGTCGCCCAGTCCGAGTCCATCGCTAATTCCCGCTGCAATGGCAAACACGTTTTTTAAAGCGCCGCCCAACTCGACAGAGACGACATCTCGACTCGTGTAAATACGAAACCGTAGGCTTCCCAAGGCGCTCTGCAGACTCGCAGCACAATCCACGTCATCGCAAGCAATCACCGTCGCGGTGGGAAGGCTTTGCGCGATTTCTACAGCAAGGTTCGGACCCGATAAGACTGCGATCCGGTGTTTCGGGAAAGTTTCATGCAAGATTTGGCTCATTCGCATACCGGTCACGTGCTCGATGCCTTTGGTACAACTCAATAACACGGCGTCCGGATTGCTGATTACTTTTCGCAGACGAGTTGCGATCTCCCGCAACGCGGTGGACGGCGTAACAAAAACTATCAGATCCGCTCCGGCGCAATCAGGCAATTCTGAGCTAACGGACACCGTTTCGGGCAATTTGATGCCTGGAAGATAAACGCTGTTTTCGCGCGTTTTTTGCATGCGCGTGACGCGATCGACATTGTGACCCCAAAGCGAAACCCGGCTTCCGTCTTTGCCCCATAACCACGCCAATGCGGTTCCCCAAGCTCCGGCACCGAGAATTGCCGTATTGGCGATGCTCATTTTCGCGTAAAACGTGGTTCACTGCCGCGCATGAGACGGGAAAAATTTGAGCGGTGCCGCCAAATCACCACCGCGGCGATCCCAAGCGACGAGTAAAACAGCGCGTTTCCCTGAATTTGATTTAACCGAGTCATTATCAAAATGACCAGCGGTAGCGCGACGACAGTTATCAGGGAGGCTAGCGACACATAGCGCGTGAACCAAAAAACCAACAGCCAGATGACGGCGGCAATCAGCGTCGCTAGCGGCACCAACCCGAAAAGCGCTCCGGCAGAGGTAGCAACGCCCTTTCCACCGCGAAACTTTAGCCACAGGGGAAACGAATGGCCAATCACACTAGCAACCGCCGCGAGGACTCCAAATATCTCCGGTGAACCCCACTCCGGCCACGCGTCCGTTGCGATTGACATCGAAATCTTGACGGCACCGAAGCCCTTTAAGAAATCCAAGACGAAAACTGGATATCCATATCGTTTTCCAAGCACGCGCACGACATTGGTCGCGCCAATATTGCCACTACCAACCTTTCGGATATCGACTCCTCCGATTTTTCCGACTAGATAGCCGAAGGGGATCGATCCCAACAGGTAACTTCCGAGCACTGCAACAGCCAACGTGAGCATCAGATGGAGTTGAACAATAACGCAGCTAGTTCGAGCTAGTGCAGCCGCTTATATCGTAAATCATTCTTGGACAACCAAATAGAAATTATAGCAATGTCCGCTGGAGTGATGCCGCTAACGCGTGCCGCTTGCCCAAGCGAAGTTGGACGCAACGCTTCTAATTTCTGCCTGGTCTCAACACGGAGCCCACCAATCTTGCCATAATCAACTCCATCCGGGATAATCTGGTTCTGCCTGCATTCGAGCTTTCGATTCTGCTCGGATTGCCGTGCGACATAGCCTTCGTACTTAAAATCTGTTTCGACTAACTCCCAAATCACAGTGGGCACAAGCGAGTGGATCTCAACAGGCAAGTTACGCACGGAAAAATCTGGCTGTTTAAATAATTGGGAAATCGGAATTCCTCTCAGCTTCGTTCCACTAGCTATCAACCGCGCTTGCTCAAGGAGCCGCAATTTGTCCTGAAAACGAGCGTAACGGGCCTTGTTGATCAAGCCCACAGTAAATGCACTTTCAGTCAAGCGCTGATCAGCGTTATCGTGCCGCAGAAGAAGTCGATCCTCAGCGCGGCTTGTAAAGATGCGATATGGCTCTTCCGTCCCTTTCGTGACCAGATCGTCTATCATGACCCCGATGTAACCTTGCGTCCTGGCAAGGACGAATGGCGATCGGCCTTGAACTTTTAGTGCAGCATTCGCTCCAGCAACCAAGCCTTGAGCTGCTGCCTCTTCATACCCCGAGGTTCCATTAACTTGGCCGGCAAAATACAGACCGGCTACCGACTTGGTTTCCAAGGTAGCAAAGAGCTGGGTCGGAGGGAAATAATCGTATTCGACGGCATAGCCTGGACGCATGATCTCTGCGTGTTCGAGAGCTGGGATCGAATGCACAAATTCCAATTGTACGTCATAGGGCAAGCTAGTCGAGATTCCGTTTACGTAGTACTCGCTCGTATGGCGTCCTTCTGGTTCTAAAAAGAGCTGATGCGACGTCTTGTCTGAAAATTTGACGACTTTGTCTTCAATGGAGGGGCAATATCGTGGCCCAGTTCCATTGATGCGCCCGGTATAGAGCGGCGACCGGTTGAGGTTTGCCCGAATGATTTCGTGCGTTTGCCGCGTTGTCTGGGTAATCCAACATGGCATTTGTTCCACGTGGAACTTTCCGTCTCGAATAAAATTCAATGTAAAGATTTCGTTATCCAAGCGACCGTCGATTTCGTCATGTTGAAATCCAAAGGTCGGTGGCGGTTCTTCTCCTAACTGGATTTGACATCGACAAAAGTCAATCGAGCGCCCATTTAGTCGGCATGGGGTTCCCGTCTTGAAGCGACCTAGTTCGAAGCCAAGTTGCTGAAGATTCGTACTCAGCGTTGAGTTCGAATCAGCCATGCGTCCGCCGGGTTTGCTGCTCTTGCCGACATGCAGCAAACCGCGCAAGAATGTCCCAGAGGTGATAATAACGCTGCGCGCGGCTATTCTTAACCCGAACTCGGTCTCGACGCCGATCGTTCTTCTCCCATCTAGGAGGATTCGGGACACGGTCGCTTGCTTAAGATCAAGATGATCAGCCCGTTCTAAAATCGCTTTCATACGAAATTGGTAGGCCTTTTTGTCACACTGCACCCTCGGAGCCCGAACGGACGGACCTTTGCTACGGTTCAGCATGCGAAATTGAATCCCAGTCGCATCGGCATTTATGCCCATAACGCCGCCCATAGCATCGATCTCACGAACGATGTGCCCTTTGGCTAATCCGCCAATCGCCGGGTTACAGGACATCTGACCAATCGTGTCCAGATTTTGGGTCAACATCAACGTGTGGCAACCGATTCGACTGGCGGCTAGGGCCGCTTCGATTCCTGCATGGCCGCTGCCGACCACTACGACATCATAATCTCTGGGGAGTCTGAACATGAATATTTATAACAAGCTTTAAATAAGTCACTTAACTTTAACTTACTCGGCCATGGACATCATCTTCTCGTCTCTCGCGTCACTCGCCCCAGCCGATGCCTGCGATGCTTGAATGGCCCGATGCGCCATACGCCCGAGCACGACCAAGAGCAAGGCTGTTGTGACAAATGCTCCTCCCCAGATCCAGTACTCGATCATGCGTGGATAACTTTTGCCGCGCATAATGCGCACTGCAAATTGCCCTAATGTCCCCAGGTAAGCGTACAAGAAAATACCGGGCACTCTTCCGATTGAAGCCCAAAGCATGTAACTCGCAAATCTAATTCGGGTGAGCCCATAAAAGTAATTCAGGAGGCTCGTGGGAAAAAGTGGATGCAACTGGCTCAGGAGAATGATCTTCCAGCTCTCGCGTTCCACGGCGGGGCCCAACGCACAGAGTGTTGGATTACCGGAAAGTTTTCGCTGAAACCACCGCCTGGCGATCGATCGGCTCAACGCAAACGAAACCGCGGTGGCCACAGCGTTACCCACAAACACGATTATAAATCCCCACCACAAGCCGAAGAAAAAACCGCCCCCCACAGCAAGGATGCCGCCCGGAAGCAGAAGGATGTTACAGAGTGCAAAAAGCAGCGGATAGCAAATCGCGGCCCAAGCGCCCCAGCTCATCACGCGCTGTTGCAGCGCCTCGGTAAAATTGACGACAGGAACGAAGCGCGACAGCACAACGGCTAGCGCAACCGCCAGCACCAGCGCACCAACCTGATAGCAAAGCGCGCGCCGGATCTTGGACATTCCGGGATTGTGCGTGGTTCACAGGCTTCGCGCAAATTTCGCCAGCTTGAAAGTGCTGGAGGCGCTTCGCTCAACTAGGCGTTCGTCGCGTGGACGTTCCGACCACGCGGAATCCCGAGGCTGTCAAAAATTACCCGCGTAGCGTCCGAGCGATTGAGCGTATAGAAGTGAATACCCGCGACATCGTTATGCAGAAGATCGTGGCATTGTTCCAATGCATAATGAATGCCGACGCGCGTGACCATTTCGGGATCGCTTTGGCCACGCTGTAGAGCGCGAAGAAGTTTCGCGGGAAAACGCGCGCCGCCAGCCAGCTCGGCCATGCGTTTTAGTCCGCTCATGGAGGTAATCGGCATGATGCCGGCGATAATAGGGATGTGAATGTTTGCGAGCGTGCATCGTTCGCGGAAATCGAGGAAGTCGCGATTATCGAAAAATAGCTGCGTGACGATGTAATCGACACCCGCGTCCACTTTCGCTTTGAAGTAATCCATTTCGACCAGTCGATTTGGCGTGGCGGGATGTCCTTCAGGGAAACCAGCCACTCCGACCCCGAAACCGCGATGGTCCGGATGCGCGCCGGATTCGTTGAATCGTCGAATGAAGTTGACCAAATCGATCGCATGTTGAAACGAGTCCCGCGATTTATCGTAACGGATTCCAGCTGGCCTATCGCCACCGAGCGCGAGAATGTTCCCGATGCCCGACTTCGCGTACCGAAGGAGAATCTGCTCGATCTCATGCTCGTTGTGGCAGACGCACGTCAGATGAGGAATCGGATCCAACTTTGTCGTGTTTTGAATGCGCTCGACGAGATCGTGAGTCAAATCGCGCGTTGAGCCGCCGGCGCCATAAGTCACGCTGACGAAATGCGGCATGTACGATTCGAGCTCGCGAATCGTTCGGTAGAGGGTCTCAGCCGCCTCGGGATTTTTCGGGGGAAAGAACTCAAAAGAGAACGTGGGCGAACTCCCCCGCATAATATCAGTGATGTGCATTTACCCCGTGAGATACCTCCGTAATCTCGTTTTAATGTGTCGTTTTCCCATGCAGTCTTTAGATATTTCTCACGTTGAGCGGCATCACTTTCATTCAAGCAACCCTCCACGTCTCCGGCTGTTTGTCGTACCAATAAATTGTCTTGCGCCTTTCATCCGGAAAACCCGGCCAGTGCGGAATTCCCGGCGCAAATTCGTGTGTGCGATCGACGTATTTCTTCGAAGCAATCAACTTCTGGATTTTCCAAAGAGCGGGTTCCTCGACGCCAATCGTTTCGTGTACGGCGCAGGCGACGCTCAACGCTATTAATGGCATGGCAACGAGCAAACGGCCAGTTTTCACAACATTTCCCTTTGTTAAATCATCGCGCAGTAGAATACCAATAACTTTGAATGGCGCTGAATAAGTTGCGTTCACCACCGAGGATTCAGCATTTGTTGTTATTGACTGCAGGTCTTATTAACAGGTCATAATTAATCTAAATACGGATGGCTGGTATAAGTGTACGGCAATGGTTATTCGCAATTAAGAAGAATAAGAACTCGAACAGAAACTTTTAGATCATCGAGATAACTGTTTGTGAAAAACTTTGCGAGCGAATGAAAACGTTTCGGTTGCTCGATCCAAACCGTCCAACGTCAATTCCCAGTGGTCTCTGCGCGTTAGCCGTGATGACCAAAGCGCCGCGCGCAGGACACGTAAAAACGCGCCTCGTTCCGCCGCTTACGCCAGATGAAGCCGCCGAGCTAAACAAATGTTTCTTGCGCGACACCGCGAGTGGGATTTTGAGTGCGACAACGGATAACGATGCCAGCGGGATAGCCGTTTACACACCGATAGGCGCCGAATCAGCGTATGATGATATCCTGCCAGGAGATTTCAGTTTGCTACCACAACGAGGGGTCGATTTTGGCGAACGTCTTTGTTTCGCCGCACAAGATTTGTTCAAATGTGGTTTCGACTCGGTTTGCCTGATTGATTCCGACAGTCCAACCGTGCCCGTTAAAAACTTTTCGAAAGCCATCGAACTTCTGAAGCCAAATGGGGACCGCATCCTGCTGGGTCCGTGCGACGACGGCGGCTATTATTTGATTGGACTTAAAAAACCGCATCGCGCGCTTTTCCAGCAAATCGACTGGAGCACGAAACGCGTGTTCGACCAGACCTTGCGCCGCGCGCGAGAGATTGGTCTCGAAGTCGAACTGTTGCCGACCGGATACGACATTGATGATGCCGCGAGCTTACGCCGCTTGTGCGATGAACTGCTGGCCGAGACAGTGTCGACGAAACATTGCGCGGCACACTCGGAAATTTCTCGCGAACGTAGTTGCCCAGAGAAAATTGTAAGGCAACTGCCCGACAGATAAATTTTGTTGTAGCGGCGCTTGTGCCAAGCGCCGAATCTAAAAGGCGTTTGATGTAAACGCCTCTACACGAAATGAAACGCGCGTTCGTTACCGGCGGCGCGGGCCTGATTGGCTCGCACGTTGTCGATCTTCTCGTGCGTGAGGGCTGGCGGGTGCGCGCTCTCGATAATCTTGAGCCGCAAACGCATCGCCGCGGTAAACCTTCTTGGATTAACGAAAAGACAGAATTCCTCGAGGGCGACTTGCGCGATCGCGACACAATCACAGCGGCGCTCGACCAGATCGACATCGTCTTTCACCAAGCGGCTTACGGCGGGTACATGCCGGAGATCACTGAAATTTGTGCATGTGAACTCGCTTGGCACAGCGCAAATGCTCGAAGTGATTCGAGAAATGAATCTGCCGGTCCAAAAAATTATCGTGGCGAGCTCGCAGGCAGTTTACAGCGAAGGCGCCGGCGATTGCCCGAAGCACGGCCTGGTTTTTCCTTTTGTGCGTCCGGTAGAACAACTGCGTAAGGGCGACTGGCAAGTGCATTGCCCAAAGTGCGGCGCGATCACGAAGAGCGTTCCCACTCCCGAGAACGCGCCGGTGGGCGGCGAAACCGTTTACGGCCTGACCAAAGTCGATCAGGAGCGACTCGTGCTGCTCTGGGGAAAACAGGTCGGCATTCCCACGGTTGCGCTACGGTACTCCTGCACCTACGGACCGCGGCAATCGATCTTTAATCCTTACACCGGCGTGATCGCGATTTTTTGCACGCGGCTACTGAACAATCTGCCGCCGGTGCTTTACGAAGACGGCGAGCAAACCCGCGATTTTTCTTTTGTCGAAGACATCGCGCGCGCAAACCTGCTTGCCGCGGAAACCGATAAGGTCGACGGACTGCCGGTAAACATCGGCAGCGGAAAGGAACGCCGATCCGCGAAATCGCCGAACAGCTTTCGGATATTTTGAAGATCGATCCCGCATCGCGGGACCTGAGATCAACGGCGAATTTCGGCCCGGCGAAATGCGCCATCTTACCAGCGACATCACTCTCGCTCGATCGGCCGGTTACAAACCAACTGTCGATCTCGGCGACGGCATCGCCCGTTACATCGATTGGATCCAGAGCCAATCTGGCATTCGCGATTACTTCAGCTGAAGCGAGCGAAATTTTGAAGAACAAAGGAATTGTTCATCGCGTGGCGAGATGAACATCGCTGCCAGTATTCCCAATTTCGATGCTGCAGTTGCGGATCATGCGCGGAAGGATTTTCCGTTGCTTGATGCGAACATGACTGTCGGCAACGCGCTGGAGCGTATTCGGCGTGAGGGCGTGGGCGAGCGCGTCATTTATTTCTATGTCGTCGATGAACAGAAACGCCTCGTGGGCGTAATGCCCACGCGGCGTTTGTTGACTGCGCCGCTCGAAACGCCGTTGAGCGAAATTATGGTGCGGCGCGTCGTGGCCGTGCCTGCGACGGCGACCATACTCGACGCGTGCGAATTTTTCGTGCTCTACAAATTTCTCGCTTTTCCCGTTGTGGACGAGAAGCGCCGGGTCATTGGCATTATCGATGCAAACCTTTTTGCGGAAGAAATTTTAGAGGCCGGTGAGAGCGAGGACCGACATCGTTCAACTGCGCCGGTGGGTCCCGAATTTTTTGAAGCGCTCGGGTTTCGCATTGAGCAAATCCGCGGCGCGTCGCCGTGGCGCGGTTTTCGGTTTCGGTTCCCGTGGCTGCTCGTTACGGTCACCGGCGGAACGCTCTCAGCGATGCTGGCCCGGTTTTTTGAAGCGACGCTCGCGCGCAGTCTGGTACTCGCGTTTTTCCTCACCATGGTGCTTGCCCTTAATGAAAGCGTGAGCATGCAATCGATGAGCGTGACGATCCATGCGTTGCGCTCAATCTCGGTCACGAGCGGCTGGCTTACATCGGCGTTTCGGCGCGAAGTGATGACGGCGCTTCTGCTCGGCGTGGCGTGCGGCCTCATCGTCTGTGCGATTGTGTTCATGTGGCGCAGCGATCTTGCCGGCGCATTTATAATCGGCGGCAGCATCGCGCTTTCGCTGGTCAGCGCTTGCGGGCTCGGGTTGGGCGTGCCGTCACTTCTTCACCGGTTCAAGCTCGACCTAAAAATTGCGGCCGGCCCGGTCACGCTCGCCCTAGCGGATTTTGTTGCGCTGCTAATTTACTTCACCAGCGCATGGCTGGTTTTGCGGTGAGCAACGTGCCGGTTGTTATCCCGGCATTAGTACGAACCGTCAGGGTTTGTTTGCAACCACGGTCGTCGCGGGTTGGCTCATCTCAAGCTGCGCACTTACTTTCTGAATTTGCGCCGCCTGTTCTTTGACCTGTGCCGCCAGACCTTGCGTTTCCTTGTGCTGCCGGGCCACCAGTGCCTTTAGCTCGGTAATTGTTGCCTGCAACTGGGCGATCTTGCGATGCTCCGATTGATTGAGGATGGCTTGGTGCTGGGCACGCCGGCGAGCAGGTGCAGTCGTCTTGTTCCCATTGGCGCCGACGAGAACCGTCGCTAGCTGTCCGGTGTTGACATCGATGTACACAGGGGCCGCGTAGATCGTTTGAATTTCAGCGCCGACAATACCACCGATATAGGTCGAGACGTACTCGGTTCCACTGGGAGGAAAAGTGCCAATGGCAATCACATTGTTGTCACCGACGACACCGGTGTCGCCGATATAGATGTTGTTGCTGCCCGTGTCGTTATTGACGCCGGCCTGCGCGCCTAACGCAGTGTTGAAGTCACCCGTGTTCGTATTAAGCGCTAAATCGCCGACCGCGGTGTTGTTGGACCCGGAAATGTTGCTTGTAAGCGCGCTATCACCGAGGGCGTTATTGGAATTTCCACTCTGGTCGTAGTAAGCCGCGGCGTTCCCGATGGCATTGTTATAATCTCCCGTCATGTGATTATAAAGCGCAGTGGAGCCGAACGCATTGTTGCGGGTCCCATCGTCGTTGGACCACAGCGCATGACTCCCGAAAGCAGAGTTCTTCTCTCCCATGCCGCTTCTGCTAAAATCATTATTATAAAGCGCTTGAAAACCTACAGCGGTGTTGTTCTCGGCAGCGTAGTTGTAGTAGAGCGCATTGTTGCCGAACGCGCTGTTCTGACTGGCATTGTTATTGTAGAAGAGCGCGAATGCACCGTTGGCGGTGTTGCCATCCCCAGCATTGTTGTACACCAGCGCGTCTGTGCCAGTGGCGGTATTTCCGGTGCCGGCCGTATTGAGCAGAAGTGCCGCGGCACCCACCGCCGTATTCGAGTCGGCATTATTCAACACCAGCGTCCCGGCGCCGACGCCGGTATTGTAGTTTCCGTCAGTATCGCCGAAGAGTGAATACCAACCCAAGCCGGTGTTTCCAGCGCCGCTGGTCAGACTGTTGAGGGCGCTGCACCCTTCCGCGGTGGTGAATCCCGGATAACATCCATCGGGGGGCGTACCTCCATAACCGCCGGCCTGCATATTTGGGAGGAATGCGAGGAATCCGAACGTGAGTACGAGAGAGATCACTGAGAGTTCTGTTTTCATGACCTGGTGTTTTGGCAAAAATCCGGCGCAGTTGTCGAGGGGGAATTCTCCAGGCGAAGACACGATGGCGGTGTCGGGCGCTCTCAACTAGAGCTTGCAGTAAGAGAAATTGGGGACGTTCACGTTATTTGCAGCTTGCCAAACGGTAAACGCAAACCAGACGCTTACAGCTATCGTGTTCGTCTCGGTCGTTATCCCGGCGCTGAACGAGGAGGAACCAATCGCAGGCGTGGTGCGCGATTGTTTCGCGACCGGCGTACCTGACGAAGTCATCGTGGTCGATAACGGTAGCACCGATCACACAGCTGACCGCGCGCGTGAAGCAGGCGCGCGCGTGGTGACGGCGCCGCGCGGCTACGGCCGCGCATGCGCGGCTGGCGTTCGGGCACTTTCGCCTGAATGCGACATCGTTGTGTTTCTGGATGGCGACGGCAGCGATTGTCCCGAGTTTATGCCGCAGCTCCTCGATCCAATCGCTGCGGGAAAATTCGATTTCGTTATCGGCTCGCGCACGCGAGGGCAACGCGAACCGGGCAGCATGAACTTCCAGCAGGTTTTTTCCGGGCGAATCGTCGGCGCGCTTTTACGGCTGCTTTATGGAGTTCGTTACTCCGACATGTGTCCATTTCGCGCGATTCGCCGCGATGCGCTCGCGAAACTCAACATGCGCGAGCAGACTTATGGTTGGAATTTGGAGATGCAGATGAAAGCCGCGCGCGCCGGGCTGCGCATTCTTGAGATTCCAGTGAACCATCGCCGGCGCGCCGGTGGAGAATCGAAAGTCTCAGGCACGTTGCGCGGCACCTTTATCGCCGGCGCTCGCATCTTCGCGACGCTGGTGCGCGTAGCGTTGGAATAGTCCATTGGCTGCCAGCTTGCTCCCCGGGGCGGGTTCGATTTAATTTTGCCAATTGAACGAATGAAAACGGACAAAGAACACGGACGCATCGGGACTGCAATCTGCTGAGTTCTCGCGCATTTTGTTGATCAAACTTTCGGGATTGGGCGACGTCGTGCATACGCTGCCGGTGCTGGTGAAGCTGCGCTCGCGTTATCCGAGAGCGCGGATCGACTGGTTGATCACGCCTGAGAACGCAGAGATCGTGCGCTGCCATCCGGCGCTGTCGAATGTGGTTCTCTTTGCGCGTCGCGATTTTTCGAAGCGCGGACACAGATGGCGCGCGATGCTGGCGTTTCTCGATATGCTCAAGCAAATCCGCCGCGCGAAATATGATTTAGTAATCGATCTGCACGGTCAGGCGCGCTCAGCCTTTTTCGCCTTGGCCAGCGGAGCGCGTGTGCGCATCGGATTTGATCGGCCCGTCAAGGACATAATCAGACACGGTTGGCGAGGCGCGCGAGAAGGGTCATGGATAGCTTACACGCACCGCATCCCTATTCCGACGCTCGACGTTCACGCAATCGATCGCTACCTCTGGGTTGGGGCGCTGCTTGGTTTCGATGACAGCCCACCAGACCTGACCATTCACCTCGCATCACAAACCGTGCAGAATGTGCAGCGCCTCTTAGAGGACCACGGCATCCCTGCGTCCAAAGCGCTTGCTGTCATGGCGCCGGGAACCATATGGGAGACCAAGCGCTGGACGATTGAAGGATTCGCAGCCGTCGCGCGCCAGTTTCTTCAGGATGGAATTGCTGTGGCTCTGGCAGGCACGACACGCGACCAGGCGCGATGCCGGCAAATTGCTGCCGCCGCGCCGGGCGCAGCTGATCTTTCCGGCAAAACAACCCCGGCAGAATTGGCTGCGCTTATTCAGCGTGCCGAGGTTTGCGTGACGAATGATTCCGGCGCGATGCATCTCGCCGTGTCGCTCGGCAAGCCGACGGTCAGCGTGTTCGGGCCCACGAATCCGGTGCGCGTCGGCCCTTATCACCGACCGGAATCGGTCGTGCGCGTGGACTTGCCATGTTCGCCATGCAATTACCGTTGGCTGAGCCAATGCCCATTTGATCACGCCTGCATGAAACAGGTGACGTCCGCAATGGTGTTGGAACGCGTACGAAAAATTCTTGGGATGGCAAAACCAGAACTCAATGGCTGTAGCGCGCTAATCTCAACGCGCTGGCGGCAGGAAGCGAACATTCCGCTGAGGACAGCGGACACTACAGCAACCTTTCAATTTGATTTCCTTATGGCGGGCGGTGGGTAAGATTAGCAGCTATCGTGAGCAGGACGAGAGCAATCTACGCCGGGTTGCTCGCCGGATTAGTCGCAGGGATCGCGATGACGACGGCGATGTTGTTGCTCGCAACGCTCGGAGTCGCGACGCCGCTCGTCATCATCGGCGATCGTCTTTCGGTTTTCATTTCGCCGGGTCCGTTTCTGTCGCTCATGGGCAAAATCGGCGGTTACAGTCATCTCAAGCAACTCGGCGTTGGATCGACAATTGCCGGCCAACTTTTGGTCGGCGCCATTGGTGGCGCGATTTTCGGTCTGCTCGCGCGACGCCCGCTTCGCCGAGGCTTCGGCGGGCAAGCAATCCGACGCACGTGTCCGCGATCTGGACGATGTCGATTTTTGTTGTGCTACCGGTAATTGTCTTTGCGATTGCGCTGTGGCCGGTGCTGGGCACGAGCTACATCGGTTTCCCGATTGCAGGTCGCGCGATTGGTCACGCTCGATTGGCGTTTACGCTTTGCGTTTTTCTATTCGAGCGAACGCTCGTAACGGGTTTTCGATTCTTCTGACTATCCGGAACATCGCAGCGCGATGTCCCTACCAATGAATTTACTCCAGCCATGGGACGGCGCGCATTCGTGCTGGGCGCAGTTGGCGTCGCTGTGGCTGGTGGCGGAGTGGCGCTGGCGCGCAAATTGTATCACGCTGCAATATTCAGCTACGACGGTACGGAATACAAAGGCCGTATCGTTCAGCCGATTACGCCTAACAAGTTGTTTTACTGCGTCACGAAGAACGTGGTCGATCCCAGGGTCGATGTCGATCTTTGGCACCTTGAGATCGGCGGACTGGTGCAAAACGCGACAACGTGGCGATTCCAAGACCTCACAGGATTCAAGCCCGTGACGCAGGAAACCACGCTCATGTGTATCAGCAACGGGCTTGGATGCGGGCCTGATGAGCAACGCGATTTGGAAAGGAGTTCCGTTGCGCAGATTTGCTCGACCAGGCGGGTGTGCTTTCCGGCGCCGCGCGGGTGCGGTTCCATAGCGTGGACAATTATACGGACACGATTCCGCTGGAGAAAGCGATCAAGCCAACCACGCTGCTTGCTTACGAAATGAACGGCGCGCCCTTGCCGCAACGTCACGGCTACCCGTTGCGCGCGATCGTGCCGGGCTACTTCGGCGAAAAGAATGTGAAATGGCTCACCCGGATCGAAGTGACCGATGCAAACGCCAAGGGTTTTTATGAAACCCAGGGCTGGGGCCCCGACTTCGTCGTGCCCACACGATCGAGAATCGATGTGCCTGATGATTGGTCGTCTTTCTCGTTAGGTAAATTGACGGCTCCCATCGAAGTGAAAGGCGTCGCGTTCGGCGGCGACCGCGGCGTCTCCCGAGTCGAGTTCAGTTTCGATAGCGGCACGACTTGGACTGACGCGGAAATTTATTACTCGGGCGGCAACCTGGCGTGGTCACTCTGGAAAACGCACTGGATGCCCGCCGCGCCCGGTGATTACACTGCTCGTCGTCCGCGCCACGGATGGCGAGGGCGACGTGCAGGAATGGGAAGAGGATCGTGGTCCGTTCTCTGGTGTGGCCGGACTTCATAGCATCGGTGTCCGAGTCATGGCGTGAGATGATGAGAAGCCAACTCCAGGCGGCTTTGCCACAATTGTTGCCATCGCGTTGAGGACAACGCGATCCACCTTGACCTTTTCAACTTGCCGTGTGTGCTAAATTCTATCGATGGAGAAAGTCATCATTATCGGAAGCGGCTGCGCCGGATTGACGGCGGCAATTTACGCTGCGCGCGCGAACTTGAGCCCGCTGGTGCTGGAAGGGCGGCAGCCCGGAGGTCAACTTTCGACGACGACGTTGGTGGAAAATTATCCCGGCTTTCCCGATGGAATCGACGGACCAGAGCTCATTCTCAACATGCACAGGCAAGCCGAGAAATTCGGCGCGCGTTTCTCGTACACGGAGGTGACGGATTTCGATGGGAGCAGCAAGCACATTCGAATCAAAGCCGATGATGAATGGCTGGAGACACAGGCGCTGATTATCGCCAGCGGAGCGTCAGCGCGGTATCTGGGACTGCAAAACGAAGAGAAATTGATCGGCCACGGGCTGACCTCATGCGCTACATGCGATGGCGCGTTCTACAGGAATGTGCCTGTGTGCGTCGTCGGAGGCGGCGATTCCGCCGCGGAAGAATCGTTGTTCCTTACCCGGTTTGCTTCAAGGGTCTATCTGATTCATCGCCGCGACAAGATGCGCGCTTCGATAATCATGCAGGAGCGCGTGTTTGCGAACAAGAAGATCGAACCGATCTGGAACACTGTTGTAAGCGAATATATCGCTGACGACAAAGGCGAGATGCGCGCGGTGCGTTTGCGCAACGTGAAGACAGGCGAAGAACGCGAGCTCGCGGTGGCGTGCGTGTTCGTGGCCATCGGCCACGATCCGAACAGCCAACCCTACCGAGGAAAACTCGACATGGATGGCGACGGCTATTTGATCACGAAAAATCTGGTCGAGAGCAAGCATCCCGGGGTGTTCGTGGCAGGCGACGTTGCAGATCGCGTGTACAAACAGGCGGTGACCGCAGCCGGCTCAGGTTGTGCGGCAGCGATAGACGCGGAGAAGTATCTAAGCGAACTGGAGAGCCACGGTATGATTGTTGATTGTGTACGCTGACGGGAGTCGAAGCATCTCTGTTTTTTGCTTACCGCCTGAGCGCAGAAGGATATTAGAGATTCCTCGACTTCGCTCGGAATGACAAAACCATCATGAAGATCTGCGACGTGACTCAGTTTTATTCGCCGGTAAGCGGTGGCGTGAAGCGATATCTTCACGAGAAAATCGATTACATCGACAGGCGCACGCCGCAGGACGAACACGTTCTTATTGTCCCTGGCGCGAAGACAAAGCTGAAAGCAAACGGGCGCTCGCGTGTCTACACGATTCGTTCCCCTCTCGTGTCGCGCACTGCGCAATACCGCGCGCTGCTGAATTTGCGCGCAGTGGAAGAAATTTTGGAACGGGAGCGGCCCGATGTGATCGAGTCCGGCGATCCCTATCAGCTTGGCTGGAGAGCATTGAAGGCCGGGCGCGCGCTACGCGTGCCGGTGATCGGTTTTTATCACTCGCATTTTCCAGAAGCGTACGTGCGGAAGAGCGCGATGCTTCTTGGGAAAACGGCTACGCGCCGTGTGATGAAGCTTTCCCGCGCGTACGTTTGCAAACTGTACAATCAGCACGCCGCCACAGTCGTCGCCTCAGAAGGGCTGGCGCGGGTGCTGCGTCACTGGGGCGTGCACAACGTGCGTGTGCTTAGCCTTGGTGTTAACACTGAAATTTTCCGTCCGGACGGATCTGGAACCGAAGCGATACGCCGCTCGCTTGGCGTTAATTCAGGTCAAAACCTCCTCCTTTACGTCGGCCGGCTGTCGAAAGAGAAGAACACGGCGACTTTGCTTCGCGCGTTCAGGAATTTGCAGCGACACCGGCCGAATGCATTTCACTTGCTTGTCATCGGCGATGGGCCCGAACGGACGCAACTCCGGAAATTGCAAATGCGAATCGACAATCTTTCATGGATTCGCTACTGCGCCGATCCTTGCGAGCTCGCCGGCTTTTATCGCGCCGCGGATCTTTTCGTTCATCCCGGTGTTCAAGAGACATTTGGGCTTGCAGCGCTGGAATGCCAGGCGTGCGGGACGCCCGTCGTGGGAATTCGCGGTAGCTACATGGACAACATTATTTGTCACGATCAGGAATCGTGGGCGGTCGAAAACAGCCCGGACGCGCTGGCGAATGCGATCGAAGAATGCAGCGACAGGAAACTAGCCGCCTTGGGCAGACACGCTGCACGCGTTGCGCGAAGTGTGTATAGCTGGCCACGTGTTTTTGAGGAACTTTTTTGCATTTATCGCGAGGTTCGCTCACAATATCGCCGTTTTTAAATGGCGAGCGACGATCATAAGCCCTTCCTCATTCGTGGCTATCGCAGATCGGACCGCGAGAGCGGTAAGGAAACTCTGCTGCGATACCGGATTTCTCGGCGACCCGATCGATCCGGTGTACGAAGATCGCGAATTGTTCGCTGATTTTCTCACCACTTATTACACCGATCACGAGCCGGAATCGTGTTTTCTCCTGGAGGTAGACGGCGAAATTCGCGGTTACCTGCTCGGCTCGCGCAAGCCGCTGCAAAACCAGCTCTACGCATTGTATCAAAATGTCTGGCTGTTTTTCCGCGCGCTCACACGTTACTTTCGCTATAACGCAAGATCGCGCCGCTTTATTCGATGGGTCCTGATGTACGGGTGGCGCGAAGTCCCCGCCCAGCCGCGGCGCGTCCCGCATTTTCACATCAATCTCTTGCCGGAGGCGCGAAAAGTTTCCACCACGCGCGCACTGATGAGCGCGTATTTGAGTTATCTCTATCGCTCCGGCGAAAAACGCGTGTGCGGCCAGATCGTCACTTTCGAGAGCCGGCGCGGCGAAAAAATGTTCGAGCGCTACGGCTTCAAGGTGTTGAATCGCGCGGAGATCACAAAATACAAAGCGTTCTATCCCGAGTCGGTCTATCTCAGCACCGTAATCAAGAATTTGGAAACTGCGGGTCCCCTTTCGGCTTACTCTCGCGTCCGCGAATAAAGCGGAAATCTCAGGCGGAACGAGCAGTGGCGACCAAAAGTTACAATGGCTTTCTGACACTTCCGTTTTAACGTTGTAACTCTTGTAACCTCTTAACCTCGCTTTTTCGCCGGCATAGCTCAGCTGGTAGAGCAGCTGATTTGTAATCAGCAGGTCGTCGGTTCGAATCCGACTGCCGGCTCTCTGGATTCCAGACTTTCAATTGCCGATTTGCGATTGCGCGCAAGCGAAGCGGTCAGACTCGACTGAAGACACAAGCTTTTGAATGGTCGAGATTGGACGCCTTCAATTCGGAATTTTCATCTATTTTTCTTCCAATCGAGCGCACCAGTAGATCAATCCGCCGATCAGAACGAATCCGAGCGCGCCGCCAATAACTTTTAACCGAAACAGAACAGAGTTTCCCATATCCGGCGGAGGAATCGTCGCGATAATCATCGCAAACAAAGTCATGATTATACCGCTCAAGCCGGTAAGCCATCCGCCAATCGATCCGCCAGGCGCAAGCACGACTTCACTGGAGATCTCGCCGCGTCGGCGATGGATCAAAAAGACGATGAACAAATAGACGTACGGGATGAAGTAGATCAGGATCTGGGTGTCGAGGAGGATCAGATAAACGTCCTCGACGTTCGTGCCCTTCCCGAGCACCGAGAGCAACAGAAATATCGTCGCGAGCGTGGCCTGAACCAGGATCGCGACGTATGGCGTATGCCAGCGCGGATGCACCGCGCCGAAAGCCTTAGGAAAATAGCGATCCAGTCCGATCACGAACGCCACGCGTGCTGGCCCGATCAGCCAGGCGCCAACGCTGCCAAGATTACCAATAGTGTAAAGCACCGCACAGAACGCGGCGACCCATCCGAGCGTAGGCGAAACGTTATCGGCGCCAGCCTTGATCGCCTGCAGAAATCCGGAGACTACGTTGACATCCTTATTCGGCAGTTGCCACAACACCGCTGCTGTTCCGATAATGTAGACGACGGCGATCAATGGCGCGGAGATGAAAATCGAGCGGGGGAGATTGCGTCGTGGGTTTTCGACCTCGTCAGCCATCGTCGAGGCCAACTCCAACCCCGCGAACGCGAACGCAATCGAGGCCAGCAAGTTCAATGCCGGGAGATTGCTCAGATCGGGCTTCAAAGTCGCCAGGCTGAGTTCATTGGCGGGTGGAGCGGTCATCGCGCCGTAAGCGCCTAACAAAATCAGGATGAGCCCGGGGATGAACGTGCCGACGCCGCCAGCGTTTTGCAACCATTTGCCCGTGCCGAGGCCGACAATATTCATCACGACCGCGATCCAGAGCGTCCCAAGCGTCACCGGCAGCACGTACGCCCAATTATCACTCAGCCCGCTTGCATTTTTGCCGAAAATAAAAGTCGCGATGACCGCCGCCGAAATCAGCAGGTTCGGGTAATAGAGGACGTTGTTGATCCAGTAACACCAGCCGCACAAAAACCCATGACCTTCACCCAACGCGCGTTTCGTCCAGAAATAGATGCCGCCTTCTTTTGGAAAACGTGATGACAACTCGATCACGGCCAATCCCTGCGGAATAAAGAAGAAGACGGCGGCGATGAACCACATCAGCAATGACCCGGGACCGAATTTCGCCGTGGTTCCAAGATGCCTCAGACCCAGGACGGCGACCAGATTGAACAGGATTAGGTCGCGCAGTTTGAGCGTGCGTACCAGGTGAGGTACGGTTTGGTTCGTCTCCGTGGTCATCAATACCTTGAAAAAGGGACAAGAATAAACTACAGCGAATTAAACTGGAGATGATTGATAAGCAGAATGCGACACAGCTTGAAGCGCGCTTTTATCGAATGGTAAGCTTGAGCGTAGGAGAGTAACAACTATGAAGATACATCACTACAATCTGCGCAGCGCGATCTTTCTGCTCATCGTCTCGTTGTTCTTTAGTGCGTTTGCCGCCGGTCAGGCGACGGCTGCCGATCCACGGTCATCTCACGCCGTCGCGACAAGCCAGGCGCCTGCCCGTTTAATCATAAGGCGCAACCCGAATTTGGGAGTCAACGTAATCGTCCGGTTGTGGATCGATGGCCAGCGGGCTGGATCTATTGGATATGGCCACACCTATGAAGGTTTCCTGACGCCGGGTCATCATGTTTTAGCGGCGCTGGCGAGTCCCAATGCACGGTGGCCCGATGCCCTGGCAACTGCCCGTGGACTGTGCAAAGCGGCCAGACTTACGGTTTTACAGCGGTCACAGATGGGTCAGGAACTTTGATTCTGGACGGCCGCTTTGGATTTCCCACCACGCGTTCAGTGATTTCCAATCAGTTAACGAATAACGAAAATTCAGCCATGGAGTAACACAACTATGAAGATACATAATTACAGTACCCGCAGCGCGATCCTTCTGCTCATCGTCTCACTGTTCTGTAGTGCGTTCGTGGCCGGTCAGACGATCGGTGCCGAACCGCGCTCATCTCACGCCGCAGCGACAAGCCAAGCCCCTGCGCGTTTGATCATAACACGAATGCCAAATCTGGGCGTGAACAACGATCGTACAGTTGTGGATCGATGGCAAGCCAACTGCAACGCTTGGATACGCCCGCGATTATGAAGGTGTCCTGACACCCGGCCGGCATGTTTTAGCAGTGCAGGCGACCCGTTCGCTAGGGATTCCATGGGAAATGGCTTTGAATGCACAAAGCGGGCAGACCTACATTTTTTCAGCGGGGGGAAGTAGTTCTGGAAACGTGGTTCTGTACACCGGCGGCTTTTAGCCGGTAACGTATCCGTTCAGCGGCCGCGCTGTCGCCTGGCATTTTCGGGCGCGTGAGAAAATCGAGCACGCCTAACTCCGTCGCCGATTCTCGAGCACCTCCATTTCGCCGGCAACGCGACGGACGAGTTCATGCGCCTTCGAACGCGACTATTGAGCCTGCTAGCCCTGCGTTCAACGACTTGTTTAGGTTCCAGCCGAGAACACGTCGCCACGGTCCAAAATCAATCTCGACGCGGCGATTGTGCTCCGGGCAATATCATTGCGATGAGACTCGTCGGATTCTTTGTTGCGCTCGCATTGGCCACAGGCACTTTTGGCCAACAGAAACCCGAGACACCCCGCGATACCGGCAGCGATTTGTTTTGGAAAAAGCTCGAGACGCGCATTGAAGGAATCGCTGCGCGGCTCGATGGCGTGATGGGCGTAGCCATTCTCGATCTCACCGATGGCCGAATTCTTTTGCGCAATGCGGACCGCGTTTTTCCCACTGCGAGCTCAATCAAAATTGCGATTCTGCTTGAATTATATCATCAGGACCAGGAAGCCCACGCAGGGGCCAAAGGCAAAGCAAAGTTGGATGACATTTACACCTTCGATCCGAAAGACCTGGTCGAAGACAGCCAAATCATGGCTGGTCTTACGGCTGGCGTAACGCGCGTTACCAATCGCGACCTGGCGCAATTCATGGTCGCTGTGAGTGACAATGCGGCGACGAATGTTTTGATCGATCGCGTTGGGATGCAGAACGTGAACGCGACCCTGCGCACGCTTGGCCTAACGAAAACAATGTTGCGTCGAAAAATGATCGACATCGCAGCTGCCCAACGTGGCAATGAAAACGTTTCGACGCCACAGGAGATGGCGCGGCTGTTGGAAATGATCTACAAAGGCAAAGCGTTGAACAAGGAACTCACCGACGCGCTCATCAAACAATTGAAGACTTTGAAGAAAGACAGCTATCTGTCGTACGAATTGCCGGCGGACGTCGAACTTGCCGATAAGCCCGGAACTTTGGACGGCATACGAACGGATTCAGGAATCGTGTTCGCCAGGAATCGTCCGTTCGCGATAAGCGTGATGACCGCTTACGACCGGGACGAAAAAGCCGCCGAGCGCGCTATTAGCGAAGTTGCTCTCGAGGCGTTTCACTACTTCGACATGCGGGGCAAAACGTCGGAGTACGGCCGCGTATTGCCTCCGGTGGGAGGAGGGCAAGTAATCCTGAGAAACGCGATACGTCGTCGTCCGCTGGAGCGCTCAAACATTGATGAGGGTGAAAGTGTAATATGAGTGCTGCAATAAACCTCAGGCATGGGATATCTACGAGGTCCCGATACGCTGGCGTCTGACAACCTTCGTGTGCCAATTGTTGCGTGAGAATCCCGGCGACGAGAGATCAGTGTCCTCCATCAGCCAATAGAAGGTCGTGATCCCGTCCGCGTGAGAACGAACCTGCTACACGGCCTCACCACAGCAGCACTTATCAGCTGCCGACGCTGGAGGCGTTTCGCGCTGCTGGATTCTTTTCGATCACGCCATCCGTTGTCATATGCCGCCGAGCCGAGGTTGTATTGTACCGTCGCTCCGCAGCCGGGCGATGTGAGCCTTGCCAGCAAACGCCGAGCAGCGTCGAACATTAATTCGCCGTGACGGCCAACGGCATGTGTGAAGTCCGGATCGAATACGCGATCGAGAACCTCGATCATCGCTTTCAATTCCCGTCGGAGGTACCGATGCTTGCGACTCGCGTAGAAGTTTATTGTTTGACCCTGAACGGCCCTGGCGACACGCTGGACGCGTTGAAGCCTCCGCCAGCTCGAGTAAGGCTCTGCCTGTGATCCAGTGAAAGAACTCGCGCTCAAAAGATGTTTCAATTTGCGTTGAATAGAATAACCGTTGCGGCCACTCTCGAAAGAAACCGCGAAGGCGTTGGATAGCATCGTCTACCGCTGGATCACGAGCCCGAGCTTCCCCTGCGCCATGATTTTCGAGCTCGTCGTAAACTTCCACAGCGTATCTTACAGCAACTGATAAGGATCGACGTCGACGGTGACGGTGACGTCTTCGGGGAAGGGCAGTTTGTCGAGGGTTTCGCGGACGAGGCGGCTCAGGCGCGAAATTCTTCGGCTTCGCCGCGGATCAAAATGTGAAAGCGGAATTGGCCTTGTAGTTTTTCCAGTGGCGCGGGCGTTGCGTCGCCCAGGATGAATTCTTCGGGCAGCGCTTCTTTCAAACGGCGCTTCAACGTTTCGGCCGAAAGTTTTGCGCGACCTTCGTGCGCGGAACGCACCGTGATCAGGATCGCGTGTTTGAACGGCGGGAAATCGCAGCGTTCACGAAACTCAAGTTCCTGTTGGAAATAGCCGGCGAAATCGTGGTGTCGTGCGAATTGAATGGACGGACTGAAAACGGCGTGTAGGTTTGCACGAAAACTTCGCCCGGCGTTTCGCCGCGCCCAGCGCGTCCGGCGACCTGCGTGAGAAGCTGAAACGTGCGTTCGCCTGCGCGGAAATCTGGCAGATGCAACGCAAGATCGGCGTTGATGATTCCGACGAGCGTCACATTTGGAAAGTGCAGACCTTTCGCGATCATCTGCGTGCCGACGAGGATGTCGATCTTGCCAGTGCGAAAATTTCGTAAAGTTTCGCGATACGCGTCCTTGCGCGTCATGGAGTCGGCGTCCATCCGACACACGACAGCTTTTGGAAAAATTTGCGCGACTGTTGATTCCACTTTCTCGGTGCCGAAGCCGTAATAGATCAGCGCGTCTTGGCCGCACGCCGGACATTTCTTCGGGACCGCGGCGGTATGCCCGCACAAATGACAACTCAACCGTCCCGCGACTGCCGGATGGCGATGAAACGTGAGCGCAACGCTGCAATTCGGACAGTTGCGCGCTTCGCCGCAATTGCTGCAAAGCAGCGACGTGGAAAATCCGCGCCGGTTCAGAAACAAAATTGTCTGCTCGCGTTTTTCCAAACGATCGGCAATGGCTTGCAATAATTTTCCCGACAGAATCGCGGCTTTCTTTTCCTTTCGGCGTTCCTGCCGCAGATCGATGATGCGCATCAGCGGCATCTGCTTTTCGTCCACCCGCTGCGTGAGTGTGACGAGCTGATATTTGCCGCGCGAGACGTTGTAATAACTTTCGAGCGACGGCGTGGCGCTGCCCGAGAACGACCGACGCACTTCTCGATCTTCGCGCGCACGACCGCGACATCGCGCGCGTGATACCGGGGCGCTTCCTCCTGTTTGTAGGTTGTCTCGTGTTCCTCATCGACCACGATGAGGCCGAGATTTTTCAGCGGCGCGAAAATGGCGCTGCGCGCGCCGATCACGATGCGTGCGCGGCCGGAATGAATTTTGTGCCATTCATCGTGCCGCTCGCCTTCGGACAAATGACTGTGCAACACGGCGACCGCGTCCTGCACATCGGCAAACCGGCTCTTGAACCGTTCGACCGTTTGCGGCGTGAGGGAAATTTCCGGGACGAGAACGATGGCAGTGCGCCCGCGATCCAGCGCGGCGCGGATCGCCTGCAAATAAATTTCCGTTTTACCGGAGCCGGTGACGCCGTGGAGCAGAATCGGACGCGCGTTCTCGGGCGACTCGAGCGCCTGGCGTGACTTCCTTGAGTGCGCGCGTCTGCTCCTCGTTCAAGGTGAGGTTCGACGTGGCGATGAACTGCTCGTCTGCGTGCGGATCGCGAACCACTGCTTCCTCGCGGATCTCTGCGAGACCGCGTTTCGCCAGCGCCCGCAGGGTCTGATTATCGAGGGCGGTTTGCCGTAGAAGCTGAGCCGCTCGCATCGGCGCTTTCAATTGCGAGATTGCTTCCAAAAGCTCCGCCTGACGCGGGGCGCGCTTTCGCAGTTTCTCGAGCACGCCGCTGTCGATTTTTTGCGCTGGCTGGACGAACAACTGTTTTTTCCACCCGACTTCCGCGCGCCGGATCACTTGCGGAAGCATGCTGCGCATGACGGTTTCGATCGGGCAGCAATAGTAGGCGCTGATCCATCTCGCCAGTTCGAGCAATTGCTCGCTCAAGACTGGCGCTTCGCCGATTACCAGTTCGATGGGCCGGATCCCTTTTGCTTCGCTGCGTTCTGGAACGGCCACGACCGTGGCGAGCGCAGATTTGTCGCGAAAAGGCACGCGCACGCGCGAGCCGACGCCGATGCGGTCCGCGAGCTCTTCCGGCACCGAGTAATCGAGTTCGCGATGGATCGCACGATCAACGACGACACGAACGTAATTGGGCTTTATCTCATGGCTCATGATTCGTTGATGCATGCTCGTCGAATCGGTCTATTGTAGCATGAACTGAATGATCCGATTTCTCTTCAAACTGATCCTCTGTGTGCTGCTGGCGCTGGCTGCAGGTTTTGCTTACCTCGGGGTGCGATCGGGAGATCCGGTTTACACGTTCTACGAATGGATGAGCCCGGCACGGTTTCAACAATACGATCCCCTGATTCGCGGCGTCGCGGTCAAACATCACCTCGATCCCATGCTGGTGAAGGCGGTTGTTTGGCGCGAGAGCCGGTTCGATCCGGGAAAACATGGCAGCCACGGAGAACGCGGGCTTATGCAAGTGAGCGAAAAAGCGGCTAACGAATGGGCGCGTGAAAATAAAATCGCCGGCTTTCAAGTGGAACAGCTTTTCGATCCGAAAACAAACCTGGAGGCGGGCAGTTGGTATTTGCATCGTGCGATCGAACACTGGGAACATCAGGCCGATCCGCTTCCTTTCGCGCTGGCGGAGTACAACGCCGGCGCCAGTCGCGCTCAGCGATGGAACGGCGGAAACGATGTCGCCGATATACCGGTGAAGAAGTTTCTTCAGAACATCGATTTTCCCGGGACGCGCAAGTACATCGAGTCGATCATCGATCGCTACCAATTCTATCAGCGCCGCGGGCGGATGTGACGCTCCCAAACCGTAGCAATCGGAATTGCTTGCTTTTGTCTTTCGCCATGTGCAGTAAATAATACCCGCTGCATTGGGCAGCTTTCGTTGCGAGATGATACGGAACGCCGGCTTTTCGATGATGCAGTCCGCAACGATTTTTGGGGCAGTCGCGTTAACACTGGCCGCCCTCAGGGCGAATAGCAATTTGCCAGGTCAAAATCCCGATGCCCGCGTACCATTCCCAGCTGCTGTTCGTACGCACCAGACGCGGGGACAGTGGACAGCGGCAGTCCAAGTGCCAAACGCCGGCGAAACTGCGGCGGAGCTTGAAGCCGGTTCCTCAGCGCCGCCCACACGCAGCAGCTTTATGGCGAACTGGTCGAGAGTAACCGGGGCGAACGGTTATCTGCTGGATGTTTCTACGAGTGATTCGTTCAGTGACTTCGTAAACGGCTACCACGACTTGGATGTTGGAAACGTGATTGGTCGCGTGGTGAGCGGATTAAACCCGGGGATCACCTACTATTACCGGGTCCGCCCCTATACCAGTATTGGTGCAGGTAGCTACTCGCATGCAGGCGCGGACACAACGGTGCCCGCCACGGGACTGATCATTAACGCAACCTTCGATAGTTCCATTACTGGCAATCCCAACGCGGCAGCCATCGAGGGGATGATCAACCGGGCCATCTCGATTTACGAATCGTTGTTCACCGATTCTGTTACGCTCCAGATTCGTTTTCGCTATGCAACGACGCTGCCAAATGGCGACCCGCTTCCGGCGGGCCAAATCGCGCATAGCACCTACCTTTATTATACGATTCCATGGGACACTTACGTCAATGCGTTGCAAGGGGACGCACGTACAAGTAACGACGACCTGGCGAATTCGAGTCTGCCAGGAACCGCGCTATCTCCAAATGTAAACGTGCAAAGCGCAAATGGCCGCGCAATAGGCCTGAACACGCCGCCGAACCTATCTGCGAACGGGACAATCGGCGGGCCGTACGATGGAATCGTTACGCTCAATTCGTCGTCGCCATATCAGTTCACGCGGCCTGTGAGTGCGGGCAACTACGACGCGCAGCGTTTGACTGAGCACGAAATAGACGAGGTCATGGGTTTTGCATCGCGCTTAAGCGGCCCTAATCCCGGTGGCGATCTCTGGCCGCAGGATCTGTTTAGTTGGTCGTCGGCTGGCGTCCGCAATCTTACTTCCAACAGTACGCGCTATTTCTCGATCAATAGCGGCGTCACGGACATTGTCGATTTCAATCAGGACCCGCAAGGCGATTCCGGGGATTGGCTGAGCGAGAATTGTCCGCAGTCGCATCCGTATGTGCAAAACGCGTTTGCCTGCACCGGACAATCTTCCGATGTCACGGCCACATCGCCAGAAGGGATCAACCTCGACGTTATCGGATACGATTTGGCGACTCCACCAACACCTACACAGGAGGCCTGCTATCCCAACTTCACGACAGCGGAAGGATGCGATGCGCTTAACTCTCTCACGAGCGGCGCTGGAAATACAGCGCTTGGTTGGCAGTCGCTCTTTTCGAATACAACCGGCAGCTTCAATACCGGCGTTGGCGGTGGAGCGCTGGCGCTTAACAACGGGACTTCCAATACGGCGGTGGGCACTGCAGCGTTGTTGCTCAACACCACTGGCGCACAAAACACCGGCGTTGGAACTGATGTGCTTGTCTTTAACGACGGCGGTTCTTCGAACACTGCCACCGGCTACTTTGCGCTGATGAACAATACCACGGGCGATTCCAATACGGCCATTGGTTCGGAAGCGCTCACTGCCAACACCAGCGGAAACAACAACACGGCCATTGGCAATCTGACGCTTATGAACAGCGAAACCACGAGCAACAACGTGTGTGTAGGCACACAGGCCGGGTCTGGTATTACCAACGCCAGTAATAATATCATCATCGGCCACCACTCGGGTGTGCATAGTGTTTTTGGCCAGGAAAGTGACAGATGTTATATCGACAATATCTCCGGTGCGCCGGTTTCCGTGGCGACCGCTGCTGTGGTACTGGTCGATTCCGATGGAAGATTGGGCACGGTGGCCGCCGATGGACCCAGCCCGGATGGAGCTTCGCCCAAAGGCATCCGGCCCCAAGCCATTCCCGACGCCGCCAAGCAAGTTATGCTCAACCTCCAAGTTCAAGAGTGGGAGGCAACGATCACGCAGCGACAACAGCAAATAGAGATCCTCGCCGCCCAGATTAAAGAGCAGATCGCGCAAATCCACGAAGTGAATGCCCGGCTCGAAATGAACAAGCCGGCGGCAAAAATCATTGTGAACAAACCCAAAGCTGTTCCTTGAGCGAGAGTTCATGGAAAGCTGAAAAACGAAACAAAAGAAAAGATGAAAAACCGAAGTACGATATTACTGGCCATTCTGCCCGTGTTGGCCTGCCTTACACTTTTACCAGGAGCGCGGGCGGTCACTCCTGCGCCGGACGGGTGCTATCCCAACTTCACGACAGCGGAAGGCTGCGATGCGCTGAGTTCTCTCACGACGGGTGCTGGAAATACGGCACTTGGTTGGCGGTCGCTTTTTTTGGATACGAACGGGAGTTTCAATACCGGTGTTGGCGCCGGAGCGTTGGTGATCAACAACGGAAGTTCCAATACTGCAGTGGGCGCTGCAGCGTTGTTACTCAACACCACCGGCTCAAACAACACGGCCGTTGGAACTGATGCGCTCGTCTTTAACGGCAGTGGTGAAGCCAACACTGCCACTGGTTACTTTGCACTGATGAACAATACCATTGGCGGCTCCAACACGGCCATCGGTTCGCAAGCGCTCACTGCCAACACCGGCGGAAACAACAACACGGCCATTGGCAATCTGGCGCTGATGAACAGCCAAAGCACCAGCGATCACGTGTGCATAGGCACAGAGGCTGGCTCTGGTGTTACCACCGCCAATAACAACATCATCATTGGCCATCACTCCGGCGTGCACAGTGTTTTTGGCCAGGAAAGTGACAGATGCTATATCGACAACATCCACGGCGCGCCGGTCTCCGCCGCGACGGCAATGGCCGTGATGGTCGATTCCGATGGAAGATTAGGCACGGTGGCCATGGAGGCACCGGGTGGATCTTCGCCCAAGGAGATCCGGCCCCAAGCCATTCCCGATGCTGGCCAGCAAGCGATGCTGAATCTCAAAATTCAGGACTTGCGGGCAACGCTTGCGCAGCAACAGCAACAAATGGAAAAGCTCACAGCCCAACTGAAGGAGAACGCCGCCCAAATCCAGAAAGCGAACGCGCAGCTCGAAATGTACAAGCTAGCGGCCAAAGTGGTAGCGAACAAACCTTAAAGCTCTTCGTTGAAAGAGAGTTCATCGCTTCGGCCCGACGACGCTTCCGGGTCGTGCGTTTAGCAGCAGAGGTAGCGTGTAGCGGATAGCGACTGTGCGGTTCGCGAACGCAAGCGGAACCCGCACAGCGGCATCGACGGCGAGGCAATCTGGGTGCTAACGGTTTAAGCGATGACCAAAAGTGAAATCGCCGGCATTTTGTAGATCTCCAGGACGAAGAAGCAGTGGCGAAAACTCCGATCTGGTATCTGAACAACAATGTTTACCTCAGCGCTGCATACGGCCCAACGCTTCCGGCCGGCTGGACCCTGCTCGCGCCATAATTGTGCCATTTAACTTCAGTTTTGTTGGGGCGAATCAGCGACGCCATCGCTTCCGAAAAAAATTTCAAGAAAGTCTTGATACAATTTCGCGTTTCGCGGTAAAAGGGTGTTCTCCGGATGATGTGTGCCCCGTGCACGCGACATGAAAAAACAAATTAATCCCTCCATCAAAGCGCACCTTGTCCGGAGCGCGCTCATTCTGCTTTCACTTGTCGCCATTTTGCGCGATACGACGCCCATAGCTTTTTCCTGATGACACCCAAACGCACTGCTCAATCTGGTTTCTTTAGTCGGCGTTTTTTAATCGGCTTTGCTTTTTGCGCAATCGGCGTCCTCCTGGCGCTGCTGGTCTTCGCGCGGCCAAATCAATTGGTCGAGACGCAAAATCAATCGGTCGGCCAGCAAAGCATCCCGACATTTGTCGGGATCAAGTCGCCAGAGCCAGTGGGCGTGCCGGCCGTTGGCACGATCCAGAACATGGAGGGCGACGGCCTTATCGACTTGGCTGCGCTAAATATCCATCCGACGTCCGTTCCAGTCCTTCTTCACGGCTCTTCTCGAGCTCCTCTCCCGGAAGGCGCGGCGATAAGCACTGGGAAGGCTTTCCTGGGTATGACCAACGAGGTCGTCAACCAAAACACGACTGCCGCCTTCGGTACCCTCAGCTCCGGCTGGAGTCCCATGGAGAGCGTACAGTTCTATATCAATGGCGTCCTCGCGGCTGCCTTTGCTGCAAATGCAGACGGTGTCGTTGCCGTCGGGATAAGCACAGGTGCGGGCTTCGGCTATGTCACCATCGACCAGAAAGGCCTGACGAGCGGAAAGGAGACGCGCGGAGTCGTCCAGGTCGCGCCGACGGGGCCGTATCTGCCGGGCGTTACAGGAGCGCCGCACGCCATCAACACCACCGCCTCGGGTCACTTCTACTTATATGGCTGGGGTTATCCTCCCAGCACCAGCACTACCGTAACACTTTACCGGAACGGGGTCTTTCAAGGATCCGTTGCCACAAACGCCAGCGGAAGGTTCTTTGCGACTTTCACTCCGGCGTATAACGGGGACACGTCCGCGGTTTACAGCGCCGACACCGGGACAACCGGGAGTATGGCCGGAGTCAGCCTCGAGGAGCGCGCCGATGCCGGTACGCCACCGGTGGGCGACCAAAATGCCGCCCGCGTGTTCTTTGACCGCGCGACGCTTGATTCAGCAGTCGGCGGAACCGTATCGCTCGTCGGCGAGGGCTTTCAAGCTGGTGAAACCGTTACCATCTCCAGTTGTGCCGCTGGAAGCCTGCCGGCCACCGCCGATGGCGCCTTTGACGCCTTTCTCGCCTACGCCCCGGGCGCGGGAATCTCGCAGTGTGTCCTCACGGGTGGGACAAGTGGACGGGTGGCACGAGGTACCGTCCTCCTGCATGCGAACGTCACAAACCTGCGCGGCCTTATCGCCGCGCCCGGCTTGGTGCCTGCCGGCGGAACTGTCCCCATCCTGGCGAACAAACTGCCACCACGTGACACCGGGGACATTTCTCTTGATACACCTACACCAACTCCGACGGTCTGCCCCGGTTCTTACACGTTCACCTTGGGCACGGGTACATTCGTGCCGGGAGTAACCGACACCGGCAATCATTGCAACGATTGCAACACTACCATTTCACTTCCGTTCCCAGTAACGCTGTATGGCAACAGCTACAACAGCGCCGCGGTCAACTCCAACGGCTCATTGCAGTTTGGCACTCCCTATACCGTGTTTGACGTCACCTGCTGGCCGAGCACCCAGGGCACTTACATAATGGCGCCTTATTGGTGCGACTTGGTCACTAACACGACGAATAGTGGCGTGTTCACCACCACAACCGGCACGATGCCCAACCGCGTCTTCTACGTCGAGTTCAGGGCCACCTATTTTGCTTTTCCGACGGGCCAGGCAGTCAATTTCGAGATCGCCCTGAATGAGAACGGTTCGCCTCCCTTCCGCTACATCTACAACACCATCAACCCCAAATCGACTGTCAACGATAGCTCGTTGGTGGTGGGGGTGAAGCTGGATAACGTCACCTTCACGCAGTACGGGTGCGATACCACAGGTGGGCAATTCCCGCCAGTCAGCTCCGGTCAGCAATTGACGGCCAACTTCTCTGCCTGCGCGTCGCCCACGCCTACGCCCACAGCAAGTCCTACACCGACTCCGACAATTCCCCCGTGCAATGCCTATGTCACCACGACTACGACCGGTAACGTCATCGTGCCCGGCACCACAGACACAGGCAACCACTGCGATGATTGCACCACCGGCATTACGTTCCCATTCCCCGTCTTCCTTTACGGGTCGAGCTTTAACAGTGCGCTCGTCAGCTCCAATGGCAATTTGCAGTTTACCGGCGATACCAGTTATTCGATGACATCCTGTCCCTTGCCGGATCCCAATCTGCTCGAGGCTGTTCTACCCTATCAGGGCGACCTGCTTACCGACCAGTCATCGGCCGACTGCACGAATTTTGCCAATGGCTGCGGCATTTTCACTTCGGTCACCGGCACGGCGCCTAACAGGCAGTTTAACATTGAATGGCGTGCGGCTTATTTTAACAGAAGCGGCACGGCCAACTTTGAAGTGGTGTTCTATGAGGGCCAAAGCAGCTTCTTTGACATCTTCTATGGGGTGACTGCTGACAATGGCAGCTCGGAAGAAAGCGGCGTGCAGCAAAGCGCCGCCGGCCCGGCGACCACCTACTCGTGCAACCAGGGGACCCTCACCAATGGGTTGAAAGTCCGTTACAGCTGTGGCGGGGCGACACCTACGCCCACGCCTACGTGCTCGCCGAACGATTATACGATTACCACCACCACCGGTACCATCGTGCCCGGCACCATCGACACCGGCAACCATTGCGACGATTGCATTACGCCCATCGCTTTGCCCTTCCCGGTCACCTTCTACGACCAGATCTTCTTTTCAGTTGGTATCTCATCAAACGGCAACCTGCAATTTACGGGTGCTAACGATCAGGATTTCAGTAACACTTGCCTGCCCAGCGTCAACATGAACGATCTGATCGCTCCATGGTGGCAGGACCTGCACGATGAGGATACCGCGAGCGGGCAAGGCGTATTTACCTCCTTATCGGGAACTACGCCCAACCGCATCTTCAACATCGAATTTCGGGAAAACCCCTTCGGCGTAGAAGGGCCACCACTCCTCAACTTTGAGGTGCGTTTGCACGAGGATACGCCCAACTTCGAAATCATATATGGCGCCCTGAATGGCGACGATGGCTCGGACGCTACCGTAGGCGCGCAGCGCGACACCGGCTCGCACTTCACCCAGTTTGAGTGCGAAGCGGGCGGGCTGATGGACGGTTTGCAACTCAACTTCTTCCTCGGCGCCGGGTGCCCATCGCCTACGCCGACTCCAACGCCAACGGCCTCGCCTACACCTACGCCGACACTTCCTCCGTGCAGCGACTATACCACGACGACTGTCGACGGGCGCCATCGTCCCTGGGACCACCGACACAGGCAACCATTGCGATGATTGTACCACCGGCATTACGTTCCCATTCCCGGTCACCGTTTACGGGTTCACCTTTACCACTGCGAACGTCAGCTCGAATGGCTCTTTGAACCTCACGGGTACTACATTTGATCCGACCAATGGCTGTTTGCCCTTGCCAGATCCGCGTTGGGACAGGACTATTTTTCCGTTTCAGGGCGATCTGTCCACCGATCAGATATCGGCGGATTGCACGAATTTTGCCAGTGGCTGCGGCGTGTTCACCTCGGTCACGGGCACGGCGCCCAACCGGCAGTTTAACATTGAATGGCGGGCAGCTTATTCTGGCAGCAGCGGCACTGCCAACTTTGAAGTGGTCGCTTCTACGAGGGCCTAAGCAGCTTCTTTGACATCTTCTATGGGGTGACTGCTGATAATGGTAGCGGGGAAACAAGCGGCGTCCAAGCAAGCGCCGCTGGCCCGGCCACGACCTTCTCCTGTGGCACTGGCGCGCTCACGAACGGCTTGAAAGTCACTTACACCTGTACCGGGGCGACGCCTACAGCGACTCCAACAGCTACGGCAACGGCAACATCTACACCTATGGCTACGGCCACCTTCACGCCTACGGCAACACCGACAGCTACGCGCACGCCAACATCTACACCTACGGCAACATTCACGCCAACAGCGACGGCAACGTCAACACCGACACCGACTGCGACCGCTACATTCACACCGACGCCAACACCGACGGCTACTCACACTCCGACACCCACTCCCACAGCTACAGCCACATTTACGCCGACGGCTACGGCAACGTTTACACCGACCCCTACTGCGACCGCAACGGCAACGGCTACAATTAGTTCAACACCTACGGCGACGGCTACAGCAACGCCTACCGCCACGCGAACGCCGACACCGACAGCTACGGCTACAGCGACATTTATGCCGACAGCTACGGCGACGTTCACCCCTACAGCGACAGCCACAGCCACATCAACTGGTACACCGACAACGACACCGACCGCTACATTCACACCGACGCCAACACCGACAGCTACTCACACTCCGACACCCACTCCCACAGCTACAGCCACATTTACGCCGACGGCTACGGCAACGTTTACACCGACCCCTACTGCGACCGCAACGGCAACGGCTACAATTAGTTCAACACCTACGGCGACGGCTACAGCAACGCCTACCGCCTCGCGAACGCCGACACCGGACAGCCACGGCTACAGCGACATTTACGCCGACAGCTACGGCTACGTTCACCCCTACAGCGACAGCCACAGCCACATCAACTGCTACGCCGACAACGACACAAACACCGACTCCAACAGCTACTACGACGTCGACTCCTACAGCCACGCCCACAGCTACAGCCACATTTACACCGACGGCTACGGCAACGTTTACACCGACCCCTACTGCGACCGCAACGGCAACGGCCACAATTACTTCAACACCTACGGCGACGGCTACAGCAACGCCTACCGCCACGGCTACAGCGACATTTACGCCGACAGCTACGGCTACGTTCACCCCTACAGCGACAGCCACAGCCACATCAACTGCTACAGCAACTGCGACGTCGACGCCCACAGCTACCCCTACAGCCACATCAACTGCTACGCCGACAGCGACACAAACACCGACTCCAACTCCAACAGCAACAGCTACTGCGACGTCGACTGCTACAGCAACGGCGACAGCCACGTTTACAGCTACGCCTACAGCTACTGCGACGTTCACTCCTACGCCGACAGCTACAGCAACAGCCACGCCGACCGCGACACGAACACCGACTCCAACACCAACAGCCACAGTCGCGCCCAGACACACGCCGACGCCGCGGCCGCGGCCGACACTTCGTCCGCCGCCTGCAACACCAACAGCCACGGCCAGGGCTACACTGACGCCGGATGCAACGGTAACCCCGAGCCCTGTTCCAACATCAACAGCCACAGCCGCGGCTACACTGACGCCGGATGCAACGGTAACCCCGAGCCAGACACCGGCGCTATAATTCTAAGCTGGCCGACGTGCTCCGGTGGAGAGAAGGTAGGTTACGTTGGCAACAACTCTGGTACCCTCCAGTTCAATCATATTACTGCTAACGCACCGGGCGGACAAGTCGTGACGATCTGGTACACCAACCGAGATGCGGTGCTCTACCCCTTCTGAGCGTGAACGGCGGTGCGGGAACGCCCGTGAGCTTTCCGTCCACTGGCTCGTTTCAGAACGTCGGGTCAATACACAGAGCGGTCACTTTGAATGCCGGCAGCAACAACACGCTTAAGTTCTACAATCCAATCGTTGATAGCTGGGCCCCGGATTTCGATCGGATTGGGGTGAACTGCCAGATTACGCCTTAATCGCGAGTTTTTCGGCCACGCTCAATAGCTCAGTTGATCTGCATGGACTAACCACCACAGCGCATCTACAGCAAGAATGGGAACAGCTATCAGAACATCACTGCCAATGTCAGAGGCCTAAATGCGAATACCACTACCATTTCCGCATTGTTGCCACGAACAGTGCCGGCACCACGCGTGGCAGCGACCGGACCTTCACTACACTTAGCGCGACGGGGCCTCCAGTCGTTACGACGAACCCGGCAACGAACATGGGCGGCCATTCGGCAACACTGAACGGGACAGTTGATCCCCATGGCTTGACCCCAAGCGTCCACTTCCAATACGGCACTAGTACCAGTTACGGCTTGACCACAGCCAGTCACAGCTTTGGCGGAAACAGCTATCAGAATACCGGTGCCAACATCATCGGGTTGAGCAGATGCACCACCTATTATTTTCGCATTGTCGCCACCAACAGCAGCGGAACCAGGTACGGTAGCGACAAGACCTTTAGGACACCGTAGCAAAACGGGGCTTCCACTTACCGCCCGACCATCGCCGCCGGGAAAATTTCCGATGACATGGCGGGCATATCATTTTGTCGTTGCAGTATGGAAGGCAAAAGGGGCACTATGCGAAGACATGAGACCGTTTTTTGTTTTGATCTGTAGCTTCGCGCTCGTGTGTGCTGCACGCGGTGAAAAACAACAAACCAAAGAGACGGTCCACGCGAAGACCTCCCAACACGCCGCCACACATAGCGAACATTCGACAAACAGTGGCGCGCATCAGACGACCGCTGGCAGCACGCATGTCCAGCACGCGCAACCGCCCCAACACGTAGCTCCTCCTGCAGGGCATCCAGCGGGAGTTCCGTCCCGGAGTCATCCAACACAGGTCGTACAACCCGGCCAACCGCAGTCGCAGAGAGGTGCTCCACAGGCTGCTACTGCTGTTCAACCCGCCGCTCGACCGCTTACCAGCGAGCAACAGGCTGAAATCTATGTTCAAGATCGGGGATTTCGTAGCGCTGAGCAATACCGCAAATGGAAGGAAACCGGTCGAGTGGAAACATCGGGAAGTGTAGCCACAACCCGTGCACCCGCGGGCGAGCATGGGCTGGCGACAGCGGGTTCCGCCGCTGCCTCACACGCAGGAGTGCACCCGTTTCCTTCACGTCACTTCGATCTGCAGAACACGGCTGCACCTGGAATCGAGCATCTGAAGTTCCAACCAGGGAATCACATTCCCAGGTGCGAGGAATGGCGAGACTCGAGATATAACGTGTTTCGAAAGTACACAGCGGCTTGGCATGACCGAGATTGGTGGAGAAGCCATTACCCACGCATCGTTTTTGCCTTAGGCGGCTGGTATTACTGGCACGCAAATTACTGGTATCCGGCGTGGGGGTATCAGCCTGAGGCGGTTTACGGGTACGATGGCCCGATTTACGCCTTTAACGATTTGGAACCCGACCAGGTGGTTGCCAATGTTCAGGCCACATTACAGCAACTAGGCTACTACCACGGCCCGATTAACGGCGTATTAGATCCGGCCACCCAGGACGCGATTGCCAATTACCAGCGCGACCACGGACTTTACGCTACATCAGCAATCGACGAACCAACTTTGGCATCTCTCGGCATGGCCTGAGCGCAGAGCATCACGTGAAGCGCTGGGAAATCATCGCTCACCTGTAATCCGTGGCGTCCGCTCTTTGATTCGTGTGTATTCGTGTGAATTGGTGGTTACCTCTTCTTGGCGGCGAAGCAGCGAGGCCATCCCCGTGAGAAAGATTTCCAAGATTTTTCAAAAAAGTCTTGACGCAATTTCGCATTTCGCGGCAAAAGGGTGTTTCCCGATGATGTGTGCCCTGTGCACGCGACATGAAAAAACAAATTAATCCCTCCATTAAAGCGCACGTTCTCCGGAGCGCGATCATTCTGATTTCGCTGGTGATTTTCAACCGGGACATCTTCTGTCAGACGGCGACGCCGACGGCAACGCCAACTCCCACGGCGTCGGCAGCGACATGCAGGCCGACACCGGGATGCAAATCGTATGAAGCGGAGTCGAGCGACAACACGCTGGGGGGAAGCGCCATCGTTCTAAGCTGCCCGACGTGCTCCGGCGGAGCCAAGGTAAGCTTCGTGGGCAGCAACGATGGCACTCTCCAGTTCAATTTCGTTGGTGCTATCGCAACGGGCAATTACACCGTGAGCATCTGCTACCTCAACGGAGACGCGGTGCGCTACGCCTATCTGAGCGTGAACGGCGGTCCAGGAACTCCTTTGAGCTTTCCGTCCACTGGCTCGTTTCAGACTGTCGGGTCAATACAAACAACAGTCACTTTGAACACCGGCTGCAACACGCTCAAGTTCTATAATCCGATCGTTGGTAGCTGGGCCCCGGATTTCGATCGGATTCAATTCAGCTGCCCGACCTGCACGGTGCCCTCGCCTACGCCTATACCTACACCAACGCCTACACCAACCTCTATACCGACCGCTACACCGGACGGGTGCTATCCCAATTTCGCGACAGCGGAAGGGTGCGATGCGCTTCTTTCTCTGACCACCGGCTCTGGAAATACAGCGCTCGGTTGGAGCTCGCTCGCTGTCGATACCATCGGCAACTTTAATACCGGTGTTGGCGGTGGAGCGCTGGCGCTAAACAACATGGATTCCAATACTGCGGTCGGCGCAGCAGCCTTGTTGCTCCACGTCAGGGGGACACAGAACACGGCCGTTGGGACTGATGCCCTCGTTTTTAACGGCAGCGGTGACGTCAGCGGTGACTCCAATACTGCCATCGGTTACTTTGCGCTCATGAATAATGTCACCGGCGGTTCGAACACGGCTATCGGTTGGCAAGCGCTCACGGCCAACGTCGCTGCACAGGACAATGTAGCCTTCGGTACTCTTGCCCTCTCGAGGAACACCAGCGGAAACAACAACACAATCATTGGCAATCTGGCGCTCGGGAACAGCGTAGCGCCGAACACTCACGTGACCGTAGGCAGAATGGCCGGGTCGGGGATCACCATCGTCGATAACAATATTATCATCGGTCACCATTCCGGCGTGCACAGTCGCTTTGGCCAGGAAAATAACGTCTGCTATATCGGCAACATCTATGGTGCGAATGTTGACGACGCGGGTGGGGTCGCCCGCCCCGTCTACGTCGATCCCGATGGAAGGTTGGGCACAGTGCCCATTGCTACTGCTACTCCTGGCGGCGGAAATCCCGGTAAACCTTCCGGCATCCAGCCCCAAGCCATTCCTGATGCCACCAGGCAAGCCATGCTGAATCTCGAAGTTCAGAACCTGGAGGCAACCATCTCGCAGCAACAGAACCAAATAGAAGTGCTGACTTCGCAGGTTAAAGAGCAGGTCACGCAAATCCAGAAAGTGAATGCCCGGCTCGAAATGAACAAGCCAGCGGCAAAAATCATTGTGAACAAACCCAAAGCTGTTCCTTGAGCGAGAGTTCACGGAAAGCTGAAAAAACGAAACAAAACGAAACGATGAAAAACCGAAGTACGATATTACTGGCCATCCTGCCCGTGTTGGCCTGCCTTACACTTTTACCAGGAGCGGGGGCGGTCACCCCTGCGCCGGACGGGTGCTATCCCAACTTCACGACAGCGGAAGGATGCGACGCGCTTCTTTCTCTCACTACCGGCTCTGGAAACACAGGGCTCGGTTGGGGTGCGCTCTTTACCGACAGCACCGGCAACTTCAATACCGGTGTTGGCGCTGGGGCACTAGCGCTAAACAACGCGGATTCCAATACCGCGGTCGGCGCGGCAGCCTTGTTACTCAACACCAGCGGCACACAGAACACTGCTGTGGGAACGGACGCGCTCGTCTTTAACGACAGCGGTTCCTCCAACACTGCCGCCGGTTACCTTGCGCTGATGAACAATACCACCGGCGGCTCCAACACGGCCATCGGTTGGGAAGCGCTCACTGCCAACATAGACGGACTGAACAATGTGGCCCTTGGTAGTCTTCCCCTCGCGAGCAACACCAGCGGAAACGACAACACGGCAATCGGCAATCTGGCGCTCGTGAACAGCGTGAACACCAGCGAGCACGTCTGTGTAGGCAGACTGGCAGGGTCTGGGATCACCACCGTCGATGATAATATTATCATCGGCCACCATTCTGGTGTGCACAGTCGCTTTGGCCAGGAAAATAACGTCTGCTATATCGACAACATCTGGGGTGCGAACGTTGACAACTTGAACCCGCTTGGCCACGCCCTACTCGTCTACGTCGATCCCGATGGAAGGTTGGGCACAATGCCCATTCCTAGCCCTACTCCTGGCGGCGGAAATCCCGGTAAATCTTCTCCCAAAGGCGTCCAGCCCCAAGCCATTCCCGACGCCGCCAAACAAGCCATGCTCGATCTGAAAGTTCAGAACTTGCGAGCAACGGTCACGCAGCAACAGCAACAAATAGAGACGCTCACAGCCCAGCTGAAAGAGAACGCTGCGCAAATCCAGAAAGCGAACACCCAGCTCGAAATGAATAAACCGTCGTCCAAAGTGGTTGTGAACGAACCTAACGCTCTTCCTTGAGCGCGAGGTCCATGGCCGGCTGGAACTTGGTCGCACCTTAGCCGCACTGTTGACATTCAGTTCAGCGGCGCTTCGCCGTCGACGGCGAGGCAATCTGGGCTAACGGTTTAAGCGATGACCAAAGAGGAAATCGCCCGCACTTTGGAACAGATCGCGGCGCTGCTCGAATTGAAAGGCGAAAATCCATTCAAAATTCGCGCATATGTTAACGCGGCGCGCGCGATCGAAACCTTTGGCGGCAATATTCCGGATCTGCAGGATGAAGAAGCAATCGCGAAAATTCCGGGGATTGGAAAAAGCATCGCCCTCAAAATCAAAGAGCTTGCTGGTACTGGCTCGCTGAAATACCTGGAAGATCTGCGTGCGCAATTTCCGGAGGCCATTCTGGAATTGTTCTCGATTCCCGGTCTGGGTGCCAAAAAAATCAAGGCCCTTTATGATCAGTTGCGCGTAAGTTCGATCGAACAGCTCCGCCAGGCTTGCGAGGCGGGTCGCGTGGCGGAATTGCCCGGGTTTCGGTGAAACAACGCAAGCGAAGATTTGCAAAGCGATCGAGGAACGAACCCGGCACGCCGGTTATTTTCAACTCGGGCAGAGTCGCGCATGAAGCCGAGACGCTAAGAAACGATCTGGCAGGGCATCCCGACGCGCTACAGGTGGAGATCGCGGGAAGTTATCGGCGGCGAAAAGAAATTGTGCATGATCTCGATTTGTTGGTGGCGACCAAAAAGCCCGAGGCGATCACGAAATTTTTCGTTTCCCATCCGCTAGTGGAATCGATCATCGCTCAAGGCCCGACGAAATCGAGTGTGCGACTTCGGTCCGGAGTGCAGAGTGATCTGCGAGTGGTGAGCACGGCGGAATATCCTTTTGCGCTCGCTTATTTCACCGGGAACAAGGAACACAACATCGAACTGCGCAGCCGCGCGCTTAAACGAGGTTGGACGCTCAACGAGTACCGCTTGGCGCCGTTGCCGCCTGATCCGAAGGCGAAGAAGAGAAATTCGGCCAAAGAAAGATTCCAAAGGTGCGCGATGAAGCCGAACTTTATCGGGCGGTCGATCTCGATTTCATCCCGCCGGAGCTGCGGGAAAACTGGGGCGAGTTCGAAGCTGCCGAGAAACATTCTCTCCCAAAATTAATCGAGAAGGAAAATCTGCGGGGCACGTTTCATTGTCACACCACTGCGAGCGACGGACACAACTCCCTTGAAGAAATGGCGGAAGCCGCGCAGGCGCTCGGCTTGGAGTATCTCGGCATCGCGGATCACAGCCACAGCCAGATTCAGGCGCACGGCCTCGATGAAAAGAAGTTGCAGGCGCAACTCGCGGCGATTCGAAAGCTAAACCAAAAATTCGACGGCTTCCGTCTCTTTGCTGGAGTGGAATGCGACATTCTCCGCGACGGTACGCTTGATTTTTCCGATGAACTTTTGTCGCAGCTCGATTTCGTAGTCGCTTCCGTTCATTCTGCCCTTGGTCTGACCGAAGCGGACATGACGCTGCGCACGATTCGTGCAATGGAAAATCCGTTCGTGACCATGCTGGCGCATCCGACCGGTCGTTTGCTTTTGAAACGCGAGCCTTACAAAATCGATGTGCCTGCGATTCTCGATGCCGCTGCACGTACGGGGACATGGATTGAGCTAAACGCCGCGCCGAAACGGCTCGATCTCGATTGGCGCTGGTGGCCAATGGCGAAGCAGAAAGGCGTTAAATGCGTGATCAATCCCGACGCGCACCGCACCGAGCGTTTGCAGGATTTATGGTTCGGGATTGGCATCGCACGCAAGGGTTGGCTAACAAAGGCGGACGTGATGAATTGTTTGCCGTTGGAAAAAATAGAGCACGCCCTTGCAGCGAAGAGACAGAGCTAGCCAACAGGCGCTGACATCACGGTCGCGCCATTCCGACCGGTGCCCCGACTGCGACCTATTTCCTTGACTGGCCTCTGGCGGATTTGCCAGTGTAAGGCCTTCCCCTACAAATGGCTCTAGTCAGAAATCGAGGCTATCGATGGTTGCCCGGCGAAGCTGCCAGGACCGAGAAACCCATTGCTCGCTTACGCGGCGCTTTATCGTGATCCGCTTGGCTATCTCACGCGTGCAGCGCGCAAACACGGAGACGTCGTCCACATAAAGATTGGTCGTAAGAGCGATTTTCTTCTTAATCATCCCGATCTTATCCGCGCAGCCCTCCTTGATCATGAGAATCTGCGTCGGTGCGTGCACCGCCCACTGCGACGGGTAATGGGGACAGGCTTGCTGACTTGCCGCGGCGAGAGGCACAAGAAACAGCGCGCTCTCTTGCAACCGATGTTTAATCGCGAACGAATCGTCGCGCTCGGCGATGTAATGGTTGATCAGATCAGCGCGATGGACCGACAGGTGGCGCGACGGCGCCACTGTGGACATGGCGGAGGAGATGACGGACCTGGCCATATCCATTAGCGGAAAGGCGCTGTTCAATGTTGATTTCGGCTCGAAAGCTGCCGAGTTGCGCGATGCACTGGTCACGGTTTTGCACGCCACTCGATTCAGCAATTTGGCGCTGGCTACCAAGCAGTTTGAGAAAATTTCGCTCCCTTCTCATCGTCGCTTCGCACGCGCTGCGGAGAAGCTCGACACGGAGATTCGCGCGATGATCGCCGAGCGTCGAAAGGGCGTGTGCGAAGATCCGGATTTACTCTCGACGCTGGTACGCCTGCACAAACAATCGCGAAAGGGAATTACTGACGAGAAGATACGTGATCAGATAATGACGTTTTTCATGGTCGGCAACGAAACACCTGCCACCGGCTTGATGTGGACGTGGTATTTGCTTGCGGAAAACCCGGAGGTGGCGACGAAATTGCACAATGAAGTTGATCACGTTCTGGGTGATCGGTTGCCGTCAGGGCAGGACTGCGACCGGCTCCGGTACACACGGATGGTTTTCGCCGAATCGATGCGGCTATATCCGCCCGTCTGGCTCATGACCCGGCGGGCAGTGCGAGATACGAAGATAAATGGTTTCGTAATCCGCAGCGGATCTTATGTGCACGTCAGCCCGTTCGTGACACATCGCGACGCGCGATACTTCCCTGAACCGGAACGATTCGATCCGGAGCGCTGGACGTCAGAAGCGGCCGCGGCGCGGCCGAAGTTTTCCTACTTTCCGTTTGGCGGAGGCAGTTTGCAATGTATCGGGGAAGGCTTTGCCTGGATGCAAGGTGTGCTTACGATAGCCACGCTCGCCCGGCGGTGGCGGATGCGGCTGGTGCCGGGCCACCGAATTGAGCTTGATCCACATATCACTTTGCGTTCGCGATATGGCATGCCGATGATCCTCGAGCGACGGAAGTGACTGCCCGCGGCGCTCGGGATGCCAGCGCGTGTTTAGGGCACGCTCTCTCTTTGCGGCATGAACATGGTGAGACATTTGCAGGCGCCGCCGGCTTTGATGAATTCGCTCATCGGCAACGCGTGGCAGCGATAACCGCGATGTTCCAGCTTGGTCACGAGCTGAGGCGCGCCTTCAGGCAGGACGATGTCGCGCCCGAGAACGACAGCGTTGCAAGAAAAGTGCATCGCCTCTTCAGGGGAAACGTCGATCAAATCGATTACGTGCTCACGGATTGCGCGCTGGCCGTAATCATCGAAGGCCATTGGAAACCAAAACGCCCCGCCGTCGGGCAGCGGGCAGAAGCAGGTGTCGAGATGGTAAAAACGCGGATCGACAAGCTCTACGGAAATAGCTAGACAGCCAAGCATCTCTGCGATGGCGCGGTGCGATTGAATGTCGGAACGAAATTTGTAGCCGCAAAAGAGCACGTCGCCGCTAAAGAGCGCATCGCCTTCGCCTTCGAAATAAAGATTTTCCTGCAACCAGCCCAATTCGTAGCCGCGTTGTTCCATCCATTTCGCGAAGAACGGCTGCTCGCCGGCGCGCTCTTTGTGGCGGAAATTACTGGGGATGAATTTGCGACCAACCGTCAGCCCGGCGTTGGCCGTGAAAACCATATCAGG
>CAWIYE010000002.1:0-181186 GCA_963840305.1 uncultured Verrucomicrobiae bacterium
ATGCTTCCGCTCTTAAATCGTGTGTCTGCGTCTAATCGCCGCACTGATGAGATAAAGCGATGTCGGAGGCAAACAACGCGAAATCCTGCTCAACTTGAATCACAACGGGATGCGACCGGCTGTAAGACTTTGCGGTAAACAATTGCTCTCTGAAATTTTCGCCGCGGGGGTGAGAGACGGGCAATTCGTCTAAAGGCTGATTGTAAAATATCACGGTCGAGAAAATGCGCTGAAAGCGTCTTGAGAAACTCGTTCTTGGCCCGTAACATTTTGGCCGATCTGTAAAGAGCCGCTGATAGAAATCCCGACAGACCCAGCGGACAAAGATCCTGCAGAGAGTCGACTCGTCGGTTCGCTATGCGGCGAATTTTCTGCCGCTGACAATTAATGCCTCTGCGGGGAAACTCATTGTTCCGCTCGCAAAGTATCTCCGCGCTGCATCGGCAACAGCCTGCTTTACGGTTGATAGTTGAGCGAGCGCGAGTCCGGCCATTTTTTTCCGCAAAGTTCCCGACATTTCAGTCCGTAACTGCCAGAACTGCTCAAATGAGATCGGCGCCTTAATCTGAAAATTCAGCCGACGGTCGATCGCATTTTTAGCGCCAGCGTTTTCTAGAATTCCAACCAGCTTACCTGGAGCGGCAAAACGAAATGCATCTGCCGTATCGGGATCCTGTGGAGGAACCTCCACGAATCGGTCTATCACGTCACTGACAGCCGAAAAGAAAGGATTAGCTTCCTCGAGACCCCAGACGGCAAACGAGACATATCCATCCCGTCGAATCACTCTCAGCGCCTCCCGCACCGCAGTTACGGGATCGACGAAAAACATTGCTGATAACCTGCCTACGGCTACATCAAATGTACGGTCCGCGAACGGTAGTTGATCGGCAGAACATTGCCTGAAGTGGATGTTTGTTCGTCCGCGCCTGCCCGCTTCCGCCTGAGCAGCCTTGACCATACCGACTACAGGATCTGTGTGCACTACTGATCCCGTTGGCCCGACAATGCATGAAATTGTGAGCGATGGCTCGCCGCTTCCCCCACCGATATCAAGCACCTTCTGGCCAATCCCGATCCGCGCTTCTTGGACTAGAGCGGACGTTAATGGCGCGAACATCTGTTCGATCAGCACTCGATGCTTGTCCCAATACCGCGCAGAGGTGTGCCACGCGTCCAGAACTTTGTTCTGTTCCTCGGGAATCATGCTGGTTCGGCTACGGCCAAATTCTTTTCAAGCCGCTCGCATCGCGATCAGCCAACGCTTAAATTGACGCGAGGCAACGCGGTAGCTTCGGGCATCAGCAGCGCAGGAGTTTCTCGCTTGGAGCTGATGCTTTGTCATACGATGCTCGGCCAGTCGCCGCTCCTCTCGACGTCTTTCGCGAATGTTGCGATCGACTAAAGTGTTGAAGCTGTGTTCAACCCGACCCCGACCGAATAAATGAAGTTCGTTCCAATTCATTGTTTCTACCCTGGAGGCACAGACACTTCGCATTGAGCTCGGCACACGGATGTGCCGCCCGCCGCAGATGGAGCAGGCAACGCAAATCCAGAAACTAAGTGCCCAGCTTAAAGCAAGCAAACCTGCGCCGCAGTGCTCAACAATCCCTAATCGGATTGCAACGGACGAACAACCTGGATTGTTGATGCGCATCGCAACGACGGAAAGCGTTTTGTTGTGCGAGCGGATGGAAATACTGACTGCGTTTATGGACCCCCAACATCAGGTGTCGAAGCGTGTCAAACGGTAGAGGCACACGCTAGATTGGATAACCGATGCGTTTCGAGAACGCCCAAGCGAATCGGAAACAGCAACTTTCGCCTTTCCAATACGGTTTACTCGTTTACGCTCCGTTGAGAAGATTTGGAATGAGGTCCGCCCGCGCGAACCAGCATGAACAGCCAATCTCCCGTCGTTTACAATTTTCATCTCCCGCGTTTTCCAGTGCGATTGATCACCGGTCTTGTCATCGTCATTCTTCTGGTGGTTTTGATATGGACAGCGTGTTACACGGTGCAGGCTGAATCCGAAGGGGTCGTTCTTCGCTTTGGCAAGTTTTTGAAAACGGTCGAGCCAGGGCTGCATTTCAAGCTGCCCTTAGGGATCGATGACGTAATTGTCGTGCCTACGCGGCGGCAATTGAAACTTGAGTTCGGCTTCACGACTCCTGGATACACAAATCCCGACCAACCGACGAAAGACGCGGAGGAAGAAAGGTCAATGGTCACAGGCGACTTGAACGCCGCACTTGTCGAATGGGTCGTGCAATACCGCATCGACGATCCAAAGCAATATCTGTTCGACGTCCGTAACCCTGCCCAGACGTTGCGCGATTTATCGGAGGCGGCGATGCGCGAAGTGATCGGCGACCGAACGGTGGACGAAGTCATTACGATCGGCCGCCAAGACATCGAGGTCTCGGCGCTTGCGCGAATGCAGGAACTATCGAAACGCTACATGCTCGGCGTCCGCGTCGATCAGGTGCAACTGAAGAACGTCAACCCCCCTTCCGAGGTCCAGGCCTCCTTCAATGAAGTCAACAAAGCACAACAAGACCGCGAAAACGCCGTTAACATCGCCAACGGTGATTACAATGAAGCGGTGCCTAGAGCGAAGGGGCAGGCCGACCAAGCGATTCGCGCGGCCGAAGGCTACCGATTCAAGCGCGTCAATGAAGCGCAGGGCGACGTCGCATCATTCAATGCCATGCTCGAGCAATACATCAAGGCGCCGGAGATCACGCGCACGCGACTTTATCTCGAAACTATGGGCGACGTGCTCTCTGCGACCGGGGAGAAAATCATTATCGACGATTCGATGCGAAATCTGTTGCCGATCCTGCCGCTCACCGGAAAACCCCTGGAGAAGAAATGAGCAAGGGCGGTTGTCTTTGGCTCGTGTCGATCGTCCTCGCGGTCGTCTTTTTACGCGCGTTGCAAGGATGTTTCTTCGCCGTTCACCAGACGGAACAAGTAATCATTACGCAATTCGGCAAACCTGTGGGAGAACCAATCACGGACCCGGGATTGCACTTTAAGCTTCCCATCATTCAAGAAGTCAACCGGATCGATAAGCGATTTCTCGAATGGGACGGCGCGCCCGTTGCCATCCCCACCCGGGACAAGACTTACATTCATGTCGATACATTTGCCCGCTGGCGAATCAACGACGCCAAGACCTATTTCGTCCGGCTGCGCGATGAGCGAAGCGCACAATCGCGCTTGGAAGACATTCTTGGAAGCGAAACACGCAACGCTGTCGCCAAACATGACCTGATCGAGATCGTTCGCATCGACAAGAATCGCAAACCGCTGCGCGATGAAAATCTAAAAAATGTGCCAACGGGCCTGGGAACGATTGGAGTCCTACCGCCGATTGATTACGGCCGATTGAAAATCGAGGACGAGATTAAGACGAAAGCGGCAGGGAAATTGTCGGAGTTTGGCATCGAGCTGCTCGATCTTCGGCTCAAACGCGTGAATTACAATTCTGATGTGCTCGGTCGAATCTACCAGCGAATGATGAGCGAACGCGGGCAGATTGCGCAGCGATTTCGCTCGGAAGGCGAAGGGGAAGCAGCACGTATCGCCGGACAAAAAGAACGCGACTTAAATGAAATTCAATCGACCGCTTACCGTCAGGTGCAACAGATCCGTGGCGAATCCGACGCGAAAGCCACCGAGATTTATGCGCAGGCTTACACCCAGAATCCGCAAGCCGCCGAATTCTACAATTTCCTCAAGAGCATGGACACGTATCGGAAAGTTCTCACGAAAGATACGACGCTCGTCTTTTCTACTGACAGCGATCTGTTCGGGTTGCTGAAACGCGCAAGCGCAAAGCCTCAGACCTTGCCGCCGGCACGCTAAGGATACTCAACCCAAAATCTTTGGAACGACCCGCAACAGCAGAAGCAAATCGAAGCTCTCAACTACGCAGCTCAAAGAGGAGGGTCGCAAATCCAGAGAGTGAGCGCACAGCTTGAAGCGGGCAAACCTGCGCCGCAAACCGTTCTGATTAGTCAGTAAGGCAGCACAGACCAAACTACCAGTATTTGCTGCTTGCTCAGTAACTACCAATCGTCGATTCCCTCTAATTCATCCCGGCCGCACATGTTTTTCAGTGGATCCTTGACAGATACCAGTCGCGCCCTCAGTCCTCGAAGATAATCAGGATCAACATTGTCGGATAGCTCCCATTCTTTGAGCAGGTCCTTCAATCCGGCAACGCGCTGGCATTTTTTCCTTACTCGGTCGTTGGGGCCGTTATCTCGAATGGTTTCCATACGATTCCATACGATTTCATTAACGCGGCGCGAGATGTCATCGGCTTTCTTTTATTCTCTTGCACCCTCGACAAAAGTTACCAAGGAACAGACGCCCAGTTCGATGAAAAGCTTTACCATTCCTTGAACTCGCCCTTGTGCTCGTGTGTCTCGATCACGTTGCCAGCTTCATCGTAAACGTGAATCACAGCATCATGTGAGCGGCTGCGATGCTTGGCAAAGCCGATTGCATTGCTGACTGCATTTGGCCCGGCGTACCACAGCGCACCGAAACGAAAAGCGTCGGAGATTAGATCGACGCCATGTTTATCGGCTCGTGGCCGAACCTCGTAAACGTGCGTAGAAATCGTCGGTGGCGCAGGGGGCCGGATCATGTGCCATTTGGCTTTCAGAAACGATTCCAGCGATGTGTGGCAATGAGAAAAAGCCTTCGTCATTTGGGAAGCGACGCGTTGAAGCAGCTCTGCAGACTGTTTGGCCATCATGGTACGCCGTGTAGCGTAGCCGCCCTCTTTTTCGGCTTGAATGCTCGTCGGTGGCACAGGGGGGCGCGTTCTAATTTGAGCGGACAAAGAATTTACAAAGGTCGTTTCCGCCGTGGCCATTCGTCGAAGATGGCGCATAGTCCCTCGCTATAGAACCTCAGACGGAATCCGTATTCCTTCGCAAATGCCGCGATCTTTGCCTTTCGATCTTTCTCGTTTTGCGGCCAGAGGCGTTTCAATTCGTTCTCGTAAATAGCGCAATGCTTCCACTGGCCAACTTGCAATTCGTGTTGGATTCGGTTCGCAAGCGTCTTCATACCGGTGTGCCAAATGCTCGGGGCGAGTGACCTTGATCAGGGCGCACCGTCTTTGTCAATGCTGATTCGACCGGTGGTCGCCGTTATCGGCAAAAAAAGCTGGCCCAGAATCGCTTCCAAGCCAGCTCAGTGGACTTTAAGTCCTACGTCAACTTAGTACCGATAGTAATAATGATGACGGTGGTGGCGGTAATAGCGGTGCCCGCCGTACCAATAGTAAGGCCGATAATAACCATAGTACCGATACGGTCGGTAGTATCCATACGGATAATAGCCGTATCCGTAGCCCGGATAGCCAATTCCGACCGAAATCTGAGCGTCAGAACGCTGCGGAACGAAAGCCAATCCACTTGCCACCAATGCAATTAAGAGAAGCCTTTTCATATAGTTTTCCCTTCTTGTTTGTTGTTTCACGAGGGAATGGAAAGCTCCCTGCTAGGGATTTCCTCGGCGCTTTCAGAATGTGCGCCTCCCTCCATTTATAGTAATCGGATGTGGACGGTCTGGCGGTTGCCCTTGTTCTGACTTTAGAACTCCCTGGAACCACCTGTTTGCTCGTGCGTGTCAATCACGTTGCCCGCATCATCGTAAACGTGAATCACAGCATCATGTGAGCGGCAGTAAAACTTCGCGTAGCCGATTGCGTTGCTGACCGCGTTTGATTCGGCAAGCGCTTCGCAAGCGTGTCGTGAGCACTCGAAAAGACATGGGAATTAAATCTTCGCTGGCTGCGCCTAAGAATGAGACAGTGAAGCGCAGAATGAAGGACGATGTCCGGTCAGTACCCACAGATCATTACATGAAAACGACCTGCCCTTTCTGCACCCAAAAAGTTAAAGTGATTCGAGTTGCCGTGGATCGTCGCAGACTTGCGGTGCATAGCACAAAACGCCACAGCTTCATTCAATGCCCGGGCTCGGCAAAGCCCTATTCACCACCATGAAATTCGGCGAATGATGCAATACTGAGAAATAATCGCTGACAATCTGAGCAAAGCGGGTTGGAGTTTGGGCTGGGCGACGGGAAGCGTTTCGTTGTGCACGCGGATGAACTGCTGACCGCGTTTGTGGAACTGGAATCGGCCATTCGTGCCGCCTCGTTCGCCCTTCTACGCGATCTTGCACGGAATCACCGCATTCTCGTCGTAGGAGTACACCGCACACAGCCGATGGTAACCATCGGCAATGATCACCTTTCCGTTGCCCGGATCCCTTATCAGCAAGAGCGGCGACAACGCCTTTCCCGATTTTATTTTCTTTCTGTCCACTTTAACGTGGAAATTGCTCACACCTAACAAGGACAGCTCTGATGCTCTAAAAATATCCTTGGCCTGGAACTTAACCATCGGTGCCCGTTTTAACTTATCTACGTGTACGGCGGAAGTGGGCTCATCGTACAATAAACTCAGGTACGACTGAGCTGCCGTATAGTCATGATCTTCCGGCTTACGCAGCCATGTGATTTTAATTTCCTTTGCCATCGCACCTCCAGCATTGACAACGTATTCATAAATTCAAGCTGGTCGGCTGCGGTGTAAAGTACTGGGAAATGATTGCTGACAATCTCAAGAAGCGCGGTTGGAGTTGGGGTTGTGTCTCAGCCATGGACTGCAACGGGCAAACAATTTGGATTGTTGACGCACATCGCGACGACGGAAAGCGGTTCATTGCGCACTCGGAGGAAATGCTGACTGCGTTTGTCGAACTTGAGTCGGTGATTCGGGTTTGTGGCGATTGTGCTTGACGAGCAGGTAAAATTTTTCCGAAACTCAGCGTCGCTAAACGGATGAGCCTGGGCAGCCTTTTCGTTTAGTGAGATCGAGGGCAAAAGTCATGAAAGCCAAAATTATGAAAGGCAAACTGGCAATTCTCGCAATAACGAGCGTGCTCGCGGTGAGGCTAACCGCATGCGAGGGGTACTATCCGTACGATTACCGGTATGGGTATTACTCTCCCTATGGTCACCAATATGATTACGAGGGTGGCCCCGCTTACGGATACCGCTCAGGGTATTACCCGTACACGTACGATTGGTATAGTCAGCCCCTTTACGGACGCGGCAATTACGCCGGCACTGTGGCGGGTTGATGGATTGCCCAGCGTAACGTCTGGCGTTTGGCAACGACATCTTCAAGAAAGACTGAGAAATTTCGGGTGAACCCTTTAGCAAAAATCCTGCTCTGCACGACCTCCCTGTTGGCGGCCATCGTTGTGCCACCGCCTGCGATTTTCGCCTCGGTGGACCCTACCACAGTGTACGCGCGGGCATGGGCTATTCTGGCGGCAGAACCCTATGTAAAAAAAGGATTTCAAGTGCGCGAGGATTACTGGTCAGGCGACCTCGCTTCGGGTGAAAGGAAAGCGGTGCGGCAACAATTGTTTAAAGGGAATGAATATTGGTTCTGGCTGGGAACAGAAGTCGATCATGCAAAGGTGTCCGTTCATATTTATAATTCGGACGGAGAACTCGCAGAACAACCAAACAGTTGGGCGAAAGGCCACCTTGCGGCTGCGCACATCATTCCGAAAACCACAGGCAGTTACTTTATCATCGTTAGCGTGGAGAAATCGCCAGCAACCCGCACGCATTGGGCGCTGGCGTATGGTTTCCGATAAAGTTGACTTCCTAGCCGGAACTGTATGGGCGGGATGCCCGATACTACGAATTGATCATGCTTGGAACTCGGAGCTTACAGTTTGAGAGGTACCGCGCTTTCCAGTCGCTCTTGGTCTAAGTAACCGAGACGGTGTTCAGTGACCTAACTAGATAGAGATAAGCTACGGCAGGGTGTCGTGCCAAACACACTGAACTTATTTCGAAATGGGGCCGGCGGCTTCATCGGTGCTTTGGTGTTCGATTCTCGTTGGCAGCGGGCAATATCACGGCATTTGTTGCGTGGCGACGCGGCCAATATTTCACACGTAGTCAAAGACGTTCTACCATCCCCATAGTAGTCGTGTTGCAGCCGCCGTAAGCACCGGAGCTAAAACAGGATCATCGCAGTCGCCGCTATAGACCTCGATGAAGTCTGCGCCAAAACCGATCCCTCTTTCCAATCCCAAATCTAACATAAATCGTCCCGTTACCGGATCGATATCCTCATGTTGTGTTACGAGGAATTGATACCCCACGGTTGAAGTCGGACTCAATAATTCTACCTCCGTTACTCCCATTGACCCGTTGTCTGGACCGCTGGGATATTGAAGGCCGCACGACATTACGCCGAAGTGATTGCCGGGATGCTGAGCCACCCCGTAATCACACACTGCCTTTAAAGAATCATCTCCCCCGGGCGTGGGAATTGGGTCCGCCATGGCCAGGAGAAATGGCGTATTCGGAAAGTAAGTTCCGTATTGATCGATAATCCATTTGACGCCCTGTTCCCAGTTCGGTAGTCCACCAAGCGTATTGATGAAGTAGTCCATATCGGCTTGTGTAAAACAGAAATACGCTTCCTCCTTCCGACCCGGACCACCCATTACCATATAGGCGAGATTAGGAGCGCCGCCGTAACGCGCAGCAAGTGCTTGAATGAACGCACCCCATTTCTGCTGAAATATCGGGTCCCACGGCAGGGGCATCGGCAAAATATTTGCGGTGGTGATTGCAACTCCCGTAGCTGACGCTGTCGCGGGCGCAGAAATCGTAACATTGCTGCTTGAATTAACCGCGACGATAGTAGCTCCAGCCGGGATGCTGCCCCCTGATATCTGTAACCCGCTAGCAGAAGAATCCCAGCCAGCCGTATTCCCGGCACTTCTCACCGTAGCTGATCCCGCAGTAGTCACTCCATCTGTGATCGCCGAATAACCATGTTCCGTCGTTACATAGAAAGCAGGAGAACCAGCATCAAAAACCCACTGCGGAGTCGTCACCCCGGCCGTTACAAGAATCGAAACCTTTTTTCCATGGGCAGCCGCCAGGGCTACGCCTTGATCGAGATAATCCCAGTAAAAGTCATTTGCATTAGCGTGTTCGTGTGGCTCGACTCTATCCCAGTGCGTTCGCAGCGAAATGCCTTGCACGTACGGATTTGTCAATGCGGGATCCGTCGACCAATCATGTATCGGGTCTCCGACTGAATCGGCATTTTCTAGATACATAATCCCGATGCCGGTCGGAGGCCTTGGTGCTGGGGTGGCCCGAGGCCGCGGCGTGGGGCGCAACCGTGGTTCCAGGCGGGGCCTTGGTGTCGCAGCGACACTTGCTGTTGCTGTCAGAGTCGCGCTTGGACTAAGTGTGAGTAGCAGCGCTACCGCAGCAGGTACGATTTTTCGACGTGAGCTATTTTTGAATCTTGGCCTTCCTTCATCGTCCATTTCTGTAGATACTATCGAAATTTGCCTGATTATCGATGGAAACTTCTTGCCGAGCAAATCAAGCGCGAGTTGAAAAGCGACTTGACGCGGAGAATGACAAAAAAAATCGACGAGGCGTGCAGCCAGCAATCCCATCGGATACGCGATGCGCCGCAGCCGATCACATGATGCTGCGATTCACGTTTACGATGAAGCGGGCAACGTGATCGAAACGCACGAGCACCCGAGAGCGCAACCGGATGAAAAACCGATAGCTGGTGAATCTCTCTGGGTTTGCTGTCGAATCTCTGGATACGGCTTCGTTCTTGAAGAAGGTACGTCAATACGATTCGCGCATTCAAGGCAAACGCCGAGGCGAGTTAACCGCTGCGCAAAGAGAGGAACTCGATGAGTGCGAAAATCGGATCATGTCCCTTACTGGCTGGCTCGTTCTGGCGTACGCAGGTCCGCCCGAAACAACAAACTGCGCTGATGAGACGTTTCATGACTGGCATCTTGAGATTTTCGAAAAGGCAAGCGATCACGCTCCTCGGGTCGGCGACCCGACTCCGATTATTTGTGAAATAACTCCGCGAACAGAGCGGATCATCTACCGTGATGGTACACGCATTCAGTCGCTCGCCGGATTTTTTCGCCTGCAGGATGTCAGCTACCGGGCGACAGGACACAAGGCGCAAAAGGTTCGCGTAACTGGCTACCTCTTGTGGGACGACGAACACAACGCCAGCGCAGACGTAGGTTCGACGATTCAACGGTTCGGCAGAAACGGACCGCATCAGCCGTGGCGCTCGACAGCTTGGGAAATTCACCCGGTAATGAAAGTCGAACTGATTCATTGAGCACGTTTGTAATTGTCGTGTGGGGTGCAAAAGGGGCAGAATCCGCCGTGTGAAGCACTGGAAACCCACACTAGCGATCTTAATGGCGCTGTCCGCGACATTCGCAGTGGCCGATGACTTCAGAACGACTAAGGGCAAAGAATATAAAAACGTCACGGTAAGCCGTGTCGAATCGGACGGGATAGTAATCAAGTTTAAGGGCGGCATCGTAAAACTGCCGTTCACTGAGTTGCCTTCCGACGTCCAGAAGAAATACGAGTACAATCCGGTTGCAGCTAGAGAATATGCCGCGCAGCGCGACAGGGGGATTTCGCGCCCGACGGCCACGCCGGATGCAAACCTCCGAACTAGCGAGGCCGACGACGCTCAAAGCAGCGTGAAGGCATTGAGCCCCGCGGAACAATGGGTCGTCGCGCAGGCGACAGTGGGAAAGATTGCCGATCTGAATAAGCAATTTCCTCAGGAGGATGACCGACAGCTCAGCGCCGATTTTCTAGAGAGCTTGCTGACGGGCACGCGACCCGATGTGAAGCTGCATCGTAATGGCGTACGAATCAACGGGGCGTGCATTGACGAGTCAATTGACCTCGTCAATGCGCAAATCCCTTGCGAGGTCCGGCTGGAGCATTGCCAATTTAATGCCAGCGTGACTTTCTTCGCTGCGAGTTTCGCGGGAGGCGTTTCATTCGAGAACAGCATGTTTAACGCAGATGCCAATTTCAACAGCGTGACAACCGGAGGCGTCGCCTCTTTCGCGAAGGCTGTGTTCGAGGGGCCGGTGGATCTCGAGGGGGCACATATAGCTAGGCAGTTCTGGGCGGATGAGGCGCACTTTAAGGATAAGGAAAAGGGAGCCAACCTCGGGCTTATGAAAGTCGGAGACGGCGCCTTTCTCAGCGATGCCGTCTTCGAAGGCCCGGTGAACTTCATCTCGGCAAACATCACGGGCGTTTTCCTCGTGGATAGGGCAAAGTTTCTGGACGAGAAAGGGACCACCATCTTCAACGGCATGAACGTGGCAGGTAACGTCTTTTTCCGAAAGGCGGTGTTCGAAGGGCCGGTGAACTTCGCCTTTGCAGACTTCGCCAGCCAATTCATTGCAAATGAGGCGCAGTTTCAGAACAAAGAACAGAGTGCCTATTTCAACAGCATGAAAGTCCGAGGCCACGTTTTTCTTGGCAATGCTGTGTTCAAAGGGCCGGTGAACTTCGCCTTGGCAGACTTCTCCGGCAATTTCCAAGCGGATCGGGTGAAGTTTCAGAACCTTAAAGAGGTAGCCGACTTCCATGGTATGAAAGTTCGAGGACGCGCCTTTTTTAGCGGTACGGTGTTCGCAGGGCCTGTGGACTTCAGCGATACTGACTTCGCTTGGCTCGATTTGTCGAGTCCTCTGTGGCGGAAGGTCGCTGCGCAATCTCACATGCGGGGAATGAGCTACAAATACATTCGCGCGATTCCAGGAAACGAACCCGAATCGCACAAAGCCCTTTTGAAATTGGCTAACCGGTCGCCTTACACAGCCGATGTGTATAGCAACCTCGAAGAGTTTTTTGTACGCCAAGGCTGTCGCGCCGATGCAGACGAAGCTTTCATTGCAGGAAAACGCCGGGAGCGGGAAGAATACTTCCGCAGTGGCGACTGGTTTTGGTGGTTATGGAGTTGGACACTGTATCTTCTTGTCGGCTACGGGCGCCGCCCGTGGCAAGCTCTCGTCCCCTGCGCATTCTTTGTCGTTCTGGGATGCATCCTTTTCCCGAAGAAGAAAATGACACTCCAGGATCCGAAGGAACTCGAGAAGCCGGAAAAAGACCGCCGGATTTACAACCGACTCTGGTATAGCCTCGGCTTATTCCTTCCGGTCGTAGACCTAAAAACATCCGAATTGTGGGGTCCGAAGCCGAGTACACGTTTCTAAGGAACTATGTGCGCGTGCATACTCTTCTGGGATGGATTCTGATTCCATTCGTGCTCGCCGCTCTAACTGGTCTTATAAAATAATCAGAGCCAGTAGCAGTCGCGTGAAGTATTGGGAAATCATCGCTGACAATCTCAGCAAAGCCGGTGGCTTTCACTTGCCACGAGGACGCTGGCGTTCGAAGTTGTAAGTGGTGGCGGGGTTGCTGCAGGAGCAAAATCGACGCATCCTGATTGTTGATGACGACCGGGACGGCACCCGCTTGATCAAAAGCCTGCTCGAAAAGATCAGCCACTATCTTGTCTTGGAAGAGAACGACGCTGCCAAGGCTCAAGAGAGTGCGCGGGATTTCAGGCCGGATCTGATCTTGCTGGACATGATGATGCCGCAAGTGGACGGACGCGACATAGCAGCACAAATCGATGCTGATCCGGAGTTGCAGAGAACGGCCATCATTTTTCTCACCGCGCTAGCCACGAAAGTTGAGGCAAAGGCTGGCATGAGCTTTCAAGGGCATCCAGTTCTGGCGAAGCCGATCAATATTCTCGAGTTGATCAACAAGATTGAGGAAAATCTGCCTGTGAAGATGACGCCTAACGCGAAACACTCCTAGCGAAACAATCTGGATTGTCGATGCGCACTGGGACGACGGAAAGCGTTTCGTTGTGCGTGCGGAGGAAAAGCTAGGTGCTTATCGCGCTATTGCACCGATTGGATCTTCGTGATGGAAACCTCTGCCTCTTGAAGATCACTGTCGCGGTTGGTTCCCGCCGACGCGAATGCGGCCTGACGGCAATGTAAAAGAAGTCCTTTAAGCTGACCTTCAGGGTAGCTCGCGGAGGCAGACTCGGCGGTGCTAAGGTCAGCGAGTAAATCTTGAATCACCGCACGTAGCGTAATGTAAACCTGCCAGGAATCCTGCGGATTTGAATTTCGCAGCTGCGCTACAAGCGCCTTTAAAGCTTCAATGTCCTTTTCTCCGATTTCCATATTTGCGCCATTATCAGGGGGAGCAAATCCAGCAAGCCGAAATTTGCCAGAAACCAGCACCAAAAGTTACGGCTCCTTGAAATCGCCCTTGTGTTCATGCGTTGTGAAGTAAGTGGGAATCATCGCTGACAATCTCAGCAAGCGCGGATGGAGTTGGGGATATGTCTCAGCCGTCGATTCTCAGAGGTGAGAGATGTGGATTGCTGACGCGCATCGCAGCGACGGAACATCAGAGTCCCATTGGCTAGGAGCGACCAGTTATTCTCCTTCGATAGAGAGCCAAGACTAGTCAGCGTCACGAAGAGCGCGCCTTGCAACAAGGATTACAACGTCCACGTTATATGACGAGGCGGGGACTGACACACCCAGCGATTGGTAGAACGCAGACTGCGTGCGGTAAGACACGAAACCAATCGCAAGCGATATAAACCACAACGCGATATCAAATGGCCACTCTCGGGTGTTGATGCCTACGGATTCCAGAATTTCTCTCTCTGTGCCGTAGCCTTGGTTGCCTGAGATTGCGCCAGGAAAGTAGATTGCACGCCCGGACGCACCCGAGCATCAGCGACCGTTTGAACATAAAGGCAGAGACTACGAAACCGATCGCGTAGCTTAGAAGCAAAAGCCCGACGAAGCCGACCCATTGGGGAAGTTCGCCGGGAAAGAAGGATTTATAAACGTTGATCAGTAAACCTACGACGGGTAGGGCATAGCTGTACACAAATTGCCCCATCGTCGGTCGTCTCCAATGGTCCAGCGCCGTCGCGATCTTCTTATTGAGGTCAGTTCTGTCCTCGTCGGTAAGCGTGTCATCTAGGTAGATGCATCGCTCAATAGTTCGGAAGCGACTATAAACATGAACGATTCCCATGAAGGTAACGAAAGGACGTATTACGCCGAAAGGGAACGCGGGTGCCTCTCCTCGCCAAAGCCAGGTAATTGCGTACTTCCAGTAGCTTCCAGAGAACGAACGGTAGCGCCACCTGCCTGGAAATAGGTTACGGACAAATATGATGGCGTTCATCGGGAGGAACAAAAACATGTCAAGGTACAAACAGAACGTCGAACTTAATGCTGTTCCACAGTCCGATCACAAACGGAGAGAGCGAGAAGCTCGGGAGCGAGAAAGCTCCTCCGTTCAACATCCTTATATAAGGCTTCGAGTGCATCTAGGGCCTTATCCCAGCGTGCGCGATTCTCGCTCATGCTCTTCTTTCTGCCCTGGCGTGCCTCGTTTTAGCGAGAAGCGCGAATTGACGCGAGTAAAAACTTCACCACTCTTTGAAATCGCCCGCGTGCTCGTGCGTCTCGATCACGTTGCCAGCTTCATCGTAAACGCGAATCACGGCATCATGCGAACGGCTGTGGAATTTCGCGTATCCGATTGCGTTGCATGGCGGCATCGCCAGTACCAGAAGCCGCCAGTTTCACTTGAGAATGTCTTGACCGTCGAATTTCGCGTTATATGTTCATTAGAACATGGGACGACTGGCACGAAGCATCCTGCTGAAACTCCGGCGACCCCGGATACGTCTGTCCCGACGAAAGCCACGCAAGCGTCTGCAGCAACTCGAACTGAATTTATGGCCGAACCGTCGTTAAAGCCTCTTAAGGCGATCCTAGAGACAATCCGCGAACAGGCGGATTTCGCTCTTAAGCAACTTCAAGAATCGGAAGAAGAGCGTTCGATGCGGTGGAAGTGCAAAGATTGTGAATACATTTAAGCATTTCACCCGGCCCGTTCCATTAGAAGCGGCTGGCCGATGTCCCCGGTGCAAAAGCACTTCGTTCAGTGCGCCGAACCGAATGGCAGCACATCGGAGATTAGATCGACGCCGCGACGATCTTTGCGCGGGCGTACTTCGTAAGTGTGCATCAAAGCCAGTCCGCTAGCGTTTTGCCCGACGTTCTACTTTCCGGGTGGTCACGCGTTTGTTGCGTCGCACCAACAGTGGGTGTGATCGTGGCGCACCGGTGATCTGTTCGCGCTTGCCACCTATGATCGCCGCGATGCGCAGTTTAAACTCCTCAACGGTTTCAACTCGGGACTGTTCGTTCATTGCTTTATTACTCCTTTCGTTTGTGAATGCCCAGCTTGTTGCCGTCTGGGTCAAGGATGATGGCTCCTCGGCATCCAGGCGCGTCGAAAGGATCAAGCGCGAAACTCTCTCATAAAATTCAACGTAGTTACAGACCGATCAGTGGTTAGCTGACTGCGTCTGGTTAGATAGCTTTCGTGTCATGGCGGGCCCGAAGAATCCTCAAGAGTGCATGAGGAGGATAGGCCGGTCGCAGTGCTCTAGGAGCTTATCGGTGCAGCTGCCAAAAAGGATCTGACGACCGCGCGAGCGACCATAGGCACCCGCCACCAACAGACTCGCGTTGCACTCTTCCGCCGCGGCCGCGAGCGCGTTGGGGACGCCGCCTCGACTGGCGGAAATAAACAGCGCCTCGGCCTCGATCCCGGCAATCTCCCGGGCGGTGGTAGCTGTTTCGGCGGCGAGGCCAGGATCGCGTTTCGCAACACTGACAAACAGCACCCGTCGCGCCTTGACCAGGAGAGGCGCCGCGGCTGTCACAGCGGCGGCTGTATTTCGGGCGTCTTTCCAGCACACCATAATCGTGTCGGTTAGCGTCCGGGGCGGCTCCGTAGCCGCAGCCAGGACGGGTCGCCTGCTGTTGCGCACCATGTGCTCGAGTGTGTCCGGAGCCAGCCCCTGTTTCTGCCTCAGGCGTCCCATCACGACCATGTCGCGCTGGGAGGCATGGGCGCTCAGGCACTCAAGCTCGTTGCTCGTTTCCTCGAAGAACCTTGCCGTCACATTTTGGGTTCCGGTTGGCCCGTCGCACATCTCGATCGCTGCGGTCGCGCAAAACGCGCGGACGTTCTCTGCCGCGAGCCGCGAGAAAGTATCAGTATTGATGTCCAACCGAACGAGCGCCTTCTTTAAGCCGTCACCCATCGCGTAGTCGAGGTTGGCATGGCGCAACGCCAGCGCCGAAGGCACATGGGCGTGAAGGAAATCTAAATGTGCGGAAAGCGGGATTGCTGCTGAGAGCGCCGTCTTCAGAATCACAATATCGCGCTCACCGCCACCGACGAATGTCAAAATGGTCTTCATTTCCGTCTCACCTTACTTCAGCACCTAACGAAAAAGAGAGAAGCCACGGCAGGGTGTCGTGGCAAAGACATTGGACTCACTTCGAAATGGGGCCGTTGGTTTCATCGTCTGGTTACGGCTTGGTTATCGATCTGCGGAAGACGCCGCTCGCCGAGAGAATGATGCCGACAACGGGAATTGACGAAGCCGCCACATTCCCCACTAGGTCCGGATGGTGAAGCAGCGCGTCGCTGAAGAAACTGGCTCCCTGCAGCAAAAATACACAAACCGCTATAGACCAAACTGCCCACGCTGCTCGGCGCACGAGAGCGCACCAGATGACCGCGAGCGATAAGACAGCCAGCGCAGCTATGGCGGCGTTACAGAGGACAGCCAGCGCATTAATCGTCGCTAGCGCACTAGCGTCCACACCGCTGCCCTGGGTGTCGCCGAACAGAACTAATAAAACGGGGGCGTTTTTGCCGAATAGCAGCAACATAGCCAGAATGCCGAGGGCAAGAAGGAGACGAACACCTGCCCAGAAGGTCAGAATTACGGCGCCCACACGAAGCATAGACGTTTTAGGCCTAACGAGAATTATACGGCAATTTGCCGCCTATTTCTTGCCCCTTAGAGGGTAGACCGGCTAAAAAGGCGGCAAGATAGCAAGCCCCCGGTGGATTGATAGGGGCTGTCTGTTTCATCGATGAAAGCTACGGGCGCGGTGCTGGGGTGGGGCGAGGCCTTGGAGGCGGAGTGGCTCTCGGTGTAGGTGTCGGTGTAGCTGTAGCTGTAGCTGTAGCTGTAGCTGTAGCCGTAGCCGTAGCCGTAGCCGTGGCCGTCGCGGTGGCAGTAGGAGTAGCTGTCGGTGTTGGCGTTGGTGTCGTGGTTGAAGTGTTCACGGTGATCGTTACCGGCTCAGAAGCAATTCCGTTCGCCACCACTTCGAGAGAACTGCTGCCGGTCTCCGCTGCCGCCGGAACATCGAAGTTCGTAGAGACTTTTGCCTGACCAGTCGCAACTCCCATCGTACTGTGCCCATGCGTCCGGGCGTAGAAGACATGGCCGGTTGCGTTATTGGTGATCCTGACTAACGGATAGTTGGTAGCCGTTTCTAATTCGTCGCCGAATGAGGCCGCCTGAGACATACCGTTAAACTGTTGTCCGGAAATTTGGTAAGTCGACCCGCGCACCACCGTGGCCGGGAACTGCTTAATCGCTTGGCGCCCATTGTCTCGGGAACTTTGTGTTGGCTGGGGTGTAGACTTGCGCGAATGTACCGTTGCTGACCAGGACCTGGCCGGTCGGAAGGACCATCAATGCACCGAAAGCGCTGAGCGTGGGGTTGAGATGCGTTCCATCAAATTCGTAAAGTGTACCGCTTACGCCTTCGACGAGGGCGTTCCCATTGGGCAGAAGGGCCGCGAAAGAATCTCCTGCGTTATCACCATTGGGAAAATCGGGACCGACAGCCCACGTAGCGGTTGAGGGAGTATAGATCGCGGTATGTCCGGGACCAGCCGTTGAATTGGACCCGGTGCAGAATACGCGGCCATCGGCCAATAAGATTCCCGGGGCCGACTTCACCAGGCGGGAAGTAGCAAAATTGACCGTTCGGCCCATAGGGGATGCACCCGAAAGGAGAAGGCGAATGCAAATCGACTATCGTGCTCCCGGCGCTTTGCCAGGTTTGGGTGGACGGATTGTAAATCTCTGAATTGGGCGCGTTCAGTACGTCGAAAGTCAAGACCGTGCCATCCGGCAAGAGGGTCCATCCTTCCTCGGCATTAAAGTCGCTCTTTCCTAAGCTGCCGAGCAACGTCCACGTCAACGTTGCCGGGTCCAGCGCTGCCACTTGCATGTCCAGTTTACGCCCGACGACGAATCGGCCATCCGGTAAAACCACAGAAGGAGAATCACCAATGAAATCCCAACCCGGAGGAGCTGCGAGCGGAGTCCAGGTATTCGCGATGGGGTCATAGACCGCACCCAGATTCGTAAGGGTAAACTGACCGTTATTATATTCGCCGCCCGTGATGACGACCCGGCCGTCGGCGAGGACCGCCGAGGCAAAATCATCGGGTACGTAACCCGGCTGGAGAGAAGCTACCTGTGTCCAGGTTCCATTGACGTAACTTCCGGTATTATCCGGCGTCAGTTTATACCAATCTTGTGAGCTATCGGCCTGACACATCACCGTTCCGTCGGTTAGCTGAAAGGCGAGGTTTGCGCCGCCCGGCGATTGATGAACAAGCGGCGTGAGCGTTTGTGCGGAGCATATTCTTGTTAGTGCAAACAGAACGCCAAGTGTCAGGGATAGAATAATTTTTTTGGTCATAGGATGATGTGAAAGAAGAGATGTGTTCTGGCTCGCGATTAGTGATTAAGATAAGGTCGCCCGCAATTTCCCTGTTTCACGCGTTTAGGCAAATACGCCTCCCGTCCCATCTAGCCAATACTTCTTAGGATGCCGTCTTCAACTGTTACCCTAACGTCATCCTTCTTCATTTCAGGCAGGTGAGCTTCGAGGAGATACCCGTGATCATCCTCCCTGATATCAACCTCCGGTGAGCAATCTGCGACTGGCAGGCTGTGGATCTCGCCACTGCCTATTCTGTTCGGACATCCGGCCAAAAAACGATTCAAGCGATTTTGCCTCGCTTCTTCCGTCTCTTTAAACTGATTCGATCGTATTAGTGTATTCGTATATTTCCCTTTTCTGCATTCAATTAAAGCCATCTTGGTGCATCGCGCTCACCGCTTATTGTCAAAGTTGGCGCGAATCTTGTGTACGCGACGCCTCATTTTTTGCCGTAACATTAGCGGCGAATGCAGTGATGCTACTCACCATCGTCCGCTAGGTTGCACCGCGGGTGCCGCCGAGATCGCCAAAGCATTCTTTGGGTTAAGCCATTAGCCGCGTGAAATGGCTGACAATCTCAGCAAAGCCGGATGGAGTTTGGGCTGGGTTTCAGCCGTTGCTTCGAAGGGGCGAACGATCAGGATTGCTGACGCGCATCGCGACAGAGAGCGTTTTATTGTGCGAGCTGATGAAAAGCTGACTGCGTTTGTTGAACTTGCAATCAGCGATTCGCCGCGGTTTCACGGCTACTTTTTCGCCGCAACATCGGGCAACTTTTGTTGCCTAAACCATTCGGCGGTCTCCCCAATGGTCAACGCCTGTGTTGATTTCACGAGATTTTGTGTAGCTTCGAGCGCGGTTTCGTAAGCCTTTGCCGGATCGGCGATATTCTGGGCAGCGTCAATCTTTGTCTGCCAAAGAGCTATAGCCCCTTCCAGTGTAAGTTGGATGGTCATCCGTTTCTCCCATGATTTTTGCCAACCAAAGAACGCATTTAAGCCAGTTACAACTGCAATAATAAACGATGCTATCGGAACACTCAGCTTTGGTATTTTATTATCCGGTGAGTGTGCCGCCCAGGCTGCCAAGAATGGTAACGCAAGGCTGGTAACGATAATCACGACGCCACTCACTCTAAAAGCTAGGCGAGGGCAAGCCGATCGAGTAGCGTACCAGCGCAGAGTTTTATCTATGTAGTCCGCCTTAATTTTGCGCAATTCTGCGAAGGGGTCGGCCTGATCGTTAGACATCGTGTTGAGTGGTTACCTCTTTAACAACCCTTGCCGCCGGCGGGCAAGAAAATTCCGATTGCCGGAAAGCGTGACGGAGATGTGACGCGAATTTTCCTCGAAAAAGCTTCGCCCATTTAAGCGACTTTACCACTCTTTGAAATCGCCCTTGTGCTAGTGCGTTTCGATCAGGTTGCCAGCCGCATCATAAACGCGAATCACAGCATGATGTGATCGACTGCAGTGCTTGGCGTAGTCGATTGCATTGCCGACTGCGTTTGGCCCGGCGTACCACAGCCGACCGAATGGCAGCGAATCGGGAATTGGATTAACGCCGCGTTCATCACGGCTCGCCGAACTAACGTACATTCCTACCGTTATCACCACCGCCTGTGATGATACCGGTAGTAACCGTGGTGCCAATATCTGTGGTGATTATGCCATCCCCAATACCCCGGCGCCCAAGCGTAATAAGATCGTCCGTTCCAATACCCAGGGCCATGGACGTAGTAAGGACGATCGGAAACCCCGACGGAGACGTTCACTTGTGCGTTAACGACCGGCACCGACGTTCCGCTTACGCAAAACAAAACGGCTAAAAGTAACATCAGTTTCTTTTTCATAACCTTTTATTTAGCGGCGAGTCCCGGCAACAGCAAGCCGAAAACCAAGCGCCTTACCACTCTTTGAAATCGCCAATGTGCTCGTGCGTCTCGATTACGTTGCCCGCCTCATCGTAAACACGAATCACGGCGTCATCCGCACAGGGACTAGGCGGATGGGGCGGGCAAAGACTCCGGAAAACGGCTAAGCTGATTTCAATGAAGGGCCGTGCCCAAATGGCTCTGCACGAGAGCAACGTCGGTGCTATTTATTGCACCATCGGCGTTGACGTCTTCCCGGAAGTTTGACTGCGTCACTCTGTTGCCGGATTGGGCCTGTGTCTGACTAAGGTCTGTTGAGTTAACAACGCCATCAGCGTTTGTATCACCGATAAGGACGCTCATCGGAATCGACACGTTGCCACTTCTGGTGCCGCCGGTCATACCTATCAGGTTAATACTAAGTGTTTGCGCATTGCTGACATTAGTCAGACTAACAATTACCTGACTGTGGTGAACGGCGAAGTTGCTTACAGAAGCGGTTGCGCCGGCACCTGGAGTTACCGTCACTTGTTGTACGTTCACGGGTACAGTAAAGGTTGCGATCACCTGGTAATTAGCCGACGTACCGCCTGAGCGATCCTCAATTCCCGGCTTACCGGTTAAAGGAAGATCGCCGTCGAAATTGCCAGCTGATCCTTGGCTCATCCGAGAAACCGCGCCCACAGGTTCAATATTTCCAGACGAACAAACGGTATTCCCAACCACAGTGTAGGTTGCCGGAGGATAGCTATTGTCCGTGTTTCCTTTGACGAAGGTATGGTCGATTAAAAGGTTCGAGCGTTCCAGCGTTTCTGGCGGTGTGTCACCGGTGTTAAAGGTCCGCCCGTTAACGGCTCCAAGAAGGTCGCCAGGTTGCGGGTTTCCAACCTCGGATTTGTCGATATAAATCGTAATAGTGCCGTCGGCGTTGAAATTGCTGCCGGCGTCAGCTGCTCCCAACGGATTCTCGGTTGGAACGCCGAGAACAACGAGCGAATCAGTGAAAACGGTTCCGTACTCAAAACTGACGTTGCTATTTGCGTCGCTAGTCATTCCGACATAAAACTGCTCATCTGGTGTTGCGACCGAATTCCAGACCATCCTCCATCGGCTATTGGGCGGCACGATAGTCAGGTCGCCTACCTTCATCTTGAACATAAGCTCGTTCGTCGAAGGCGGTTCACCCACAGCGATGTAATCGATCAAATACTCCGGAAGTGGTGGCTGCTCGATTGTTCCACCTGTGCTTTCGGGGTGTGTGGGAAGATTTCGGTGAATAACGACTCCCGCGCAGGTGTCCCCAACAAAAGGCGCGGCGATCTCGTTATTGGCACACGATGAACCTCTAGCGTTCGTCGCTACCACTTTATAGTAGTAGGTTTGGGTGGCATCGGTGGCAGTAGTGTCTGTGTAGGTTGTTTGATTTCCTGAAACCGTTGTAAGTGACACCTCGTTGTTGCTGGCCGTTCCCCGGAGAATCTGGTAATGTTGAATCGAAGAATTACCGGTGTCGGCCTCATTCCATGCGAGGCGAACCACGTTGCCAATGCGAGTTTGCGTAACAAATGGCATACCAGGGACGGAGGTCGAGTTGCTGGGATCTCTGGCCGCAATCATCCGCCGGCCACTGGATTGACGCGCGATTGTAGCAGTCGCGGTATAGGCATTTCCACTCACGCCGGTTGAACCGTCGGGATTGATCGGCGCTTGTGCGCACGGGCCACCCGAACACCCGTTTACGTACCCAACCTGGACTCGGCCGTCGCGATCAATGGTAACGTCGAAAAAGTCGAGAAGGTTACGATCCATGGGGCCACCGCCTCCTCGCAAGAGACCCATTCGTTGCATTGGCAATTGCGGCGTGACATCGCTGGTCGTCCAATGCGCGCCGCCGTCGAAGGTATGCGCAACGTAAAGATGCCAGACACCTGTAAACGCGTCTGCGTTAGAATCCCCAGTTGCGGTGACCGTCCCGTAAAAGGCCACTGCTGCTCGGCCGCTATCACCAGCGACCGCTGCTGGAAAGGCGATATTCTTTAAACCATAAACAGCTCCTACATCATAGATGTTAGACCAGGTTTGCCCTTGGTCAGTGGACGTGGCTACCATCGCGGCTGTGCCGTTCATGGCGCCCAAATAGTAAACAGTGCCGTTGTTATCAATCGCTACAGCCGGGTCATCCGTCGCAGCGGTATTCGCGACCGAACTGCTTTGAACCTGGTGAACTGCCCACGTCACGCCATTATCTTCCGATACGACAACAGCGGCGTCGGAACCGCATCCCCGGTTCGGTACGTACACCGTCCCATCAGGGCCAACCTTGACGTGTCCATGTAGCCCGCCGCATGCGGTCAGGTTGTAGATCGGAATCGAAGGACCAAACGTTAAACCACCGTCATCGCTTCTGGAGCACAGGGCAGCGGCGATATCCTGTGAGCAATAATAAACCGCGTGCGGATAGGCCGGCGAGGGCGGGTTAATGTTGAGTGGTGCGTGATATGGTCCGCCGCCGATAGTCTCATGGTCCACAGCCGACGCGAGGCCACTTCCCTGGCTGGGTATCCATGTCATCCCGTCGTCGTCGGTGTACGAAGTCTTGCAAGTCGGTGACAAGAGTGTCAGCTCCGCGGCAAACACCCGACCTCTTTGTCGATCTGTAAAGCCAATCGGATCGGAATCGATGAATAACGATGTCGGGGCACGACGATTTATCCATGTCGCTTTTGGAATCGTGGGTGTGCAGGATTCATCCCACGACACAAATTCAGTTTCGAGATCCGACTGGAAGTTAGTCATGCCGCCGACCGAATTGGACGTGGAGTTCCAGTTTACTCCGATCGAGGGTTCGCCGGCGCCGCGTCCCATGTATTCAACCGTGAACACGCCCGAGCTGGTTGCCGTCCCCGGTGTGAGGATTCCTGGCGCTTCAAAGTTTTCATAACCGATTTTCGGACCTGTGTCCTGGGGAGCTGGCGGCGGAGCTGCTGGCGTTTCGGGAACCGCGGTCGCTGTTCCGATATACACATCGGTCAGTACTGGGGTGGTGTCATAAACAACGTGAACTGTGAAAACGCCCGTGCCCCATTGTGCAACGTCAATGAAGGCTGTTTGATTGGTTAGGCCTGGGCCGTTCATTGCGGAGGTCACCAAGGGACCGCTGTTAGCGCCCGTGCCGCTGTTGTTTGTGTTCGCGCCTTGGTGAATGTAAATGTCGTACTCGTTTCCACTGCTTTGCCAGTTCAGTTGGACCTGCACCCGTTGCCCGACCCAACTAGATTGGGTACCCGAAACCGTAACTGTGAACGTTTCACAGCTGACGTTTTCAACACATGACGTCTCCATGTTGACGTTGCCTCCGACGATTGGTGGCGAACCTTGCTGCCAAGTCGCAGATGGTCCGCCTGGGCTCGGACCAACCGTACCCGTAGAAGGCGTTGGTGCAGCGAAAATGTCGACGAACCCGATCGTGCAAAGCAGACCGAGGCCGCAGATTAAAAAAAGAGCGCCGATTGCGGCGCGTCCAGAGCTGAGATGTGAGCAGGTCTTTTTCATGGTGGAGTTTTCGTTTAACTTGTCATTCGGCAGTTGACCGATAAGTGGACGTAAGCCCCACACGAATACCTTTTTAGGTAGGGTAGAGCCTGACATGCTTTGGGTCTGCGACGGCGCAACTATGACGCGCGACGACCACAAAAAACCGTCTTCCCAATTAATCGATTGGTACCGTGATGTGACTTACCGCTCCCATGTTGATTACACCGTCGCTTTTGCTATATGGGCACGATGCTGTCCAAGCATCGAGCTTGGCGGAATAGCAACCGTTTCCGAATACGTATTGTTATCCGCCGGTATATCCCAGTTTTTCTGTCCTGTTCGTTGATCGCGGTTTCCGCAGGGTGCAAGAAAAATGAAGCAACTCAGCGGGTCTCGAGTGCCAAGCAGGAATCAAATCAGGCCGAATTCGACGTTTGCGCGTTGATTACCAGGCAAGAAATCGAAGCGACCCAAAGATCGCCTATCAAAGAAACCAAGAGCAGCGTGCGTTCAGATGCAGGATTTCGCGTCTCACAATGTTTCTACACTGCCGAGGATTTTGCGAAGTCCGTTAGCCTGGCTGTGACACAGCGTGATCCAGCTTCCTCTGGTAAGCGCAGCGTGAAGGATTTTTGGAACGAAACCTTTGGGCGCTTTACTGATGAGAGAAAAGAGAGCAATGGCGATAAAGAGGAAAATGAAAGGCTCAACGAGCAGCCCCGCCGCGAGGGGGAAGAAAAAACATTTATTCCACCAAAAAAAATTGATGGGATCGGAGATGATGCCTTCTGGAGCCCGAACCCAGTAGGCGGCGCGATCTATGTCTTAAAGAAGGATGTTTTTATCCGTCTCAGCATCGGCGGACACGACAACGAAGACGGCAAGCTCGACAAATCGAAAGCCCTGGCCCAAAAGGCCATCGATCGTCTGTAGAATCTCGAGCCCTGCGTAGCTTGCCATCCCACTAGGACACCGCCTTTTGTAAAGAGCTGAAATAGTTAAAGGGCTTATCAGTGCTCGCCCCGACACATCCCAAACAGGCCGAACTGTCTGCCAAAGGTGGTAGCGTTAGCCATACGCAGATTCCTGCCCGTAACTCGTGGGCGCCCATTTCGTACCGCCTTGGTACAGCTTGCGTCAAGACAATTGGTAATTGGCAGCAACGCGCCCCGTGGCGCTCGACGGCATGGGAAATTCATCCGGTGATGAAAATTGAGGCGCTCCGAAACTGAAGCTTGTAATGGGGACGTTTTTTCGTCATAACGTCGCTCATGAAAACTTTGTTTCTTACCCTCAGTTTGGCTTGTGCTTTAGTTCTGACTTGCCAGCTATCGGGCTGTCAGTCGCTCGCGACTTACAATGCTTATCCTGACCAATGCTACGCTTTTATGCCGTTGGATATTACGGGAGGTGGAGGCGGTCTTTTCGTCCGGCCACTTCCTGCTTGTCAACCGTACTCGAGCGTCGGGACATATACTGGGAAATAATCGCTGACAATCTCCATGATGCCGGTTGGAGTTTGGGTTGGGTCTCAGCCCTGAATCGCGAGGGGCGAACATAACAACGGTTGCCAACGTCAAAGAGGTTTGAATGTGATGATTTACCTGGGAGGTAACTTTGTTCAGATGCCTGGTAAGCCTACGGGGGTTCGATTCCCCTCACCCGCTAAGTCGGCGCAATGCCGCTCCCCGAGTCCTGTTCGGGCGGTGCCGAAGCTCGAAGCGGAGAAATTTTGGGCGCTGCGTCCGCAACGGCCGGGTAAAATCATTCCGATGCTGGCGACTTGCCTGATCTCTCTTATCGGTAGAGCATCTCGTTCGCAATGATAGCGGGATGAACATGCAATCACCCGAATCGAAAAGTAAGTAAAATGAAGAACTGGCCTGAACGCAAAGCGAAACTGTTCCTTGTCACAAAGGTTGAAAATCAAGAGCGGATTCTTTTGAGATTCTCGTCGGTAGACGCGCGCATCTGCGCGTCGGCGGCAGCAACGCACTAGAGCGTATAATGCTGGAAAAATGTTTTCAGATCGATCCTCGCGCGACATGCGGAACCAAACCTTAGGGCCCGGCACGGAAAAGGTGCGGCGGCGAGTAATGGTGATTGGATTGGATTGCGCAGCGCCTGAGTTGATCTTCGATCGCTGGCTTGATGATTTGCCAAATTTGAAGTCGATCTGCCGGAGTGGGCTGTACGGACCGCTTCGCTCGTGCGATCCGCCGATTACAGTACCGGCGTGGTCGGTGATGATGTCCTCCAAGAGTCCTGGCCAGCTTGGAGTTTACGGGTTTCGAAACCGTGCGGATCATTCCTACGAGCGATATTCCATCGCCAACTCGCTTGCTATCAAAGAAGATCGGCTCTGGGATATCCTCTCGCGCAGTGGAAAACGCTGCATTGTCATAGGCGTTCCGGGAACTGTACCCGCCGCGCCCTCTGAATGGCCTGATGGTGACCGACTTTCTAACCCCAGACATAACCTGCGAGTATACCCATCCCCCTGAACTAAAACGAGAGATCGAGCGGGTAGTTGGCGAATACATTTTGGATGTCCGTGATTTTCGATCCGGTAACAAGGAGAAAATTCTAGCTGACATTTATGAGATGACCCGGAAACGTTTCCAGCTTGCGCGGCATCTTTTGGCGAACGAAAATTGGGATTATTTCATGATGGTTGAGATGGGCGTAGACCGTATCCACCATGCGTTGTGGGACAATATGGACCCGGCTCATCGCTTCTACGTACCGGGCAACAAATTCGAGAACGCGATCCGTGACTACTACCGAGAAATCGATCGGGAAATCGGCGAGTTACTCGCGTTTGCCGACGACAAGACAGCCGTGCTGGTAGTCTCCGATCACGGCGCCAAGCGGATGGATGGCGGCATCTGCGTTAATGAATGGTTGATTGCAAACGGCTACCTGGCTCTTGCCGAAAAGCCTCCCCGCGCGACAGCGCTGTCTAAAGCCAAAGTTGATTGGTCCAGGACCAAAGCGTGGGGCGACGGGGGATACTACGCGCGAGTTTTTCTCAACGTCGCGGGGCGCGAGCCAAGCGGAACCATCGCACCAGCGGATTATGAAAAAGTGCGTGATGAACTGAGCGCTGGACTGAAAGCAATTCCGGATGAAAACGGACACGCAATCGGCACGCAAGTTTTCCGGCCGGAGGAACTTTACAAAGAGGTGCGCGGTGTGGCACCAGATCTAATCGTCTATTTTGGCGGTCTCTACTGGCGCTCCGTTGGCACCGTTGGCGGCGACAAAATACACACTTTCGAAAATGACACGGGTCCAGACGGGGCCAATCATGCTGAAAACGGCATCTTCCTTTTCCGGCCAGCTAACGGTCACCTGCCACGTGGACGCCGAATCGATGGGCTTCGTATAGTCGATATTGCACCCATGATTTTGCAGTTATTTGGCCTGCCCGTGCCGGGGGATATGGAGGGAAAACCACCTGCCTCCGTCGATCTATCATGACTGCGCAGCCCCGTAATTTTCTTAAGCAAATACGAATGGTCCGCGCTCGTGCACCTCTGCGGCTAAGCTTCGGCGGGGGCGGCACTGATGTCTCCCCTTATTCCGATACGCGCGGCGGCTGTGTGCTCAACGCCACAATCTCGCGGTATGTTTATGGTACATTGGTACCGAAGTCGGAGCGTTCGATCGGTTTTCGCTCCTTCGATTATGGAACGGTCGTTTACTGGACGCAGGAGGAACACTTCCAGTTCGACGGACAGATGGATCTCGTGAAAGGGGTACTGAAGCGCTTCGAACTCGACAAGTTCCGCACGGAGGGTTTCGATCTCTTCGTCCATGCCGATGCGCCGCCGGGCTCGGGGCTCGGAAGTTCCTCGACATTTACTGTCGCGTTGATTGGCTTGTTCCGTGAGTTGCTTGGCCTGCCAATCACCTCTGCTGGCATGGCGGGTTTGGCCTTCGACATCGAACGCAACGATGTCGGAATCAAAGGCGGTCGCCAGGACCAGTACGCAGCGGCCTTCGGCGGCTTCAATTTTATGGAATTTAATGGCGAAGAGGTCGTCGTCACTCCGCTGCGACTTAGCGAGTTCTTGATCAACGAACTCGAATACAATCTCATCCTTTGTTTCACCGGGAGCCGCGAATCCCAGCCAATCATCGACAGTCAGATAGAGAGCGCGAAGAAGCATAGAGCGGAACCGCTCGCGGCAATGGATCAAGTGAAGGCGATCGCGATTGAAATGAAGAAGGCATTGCTCGCGGGCGATCTCGACAGCTTTGGTGAAATGCTGCACGAAAACTGGTTGCACAAGAAGAAAATGGCCGAGGGCATTTCCACGCCCCGCATTGATGAGCTCTACGAAGAGGCGCGAAAAGCCGGGGCGATCGGTGGCAAGATCACCGGTGCCGGAGGGGGTGGGCACCTTTTACTCTACTGCCCATTTAATAAGCGGCACATCGTTCGGGAGCGTCTGACCGCACTGGGAACTTCAGTGACCGATTTTCGATTCGACCCAGTCGGCATGCAAACTTGGAGGGTTTACAAGTGAACGTCGAGCGACTGTCTCGCCCGCGCAACTTTACGGAAGCCGGCGTGAAGTTTAAAGTAATCGTCACATGAAAAAGGTTCCGAAAGTAGTCATCATCGGCTTGGACGCCGCAACTTGGACAGTCATCCGGCCCTTGGTGGCGGAAGGCAAAATGCCGCACCTGGCGAAACTGATGAAAGCCGGCGTGTCAGGCCCGCTCGAGTCCATTCTCCCGCCGATCACTCCACCGGCGTGGACCTCATTTATGACCGGCAAGAATCCGGGCAAGCACGGCATCTTTCATTTCGTCGAAACGGAACACGGCGGGTACGCGATGAATTATGCCAACGCGACGTCGCGCCGTTCCCCGACGGTCTGGAAGCTTTTGAACGACGCCGGCTACTCGGTCGGCACGATGAACATCCCATTCACTTATCCGCCCGAACCTCTGAATGGATTCCAGATTTCCGGAATGGATACCCCTTCCGTGACCAGTCCCTTCATTCATCCTCCCGAGTTGCGGGAGGAACTGGTCAAGCATCTCGGCGGAATCCAACTGGATCTCCGGTTCCTCGGTGCGATGTCGACGGATGAACGACGCAACCAAGTCATCGCGGAGATGAAAGAGATGGACGAGCAGTGGACTAAGGCCGCTCTCTACTTGCTGGAGAATCACCCGCAAGACGTGATGATGTTTGTCTTCATGTCGATCGACACCGTCCAGCATTACTTCTGGCAGCATATGGACAAGGATCATTTCATTCACGATCCAAACCTGGCGCCGAAGTTTGGGGACACAGTCCGCAAGGTGTACGAGCGACTCGACTTTGGCGCCGGCCAGATCATCGATCGCCTTCCACCCGAGACCACTGTCTTCGTTGTCTCAGACCATGGCGGCGGACCCGTCGTTGACCGGACAATTTTCCTTAACCGGTACCTGGCCCAGCTCGGCCTGCTGCATTATCACGAGAAAGCGATCTCCGGCGTGCGCAAGTTAGGCAAAAAGATCCTGCGCCGCGGGTTCTCCCTGCTCCGCAGCACTCTCACTTCACGTCAGAAAAGCCGCCTCGCTCTGCTCTTTCCCAAGATCCGGCAGAAGAGCGAAATGGCTTATTCGTCCTTTACGAGCATCGACTGGAGTCGAACCAAGGCTTACTGTAGCGAGGTGCTCGCTTCGCCTCCGAGCATCTGGATCAATCTTAAAGGAATAAAGCCACAAGGCATCGTGGATCCAACAGAATACAATGCTCTTGTAGAATCTATCCTTGAGAAACTAGCCGAACTAAAGGATCCGCGCACAGGTAAACCAGTCATTAAGCGAGTCTACCGCCGCAACGAAATCTTTCATGGTCCGTTTGCCCATGAAGGTGCTGACCTTGTACTCGACTGGTGGAGTGAGGATAGTCTTTTTTCGGCGCAGCCTAGCTTCCCCGAAGATACGAATAAGCCGGCGCTCATCATTCGGGAACATCGCCCATCGGAAAAATCCGAATGGGGTGGTACACACCGACTCTATGGAATCGTGATCGCCGGTGGACCGGCTTTTAGAAGTGGCGCCGAGATCGCGAACGCACGACTCATCGACATTGCGCCAACGATTCTGTATTTGCTCGATGTACCTGTGCCGGAAGACATGGACGGCAAAGTGCTGTCCGACGCCTATCAGCTGGACTTCCTCGCTGCGCGGCCAATTCGATCTGGGGCTGCCTCCGGCACGTCCGCGACGGACCGACCAAGTGGTTACACCGATGAAGAGGCTGCCAAAGTCGAGAAACGCCTCCAGGCTCTCGGCTATGTCGAGTAATCGCACTCGAGGAGATTATTCACCGTGTTCGAAAACATTCGTGAGGACATAGCCCGCAAAATGCGCGGATACGGAGTGCGGCCCGAAGACCAAACCTTTTTTCGTCAACGCATCACGCCTTTGCTCGAACTTGGAACATGGGCAGTGATTGTGTATCGGTTCGGTCGCTGCGTTTACGGTATCAACATTCCGGTAATCCGTCAGGTGATGATCGGGATTTATCTGGTCATTAACACGATTTGCCTCATGCTCACTGGCATCCACATCCAACGGAAAAGCGATATCGGACCCGGATTCGTTGTCCACAATTGCAGCTGCATCTTTATTCTGGCCACGCGAATTGGCCACAGTTGCACAGTCAATCAGGGCGTAAGCGTTGCTAGTGTTCGCGGGACCGGCTGGCCAACCATTGGTAACAACGTTTATCTTGGCGCCGGATGTAAAGTGATCGGCGGCGTAACCGTAGGTGATAACGTCGTGGTCAGCGCAAATTCGCTCGTTATCGCCGATGTTCCGAGTAACTGCACAGTATTGGGAGTGCCAGCTCGTATCATTTCGCGCCACCCCGTTAGTCCATATCTCAAATCTCCGGTTACGACGACATGAGAAGGGCTGCGCTACGTAGGAGGAAAGGAGCCGGCTACTCGATCGCCATGGTAGCGGCCTGTCCTTTCCCCGCTAATTACGGCTCTCCCGCTAGCATCCGGGAGATGTCCGACACGCTTTCGGACATGGGGCACAACGTTCACATTGTTACTTACCCGGTCGGTCAGGAAGGAATCCGTGTTCGCCGCGCCAAAGTCCATCGGCCGGCGGCTTTTCGGCCGGAGAGGAATACCAAGATCGGCCCCTCATCGGAGAAGTTCGTGCTCAATTTTCAGTTACTCTGGCTCCTTTGCCGAGTTATTCGCCGCGAACAAATAGATATTATTCATGCGCATAACTATGAAGGTGCGCTTATCGGAATCATGGCCAAATGGCTGACTGGGCGGCCGCTTCTTTATAATGCGGTCAATCTGATGGCTGATGAGTTAGCCGGTTATCGCTTTATCCGGCCCGCCTGGCTGGCTCACGGGCTCGCGCGCGGCCTCGATTGGTTCACACCAATCTTTCCGAATCATATCACGGCTGTATCACCTGAACTTCGGACCTGGTTCATCGATCAAGGCGTTCCCGCCGCCAAGATAGACTTCGTGCCAGCCGGTATCGAACCGGAACTGTTTGATCATCCTGAACCAGAAAAGTTTCGCCAGAAATATCAGCTCAATGGGCACGAGGTGGTCATGTACACCGGAGTCCTGAACGCCTATCAAAGAATCGATTATCTACTAAGGGCTTTCGCAGTTGCGTTACGAGAAAAGCCGGATGCGCTTCTATTGATCGTTAGTGCGCTGGTATCGGAAGCAGAGGAGAAAGAATATCGGCAGTTGGCAGCGGAACTGGGAATCTCGTCCTCGGTCGTCTGGATATCACCGCACACGGTGAAAGATCTCCCGAGTTATCTCGCTCTCGCTGATGTGTGCGTGGTGCCCCGGCCCGAGTGCCCCGGTCATCCGATAAAATTGTTGAACTACATGCTCGCCGCAAAACCGATCGTTTCCTTCGCTGGCGGAGCCAAAGGCGTCCGCCATCTGCATGACGCTTTCGTCGTTCCCAATCGTGATTGCGAAGCCTTGGGCCGCGGAATTGTCACTCTGCTGAACAATCGAAAACTCGCAGCCGAGTTGGGCGTTAACGCACGAGCCACAGTTCTGGCCAACTTCGACTGGCGGCATATTTGCACGAAGATCGATCGCATTTACGACAGGCTTCTGGAGACGTCAGAGTCCACCCGCATGCAAGCTGAGATCGCCGCGCCCGCCACGCCGAAAGGCTGACAGACCTCGTCACGTGGCTTCGCCAATAGCGCACACTTTTGCCGGGTTCTGGACCTTCCTCATCCTGTTAGCGCAGCTGAAGACTCGGCTCGCTGCACAGTGGCGCCAATTGCTTCCGCGACTTGGCGTGCTGATGTTGGTTGCAAATTTGCCTGATCTCGATTTTCTCCCAGTCCTCCTCAATGGAAACGCGAGTCTGCATCATAGTTTCACGCACAGCCTGACATTCGCTATCTTGGTATCGCTGGCTTTGAGCTGCGCGTGGCGGATCGTGCCCGGTTTCTGGCGAAGTACCATTCTCTACTTCACGGCGTACAGTTCACATCTGTTGATCGATTTTTTTACCGGGACCAAGATCGGGTGGACTCATACTGGATTTGGTATCCCGCTGTTTTGGCCTTGGTCGAAAGAGTTCAGTTCGCCGTTGATATTAACGTTTGGTGTCCGTCACAAAACTTTTGCCGCGTTATTTAGCCTCGACAACGTTTGGTCTTGCACTTACGAACTATTGACGTGCGGTGCGATTACGGTAATCGCTCTTGTACTATGGAAACGAAGACTGAAATCGCAGTCGTCTGAACGTTTCGGCGCAACAGAAGTGATTTTGCGAGCGAGGCGACAGTTCGTGCGGAAATCCACACCGAGCTAAATCGGAGATTTCCAAAGATTAGCTCGACAAATCGCGGTGGATTGCCTGATACTTACTTTAATCCAGTATCCTTACGTATGAAAAAATATCATCTGTCTTTGCTATCGATTGGTTTCGCCTTCGCATCCTCGGCTTTGGCCCAATCCCTTTTTTGCCCCGCGAGATACGTTGATGAGGTTGCTGTGATCGACACCTCGACCAACCAGGTACTCACCCAAATCCCCTTGGAAACTGGCGCTTACCCGATTCGCATTGCAATCACATTGGATCTGCTCAAGGCCTTCATTAGCGACAACCACACCGCAAGCATCTCGGTTCTAGACACGGTGGCGCGCACGAAAGTTGCCACCATCCCGGTGTCACACTCACCGGGAGAGACCACTATCACGCCGGACGGTAGGCAACTTTGGGTCATACATGAAGCTGCCGTCGAGGGTGATCCTACTCACTCCGCCGTCGAGGTCATTGATACGGCAACCAATCTAGTCATCACCACTGTCCTTATCCCCGGGCAGGGGGCCAAAGCCATCAAGTTCACGCAGGATGGACGCTTCGCATATATCGCGAACAATACGGCGGGAGAGGTGGACGTGATTGATACCACCACCTACCAGGTAACGAGTATTCCCACCGGGCCTGGCTGCCGACGTCTTGCCTTCACTCCCGCAGGTGACCGCCTCTACGCCACTGACAACTATGGCTCCAACGTATCCGTCATCGACACGGCGACGAACCAAGTGATCGCGACCATTACTGTTGGACTAGCACCGTTTGATGTTGGCGTTACCCCCAATGGCAATGAGGCTTACGTGACCAACCAGGGTGATATGACAGTCTCTGTCATCGATAACACCACATTGACTGTGATCGCGACTATCCCTACCGGAATCCTTAGCCAGCAACTGGTAATTACGCTTGATGGAACGAAGGTTTTCGTACAAAATGGATTTTCCAACACTGTCTCGGCCATTGACACTGCCACGCATACGGTCATCGCAACCATCCCCGTCGGAAACCATCCTTGGACTATCCTGCTCAGCCCAGACAATACGAAACTGTACGTGTGCAACGGGCACGACACGACGATATCTGTTATCGATGTTCCGTCGCTGACCGTCTCTGCCACAATTGCTAATGTAGGGTCGGGGCCCTGGGACCTGGCATTTGGTCCATCATTGACGCCATCGCCGACACCTACCGCTTCACCAACCGCGACTGCAACGGCCACCGCGACGCCTACAGCGACCGCAACGGCTAGCTCTACGCCCAGACCAACGCTTACGCCGCGCTCAGTGCCGTCGCCAAGGCCGCGTCCGACTCCGGCACCGCGCCTATAGTCTTTGCCCACGATAAGGTCCAAGGTCAATGGCCGGGCCCAGGGCTTGTCGGTTCGAGACTGATTAGGAGGTACAAGTTAACCTCAACTCACGCCCGCGGGCGCTGGCCCTTCTTAAAAGACCCATCCGCGCGGCTGGCCTAACGAGTCACCGAAGATCAAGTTGCTAAAGTCCAAAGAACCCATATTCCCAAGGATTTGACCCTTAGCCCACTGTCCGTCAAATTAGGGCAACCCTATACTGACGCTTATGTCCATGGGGCCGGTTCAAAATCGCTGTCCTTGACCAGAGTTCGGTTGTCGAATTACCAGCGGAAATCCCCACCGAGCTAAATCGGAGATCTCCAGAGATTAGGATTGACATAGTTCGCGGTGGATGGTCTCATACTCGCTCCGATTCAGTACCCTTAACTATGAAAACGTATCGCCTTCCGTTGCTGTTGATTATTGTCGCCTTTGCCTTCGCATCCTCGGCTTTGGCCCAATCGGTTCACCCCACCCTTTTCTGCCCCGCGAGATACGTTGATGAGGTTGCCGTGATCGACACCTCGACCAACCAGGTACTCACCCAAATCCCCGTCGGCACTGGCGCTTACCCGATACGTATTGCGATCACAAACGATCTGCTCAAGGCCTTCATTAGCGACAACCATACCGCAAGCATCTCGGTTCTAGACACAGTGGCGAAAACGAACGTTGCTACCATCCCGGTGGAAAGAGAACCGGGAGAGACCACTATCACTCCGAATGGCACACAACTTTGGGTCGTACATCAACTTCCCCTCGAGAACGATCCCAATCACTCCCCCGTCGAGGTCATTGATACGGTAACCAATCAAGTCATCACCACTGTCCTTATCCCCGGGCAGGGGGCCAAAGCCCTCTTGTTCACGCGGGATGGACGCTTCGCATATATCGCCAACAATACCGCGGGAGAGGTGGACGTGATTGATACCACCACCTACCAGGTAACGAGTATTCCCACCGGGGCTGGCTGTCGTCGTCTTGCCCTAACTCCCACGGGTGACCGCCTCTACGCCACTGACAACTATGGCTCCACCGTATCCGTTATCGACACGGCGACGAAACAAGTGATCGCAACCATTCCTGTTGGAGTAGCACCGTTTGATGTTGGCATTACCCCCAATGGCAATGAGGCTTACGTGACCAACCAGCATGATGGCACAGTATCTGTCATCGATACCACTACATTCACTGTGATCGCGACCATCCCTACCGGAATGCTTTGCCAGCAACTGAAAATTACGCCTGATGGAACAAAGGTTTTCGTACAAAATGGATTCTCCAATACTGTTTCGGCCATTGACACCGCCACGCATACGGTCATCGCAACCATCCCCGTCGGAAACCATCCTTGGACTATACTGCTCAGCCCAGACGCTATGAAACTGTACGTGTGCAACGGGCACGACACGACTATATCGGTTATCGATGTTCCGTCGCTGACGGTCTCTGCCACAATTGCTAATGTAGGGTCGGGGCCCTGGGACCTGGCATTTGGTCCCAGTGGTGCACCAAGCCCGACGCCAACCCCTACGCCAACCCCTACGGCAACACCAACAGCAACACCTGGACCGATTCAGCTCGCCGGCCATGCGAGAAGGGTCCAGGGAATAAATATATCACGTCTCCAATGGAGGCGGGCGACCTCGACGAACATCGACGTCTATCGCGATGGAAATGTGATCGCGACAACCCCAAACAATGGCGCATATGACGACCACACCGGCACCAGTGGCCAGGTTAGCTTCATGTATCAGGTGTGTGAAGCTGGAACCCAGACCTGCTCTAACACTGTAACTGTGAGTTTCGGGCCGTAGGGAACAACCAACCCACTTCTCTGTCAACTTCGGGGGGGCCGCTAACGGCGCTATGCCTGGCCCAAAGCATTTTGACCCCGTCGGCCCGAATGCGAAATCGAAATCCGGACTATGTTCGTGGAGCTGCAAAGGGCGTTACAAGAGTTCGCGGTGAAGTTTGATCTCCTCAAAATTGTGATTGACATCGCGTTTACGCGATCGGCAGTATTCGCTCGCGCTAAGTTCGTTATGCGTCTCTCCCCCAAGAGCTCCACCTGACCCTCTTCCCGCACGGGAAAACCGCGAACGTTCAGGGTTCGCTCGCACAACCAACTGATAAACCAAATTGCTCTGTGAATTTCCTTCTGGAGGTTTTTGGAAGCTTCGATCGGAAATCCTGCACAATAACGATGAAAGGAAAATAAACATATGAAAACGTTGCTATTGATTGGTTTCACCTTTGCAACCTCGGCTTTGGCTCAATCCCTTTTTGTCCCCGCGAGGTACTCCGATGAGGTTGCTGTGATCGACACCTCGACTAACCAGGTTGTCACCCAAATTCCCGTGGGAAGTGTCCCGATTCGCATTGCCATGACGCCGGATCGGCTCAAGGCCTTTGTTTCTAATGCGAACTCCGCAAGCATCTCGGTTCTAAACACGGTGGCGCGCACGAACACTGCCACCATCCCGGTGAGCATGTTACCCGGAGAGAGCGCTGTCACGCCGGATGGTAGACGTCTTTTCGTCCTGCATCAAAGTTCCGTTAATCAAACGTGCCCCGTCGATGTCATTGATACGGCAACCAATCTAGTCATCACCACTGTCATGATTCCCGGGCATTGGGCCAAAGACATTTTGTTCACGCTGGATGGACGCTTCGCATATATCGCGAACTTCTACAGTGGAGAAGTGGACGTGATTGATACCACCACATACCAAGTAACGAGTATTCCCACCGGGCCTGGCTCCCGTCGTCTTTGCATCTCTCCCGCTGGTGACCGCGTCTACGTCACCAACAACAAGGGCGACACGGTATCCGCCATCGACACGGCGACCCAACAACTAATCGCGACTATTCCTGTTGGAGGAGCGCCGGAGGGAATTGGGATTACGCCCAATGGCAACGAGATTTACGCGACCAACCAGCGTGATGGCACAGTCTCTGTCATCAATAACACCACATTGAGTGTGATCGCGACTATCCCTACCGGAAGCCTTTGCCAGAGAGTGGTATTTACGCGTGATGGAACGAAGGCCTTCGTAGAAAATGGATTTTCCGACACTGTTTCGGCCATTGACACCGCCACGCATACAGTCATCGCAACGATCCCCACCGGACACCAGCCTTTCACTATGCTGGCCACTCCAGACGATATGAAACTGTACGTGTGCAACGCCGGCGACACGAGCACGACTGTAACGGTTATCGATATCCCGTCGCTGACCGTCTCTGCCACAATTGCTAATGTAGGGTTGGCGCCCTTTGACCTGGCATTTGGTCCCAGTGGTGCACCAACCCCGACGGCAACACCAACGGCGACTCCGACTGCAACGGCGACTCCTACCGCAACAGCGACTGCGACCGCAACGCCGACACCTGGACCGATTCAGCTCACAGGTCAGGGGAAAAGGGTGGGAGGAATAAATATTTCGCGGCTCAAATGGAGGGGAGCGACCTCGGCCAACGTCGATGTTTACCGCGATGGGAATGTGATCACGACAACACCGAACAATGGATCGTATGACGACTCTACCGGCACCACCGGCCAGGCCAGTTTCATGTATCAAGTGTGTGAAGCTGGAACCCAGACGTGCTCTAACACTGTGACTGTTAATTTCGGGCCGTAAAGGAACAGCCAACGCACTTCTCTGTCAACTTCCGGGGGGCCGCTAACGGGGCCGTGCCTGGCGCATAGCATTTTGACCGTTTCTGGGCCCAGAATCACCTGAACAGTTGTGACGGCGTGGGCGACGATCAGAATTTGAACAACAGGTGCAAGACTTCGTCTCATAAGAAGCATTGATCGAAGCACGAGCGTTCGCGCCGCGAAGCTATGATAACAGAAGGTAATTTGCCTCCGCGTAAGGCTGGTTATCTTTAACCTCAGCAAAAGAACAAAACATTCGCTTCATATGAGAATTAAAATCAGTCTATTGTATTCATTAATTCTGCTTGGATCTTCTGTCGTTATCTCTACGCAGCTTTTTGCCGACGAAAAAACCGAAAGCATCCAAAAATCCACGCCCACGGGGATTTGGTGTTTGCTATTCTCTTATAGCTATCAACATCCTGATCAGATGGACAGGCTGAATGACACAACATGCTGGATGAATTCTAACGTGGATGGCATCGTGTTACGCGCCGACTGGGATAAAATTGAACCAACCGAGGACAAAATTGATTTCAATTATTTTGATCGGGGACTTGAGCTGGCCAAAAAGTATAATAAACGAATTGAAATACTAATCCCCGCGGGAAAACATTCTCCGCAATGGGTCTACGACGCTGGCGCTGACAAATTTTACTTTCATCATCGTAACGGCAAACCAGCTGATTATATGCCGATACCATGGCATCCCGTGCTTCAGGAAAAATTTGGTAATTTGATCAAAAAACTTGGCGAACGCTACGATTCCTCTCCTTATTTAAGCTGTGTCATAATGACGGGATTTGGGCATTCAACTGAGGCATGGTTCGCAGGCCCGTATGATATGGACGAATATAATGCCATCGGAGGCAATGCGAAATGGCTTGAAGGTGCGAAATGGTTTGCTGCCCTTTACAACAAAGCTTTTCCTACCACACCTTTCCTTATCGCAATGTGCCCGCCTTCTCGAGATGATGAAGGCAGAGCCACTTTGAAAAAATTCGTTGAAGATAGTGTTAAAGATTACCCCCACCGTTTTGGTCTTAAGGCAGCTAGCCTTGAGCCAAACGATAAGCCAGATAGTCGTAAATTATCGTATGAATCGGTGAATCGGTTTTCGGACCAAACCGTAGTAGGCTTTGAAATGCTGCGGGCAACTTACAGGTTAAAAGGCACTCTCGAAGCGGCGTTGGATACTGCAATTGCCCTTAAAGCGCAGTTTGTGGAAGTTTACGAGCCCGATCTCATCGATCCTAAACAGCAGGAAGTATTGGCTGAAGCCAGTGAGAAATTGAAAAAGAATTTGACCTGGAATAAAAGAAATCTCTAAAAAACTCTGATAAGCGACGTTGCAGCTTCCTTAAAGATGCGTGAAAGAGTTTCTGTATGACAGTTAATGCGCAATCCATTTCCACTGGCCACCGGTGGTTTCTTGAAAAAGCGCATACCGACGGAGAAGCTCGTATTGCGCCTGCTCAAGGTCCTGCTTCTTTTCAAAAAGTTTTAGTTTGGACATGTTTAATTCGCCCAAAAGCGCCTGGTCGAGTTTCGCCTGTTCTTCAAGACGAGTTGCCACCCGCTGGGCTTCGACAACTTCACCGCCCGCTCTAGCAAAACTCCCCGCAGCCTGCTTGATGTTTATGACAGCATCCACCAACTCCTTCTTCAAATCCTGCTCTACAGCCGCACGGCGTTCGATCTCGGCTTGCAGCTTTATGCGGGCTGACTTGGTCGCGAGGTAAGCTTCTCCGAAATCAAAAACGGGGACGTGTACGGTTAGGACCGATGCCCACTGATTCGCTGTGTCCGCATGAAAGTCTCCGTACTGAAAGTCGTAGCTGTCTGCCGTCACGCTTGGCAAAAGCCGGCTTCGCTGGAGCTCTACATTCGCTCGCGCCTCACGAACGCTAGCCTCTTGTATTTGGACTTTTGGATGTTGTACGGAGCTAACTCCTGCAATTTTTTCAAACTCTGGTAAGGGAGCCGCTTCAGGATACGTGTCCTGGATCCGAACCGTGTTGGCGTCGCGTCCAAGGAGCGCGGCAACGGCTAGAAAGGAATAAGTTGCCTCCCCTCGCGCCGCCTCAAAGGAGGCGCGGCTGCTGTTAAGGAGAAGCCTCGCCACTCCGAGTTCTTCTGCGGTCGCCAGGCTACTTGTGGCTCTGTTCTCGACTCGCGCGGCTTCTTCCTGCGCCACAGCGAAGTGTCGCTCGCTAAGCTCCAGCACGTGTGCGGCCTTGATCGCCTGGAGATAAGCGTCGGTTGCGGAAGCGACGACACTTTGTTCTGTCAATGATCCCTGGGACTTAGCGATCTGCGTCTGAGCGCGCTTGCGCTCCACTTCCGGGGGAACGTTGATACCGAGAAAACTGCCATCCTTGTAAATTGGAATGGTCAGCCCTGGGCCCTCTTGCGTGAACCAACGGTTAGGGACTGACGATGACGGCACGGCGGCGAAACCGCTGAACAGTCCCTCGAGCGTGTTGCCATGGATATAGCCAACCCCAGAATTGAAGAAGAGGGAAGGGAAATAGCCAGCGTAGGTGGACCGCGCTTGGTAGTATGCGGCGGCCGTGTCCAGGCGCGCGGCTATGATCTTTGGACTTACGGCCGATATTGTAGCGAGGTACTCCCGCAAGCTCAGGAACACAACTGGCTTGACCCCAACACTTGGATTGTGTTCGCGAATTCGAGCGGCGGCCGTTTCCCCGGCACACAGGTGGCGAGGAACAGGCAGTAATACGAAACAAGCGACCAGTGCAAGACGCACAGGCAACCAAGTCGCTCCAACGCTGTAACTACTGAGACGCCTTTTCATCCGACTCGGGTTTCTCGGGTTTGCGCGGGGGTTGAAGTGGCTGCACTCTTAGCGCTGCATTGAGGCGTGCTGGATCGCGTTCTAGGACTTCTTGGTGCGTCCATTCGGGGTAGAGATTCGATTTGGTGACCCGCGGATAGGACAACGCTTGTCCAGTTTGCGCCCAATTGCTCACTTCGGTCACACGATCCTCCGGGGCGGGTTTCTCAGGCGGCATAGCGGGTTGAGGCGGCAATGCAGGATTATCAATTGTTTGTTGTGCAAGTGTGCCAGTGCCGTCCCAAAGGTAAACCTTCGCATGGGCCGTAGCGTAAACGATCTTCGCGCGCTCAGTGACAAAATCGATTGCATTCTTTAACTCATCTGGCCCCTCAAATACCGAACCACCGCCGATATACCAGATTCGACGGCCCTGGCCGAAAACGCTCTGCATGTCGCGCAGATTCAGCACCATCGGGATGCCAACGAACTTATGACGATAAGCCGCGTACTCGTCCAGGAAAATCATGCGCGCAGCCAACAATGTATTTAGTGCGTAATCCGGCATGCGTCGACCATACAAGTAGAAGGCTTGCGTAAGATTTGCCAGCACAATGTCGCCTGACCGTAACCGCGAGGCGACAAACTCGGCCGGGCCCCGGGTGTCCTGTCTAACAATGTCGTAACGCTCGTTGGGATCGATGCGCGCGCGGCCCTGCGATGTCTGCGGCGAGAGCCGAAAGACTTTGAGACCCGTCTGCGTTGCTGTTCCCAAAACCAGCAGCAAAGCAGCTATCCCGCTTCCCCAAGCAAGCAAGCGGGCCGTTCGCCATCCTGATGTTAGCTCGTGGATTCGGTCCCAAACAATAAAGAAGACCGCACATGACGTGAGGATCAAAAGAGTTTGGTAAAAATAAAAGTAACGAATGGAGTAAACCGGCAACAAGAGAGAAAAACAAAGCAGCAACCCTAAAAACACAAGGAAACAATACCGCACCGCCAAATTTTGCCATGCGAACAGCGCACCGGCCGCGCAGAGAATGGTAAGAAATAGATGTGGCTGTGTTAGGAGAACGTTGGACAAATAGAAGGAAGGCCACGATTCCGGGTTAAGGAAGTACAGTGATGGAGTCAGTGAGGTCATTCCATAACCCAGGAAGAGATAGAGAGGCACCACCGTCGCTCGCAAAGAGAGTTGGATTAGAACAATCGAACCTATAACGATCAGCCCCGTCCATAGGTGCCGTTCCCGAAGCCAACTCCAGCGTCCGGGGTGCATCGCAAGTAGTGTGACGGCCAGGACTGGAAGCAAATAACCTGAGCCTTCCCACGACAGATAAGTCAGGCAAAAACAGAAGCAAGCGGCATAGAAGTATTTCGGGTCGAGTTTGCCCGCCTGACGAATGGCCAAATAAAACAACCAGATTGTTAGGATCGTAAAGAACTGATCCTGCGACGGATGAAAGCAGTGTTGCGCCCAGAAAACGTTTAATGGATCAAAGGCGTGAATCAGCGCCGCCAACAAACCCGTTCGCCAGTCGAATAAGTTGCGGCCCATCACTCCTAGCAGGAATGTAGTCAGCGTTCCAAATACCACTGCCGGCAGGAGAACGGCCCAGTCGCTCCAGCCAAAAATGAAACACGAAAGGGCAATTGGATAAGGCACTAACTCATACGTCGTAATTCGTATAACGTGGTTGTAAAAGTTGAGTGATGGGTAGCCTCGATCGAAAATTCCCATGGCATAATTGCGGATCAAAATATCGTCCTGATCAAGGGAGAAAGTGGTTAAATTATGCAACCGCATTGCTAACGAGCCGAGAACGATGACGCCAAGCGCAAGCCAAAATCCGTTTTGACTTGCCCATCCACGCCATCCCTCCCAGATCGAAAACGGAGATAAGGCTGGCTTTTTTCGCCTCGCCCACACTAATAGGCGCGGGAGAATAAGCAGTGCGACGAGGCCTAGGAAAAATTCAGCTCTCACCGGAGACTCCGGCCTGAAACGGATGTCATAGCGAAGCAACAGCAATGTCGCTGCGGCGATCAACGCAGGTAAATGCAAGGTTGCGTCTATACCGAGCGACTGTGCCATCTCCCATCCATTTCTTCTTGCCAGAAAGCTGGCTGATCGCATCCAAATAATGAAAACCGCGGCTGCGACCAGAACCATAAAAACAATGCCCAGTATGCTCTGGCGTGTTGCCTCAGCGCTGGATAATTCTACCGGCACGCTCGTCTTTGGCGGAAAGCCCCAATGGTCGCCCGCATAATTGTAGGAACCAATGGTTGTGGCAAAGCGCGAACTCGGCAGCGTCCACTCATGATTTGAGCCAATCGAAGCCGCCTCGGCGCTACCGGACAGAAAAGATACCTCCGCGATCAGAGTTGGTAGACCATTCAGCGCTCGCACCTGGATTGATAGGTCATTTCCCCATGCTTTCACCCATCGCTTGAGATGCAGGAAGCGAATTATCGGAGACGAATCGGTAAAATCTCCAAGAAAGTGCCCGTTAAAAATTACCGAGTAATTGCCATTAGCTGCGATTTGAAGCCACGCATCAGTGACTCCGTGTGGCGCGTCGAAGCGCCTTTGGAACGTTGTATTGCCGGCGGGCCCAGGGCGTTCGTCTACTATCCACTTTCCCTTGACCGGTTGTTGGAGAAGAATTGGGGGTAAAGTCACAGGCTGCGTAAGCCCCGTCCGTTCTGCCGGTGCTACTTCGGCGTGAGCCCAGGAGGCATCGTCCATTTCCCTATCGGTCCACGAGATCAGGGCGGGAATTGTGCCAGGCGTCAACGCGACTCTCCAACTCTTGTCAGACGAGAACTCACTCACTCTCCCCGACTGGTCGACTATGCCTCCCCGACAGACTAACTTGGATCTACCGGGAAAACTGCCCCGGGTGACATTCACGGCAATGGTGTTTTTCCCCGGCAGAAGAGAGCGGGTGATATCGCAAATAACCGATTGGTTGCCACCTGCGGTCAGGCTAAGGATTGTTGATTCGTTTTCTGATTCGTTTTCACCGAAGCTTCCATGTTTGCCATTGACGGAGAGTCTGAACGCATCAATGCCGGCCATTTGTAACCAGGCATATTTCGGCGTTTCGCTCAGATAGAGGTCCTTACGAAAGCAAACATTGTTACTCGGCGCCGACGCCTGAATCCATCGGGCACCGCCAAAATCGAGGTGATAGGTTGGCGCCGGTGGTGCCACGAGCGAGAGCGAACCGTAATAACCAAGTAAGGCACCTGTAGTTAAAACAAGCAGCAGGGCAGTCCCGCCCGGACCTGACTGATACCATTGGAGAAATCGAAAAGACGGCCTCATCTGTAATAACTTTCCGTCAGAGTCTTAAGCGCTCGGAAATTCACTCGGTCATGCCATTTGCGGGAGGCCATGTAATACTTCCGGGCCGTATCCGAATGACCTAACTTGTACCAACAATCGCCCAGATCATTCGCTATGTCGGCGATGAGACACGGCTGCGAGGTCTTGGTAAAGATTTGCTCAAAGTATTTTATGGCTACTGAATAGTCTGCCATGTCGTGGAATGCGCGGGCAGCTCCAAAGAATCCATTAATCACTTGCGGATTAGCTTCGATACTGACCCGCCAGTACCGACACGCGTCACCTGTCACCCCTTTCTTGTAAAGAGTGCTTGCGTAGAGAGACGCCAACTTGGCCTTCTCCGTGAGTGCAACCCGACGCAGTTGTAGATCATCTCCACCTGCCGCTCGGCCATATTCAAAAAGCGCCTCGGGGACCAAACCGCGCGCCTGAAGGTCTACGGCACGGGAGAAAAAAGTTTCGGGACGGTTCGCCAGACCCATTTTCTTATACAGTGCACCGAGCTGTGCGAAGGACGCGGGTCGCAGGCACTGCCACTCGTCAATGGCCATCGCGCGACGCACATCTTTCTCCGCATCTGTGAAGGCTCCGCGCGTTTCGGAGATTTGAGAAGACGCGAGATACCGCTCCGCAACTATGGGCCGCCAAAGCTGTAATGCTCCAGCAACCACGGCAAGGACCGCGAATGCGAGTAACACAAACCTCAGTCTCGCCCAGTCCTTGATTTGATGAGCGCCAGCAGCGCAGATCCAGACGGCCCCGAACATGAAAATTATCCACCCACCGCCGACCGATGCCACGCCGGCCGAAAAGCGGTCAGCCAACCCTTCAACGGGCGCGAGCAATCCGCGTGCTGGCGAGAAAACGACAGCGTTTGGAATGGTGGAAACCACCTCCACGTGGTAGCAGTGCTGAAAATCCTGTCCACCGTCCACAGCCGCCTTGAGCCATGTCGGTTCCCATGATGTAATCTGCAGAAAAAAGGTCATACCGCCGAGCAGCAACAGCGCCCCTGCGCAGAAGACCGCGAGTCCTTTTTCAGTCCACCAGGCGGCAAAGCCCAGCGCAGCCGTTACGATGGCTGCGCTACCGTAGGAAAAAAACACGAAATGCCCTGGCCACAGATAAGCGGGGTGCGCGAAGGGGAAATTCAGAGCGTTGAAGCGCGGCGTCGTCACCGGGTCAAACCACGGCAATAGCAGACCGAACGCGACCAACGCAAAACCGAAAGCCCAGTAGAATCTTCTCAACCTTGCTTCTCCAGTTGATGCGGCGATCTACGGAAGTAAAAGCTAATGAAACCGAGACCATCACGCATAAGATGCAACTCCTGGCTCGAAAAAGTCCCTAGCAAAAAGAGAGCACCGAGATACACGATGCCAGCCACCGCGGCCACCGGCAGCGCCGGTAACAGCGTAAGCTGCCGCGCGGGAAGAAGCATCGCGGCCATCAAAAGACCAGCCAAAATCGGTTTGACCAGGAAATCGATTATATGGAGCGCATAACCCTTTCGCTTGAGAAAGTAGGTAAGAATCGCAAACGCGGCAATCTCACTGAACACAGCGACCATACAAGCGCCGATGTAACCCAGACTCGGAACTACTGCCAATTCTGCGCCGACACGCACCACCAAAGCGAGTGCCATCGCCAGGCAGAACACGCCCGGCAACTTCAGCGCTGTAAAGATGAACGGGAAAAGTGACGATACGAACATCGGTATGAATGCTATTCCAAACCATTGCATAACCGATTCAGCGCTGATGAATTTTTCACCGAGAAGCACGTCGATCAGTAGCCGCGGCCAGACTATAAACAGGACCGCCCCTGGCACGCTAAGGCAGCAAAACCATTTCATCGCTCGATTATAGAACTCGCCAAACTCCTCCTTCGTGCCCTGGGCTGAGCGAATCATTGCGGGGTACAGCGGGAGCGCAAATGCCATGGAAATCGTTCGTATGCCGAGCAAAATCCGATACGGCCCGCTGAAAAGACCCAACGCGCTTGCATCGACGAGCCACGCCAGGATGAATACATCTGCCTGCCAGGCAAGCTGCCGGAGCACCAGCCCACTGCCCAGCGGAACCGCCTCCGACAGCATCGACTTCCAAAGGGGTAAATCTATCCTGGGCGAAACACGGGCAATGCGCCGACTAACAATCTGCCAGTTGAAAAACCAAAAGATCAAACAGGAGGCCATGTACGAAATGACCACTCCCCATAGTCCCCAGTGACGCAAGAGACTCACCGCCACGAAGCCGGCAAAAAGTCCCTTATGGAGGGTGAAAGCGATCGCATTGAACTCCATGGCTTCGAGCGCTCGCAGCACAGCCGAATAGCTAATAGCCTGCAGGATTGTCAGACTGGCCAGACCCATGACGAAGGATTGCGCCTTTGTTGAAGCCGGAAGCTTCAGTAGCAAGACGACCCCGAGGAGAAGGGTGGTCGATAAAAAAAGAGACTCCACATCAAGCCCTTAGCGCTCCCGAGCAAGTGTGGGATGTCATTGGGATGCCGGGCCACCTCGCGCGTAAGGATATTGGTAAGGCCGAAATCGGTTAGGAACTGGAATACGATGGCGAAGGAAAGCAGATAATTAAAAGTGCCGAAATCGTTGAGCTGCAATCCTCGCGCGGCGAGCAGAACGGCCAACATCTGCAGCACGGCTCCCAGTGCGCCTCCCACCAGCATCCACGCTACGTTTTTCCCGACGCGTTGGGCCGGGTTCATTGAGAACTTTCCACCCGAACTCGGTCATTATTTACCAAATCAACGGTTCCCGCGGTGGCAACGCGGGCTCCTTCTTTCAACCCGCTGACGATCTCTATCATTCCACCGGCTTCCAGGCCGACGCGCACCGGCGTGAGAACTGCACGACCCTTGGAGTCAATCGCGAAAACACTGGCGTTCTCACCGAATGGATTAATGACGGCCACAGTGGGAACGGCCAGCGCAGTTTTTTCTATCCGGACGCGCATGAAACCAGTAAGCCCCGGTTTTAGCTTCAAATCGGGATTGTGAACGGTCACGTAAGCTGTGAAGGCACGGGTCTTTGGGTCGATGCGGGGATCGACATGCTCGATCGTGCCCTTGAATGTGGTGGTGGGGTATGCTGAAAAGAATACTTCGGCTGGCTGTCCGTCATGGATGCGGCCAACCGATTCGTCCTGCACTTGCGCCAGCAGGTAGATTTTCTCTAGATCGCCTAATTGCAGGAGTACTTGATTGACCTCGACTCGCTCGTTGGAATTGACGAAGCGAGCAAGCACGATGCCGTTGACAGGCGAGGTGAGTCGCGTGGCTTCGAGATCGAGTTGTGCCTTAATCAATTTTACATTCGCCTCCTGGAGCGCAGCTTGTTTGGAAGCCAGCGTTACGCGTGCGTCGTTCACTTCCTTTTCGGTAGCCATTTTTTTGGCTTTCAAAGCTTCCATCGACTTTAGCTCGGCGCCAGCTTTCTGCTCTGCAACGCGCGTCGACTCCACCTCTGCCTGCGCATACTCCAGCGCAACTTCCAACGGCCGCCTCTCATCCTCGATGAGCACTGCGCCGGATTGGATTATATCTCCGACATTTACCGAAACCTTATGTATCTTCGCAGAGATACGGGAGGTGAGCGTGACTGTCGTGTACTGCAGCACTTGCCCAGCCGCTCCGACAGTGGTTTCAAGCTTGGTTACTTTTGCGCGCGCCGCGCCAACCGGGATTGGCAGCGATGCCTTTCGCGCCTCGGCGGCGGTGTAGCGTCTCTGGTAATTTCTCGCTTTCCATACTCCCACGAGCGCAACGAACACAAGCGCGATCAACAACAGCCTTCGGATTGGGCGTGAGCGGGTTTTCGACATGGCGGATTTATGCCAAAAAGCGAGCAGACAAGTCCACCAAATTCTGCCGAAATTCTTTCAACGCTTTTTCAGCGTCGCATCGAAGAAGACTTCCGCGTCTTTGACTGCCTCCATTAGTCACTCCCTGGTGCCCTACCTGGGGCAGGATCTTCAACGTGGCGTTCACTCCGGTTTTTCGCAGCTCCTCGTAAAAGCGCTGGGCCTGCTCCACTGGTACCACTCTATCGCCCTGGCCATGCACGATCAGAAAAGGCGGATCATCTTTTGAGACATAATGGATGGGGCTGGCAGCTATCGCCTTCGCTTTATCTTTTTCGAGCGGCCCGCCGAGCAACCCTTCAATGGCAGCGATGCGTTTGGGACCGAAATTCGGCATTGCCGGCAGATCTGCCGGACCAGCGACATCGCACACCGCTTGAACCCGGCTCGAATACTGCATATTATCCCCACTCCCCTCCAATTCCGGTACTCCACCGGACGTGCCGAGCAGCGCCGCCAAATGTCCACCCGCGGACGTTCCCCAGGCGCCGATGTGGTCAGGATCGAGATGGTAGGTGGAAGCATTCGCGCGAAGCCATCTCACGGCAGCCTTACAATCTTCGATCTGTGCCGGGAAAGGCGCCTCGCCTGAAAGACGGTAATCGATGCTCGCCACGGCGAATCCATCCTGCACCAGAGCAACAGCTGGACATTTCTCTTTTCTGCCCCTGCGCCAGCCTCCACCATGAATATAAATAATCACCGGCAACGCCCCGGAGAATTTCTCAGGGCAATACAGGTCGAGCGTGAGTGCTTCGCCGTTGACCCGTTTGTAAACGAGATCCCGCTGAATCGTGGCATCGGCAACCTCCATCATTCGCTGACCGAGTGCCGTGCGGGGTTGCGCCGTGGCTCCGCACAGCGTCGCAATGGCAAGTGTGTGGATTAGCCATCCATGCCGCTGCCACATAAATCATCTAACATTTCCGTGTTATCGTCCAAATGCAATCTTGCTCACAAAAACCGGCCGGCCCGGGCTCAATTGTTCAAAGTTCTTCAACGTTTCGGGCATCGGGACTGGCACGCAGAGCCCTGAACCCTTTTGCACTGCGTCCGTCTTTTTGCATCCGCCTTATTCAAACAGCTTTTTCCCTTACGAGGTCAACTAAGCTTGGTTCGACCATAGAGCAACTCGAGCGTTCAAAACGCTTTGATTCTACCGACCATCTCCCGTTTTTTGACGACTTAGCAGCAACTCGGCGATGTCGAGTACCTTGACGTTTTCCCCTTCTGGCACGCCCGCCATCCCGTCAGTCATCATGTTCAAACAAAACGGGCAGGCCGTGGCGAGGGTGCGGGCGCCGGTCGCGAGCGCTTCCTCTGCACGCAAAACGGAAACTCGCTGTGACGGTGCCTCCTCAAACCACATCCGACCGCTGCCCGCACCGCAGCAGAAGCTCTTGTTTCCACAGCGGGGCAATTGACCGATTCGCGACGCCGATCAGCGAACGCAAATTCTCCAAGCCGCCCGCACGAGCGACGAAAATAGCTGCCGTAATCCGGGAGTTCGTAAAGGGAGTTCTTATAATAATCCGCTTAAAAGAAGGCGAGCGTCTTTGCGTGTCTGATTTTCCTATCTAAGCTCTCCACCTTGACTAGCAGTCTCTCTTCTTTCCGTTAATGATCACGCCCACGATCCTCCCACATCTGTCGCCCGGCGCCGCCGCTTCATGTTTCTTTGCTGAGGATGTCACGCATATCCCAAACAGGTATTTGTAACGGCTTCGTTGCGTGACTTTCGCCGTGCCGGGCGGGCAACTATGGCAGGCTATTTCCAACGCGCGACCGTACCTGCCTAACGTCTGTAGAAGTAACCGAACCATCCGGCTTCACGTCTTCGCGGAAATTGGCACTCGTCACAGGGACGCCGACTTGAAGCCTTGTTTGCCTGACGTCGAAATTACTTACTATCTTATTCGCACTGGTATCACCGATGAGCATGTTTGCGCTTACGTCGGTGAGAGACAGGACATGAGCGGACGTGTCTGTTACGTCGGTAAGCGTTACGGTGATCTTCTGCACGTCAGTAACACCAATTAGATTCACGATCATTGTGTTACCCGAGAAAATAGGGCTACCCAGAACGGTGCCGGTGCCAAGAGTGACGCTTGCGGCGCCACTCACCACGGTGTTATTGAACGAGAAAACGAATTTATGTTTGCCGCCACTGTTCCGACATTCCAAGCCCGGCTCGCCAGCAAGTGGCAGGTCAATATCAAAGGTTCCAGCGGGACCGTGAGTTTTTCGCGAAACTACGCTTGTTAATTGCAGCGAATCTACCACTGCAAGACCAGATGGGCCGCTTAATCCAATATCTATGAAGTCAGGATCACCACCGCCTCCTGATGTGGGAAACAAGCCAATGGTATTACCGTCGCGGTTTGCGACGAACACATTGAGTCCGTCGCCCGAGAGCGCGATACCAAGCGGGCCTGACAGTCCTGTTATCAATGCGGCATCCAGCGTTGCACCTGTGGCAGCGTCATAGGAACCAATACTGCCCGCGCCATAGTTGGACACATACAAAACTCCGGCGGCTACGGCGAGGCGACGCGGATCGGGCACGTCTATAATGAAGTCACGGTTGATAATCCCTCCGTCAGTGGTGTATTTGCCGATCGTGGAGTTGCCAGGATTCGCTAGAAAAAGATCGGTGCCCGAGATGGCGATACCTTCCGGTGTGCTGCCCAAGCCCATAACTAACCCGGCGTTCACAACCGTGCCATCGAGGTTGTATTTACCAACTGTGCCGTTGACCGCGTCCACAACGTAGAGAAATCCGTCGGCGACGGTAAGTGCTGTCAACCCGGGAAAGCCAGAGATGAGCGAGGCATCCACGATCGCTCCGTCGGTGGTGTATTTGCCGACCACACCGGTGCTAAGATTCGCCACATAGATGTCGTCCCCCCAGACGGCGATATCGAACGGGAAATCTAAACCGGTGACTAACGAATCGCTCACCACAGCTCCATCGAGGCTATATTTCCCAATCGTGTTCGCAAATGCATTTGTGACGTAGATTTGGCCAAGGACAGTTAACGCCTGGCTCCAGAGCGCCATCGTAGTGATGGCGACATAGAGAAAAATACGGAACAGGCGCGGCAGCCATGGCGAGTTGGATCGACTATTTGTTTTCATGGGTATTTGGGGACGTGATGGCCTTCTTCTCCCGGCCTTGGTTTTGTGGGGCGTCCTGAAGCGGACAACGGAGCGACCGGGAGGAAACTCCTGTGCCCGATTCAGATTGTATGCGAAAAGACAGGAAAATTTTTCTCATTTTGGGTTGGTTTATTACTCCTTAATTATGGACGCCAGTCCCTCTCAACCCAACCGGCTGGTCGCCACCGCCGTCTGTTGCAGGTTTGCTCCACCCAGCCAAAGCCAGGGAGATGCCGATTGGGCAAAGAACAAAACCGAGTAAGACGCGCGGAATGAAGAAGGCCGATCGAGAATTAGATTTTCTTTTCATAAGCGTTAACAGATCATCGTTGTTGTGCGAGCGATCCCTCGTTCGCTTGCTCCCCGGGGCGGGAAGAGAGTGAGGTGCTGGATTGGAGACGCCTTACGGACTTAGCGCGAGGGCAAGCCTGCCGAAAATTCCAACATCTGTCAATAAAAAAGTGTAGGGCGTAGTCCTACACTTTTACAGGGCCTCGTCCTAGATTCCGCGCGTTCGGATAAGCAGCGATTCCAACTCGCCTTGGTAATCGCATTGGGGATGATTTCGCAGTGTTTGAAGGGGCACGGGGATTAACCCGGCGTTTGGCGGCTGAGGAGCACCTCCGCGATGTCGAGCACCTTCACGTTTTCCCCTTCTGGCACGCCTGCCATCCCGTCAGTCATCATGTTCAAACAAAACGGGCAGGCCGTGGCGAGGGTCCGGGCGCCGGTCGCGAGCGCTTCCTGTGCACGCAAAACGGAAACGCGCTGCGACGGTGCCTCCTCGAACCACATCCGACCGCCGCCCGCACCGCAACAGAAGGTCTTTTTGCCGCAACGCGGCATTTCGCGATACTGCGCATCATTAGCAGCGCCGATCACCGCTCGCGTCGCATCTACTTCTCCATTCACACGAGCCAGGTAACACGGGTCGTGCAAGGTGATTGGCTCGCCGTCACTGCTGCCGTCGCTCAACCGTCCCGCTCGGATCAGTTCTGATAGCACCGTCGAGTGGTGCTGCACTTAATATTGCCCACCGAACTGCGGGTATTCATTCTTGAGCGTATTGTAACAATGCGGGCACGGTGTCACGATCTTCTTCACCTTGTGGCGGGTAAGCGTCTCGACATTGGTCCGTGCACGTTGTTGGAAAAGGAACTCGTCGCCGATTCGGCGCGCGGGATCGCCGGTGCAAGTCTCCTCTTTGCCGAGCACCGCGAAGTTCACTCCTGCGTGCTTGAGCAACTGCACCGTCGCACGCGCGACCTTTTGCGCGCGCGGATCGAATGACGCGGCGCAACCGACCCAGAGCAGATATTCGAAGCTCGGATTCGATTCGACCGTCGGCACGTCGAGGCCCTCCGCCCAAGCCAAACGTTCGGAGTTGGAACGGCCATAGGGATTGGATTGGCTGCCGATCTGTTGCAACGCTTTCGCTGGCGGCCCGGAAAGTTTGCCTTCCCCGACCAGATCCCGCCGCATGTCGCTGATCAAATCGACATGCCCGATCAAGACCGGGCACTCCTGAACGCACGCCTGACACATCGTGCAGGCCCAGAGCGTTTCATCATGGATCGTTCGGTGCACATCCTCGCCGCCTAACGACATCAAATTTCGCAGATCGATCACGACGGCTTTCGGCGAAAGCGGTTTGCCGGTGGCGGTCGCCGGACATGCGTCTTCGCAGCGACCGCATTCCATGCAGGAATCAAGGCTGAGCAGTTGTTGACGGTTGAAATCCGCAAGCTCGTGGACACCCGTGCGACCCGTCTGCTCGACCTCTTCCATCTTCAAGGGCACGAGCGCGCCCATTGGCCGCTCGGGACGGACGGCAATGTTGAGCGGGCCAGTGATTACGTGGAGAAACCGATTCACCGGAATCGTGGCGAAGAACAGCCGCCACCAGAATCGCGTGCAGCCACCAAGCCGCGAGGTGCATCGTTTGCGCGCTGCCCACGTCGATACCGCGCAACAAGGTGATATCGATCAACCAGCCGACAATCGACCAGTGCGCTATCGGCGGCTGCACCTGCGTGTAATGCATGCGCAATGCTTCTACTGCAAATCCGGTGAGACCTAACGAGAGAAGCAATCCAAGCAGCCACCAGTCACTGCGAGTTGTGACCAAGGCTCGGCTTTCGTCGGAAGGCGCGACGATACATTGCCAACAGACAACCGATGATGAATGCTACGCCGAATACGTCCATCGTCAGTTCATAGATCAGGTAGTACCAGCCGTGGTGAAAGTCGTACGGCCCATCGTAGGCGATCGCCAACAACGTGGTGCCGATCGTCAGCACGACGAAACCACTAAATAGCAGCAGGTGGAGCAAAGCGCCGAGCGACTTGCGATGAACACGTTTTTGCGCCAGCGCATACTCGACGAGCCGCCGACTCCACACACGCCAGTCACGCTCAAATCCGCCCTGCTGACCTTTACGCCAGAGCCAAACCCGGGCCACGACTTGCCACACGAGCACCGCGATACTCGCCGCGATCATGATGAAGAACACCACGCGCATCCATGGCGCGATGTTGCCGAACACTTCGCGCGTGGCGTTATTCATATCGGTCATCGTCATTCTGGCTTAGGCTCGCCGAATCGATTCGATGAGTTGTGGGACGATCTGATACAGGTCGCCCACCAAGGCGTAGGTTGCCATCTGAAAGATCGGCGCGTCGGGGTCTTTGTTAATCGCGACGATGATCCGCGAATCCTTGATGCCGGCCAGGTGCTGAATCGCGCCGGAGATTCCAAGCGCGATGTACAACTCGGGCGCGACGATCTTGCCGGTCTGTCCGATTTGATAATCGTTAGGCGCCATCCCTGCATCGACTGCGGCGCGAGTCGCGCCGATTGCGCCGCCTAAGGCGTCCGCTAATCCGCCGACCAGACGCTCGAATGTTTCCTTGTCCTTTAGCGGCCTGCCGCCAGATACCACCACGCGGGCTTCGGTTAGATCGGGTCGGTCGGACTTGCGCTCTTCGCGGGAGATAAATTGTATGCCGTTGGGAAGCGACGCGGCGTCAAAGTCGAAGCGTTTGATCGGACACGGCGCTGCATTCGCTGCAGGGGGTTCGAAGGCCGTGGCACGGACTGTGAGCACGCGGCGGTCACCCTCCACCTTGACCGTGGCGAACATGCTGCCGGCGTTGATGGGACGTCGGTAGGAAATCGAGCCGCCAATTTCTTCGATCGCGACCACATCGGTAACCATTGGCGCATCAAGCAACGCAGCAGCGCGCGGCAAGACGTCTTTGCTAAACGTCGAGGAAGTGCCCAAGATGGTCTTCGCGCCGCACTTTCGCGCTGCTTCCGCGATCACTGTTGCGTAACGGTCGGCCAACGGTTCCGCCAATGCCGGGTCGTCGACGACAACCACTGCAGACGCGCCGTAGGAAACAAGAGATGCGGCGATCCCGTCCAGGCCGTGGCCGACCACGAGTAGCGCGTACTCGCCACCGAGTTGTCGCGCCAGCGTGATCGCGTGCAACGAGGGACGCTTCACTTGTTGGCGATCGTGTTCGATTAGTATGAGCGACTCGGCCATACTAAAGCACCTTCGCCTCCTGCTTTAGTTTCGTGATTAACTCTTCGACCGACTCAACACGCGTGCCAGCGGCGCGCTTGGGCGGACGCGCAACGGAGAGCACAGTTGTAAGCGGGCGCACAGTTACTCCCAGTTGATCGCAAGTTAGAACTTCAATGGGTTTGCGGCGCGCCTTCATTAGACCGGGCAGCGAGACGTAGCGCGGTTCGTTGAGACGAAGGTCGGTAGTGATAATCGCCGGCAGATTGACTTCGACTATCTCAAGGCCGGCGTCGGTCTCACGCGTGCAACGGGCGCGCGTCTTGTTGTCCAGAAACTCAATCTTCGAGACGAACGTCGCCTGCGGCCAGCCTAACAAACCGGCCAGCATCTGACCGACCTGATTTGAGTCATCGTCCACAGCTTGCTTGCCCATGATCACGACGTGCGGCGCTTCCTTCTCGACCACCGCACCGAGAATGCGCGCCACCGCGTAGGGATCGAGCGCGCGAGAATCGTCGATGCGAATGGCGCGATCGACACCCATTGCCAGCGCGGCGCGGATTTGTTCGTCGACCGCCGGCGCTCCGATCGTGGCGCCCACGATTTCCGTCGCTTCGCCGCGTTCGCGAATCCGCAACGCTTCCTCGATGGCGATCTCGTCGAACGGGTTGATCACCGACTTGGGAGTCGAAACCGCTGCGCCAGCGACGGTAGCGTCGTTAGGATCGGGTACACTCTTGAACGGAACGAGGATCTTCATCTGTCACCAGTGCTCAATCGTAGTTCCAAGGAGAATCACGTTCGCAGCGCGCTCTCCAGCCCGGCAGTTCGACGCTGCTTCACATCCCAAGCATCGAGGCAACGATGTTGCGCTGGATTTCACTCGTGCCGGAGTAGAGCTTACTGGCGATTGCATCGCGCAATTCCCGCTCGACCTCGTACTCGGTCATGTAGCCGTAGCCGCCGTGGATCTGGATTGCGTCCTCGCAGCATTTCACCCAGCAATCGCTGATGTGCAGCTTGGTCATCGCGGCCTCCAGGTACACGGCTCTTGCGGTGGCCGCTCAACCATGCGTAATGGTAAAGCATGTGCCGGGAGCTTTCGACCCGCACTTTCATGTCCACAATTTTGCTGGCCACTAGCTGGTATTTGCCGATCGACTGGCCGCCTTGTTTACGCTCGTTCGCATAACGGATGCACGTCTCCAACAATCGTTGCATCGACCCGACCGCGCTGGCCAGGATGCAGCCGCGTTCCCACGTCATCGACCGCGTGAACAGAAAAGCGCCCCCACCCTCTTTGCCGAGCAGATTTTCTTCCGGCACCTCGCAGTTTTCGAAAAACACTTCCGCCATTGGCGACGTGCGCACGCCCATCTTCTCGAGCTTGCGCGCGACGTTCATCCCCGGCGAATTTTTCTCGACCAGGAACGCGCTGATTCCGTCCGGGCCACGTGCCTTGTCCATCGTGGCAAACACGACGAGCAGGTCGGCGACGGGACCATTCGTGACGAAGATTTTGCTGCCGTTGAGGATGTACCTGGAGCCTTTCTTGATGGCGGTCGTGGTGAGGCTGAATGCGTCAGAGCCGCTATTCGGTTCGCTCATTGCGTTGCCGCCGATGAGCGTGCCGTTACAAAGACCTGGCAGGTATTTTCTCTTTTGTGCCTCGGAGCCGTTATAGACGAGCGGAGTGACCGCCGTCCAAAGATGCGCGTTGATGGAAAAGAGCAGGCCGTTATCCTTGCAGGCGTACCCGAGTCGCTCGAGGGCCGCCACGGTCGTGAGTGGATCCACGCCGAGCCCGCCGTATTCGGTAGGAACGGGCAAGCCTTGGATACCGAAGCTACCGCACTTTTTCCAAGCGTCGTGGTTGAAAACGCCGTCGCGGTCGTTGTCGATTACGTTGTAGTTAAGTTGCTGGCTGGCAAAGCGGCCAACCGCGTCCAGTAACTCTCGTTGTTGGTCCGACCAAGCAAAATCCATGCCGTTGAGTTCTCCGTCGGCCTGTGAACCGCTTGTCCCGTTCCCGAACAGCTTCGGCAAGGCCACTGCCGTTGTGCCGCGGGCGTCACGCGGGAGACGCGATAAGCAGCGATTCTACAGGCGCGCGGCGGAGCGGTCAAGTAACCGCGCACCATCAGTAGCGTCCCTCCGTGGTGAAAGCTCAATAAGCTTATGCGCTCGCATCAGACCTCGAAACTAGGTCGCGTTGGTTCGGGGTGAAATGCGTAACCTTTGGCGACGAGTCTCACCGTCCGATCGATTTGGGGTGAACGATTCTTGCGCGGTCACTTCAGCGGTTATTTGGATCCTCTCCTTGCGGCCGATTTATTCCGGGCTTCTTTGAAAAGATTTGTCTTGATCACCGTCGACGCGACTTGTCACTCTCTGGCCCGAATGCATGTGGAGCTGCCGCGGAGGTTCGAGCTTGGGAGCTTCTACGTTTTCCAGATTCATGCAAGCAGCTAGAGAACACGTAATGAGAAGAGCCCGCAAATGTTTGTAGCATCGCCGGCAAAATGGCTGCTCTTATGGTTAAACTAGTCGCATTCTTTGCGTTCCATTTCTTGCGATTGTGCGAGCGCATACTACCGATGAGCGTGCTGAGTCTGTTGCTGTGGCCTGCCACAGTAGTCTGGGACTTGTTGCACCTTCGCCAGCGGACGCCGCTGACTTGCTGGCGTCGCTTCCCGAAGTCATGGCGTCCCAAGCGTTGGCGTTTCGTTCTCAGGCAGAGTCTTGGCCTCTATCATGCGCAACTCTTGTACATTTGGCCCGATCGCCTCGGCACTAAGCGCTGGCTGAGCCGATGCCGCCTTGAAGGTGGTACTGATTTCATCGGACCATCGGAGGGGAAACGGGCGGTGGTCGGCGTTTCATTGCATTTCGGGCCGGTCGCGACACTACCCTATTGGTTGCGTGCGCACGGGATCGCCCAAACCAGCGTCCGCACGCCTGCCCTTGATTCGCTGAGAGGCTTAGCGATTTACCAGTTCTCCTTGAGCCCTCCGGCCCACGTGCCGGTGTTTCTCTCCACGAGCGAAATAGGCTCGAAACCACGCCTTTCCAGCATTCGCAAGATCCTGGGCCCAAGCGGGCGGTTGGGCATGCTGGTAGACGTGGACCGCGGGAAACAATTTTATGTTCGGTTCGAAGACCGCTTGTTCCGGATGGCAACCGGACCGATTAGACTCGCGCAGATGTTAGACGCGGAGCTGGTTCCTGTTCTAATCGTCGAAACCGCCACGTGGAAGTATACCATTCATTTCGGGACTCCGGTACCGCAACATTACCTTGGTAACCCGCCTGACATGGAGGCTATCGGTACTCACTTGTTACAGGAATTTTCGAAAGTCATCACTCGTTATCCGGAGCAATGTAATATGAGATTACTACGTGCCATGTTTCCGCTGCCTGAGACTAGAATTGCCGAACCTTCCGCTATCGTCGAAGCGGCGGAAAATCATTCGTAAGAACGTTATTACGCAACGGTGAGCGTCAATGGCGAAGGTCGCCCAGATTCACCTGATCGGCACCTAAACGTCGGTGCTCTGGTAGAGTTCTAATCTGGGGGCACGCTCCCTTGTACCTCGGCACAAAAACCAAATTAGGATAGGGCACCCAGATACGACTTGACTAATTCCGCGTGCCCGCTCAGATGCAGCCCTGTGGCGTACGTCTTACACCAACTACTGACCGAAAGCGCCACGCGTAGCCCCAACGCGGAAGCGGTACGCCTTCTCGATCAAGCGCTCACTTATGCGGAGCTGGAAAAACTCAGCAATCAGCTCGCACATGCGCTTATCGAAATCGGGGTCGTTCCCGGCGATCGCATCGGGATTTATCTTTACAAGTCACCTGCTGCAATCGCCAGCATATTTGGAATTTTGAAAACCGGCGCGTGTTACGTCCCGGTCGATGTAACCGTTCCCGCCCAACGGCTCCTGGAAATCGCCCGGCAGTGCGAGTTCCGCGTGCTGATCACGAGTTCTTCGCTCTACGAAAAACTGAGCGCTGGCTTTTCTAATGAATGTCCAATGGCAGCCATTTTCTTCGTCGATAAATGCCCCGATACCGCGCTTCCCGTGCCGGCATTTACTTTCGCTGATGCGCTGCCAAACCAGCCTGCTACACCGCCCGTGGTCAACGTTATAGACCAGGACCTTGCCTACATTCTTTTTACATCGGGATCCACAGGCACTCCCAAGGGAGTAATGCTCTCCCACCTGAACGCGCTAACATTTGTGAACTGGGCATGCGACACCTTCGCCATTTGCGGTACCGATCGCCTCTCGAGCCATGCCCCCTTTAATTTCGACCTGTCGGTTTTCGACATCTTCACCGCGATCAAAGCTGGCGCCGCAATCTCGCTTGTACCTGAGGGATTGTCATCTTTCCCCGTGCAGCTCTCCTCGTTTATTCAGGATCAAGGAATCACTGTCTGGTACTCTGTGCCGATGGTGCTCACGATGCTCACCCGTGGCAAGTTGCATGAGCGCGACCTGAGCCGACTGCGGCTGGTGCTCTTCGCCGGCGAGGTTTTTCCGATCAAGCACCTGCGCAATCTACGGCGAATGTTACCGGAGCCGCGCATGGCCAATCTTTACGGGCCGACGGAAACGAATGTCTGCACCTGGTACGAGGTCGGTCAAATCCCTGAAAATCAAACCACGCCGGTCCCGATCGGCAAAGCCTGCGCCAACATGGCGGTCATCGCGATTGACGAAGCTGGCAGGCCTGTCCTCGCGCCGGGGAAAGAAGGGCTGCTTTATGCCCGCGGCTCGAACGTGATGCAGGGCTACTACGGGCGCCCGTCCGAATCGGCCGCTTGTTTCATCAGCAACCCGTTCGCGTCAGGCCGCGATGAAAAATTGTACTGCACGGGCGACTGGGTAACAATCGATGAGAACGGAGATTTTTTGTTGATCGGACGCAAAGATCACATGATCAAAACGCGCGGCTACCGTGTTGAGCTTGGTGAGATCGAAGCGGTAATGGTAGCGCATCCGGCTGTCAACGAGGCAGTGGCTTTAGCGATTCCGGACGAAGCAATTGGCAATACCATCCATGCCATTGTAACTATTAGTGGTAGCAATTCACCGACTTCGATAGAGTTGAAGCAGCATTGCGCAGAGAAGTTGCCGTCTTACATGGTGCCCGAAAAGATCGAATTTTGTCAGACGCTCCCCAGAACCGGAACGGGAAAGATTGATCGACAGCGTCTCCAATGCGAGACGATTAGACGCGCCCGCTAAAATGACGGCAAGGGAAGGACGTCTCCCGGCTTTGTAAAAAAATAGGGATGAAGCACCTTTAAGGATTGGGCTTTACATGAGGCTGGTTAGAGTATCCCGAATAAATCGTCGCATTGGTGGCACGTACCTGATAATAATACGTTATCCCGGATGCAAAGTTATATGTGTCGGTATAACTCGGCACATTCATTCCGACACTCCCGATCTGAGAGTAATTGCCAGTTGAGGTCGCTTTTCTTTCAATTAAATAAGCGCTTTCACTCCTGGAGTTATCAATCCAGTTAAGATTCACTCGAGAAGAAGAGACGACTGTGGCCGTAAGAGACGTTGGACTTGCCAGGAGAGTTATTCCATTGACTTCATTTGAGAAGGGAGAATCGCCAGCCGTGTTGGTAGCACACACTTTGTAGTAGTATTGAGTCCCATCTAAAAGAGCGGTATCGTTATCCGTATAAGTTGTTACATTGGCTCCAGGTGTTGCAATTTGCGTATACGTGCCTGTAGCACCTTGCTTCCGTTGAATCTTGAAACCTGATTCATTGTTAGAGTTGTCAGTCCAGGCAACAATCACTGAGCCGGATGTGATGGATGTGATCGTAAGTCCCGATGGTCCGCCGGGAAGATCAGAAAGAGTCGTGGCGCTTTTTTGATTGCTGTATGCAGAAGTCGCAATCGAATTGTAAGCTCGCACTCTATAGTAATACTTGGTACCTCCATTGAGACCTGTAGCGCTGTAAGAAGTTACGTTCGGGCCAGTGACGTAAATTTCGCTAAAGTGTAAATTGTCAACAGGGCTTTGCTCGATTCGGTAACCGCTCTCAGTCAAGGAATTATCAGTCCAGGTAAGATTTATTTGAGATGATGACACCGCCGTGGCCGTAAGACCTGTCGGAGCTCTCCAGAGTAGTTATTCCATTGACTTCATTTGAGAAGGGTGAATCGCCAGCCGTGTTGGTAGCGCAAACACGATAGTAATACAAAGTCCCATCTAAAAGAGCGGTATCGTTATCCGTATAAGTCGTTACATTGGCTCCAGGTGTTGCAATTTGCGTATACGTGCCTGTAGCACCTTGCTTCCGTTGAATCTTGAAACCTGATTCATTGTTAGAGTTGTCAGTCCAGGCGAGAATCACTGAGCCGGATGTGATGGAGGTGATCCTAAGTCCTGATGGCGCGACGGGAATATTAGAAAGAGTCGTGGCGTTTTTCTCACTGCAATATGCGGAAGTCGCAATCGCATTGTAGGCTCGCACTCTGTAGTAATATTTGGTGCTTTCACTGAGCCCTGTAGCGTTGTAGGAAGTTACGTTCGGGGCAGTGACGTACAATTTCAGTGTAGTGTAAATCGTCAACAGGGCTTTGCTCGATCCGATAACCACTCTCAGTCAAGGAATTATCAGTCCAGGTAAGATTTATTTGAGATGATGACACCGCTGTGGCCGTAAGAGACGTTGGACTTGCCAGGAGAGTTATTCCATTGACTTCATTTGAGAAGGGTGAATCGCCAGCCGTGTTGGTAGCGCAAACACGGTAGTAATACAGAGTCCCATCTAAAAGAGCGGTATCGTTATCCGTATAAGTCGTTACATTGGCTCCAGGTGTTGCAATTTGCGTATACGTGCCTGTAGCACCTTGCTTCCGTTGAATCTTGAAACCTGATTCATTGTTAGAGTTGTCAGTCCAGGCAAGAATCACTGAGCCGGATGTGATGGAGGTGATCCTAAGTCCTGATGGCGCGACGGGAATATTGGAAAAAGTCGTGGCGTTTTTCTCACTGCAATATGCGGAAGTCGCAATCGCATTGTAGGCTCGCACTCTGTAGTAATATTTGGTGCTTTCACTGAGCCCTGTAGCGTTGTAGGAAGTTACGTTCGGGGCAGTGACGTAAATTTCAGTGTAGTGTAAATCGTCAACAGGGCTTTGCTCGATCCGATAACCACTCTCAGTCAAGGAATTATCAGTCCAGGTAAGATTTATTTGAGATGATGACACCGCCGTGGCCGTAAGAGACGTTGGACTTGCCAGGAGAGTTATTCCATTGACTTCATTTGAGAAGGGTGAATCGCCAGCCGTGTTGGTAGCACACACTTTGTAGTAGTATTGAGTCCCATCTAAAAGAGCGGTGTCGTTATCCGTATAAGTCGTTACATTGGCTCCAGGTGTTGCAATTTGCGTATACGTGCCCGTAGCACCTTGCTTCCGTTGAATCTTGAAACCTGATTCATTGTTAGAGTTGTCAGTCCAGGCAAGAATCACTGAGCCGGATGTGATGGATGTGATCCTAAGTCCTGATGGCGCGACGGGAATATTGGAAAAAGTCGTGGCGTTTTTCTCACTGCAATATGCGGAAGTCGCAATCGCATTGTAGGCTCGCACTCTGTAGTAATATTTGGTGCTTTCACTGAGCCCTGTAGCGTTGTAGGAAGTTACGTTCGGGGCAGTGACGTAAATTTCAGTGTAGTGTAAATCGTCAACAGGGCTTTGCTCGATCCGATAACCACTCTCAGTCAAGGAATTATCAGTCCAGGTAAGATTTATTTGAGATGATGACACCGCCGTGGCCGTAAGAGCTGTTGGGCTTGCCAGGAGAGTTATTCCATTGACTTCATTTGAGAAGGGTAGAATCGCCAGCCGGATTGGTAGCACACACTTTGTAGTAGTATTGAGTCCCATCTAAAAGAGCGGTATCGTTATCCGTATAAGTCGTTACATTGGCTCCAGGTGTTGCAATTTGCGTATATGTGCCCGTAGCACCTTGCTTCCGTTGAATCTTGAAACCTGATTCATCTCCAGAGTTGTCAGTCCAGGCAAGACTGACTGTGCCGGATGTGATGGATGTGATCCTAAGTCCTGATGGCGCGACAGGAATATTATAAAGTGTTGTGGCGTTTTTTTCACTGCAATATGCGGAAGTCGCAATCGAATTGTAAGCTCGCACTCTGTAGTAATATTTGGTCGCTTCACTGAGCCCTGTAGCGTTGTAGGAAGTTACGTTCGGGGCAGTGACGTAAATTTCAGTATAGTGTAAATCGTCAACAGGGCTTTGCTCGATCCGATAACCGCTCTCAGTCAAAGAATTATCAGTCCAGGTAAGATTTATTTGAGATGATGACACCGCTGTGGCCGTAAGAGACGTTGGACTTGCCAGGAGAGTTATTCCATTGACTTCATTTGAGAAGGGAGAATCGCCAGCAGGATTGGTAGCACACACTTTGTAGTAGTATTGAGTCCCATCTAAAAGAGCGCTGTCGTTATCAGTATAAGTCGTTACATTGGCTCCCGGTGTTGCAATTTGCGTATATGTGCCTGTAGCACCTTGCTTCCGTTGAATCTTGAAACCTGATTCATCTCCAGAGTTGTCAGTCCAGGCGAGACTGACTGTGCCGGATGTGATGGATGTGATCGTAAGTCCTGATGGCGCCAGGGGAATATTCCAAAGTGTTGTGGCGTTTTTTTCACTGCAATATGCGGAAGTCGCAATCGCATTGTAAGCTCGCACTCTATAGTAATACTTAGTTCCTTCACTGAGCCCTGTAGCGTTGTAGGAAGTTACGTTCGGGGCAGTGACGTAAATTTCAGTATAGTGTAAATCGTCAACAGGGCTTTGCTCGATCCGATAACCGCTCTCACTCGCAGAAGTATCAGTCCAGGTAAGATTTATTTGAGATGATGACACCGCTGTGGCCGTAAGCGCTGTTGGACTGTTTAGAGGCGTAATCGCCGATTGTTCGTTGGAATACGTTGAAAACCCTCCTGTGTTAAAGGCTTTTATCCGATAATAGTATAGGGTCCCATCGACCAAACCAGTATCCGTGAACGCAGTGATACCAGCTCCCACGTTCGTTAAAAAACTATAATTGGCGTTGGATCCCACACTACGTTCGATTCGTTGCCCGATTTCATTGTTTGCATTATCAATCCAGCCAAGGTTAATGGTCGATGAAGAGGTTGCTATCGCCGTCAAACCGCTTGGAGCGGCTGGAATGGGGGGAGTCGTTGTCAAAAGAGCTCCCCACGCTGTAAGCACTAAGGCTAAGACAGGATCATTGCAGTCTGAAGGATAGACCTCAATAAAGTGTGCGCCAAAGTTGAACCCTCTTTCCAATCCCAAATCTAACATGAATCGTCCGGTCACTGGATCGATGGCAGCTGGACCGCCAGGATATTGTCGCTGTCCAATGAGGAATTGATAGCCCACGGTCGAAGTCGGAGATAATAATGGTATCTCCGTTGCTCCCATTGACCCGTTGGTTGGACCGCTGGGATATTGAAGGCCGCACGACATTACCCCGAAGTGATTGCCGGGATACTGAGCCACTCCGTAATTAACCACCGTCTGTAAGGAATTGTCTCCGTCGGTCGTTGGAATTGGGTCCGCCATGGCCAGGAGGAATGGTGTATTCGGAAAGTAAGTTCCGTATTGATCAATAATCCATTTGACGCCCCGTTCCCAGTTCGGTAATCCACCGAGCGTATTATTGAAGTAGTCCATATCGGCTTGCGTGAAGCAGAAATACGCTTCCTCCCTCCGCCCCGGGCCACCCATTACAACATAGGCAAGATTCGAAGCGTTGCCGTAGCGCGCGGCAAATGCCTGGACGAACGCACCCCATTTCTGCTGAAATATCGGGTCCCACGGCAGGGGCATCGGCAAAATCTGTGCAGTGGTGATTGCAACTCCTGTAGCTGATTGCGTCGCGGGAGATGAAATCGTAACATTGTTGCTTGAATTAACCGCGACGATAGTAGCTCCAGCCGGGATGCTGCCCCCTGATATCTGTAACCCTACGCTGACAGAAGAATCCCAGCCGGCAGTATCACCGGCACTTATCACCGTAGTTGAGCCGGCAGTGGTAACTCCATCTGTGATCGCCGAATAACCATATTCGGTCGTTACATTGAAAGCAGGAGAACCAGCATCAAAAAGCCACTGCGGACATGTCACTCCAGCCGTTACAAGAATTGAAACTTTCTTCCCGTGAGCGGCCGCCAAGGCCACGCCTTGATCGAGATAATCCCAGTAAAAGTCATTTGCATTAGCGTGTTCGTGTGGCTCGACTCTATCCCAGTGCGTTCGCAGCGAAATGCCTTGCACGAATGGGTTTGTCAATGCGGGATCAGTGGACCAATTATATATCGGGTCTCCCAGTGAATCGGCATTTTCTAGATACATAATCCCGATCATGGGGGGCGCCTGCGTCTGCGCATCGGCGTGGTTGGAAGCGCAAAGCCCAATCGCGGCGATCATAGCCGAGAGAGAGCCGAGGAGCGGTCGCAAAAATATAGTGCCAATTGGTCTGCTCATTCCCTGGCCTTGGAAGAATGCTTTTCTTCGAACCGCAAGCAGTCCGGCAGCGCAATGCAGAATGCCGAGCAAAGCCGACATTCTGAAAGGTCGCGTCGCAAATTGTTTTCGATGTGCGGTTAAACAGCGCGGATTAAAGAAGCCTAATGCGGAAGCAGATTTCCTTTTCATCTGGGGGGGACCTTGGTTTCACCTTGCCTAGTCGCTCGGCGCATTTTGCGAAAAGCAGGGCAATTTTTGCTTAGGGCGACTTCTTAAGAAAAGGAGACAAACCTGTCAAGAACCTTTTTAAGTTTTTCGATCTTAGGATCTTACGTATCGCAAGGGAATTCCTTGTTTGGGGTGTTCCAGAATTGTTATTCACGAATAAATGCAAGACTTCGGAAGTCTTTTGTGACCCAGAAAAACCGCGCTGCTCTTGCGGTGCAAGGGAACGCGACTGGACGCCCTAAAGGAAGAGCCTACCCTCACGTGCAGCAGCACGTTCAGGTCCGGCATCGTGAGGCGGTCACCGGTGCGGGAGCGGGATTGATGCAAACTCCTGCGGCTGCGACTCGCCTCGTACGACGATTTTGCTTTTGCCGCCAACCGCGGTAATTGACGCGAACGAAAAAATCGGGTTTCCGAAGACGCCTGATTGTCGGCGATTGCGAATCCGCCGCGCTCTCGATGCAATTACCGATGTGTGATATTACCCAGCCGGCGAAAGAGCGGCAATTTTTAGCTTCGTTTAGCGATTCCCCTAGTAAATTCTAATCAACGATTAGAGAGTTCCTGACCCCAAAATCGCTTTTTTTTCTTTACAAGCAGTCCGCGGTCGCTAGTATTCGTTTTGAACTTGAAACCCAGGTGCTCCACCCCCAGGACCAATTCGCCCGAGTTTGTCAGAGAAGCGAAAGCTTGGCCACAAATGGAACGCCTCGCTTCAGGTAGTCTGTAAATCTTCGCGCCTTCATGCAATCGTCATCAGTCATTTTTCCTTCATTTAATGAAGAGGCCAATGGCCGGGCTGGCGTCAAGGATACTGATCGGCGTCCTGAATTGCTTTCGGTGATTTTGCCCGTTTTCAACGAGGCGCACAACCTGAAGGAGCTCCTGCCGGCTCTCTTTCGCGCCATGGAAAGTCTCGGCTTTTCGTATGAGGTCATTGTGGTGGACGACGGCAGCACCGATCAGACGAGCGAGGTTGTCCGGCAACTGGCGCGCCCGCAGCTCCGCCTCATCCAGTTGCGCCGCAATACCGGTCAGACGGCGGCTCTCATGGCGGGGATTCGTTTTTCCAAGGGAGATATCCTCATCACCATGGATGGCGATTTACAGAACGATCCGGCCGATATTCCGAAGCTCCTGGCCAAACTGGATGAAGGCTACGATCTCGTCTCGGGCTGGCGGCAACAGCGGAAGGACGCCGCGCTCCAGCGCAATCTGCCAAGCTCGCTGGCCAACCGGCTCATCTCGGCGGTTTCGGGGATTCATCTGCACGATTATGGATGCACCCTGAAAGCCTATCGGCGGCAGGCGCTGCAAGGCGTTCAACTTTACGGGGAGATGCATCGTTTCATTCCGATTTACGCATATTGGAACGGGGCGCGCGTGACGGAGATTCCAGTGAGGCATCATGCGCGGCGGCACGGCGTCTCCCACTACACTTTAATGCGAATTCCGAAGGTTTTGTTCGATTTGTTAGTCGTGGTTTTCCTGCATCGCTTTGCGCAACGACCGATGTACGTTTTTGGCGGGGTCGGTTTAATCAACTTTGGCATTGGCGTAATCGCCGGGAGCCTGGCTCTGTACTACAAAATTTTTGGGCACGACTCGTTCATCAAAACGCCGCTCCCGCTGCTCTTTGTCATGGCTTTTATCACCGGGGTAATGTGTTTTCTCATGGGGCTGCTCGCTGAATTGCTCGTGCGCACTTATTATGAATCGCAGAACAAGGCGACTTACATGATTTCGTATTCCGGCGCGGAACGGGGTGGCGGGGATCTTTCGCGCGCATCGGAACGGCCCGAACTGCAGGCGTTTCCTCGTTCGTGAGGACTCGCCGGGCGCGCTGATCTTATGTGTGGCATCTGCGGTTTCGTCGGTCCCGGTTCAGGCGAGACGCTGGAGCGCATGTCGATCTTGCTGAGGCATCGTGGCCCGGACGATTCGGGGACCTGGATGTCAGAGGTCCCGCCGGTGCATCTGGCCAGCCGGCGCCTGGCCGTAGTCGATTTGCCGGGCGGGCATCAACCGATACTGACGGACGACGGACAATTCGTCATCGTCTTTAACGGAGAGATTTACAATCATCGCGAGCTGCGCGCTGAACTGCAAGAGCGGGGTCACAAATTTCAGAGCGATCATTCCGATACTGAGGTTGTCCTGCTTGGTTACCGGGAATGGGGATCAAGATTGCCCGAGCGTCTCAATGGCATGTGGGCCTGTGCGATTTACGATCGCGCGCGCGGCCAGCTTTTTTGCAGCCGGGACCGCTTTGGCAAGAAGCCATTCTTCTACACGCGCACGCGCGATGGATTTGTCTTCGCTTCCGAGCTGACTTCGCTGGCGGCGCATCCCGGTATCAAGAAAACGGTATCGCGGCCCGCGCTCCAAAAATATTTTGCCCATGGCTACATTCCTGCGCCCTGGTCCATTTTGGATGGAGTTTTTAAACTTCCGGGCGGTTGTTCGCTTCTTCTCGATGTCCGGTCGTTGGATTATCGCGTTGAAAAATATTGGGATCTGGTGCTCGAGCCGTTTGAGCGTCTGCCCGCTAATCCGGAGGAAGAATGGGGAGAGCAATTGCGCGAGCTGTTGGATCGAGCTGTCCATCGCAGATTGCTCGCCGACGTGCCAGTCGGCGTTTTCCTGAGTGGAGGAATCGACTCGTCGGCGGTCACCGCTTTTGCCGCGCGCCATGTTCCCGTGGGGCAACTGAAGACCTTCAGCATCGGATTTTCGGAGAAAAGTTTCGACGAGACGAGCTACGGACTGCTCGTTCGCGCGCAATTTAAGACCGATCATAAACTGGAAACTCTTTCCGTGGCGCGCGCCCGGCAATTGGTCGATGAATGTCTGACTCGGCTGGATGAACCGATGGCGGACAGCTCGCTCCTGCCTACCTACTTGGTGAGCGGCCTGGCACGACAAGATGTGACGGTGGCGCTGGCAGGCGATGGCGGCGACGAATTGTTTGCCGGTTACGATCCGTTTCACGCACTCCAGCGGGCGCGACTTTACAGCCGAATTTTTCCACGGCCGATTCATGCTGCAATCAAGGCAATCTTCGATCGTTTGCCGGCCTCGCATGCGAACATGGCACTCGACTTCAAAATTAAGCGAGCATTGCGCGGATTAAGCCATGACCGGCGGCTTTGGCTGCCAGTCTGGATGGCGCCGCTCGACCACGCTGGCTTGCAGGATCTTTTCGGCGAACCGATCGATCTCGAGGAACTTTACGCGGAAGCGATCGAGCAGTGGGAGAATTGTCCACAAACGGACCTGGTCGACAAGACGATGCAGTTTTACAGCAAGCTTTATTTGCAGGATGACATCCTGGTGAAAGCCGATCGCGCCAGCATGATGCACAGTCTCGAAGCGCGCGCGCCGTTTTTAGACATTGAGCTGGTCGATTTCGTTAGGAGAATCCCCAGCACCTATAAATTTCGCAAAGGCACCACCAAATACATTCTGAAGAAGGCGCTGGAGACGGTTTTGCCGCGCGAAATCCTGTATCGACCGAAGAAAGGGTTTGGCGTGCCCGTAGCCCACTGGTTTCGGAAAGGGGAGCTGGACGTAGCCGAGGCGCCTCTTGGTTCCCTGAATCCGCGGCTCGTGAAAAAAAGAGTGGAAGCGCATCGCTCCGGCCGGGCGGATGAGTCCGCTTTTCTTTGGAGTTTTTACGTTTTGAAGAAATGGGCGGAAACGAACCATGTCTCTCTATAAGCCGTCCATTGACTAACGCAGGAGAATTGATACAAGTCAATCCTTTGGGGAGAGACGGTTCGATTACTACAATAAATAATGAAAACTGATGTGTTAATAATCGGCGGCGGGCCCGGGGGGTCGGCCATGGCAATGTTCCTTTTGCGGGAAGGAATCAAGCCAGTGATCCTCGAACAGGAAGAGTTCCCGCGCTTTCATATTGGCGAATCGCTGACAGGCGAAGCTGGCCAGGTGCTTCGGAGACTTGGCTTTGAGGATGAGATGACAAAAAGGGAATATCCTATCAAGCACGGCGTCAAGGTCTACGGCACGAGCGGCGAAAATTCCTGGTTTGTCCCGGTTTCGGCCCGCGATAAGGACTGGAATCTCTCATTGGGAAGCACGTGGCAGGTGCGGCGGAGCAATTTTGACACGATGATGCTCAAGGAAGCCGAGAAGCGCGGAGCGACCGTTATGCGAGGCACGGCCACAAAGCCGCTGCTGGCCGATGACGGTGCGGTGCGAGGCGTAACGGTCCGCTGGCCTGACGGTAAGAGCGAGGACATCGAGACGCAGATAGTGCTCGATTGCTCGGGCCAGGCAACCTTTCTCGCAAACCAGCGTGCTACTGGTCCGAAATATCTTGGTAACTACGACAAGCAGGTCGCGTTCTTCTCGCAAGTCACCGGCGCCGTCCGTGGGTCCGCCGCCTCGGGCGAAGATGCGAAAGACAACACTGTGATCTTCTACGCGAAAAAGTTTCACTGGGCGTGGTTCATTCCGCTCGACAAGGAGGTTGTTAGTATAGGAATGGTCACACCAAACGCGGACTTTCTCGCGAAAAAGCAAACTCCCGAAGAGTTTTTCAAGAACGAGTTCTACAATATCAATCCGGAGCTTCGCAATCGGGTACCTGAAATGAACCTGGTTGAGAAGGTGCATGTTATTCCAAATTACTCATTCCAGGTGCGCGGCTTCTGCGGGAAAGGCTTTATCTGCATCGGTGACGCGCATCGTTTCATCGATCCGATATTTTCCTTTGGGGTATCGGTAACCATGCGCGAAGCGGAGTTCGCCGCGCCGCTTGTTCGCGAGTACCTCGAGGGCAAGAGGCGAAACGGGAAGAATCCGTTTCACGATCATCAGATTTTCTGTGAAAAAGCAATCGATAACCTGGAAGACATGATCGATTTGTTCTGGGAACAGCCCTTCGCCTTCGCGACTTTCGTGTATCATCGTTATCCCGACGAATTGACCGACGCTTTTTCCTCACGGATTTATCCAACTGAGCGCCAGCCTTCACCGGCGATTATCGCTTTCAGGAAGTTGCTTAAGCGCACGCGCGAGTATGATAAGGATGACTACTCTGTGCCTATCGGCTCTCGCTATCACCCCGAGCGGGCGGCAATCTGGGAACCTAACTCGCCGGTAGACACGACCGAGCAATGGATGGGGGCACGGTAATTTGTTATGAACTGCTATTAATATCATGAAAATACCGCCGAAGCTTAAGGATTACATAGACAATAATCGCGGTTCCTTGCCGCCACTCACTGATCCTGACGAGCCGCTGCAGATTGACTCGCTCGGTCTGGTCCGTCTGGTCGCATTCTTAGAAAACGAATTCGGTTACCGGATTGAGGACGAAGAGCTTGTAGCAGAGAACTTCGCCACCCTTAGGCAGTTGGGCGAGTTACTTGCGACCAAGACTCCGACTCAGCCCACAGCGGAAGTCAACAGTCCGCGCGAGCCAGAGATTTCCCTGTTCACGGCAAAGCGCGAAACAGAAAAATCGTAGTCTGATTTTTAGCAAAGCGGCCTTTCCTAAGCGTCAAGGTTGCTTCATTTCTTGGGCATCAGCCGAAATGAACTCGGCAGACTTGCGGACTATCCAGGCGGATGGCATGCTTTCTTCTTCCGTGACAGTCTTGGTTTACAACGGGTTCGGCTAGCTCGGGTGACGCTCTGATGAAAAAGCAGTCGAGAGTATCTCGCGGTGGGCAAGATTCCTTCCATCTTTCAGTCTCTCTGGCTACACTCAAAGGACTGACGGCTACCCAACTGTGAACCCAAGTCACCAGTCGAGGTGTATGACTTAAATCGGAATCGCACCGCGCATACATTTGTTTCATGACAAAGATGAAGAAACTCGAGGACAACCGAGACATCTCAACTGATGCCCTTCGCGCTTTCGTACTCTGTGGTGGGCAGGGTACCCGACTCCGCTCGGTCGTTGCTGACCGGCCAAAGTCAATGGCCCTAGTGTCGGAGACGCCTTTTCTTCAACTGTTGCTTGAGAGACTCAGGTGTCAGGGAGTCCTTGACGTGATTTTGGGAACGGGCTACATGGCTGAACAAATTGAACGCTACTTCACGTGTGGAAACCAGTTCCACTTGCGTATTCGTTACTCTAGGGAACATGAGCCGTTAGGTACGGGCGGAGCACTGAAGCTCGCTGAAACACTCATCAGCGACCCAGTTCTTGTTCTTAACGGTGATACCTATGTGGAATGGAGCCTCGTGCCAATGCTGGAACTGTTCAAAGGCAGAAATGCCGATATGGTGCTCGTGCTGCACGCAGTCGTGGATGTCAGTCGCTATGGAAGCGTGGTACTCGATCAGGACGGCCGCGTCACTCAGTTTGTTGAAAAAGGAGCTGCTGCGGGTCCGGGTCTAATCAACGCCGGCGTTTATTTGCTTCGAAAGCAGATCGTCGGTGACCTGCCAGTGGCCATAGCGATCTCGTTGGAGAGGGAGGTTTTTCCCCGGCTTCTTGATCGCGGAGTTTATGGCTTGGTTTGCCCGGGACTTTTTATCGACATCGGAATACCGGACGACCTCAACCGGGCGCAGGTGCTACTTCCCTCGCGGGTCAGTGCCGTTTCTCAAGGTTCGTCGGTCCCCTAGCCTGGGGCGTTTGGTGTTCGTCGCCCTCAGGAGGCGTGCCCTAACATCCATTCCTCGGTGGTCGAGAGAGGGGAGTTAGGTTCCCATATGGCAGCGCGCTCTGGATGAAAGCGCGAACCGATCGGAATGGAATAATCGTCTTCGTGCTCATAATCCCGCGTTCGCTTGAGCATCTTGCGAAAGGCGAGAATCGCCAGCGAAGGCTGATGCTCGGTCTCGTAGACGCGTCCGGCGAAGGCATCGATCAACTGATCGCGGTAGCGGAAATGGACGAAGCTGGCAAAGGCGAAGGGTTGTTCCCAAAACAGGTCAACCATATCCTCAAGGTTATCGGTCCCCTTCTCGCAGAAGAGCATGTGCTCCGCGAACGGATTGGCCAGGTCGCGGCCTTTGCCCTCGAGATATGCCCGCACATGTGGCACAGCAAACTCTGCTTCCCGCAGAGTGGCCGAGATGCCAAATGAAAAAATTGGATCGATGAAACGATGCGCGTCCCCAACGCAGATAAAATCTTTTCCGCAAAAGCGGCGAACCTGGTAGGAGTAGTTTGGAATTACGTGCACTTTCTCGACCAACTGTATGTCGGAGATTTTACATGCCAGAGCGGGGTTGATCCCAGGAAGAGCACTGCGGAAAAACTCTTCGGGTGTTTGCCTTGATTCCTGGAAGGTGGCGGTTGGTACCACTAATCCGAGGCTTACCACCTCGTCATCAATCGGAATAAACCAGGCCCAGTGGAACTTCTTTAAGTAAAAGATGAGCGTGTTATTCTCCGCGTCCTCAACAGACGACCCGCTGCCGCGGATCGCGCCGGTGGCGTGAGAGAAAAAGGCGACCTGTTTGTCGTAGTTGCCGACATATTTCGGCCCCGTTACGCGCTGATTCGCAAGAAACGTGGCCAAGCCGGAGCAATCGAGCGTCACTTCCGCTTCAATGTCTACATGGCTGCCATCGGGCCGGCGCATCGTCACGCCGCGCACATCGCCATCCTCGCCAAGGAGCGGCTTCACCGCTTTACCTCGAACAACATTGGCGCCCCGCTTGGCGGCCTCGTCGAGCATCATGCCGTCGAAATGACTGCGACGAACCTGCCATGTCGTCCCAAGGGCCAGCTTCCACTCCGGCGTGCGCGCGGAGACGGGAATAAACCACGTGTTCACCCCCTCTGATCCGTAAACTTTCACGCCATGTTTCACCGGATACTTTGCCCTCGACATGTTCTCCTCCAAGCCGAGTCGACGAAGCACCTGGCCGGCTTCGCCAGTCATCGATTCGCCGATATGGAAGCGTGGAAACGTTTCCTGTTCGAGCACGATTGGCTCGATTCCCTCCCGGAGAAGAAACATTGCTGCCGTCGCACCCCCCGGTCCACCGCCAATTATAAGCACGTCGGTTTTGATCTTCATCGTGCTCACTGCCATTTTCAGTCGTCAGGGAAAAAGCAATTAGTCGCGTGTCAGGCGAAACCCTACATCACCTCAAGGCGCGTGTCAGGCGAAATCTTACATCACCTCATTCTACGGGAATAACCGAACGAAGTTATCGTCATAAAAGAAAGACTGAGTTTTCCCGCATGCGAAGCGACCTCCTCGCATTCCAAGCGGACCCGGTTACGACTCCGTCCAAGCTAAGACTCTAGAGAAACAGTACGACTTACGCTTGAAGGTAGCGTTGGCCTCTTCCAAAAAGAGTGAGCAGTGGTGCCGTCATGACAGTAGTAACGAGGGCCATGATCACGAGCATGGTAAAGATGCGCTGTGAAAGGATGCCCATGTCGTAGCCGATATTAAGCGCGATCAGCTCCATCAGTCCTCGCGTGTTCATCAATGCGCCGAGTTGAAGCGACTCGCGCCATTTCATTCCGGCAAGACGAGCTGCCAAGGCGCTTCCACCTAATTTGCCCGCGGTGGCTACCGCGATGATGACTAAGCAGATGATCCAATCCTGAGCGCTGTTGAGGAGGCCGATTTGTGTGCGCAGACCGGTGAAAGCGAAGAACACCGGCAAGAGCAGGACAGAGCTTAAGTTCTCAACCCGTACAACCAATTTGTCGCGAAAACCGCCTGCTGTGGGCATGACTATTCCTGCCAGAAAGGCACCGAATAGCGCCCGGATCCCGATCAGTTGGGTGCTCAGCGCGGAGGCAAGCACGACCCCAAAAACAACAGCCAGCACAGCCTTACTCGGGTTGGGACGCTCTAACGCCTGCTGCCCAAGCCAGTTTGGCAGGTTTGGTTTGATGACGAGCAGCATGAGCGCGACAAAGACTAACACGAGGCCAAGACTAAATGCCGTTGCACTAACACTGGTTGCTCGCGCGATGGCTACCACAAATGCCAGCACGCTCCATGCGGTCACATCTCCCACCGCGGCGCAGGCGGTTGCGGTGCGACCAAGCGAAGTCTTGAAAATAGCACGGTCCTGCAAAATCCGGAGCAGGACAGGGAAAGCGGTGATACTCATGGAAATCCCCATAAAGAGGGCAAAGCCAGTAAATGAGGCCCCAGGTTGAGCGAGGCGGCCATACAGGAATAACGCCAGCAGCACGCCAAAAAAATAGGGAGCGATGATGCTGGCATGACTGACTACAACTGCTGTATGCGCTTTGCGACGCAGCTCCGCCATATCCATTTCCATCCCGACGGTAAACATGAACAGACAGACCCCAATTTGACTGAAGAGCCTCAACGCGCCCAGGGACGACGTAGCAAATACAAACTGAAACGCAGCCGGCGACACGAGACCGAAGACCGACGGACCGAGAAGAACCCCTGCCATCATCTCGCCCACCACTGCAGGTTGTCCAAAATGTGTAAAGATCCAGCCAACCAGATAAGAAACGGCGATGACAACGAAGAGCTGCAGAATGAGCCGACTTAAAGGGTCGTTGGCATTGTCCCGCAGGGTCGACTCCACCGAAGCGGAAAACGAATAGTCGCCAGCGCCAGTAAGGTTCGGAGTGATGTGAGAGCTAGATTGTGCGGAAAGTTGAAGAGCCGGCGCAGGGAGTTGATTTCCCGCTCGCAGAATAAAGAAGATGCCCAGGCCCAGGGCAGTCACCATAAAGAAGTAATAAAGGGCCGTGCGTTTCATCGCCGAGAAAGCTGGTTCGTTTGAAAGCGATCGATCCTACAGCGGCGCACCCATATGACAAGCTGGGCATCCCTTTTCCAAAAGGACTCTTACTGGAGTTCATCCGAGACGCATTTGCACATCCTGTCGAAGAGTTTCAATCCATGGCCGGATCACGCTGCGGCCATCGTTCGTGTTTTTCCAAAAAAAGTGACCAGTGGACCAGTCATTATAGTAGTAACGAGGGCCATGATCACAAGCATGGTGAAAATGCGCTGTGAAAGAATGCCCATGTCATAGCCGATACTGAGCGCGATGAGTTCCATCAGTCCCCGCGTGTTCATCAATGCGCCGAGTTGAAGCGACTGGCGCCATTTCATTCCGGTAAGACGAGCAGCCAGAGCGCTTCCACCGAGTTTTCCCGCGGTGGCTACCGCTATAATGACCAAGCAGATTAGCCAATCCTGAGCGCCGTTGAGGAGACCAATTTGGGTGCGCAGACCGGTGAAAGCAAAGAAAACCGGCAGGAGAAGGACGGAACTTAAGTTTTCGACCCGCACAACCAATTTGTCCCGGAAACCACATGCTGCAGGCATGACTATCCCGGCCAGAAAAGCCCCGAACAGCGCATGAATCCCGATAAGTTCTGTGGTCAGCGCAGAAACAATTACCACTCCCAGAACAATACCCAGCACCGCTTTACTGGGTTAGGAACGCTCTAACGCGTGTGCCCAAGCCAACCTGGGAGCTTCGGTTTGATCACGAAGAGCATGAGCGCGATAAAGACCAGTACGAGACCGAGATTGAAGGCTGCTCCACCTACACTGGTCACTCGCGCGATAGCCACCACGAAGGCCAGCATGATCCATGCAGTCACGTCACCCACCGCGGCGCAAGCCGTGGCGGTGCTTCCGAGGGACGTTTTGAAAATACCATGGTCTTGCAAGATGCGAACCAACACAGGGAAAGCGGTGATACTCATGGAGATCCCCATGAACAGGGCAAAGGCAAGAAATGAAGCCCCAGGCTGCGCGAGGTGGCTGTATAAGAACAACGCCAGAGTTACACCCAAAAAGTAGGGAATGACGATGCTGGAATGACTGACGACGACCGCAGTCTGCGCCTTGTGTCGCACCTCCGACACGTCCAATTCCATCCCCACGGCGAACAGAAACAGGCACACCCCAATCTGACTCAACAGCCTTAGTGCATCCAGGGATGATGTAGCGAAAATGAACTGAAATGCGTTGGGTGCCAACAGGCCGAAGAGAGACGGGCCTAGAAGGATGCCCGCCACCATCTCTCCGATGACCGCGGGTTGTCCACAGCGGGTGAAGATCCAGGCAACGATACCAGATGCGCCAATGATAATGAAAAGCTGCAGGAAAAGTCGGCTTAGCGGATTGGTCGCATTCTGTCGCAAGTTAGACTCCACCGAAGCGAAAAACGACGAGCCGCTAACGTCGATTAAGTGCGGAGTAGCAGCTGCTACAGGTTCAATGGAGAGTCGAGAAACGGGCGGAGGAAGTCGACTCCCCACATCCAGAATGAAGAAGATGCCCAGGCCAACAATACTAACAATGATTAAATACAATTGGGTTGTGCGTTCCATCCTATAGAAATCGTAGGTTTAGACCTCAGTGGCGCTGATCCAGTGCATGACTCCGAGGTTGCTGATCTTGTTCCTAGCCGCTGGTACCGTGACTAACCTGCGGTTTATCGCGTGGATGAGAGAAGATGACGGCGGCTACGTTCAAGGTGTCTTAAGTCCAGTCCGCGTGTTTCGGTCCCGAAGTAAACGAATAAGCTTAATGCGATAAGAATCGGGGCGACGATGATCGTAGCAGCCACGCCTAGAGCTGGTACCAAAGCCGTGATGCTCAACGCTTGCGCCAAAACTCCGCCACCCTTGGTGCACGCCGCCACCCAACCGGTGGCACGCCCGCGGATCTTGACCGAATAGCTTTCGGAGGCGTAGGGAAGAATGACGGCGATGATGCCGTTGCTACCAATGATCAGCAGACCGATAGGCCAAACAGGATTCGCCCCTGGAAGACTCTCTAATCGCATGACCCAGATGAGTCCCAGCAGTGTTATGCAAACCATAGTCACGAAAGTCCATTTTGTGCTCCAGCGGCTATACATGAACGTGCAAAGAAAAACGGTCGGAACGGCGATAAGGGCAGATTCAGCCAGGAGTTTGCTAGAGAGGCCCATTGAATAGCCCTTGCTCACGAGGTCGTTCGGCATCCAGAGCAGTAGACCAAAATTGATCAGCCCCCATGCCAGCGCGGCAATGGTGAGGGCGGCCGTTTTACCGATGAGATGGGGCGTCCATAACCTCATTTCCGGCACGGGATCATCCAGAGTGTGGTGGTGCCCGATGCCTACCACCTCAGTTTCGTCTTCTTCACCCTTCGCAAGCTCATGGCTAACCGTGCCAAAACGTGCCATGACGGCATGGGCTTCCTCATTCCGACCGCGCGCTAGTAGAAATTTGGCAGATTCCGGAATAAACCGGCCCAGGCCTAGTAGAATCAATCCGGTTGGCAGATTGAGCAGCCACAAGATACGCCAGCTCAAAGTCGGAACTAAAATCGCGGAAAAGCCGCTGGCGGCGAAATACCCCCCCACTGCACCAAGCCCTCCCAGCAGAACCAAGGCCCAGCCACGATGCTTGGAGGGCATGGTTTCCGCCATGAGAGCGTAGGTGACTGGCAACATGCCACCGGCGCCGAGTCCCATGAGAAAGCACATACCAATATTCCAATTAAGCGACGGCATAGCACCACAGATCGACGTGCCGATAAATACGACTGCCGACAAGAGAATCGATGCCTTGCGCCCGTAAAGATCGGCGAGTATACCCCAGAGTACCGATCCCGTCATCGTACCAATAAGCGCAAAGAATGGAACAAGTGAAGCTTGTGCATGAGAAGCATGATACTCCTTGATCATGCCGGGCACGGTAAAGCCCAGACTCGCTGGCTTCATTACGTCAATGATTAATGCGACCACCAGTGCAGCCATTAACTTCCAATGGGCCGCGCCTAGTTTGGCATCTTCGGGAGCCACCACGACAATATGCGAGGCTGCCTCGACGGTTTGGGCTACATGTTTAGGAAGGAGGCCGTAAGCTGCGACGCCCACGCCGGCTATGATCAGGTACATGCCGAAAATCATCCCCGGATCCATCGGCATGCCCGCTAACATGAAACCGTTGTTGTGACCCATCCAGAACATCGGCAGATGCAGGAGAACGCCTATCGTAACTGCGACGCAGCCAAGCACGAAGGCCCAGACTCCGCGTCTATCGAGAAAAACCTTGGCGTCGATCATTTGTGAACTTCGAGTGGGCAATCTGTATCTGTTTCCGCGGAATATCGGAAATGCCCGTCAAGTCAAGACTAAATTTATACAATCATTGCTCTTACCGATGCTTGGTCAGGTTGCGACACGGGCAAAGCTCCCGCGCCTTCCAAGGTATCACGACGAGCGGCACGGATATTCGGTGGGACGTGATGGCCCCAGGCGTGTTGCCAGCTTTTTCCAGTAATGACTAGTGAGCTCCGTGGCGCGGTTACTTCTTGATCATCCTCGGAACGGCCGCTCGCGCCAGTTTCGTAAATTCGTCAACCGCGTTGTTGGTACCGGAGTCGATCAAGCGCAGCAGGCCAATTTCCAGTGCAAGATTTTTACCTTTGAGCCGGATGGCTACGAAGTCGCTTGTTCCGCGCAAGGCAATCTTCGGCATGAGCGTCGCGGCCTTCAACGGAGCGAGCGAGCAAAGCAGTGTCCCGATGGCGTTGATCTCCGCGATAGTGCGGGGGCGGACCTGATGCTCGCGACAAATCGCATCCGTCATTCGGCGCATCACGAAGGTGTCGGGCAGTTGGAGAAAACGTGCCTGATGCAGCTCGCGAAGGTCGATGACGCGCCGTTTGGCCCAGGGGTGGCTTTCGTGAACAATGAGCGCGAATTGATCAGTGCAAAGACGCTCGTAGCGCAGGTTGGGCGAGTGGCGGGTGAGGAAACCAAGCCCGACGTCCATCCGGCCTTCCTCCAGCGCAGTCTCAATTTCAGTCGAGGAAATCTCTTCAACGTTCAGACTGATACGCGAGTGGGTGGAAGCGAACATTCCAAGCAATTGCGGCATTAAAGCGACGTTAAGAATTGGCACGACCCCGACATGGAGTGCACCACGGAGCTGTCCCGGTTCAGTGCTCAGTTCCTGAAGGAAACTTTCGATCTGGCGCAAAATTGCGCGCGCATGCTCCTGAAAAATCAGGCCGGCGGAAGTAAGCAGGATGCGTTTCCCACGCCGCTGGAAAAGCGACACGCGCAGCGCAACCTCCAGGTCACGCATCTGTTGTGAAATATTTGGCTGCGAAACGCCGAGACGATTAGCGGCTCGGCTGAAGCTCCCGGCTTCAGCCACGGCCAGAAAATAGCGCAAATGCCGAATTTCAACGGGATGCTGCACCATGACAGAACATTGGGGAAAGCGAGCAGCAAATGCAACTGAGCGAATTTTCCGGTGAGGATGAAGCATTTGGTTCCATGGTCACAACTTCTTCTTCGATCACCGGGGCTGCTGATTTGGATTGGCCGGCGTGAGTTGCAAATTGTAACAGCACAATTTGCTTAAAATACTTCTGTCATAATGTCTGGTTACTATTCCATTACCAATACCTTTAGGTCGTTTCATTGATCGCTCAACTTATGGAATTCATCGACCAAAGTCGGCAAACGTGTGAAAAGAGCTCCATTCGCAGGCGATTCGCGCACGTGGACTTGGTGGTCTGGAAAGTTGGTGCACAATTTGATTGGACACGAACGCGACATGACTCGCCTCCGCAGTAGGCGGAAAATCGGAATTTCCACAACGACACGAATCTACCCTTATGTCCGTTGCACACCGCAAACAGCACCTCTGGGTTTGGTTTCTTTGGCTGGCCGTTTTCTATACCGCGTGGTGCTGGCTCGTTTTCGGTCTGGGGCGCTGGAGTGAAGCGAAGGCACATTGGCCGATTGCATTCGCGGTGGTCTTTGGCAGTTACGTGGCCGGATCGACACCGATCGGCGTAGGAACCGCTCCAGGTTATGAGTTAGTCGAAACGCGACTCGCTTTTCTGCCTGATCCTCGCGTCGGTCTACGATGCTAACCTGCCAGCCCGCCAGACATGGGCCTTTTATGGGATGACGAGGCTAATATGATTAGCATTCATGCTTTGCAACTGTTACTCGGCGACGGGTACATCCATAGTCGGAGCCTGTAAAAACCCATTGAGAAACGCAATCGCCTGAGCACTGACACCCGGCCATAAGTCGAAGGAATGCCCTGTGCATCCGTCTGGCCCCGGCCTTTGGATTATCAGATCGTGTTGACAATTTGGTACACCCATCGCTGCCACCAGGTTCACTAAGATCGTGAACTGATTGGGCGGCATCGGATCGAGATTGCTCGCGACAATGAAAACCGGTGAAGAAGACCTGGTAAACCTCCTATAAGGCGAAGCCAGATCGAGCAACCCTCCGTTACCGTCACAAGCAGGTCCGGGCGAGCAACCCACATAATTGCGAACGTCTGAACCAAAAGTTGCACACCTGGTATCGATCAGCGAAGCCGGATCGTGGAAATCATATGCGCCGCTCAAGAGCACCGCAGCGTCGAGCTGGTCGCCTCCGAGGGTTGGAGCCGCGGCGCAGTAAGCAGCATGTGAGCCACCGGCACTCCCGCCAACTGCGCCGACCTTGCCGTTAACTCTGCCAAACGCCACCGATCCTGGCGCCGGACTCCTCGCAGCCCGAATCGCCGTGGCCACGTCATCGGTCTGCTCTGGATAACGGCCAAGATCGCCGCCTTGTCCCGGAAGTTTTCCGGGAGGCGCAAGACGATATTCGATGTCGAAAACGCAAAAACCCGCGCAAACTAAATCTTGATCCGTTTGTGTGTTATCAAAATCACCACTATAGAAGCCGCCACCGTGAATAACAATTACCGCTGGGTGTTTTAGCCTGTCGTTCGGGACAAAAGCTCTCCATCTTAACCGAGTATTTCCGGTAGGACCGTGGCCGATTCCATATTGTTCGACCACCGGCGTTGCACAACCGTGCTGGGCCGGCTCAGCCTTTAAAATCGGGGACAAATTTAGTGTGGTTACGACCGCGATTATCACCAAAGCGATACGATTCAGGCATACCAATTGATTTTTCATGGATTTCATGTTGTTACTTTTACTCTTGGGGTGCGCGTTTCTGATCGATGAAATTGATTTTCTGATCTGAAATGTGATTTTTAATGAGGCTCTCCTTTGGCTCATCGTTTGTAAATAGGCTTAAGTGTTTCGACCTCGCTTTGGCCACGTCGCAAGTTACGCAATTCCCTGCCATTACCGATGGATGTCATTCCCTAGAGAGCGTTCTTATTGTCCCTAATAATTTGCACGCTCCGACCCGCCGGTGTTTATGTCAACTGTCAAGTTTTCAACTACCCCGGCGCGTAGAATTTGTCCTCGAGAAGATCGGGATTCAATGCGTTCGCCAGACGCTCAGTCAGGGGATCATTGCGGGGCGTAGTTCGATCTAAGCGACCGATCCGGAAAAGGAGTCCCTTACAACCAACAGCCTTCGCGCCTGACGTGCGCTTACTTCCCGGTTGACCACACAAGCGAATGTTCGGGTGGCATGAACGAGAATGTGAAGTCCATCGCTTCGCTCGGCATCATCGCGTTGTCATGGCGTTTCGTTTAAGATCATGTCGACTGCTGCAGGTAGATCGTCGACGACCCAATCCGCCATGCTGCCAGTGGTGTCGCGGTCGCATCCAGTTCGAACACGGATCGTGCGCACACCCGCGTTGCGACCGCACTCGACGTCGATTTCCTTGTCGCCAATCAAAAACGAGCGAGACAGATCGATTTCATTTTCTCGCGTGGCTGCGGTGATCATTCCGGGCGCAGGTTTGCGGAAAGTCGAGTGCTGGCCGGGAACGTCGGGGCAAAAATAAGTGGCGTCGATCAGCTCGGGCCCGAGCTGGCGTAGGACTTCTCCCTCCACGGCGCGATACTGGCCAATGTTAAGCAGCCCGCGGCCGATGCCGCTCTGGTTTGTGACGATGATGAGTTTGAAGCCTTTCGACTTTAAGCGCTTCAACGCCTCGGGGACGCCGGCAAAAATCTTCACCTGGTGGGGGTCCGAACAATAATCGACGTTTTGCATAATCGTACCGTCGCGATCGATAAAGACGGCCGGCGACAGCGGGTCGGTCATGTTTTTTATCCTCGTGTAAGAGGTCAGCAACCCTAACCGCCAAGCTTTTGCCGACAATCGGGGGCTGTGATCCAACGACGGCGTGCAAGTGATTGAAAATCAGATGCTGCCTTAGCTAGGACGCGGCGGGGGCGTCGGGCGAGGGCGTGGCGTTGGTATGGGTCTCGGTGTTAGGGAGGGCCTTGCCGTTGGTGTTGCTGTTGGTGTTGCTGTTGCTGTTGGTGTTGGGGTTAGTGTTGGTGTTGGCGTGGGTGAGGAGCAGGGGCTCGCTGAAATCAGGAAGTCACACGGTTCGAGGGCCCTTTGGGTGAGTCGAACCTCATCGATCAGACCCGTGAGTTGCTCGCCGACCCTTCCAGAGATGGTCCACATGAGATCGGGATCTGGTTCGTTCGGATGCCGATCGAGGCTGGTCACTGTCTTCACTCCGTCCACGTAGCCGCTGTAAATGTGTGATGGTGCTGCGGTCTGCGTGTCCTTCACGATTGCGACATGATGCCACTCGTTCACCAGCGCAATGCCCCCGCCGATAGGTTGGTGAATCTTGCCGGTTGGCTCCCGATAGTCGCCGGTGAGCGCTCCAGCTGGATCAATAGCGAGGTTGAAGCGGTTTTCGTCGGGATCGGTCGTCGGCCGCGTCCAGAAGATCGAGTGGCGCGGCTGATCGGGTAACTTGATGAAGTACTCGAGGGTTGCATCACCGTAAGTGCGGTGAAGCAGGAAGAATGAATTGAAGATAATTGATTGTGCTCCATTGAAAGACAGTGACAACGTATCGGGCTGCCCGGTGAGTGGAATCACGGCAAATGGCACGTCGGTGCTGTAGATCGGACAGCCGTCTGGCGTTCCATCCGGTGAGCCGAAGTACGAATCTACGATACTCCCGGCGCCACTAGCGCAATTTCCCGCGACTCCTTCCTCAAATCGGTAGTAGCGGTCATTGACGCCTTGGGCAGTCGCACTGGTCGTGATGACATTCGCGCCCGCCACGAGCACAATCGACGCGGCAGCATTAAAGAAGGCTCGACGCACCGCCGCCAAGTAATACGTGATTAAAAAAATCATCCGTGTTTCCATATCAATCTCCTGGGTTTGGGTAACTGAGTTTAGTTATTCGGTTCTCAATAAGGTTTGTTTTTACCGTGATAAGCCAGAGATTAGCAAACTATTTTTTCACATTTTCGCGGTTGCCGTTACATCATGTTTGCATTTGGGCTTCTGCCACTATGAAATCTAGATTGTCGGCTTGTCTGATATTAGTCGGCGGCATAGTCGGAATTGTCGTCGGTAAGCTTGTCGTGCAGGCGTATTTTGATCATCAAACGCCTGACTGTTTGTGCTCGCCGCCGATATTAACGTCGGCGTCGCCGCCTCACCAGTCGGCCATACCAGGCGGGAGGTCGTGATTTATTGAGCTTGCGCAGTCTTTTGAATTTCGACCAGAAAAAGAAAAGCCGGGCAGAGCGCTAGCCAGAGTGAGACGAAATATTTTTACGAGTTGTAACCTTCAATTCGTTCCGTTCCCTTTTACGGCCCGAAATTCACAGTCACACTGTTAGAGCAGTTCTGGGTGCCAGCTTCACACACCTTATACGTGAAGCTAGCCTGCCCGCTGGTGCCGGTGTTGTCGTCATACGATCCATCGTTCGGCGTTGTCACGATCACATTTCCATTGCGGTAGACGTCCATGTTGGCCGAAGTCGCCCCCCTCCATTTGAGGCGTGAGGTATTTATTCCCCCAACTTTCTTCCCCTGCCCTCTGAGCAGAATCGCTGCAGGCGTCGCCGTCGGTGTTGGTGTTGCCGTCGGAGTCGGAGTTGGCGTGGCGCTGGTTACAGCGGCCAGGATATCGACCCGGCCCCATCCAAAAACGTTGTTTGGAGGTCCGGCAGCCCCACACTGGGTCGACGCGACATGAACAGCCGCATTATTCAAGGCTGCCCGGCTCGGGTCGATCTGGTTCTGCAAGCTCGGGTTGGCGGACCACAGTAAAGCCATGGCGCCAGCGATATGCGGAGTTGCCATTGAGGTACCGTCGGCAAACGTATAGGCATTATCGGAGGAATTACTGGCGGAACGTGTGCTAGTGCCAGGAGCAGTGATATCCGGTTTTATTCGGCCGCTTCCATCCACAGTAGCCGGACCGCGGCTGCTAAAGGAAGCGATAGTGTCGGTGCCGGTGTTCAGTGCTCCGACCGTGTAAGATGCTGCATAGAACGAGGGTGGATCTGTCACACTGGAACAACTTGATCCAGAGTTACCCGCCGCGACCACCATCATGATGCCGGCGGCGGCTTGAGCCTCAACGGCAGCTTGCAATGTGTTAACCGAACAGCCTTCCGACGTCGGACAACCCCACGAGTTAATGGTAATATCGGGCGCCTTGGTGGGGTCGCCTTGGCTCGGATCGCCTCCTACCGGGTAAGGTGCCAGGAAGAACTCCATGCACTCCATGTACCTGGCCGGTGTTCCAACACCCTGGTCCATGTTGCGGCAAGCAATCCACTTTGCGCCCGGCGCCATGCCAATCTGGTTCGCACCACCGTCGGAACCGATCGCGGTGCCAGTCGTGTGGCTGCCATGGAAGTAGTCATCGCAAGGCTGTAGAGAGTCGGGGCCGCAGACGCCACCGCCGGAATGAATGGAGTCATGCCAATTGTAGTCGTGATCGGCCGTCACCCCGTTCCAGCCGCGGTAGTGAGGCTTAAGCGCGTTATGCGTCCAGCGAACACCAGTGTCGGCGCTCGCCACAACAATATTCTGGCCGGTAAAACCAAGCGCCCAGACGCTAGGCGCATGCGTATAATTGATCCCCGGTTCTATCGTCTCCGGAGCACTTGGTTGCGATGATCCGTCAGTCGCGGCGTCCGGTTGCGGAAGCGAATTCTGAATGTGCGGATTACCCTCTATGCGCGCCACGTCCGGGCGGGCAGCCAATGTTTCGGCGACCTCGCGGCTGCCTTTCACTAAAATTGCATTAACAATGTAGAAGGATTGATGCTCCAGCCCGCGTTCGCGCAGCCATTGCAGAACCGGGCCTTGCGTGGTCTGACGCTTGTTCCACAGCGCATCGTGCACAAAGCGGCCCTTTTCGTTCTTTGTCGGCAACGCCGCCGCTCCTCCAAAGTTGGCCTGGTCAGCAAGCACGACCAAAAATTCCGCCTGTTGACCGTTGGTCGTATGTTGCACGACCCAGGGCGCAATCTTGTTTGCAATCGCAGTCTGTTCAGGCGGGCTACCCTGACTGCTGCCTCGCGAGGACCCGAAGGCCCCCACCGCAGCTACGGCACTAGCCACCATGAACAATGAACAAAAGAGTACGCCGCAAGCGCGGCGATGTGAATGCGCGATTTAATGTCATAAGCGTTTCTTACATTGGCTCTATGTGCGACGTCCGGCAAATTGCCGGACGTCGCGTTAATAGAGCAGTGGTCTTGTTATTCCCTATTGCGGGAACCTAACTCGATCCTGCTATGTGAGTTTTGAGCATGAAGATGATGAATCCATGCACAGGAGTCTGCATTAGTGACAATTCGTGATAACCGGCGCGAAACAACCGGCTGGATTAGTAAGTGCAACCGTGTGTTGCCCAAGCGGCTCGTTGGCAATCTGAAGTTGGGCCTTGTTCCCACTGATTGTCACCTGATTGGGATTGCCATCGACCGTGATGGTGACCTGCTGGCCCGAGTGGCTCGTATTGGTCAGGGTAAGATTGGCCTGCAATCTGTCGCCGTTGACAGTATGCTTGCAGCGCACCTGGAAAGAAACCAAGTCTCCGCATGGGATGCCAGGTGTTGCTGTGGGGGTTGCCGTTGGTGTTGCTGTGGGTGTTGCCGTTGGTGTTGCGGTCGGAGTTGGTGTTGGTGTTGCGCCACCGCCTGCTGGCTCCTTGTCGGAGAAGACATCCTGCTGGGACTGGCCACTAATGGTCACGCGGCCGTCATCCCATGAAGTATAGTGCTTGCTGGCTGTCGCGGTGCCATAGTCATAGTCTCCCGCATAAGTTGCTTGAACCGTAGTATCAGGTTGCGCAGGGAGCGCGCTGGCTACGTCGGATAAAGAATCGTCAGCCAACCAAGTCGCGCCGTTATCGATAGACTTGCGCGACCACATGCGATAGCACGGAACGCCTGGATTACCGTATGTGCAGGTGGCGAACTCGCGACCATCATACCACGTTGCGAGAAGCGTGCCGCTCGGGCTTACCGAGATGTTAGGCTGCCACTGAGGACGCGTTGTGGTATCGCTGTTCAACTTGAAAGGTGCGCCGAAAGTCGCGCCGCTGTTCGTGGAACGGATGTAATAGACGTCGCCAGCGTCAGCGCCCGCGCCGTGCTGGGCATAGACCAGGTGAACCACGTTATTAAAGGCCGCAGGCTCACCCCAGCCCTCGTGCCGCCAATAGACACCGGCCGAGCCTCCCGTAAACATGCAGGCAAAGTAACCGGATGCTCCGACGCCCGGGCCGGGAAAGCTTGGGCCGGTGTAGGTGTTAGTCCAAGTGTTACCACCGTCGGTGGACCTGTAAATGTGGTTGATATTGTTGTGCGGGGACCCGCCGCCGCCTTCGTCCATACCCGCGATGTACATGGTCCCGTTGCCGGACATGTCACCGGTGATTTGTACGTCGCGAATGAAGGTACTGGTGTTGCTCACGGTTATCGGGGCGTGCCACGTTGCGCCGTTATCAGTGGAGTAGGTGACCTGGAGAGCGCCAACGCCAATGCTGAAGTTGTTCCAGGAAACGTACATCCGTCCAAAGAACGGAGATGAAGGATTGTTGTCGGACCAGCCAGACTCGCGGTCATCAGAGGCTCCGTTGTGAACGCAAGCGCCAGTGGCCCAGGTGACGCCACCGTCAGCAGACGTCCAAGCGCCGATGCCCTGTCCGCCGCAGCCCGTGGCCAAAAAAATCGCAAAGAAACTGCTGGTAGGTGTGCTGTAGAGAGTAACCGGATCGCCAAAGTTCGTCCCGTGTCCAGCTGCAAAAGGGCTGGGGTTGAGGCGGGTGAAGGTGGTGCCACCGTCGCTGGAATACGACGCTCCAGAGTAATTGGTGGACGCGGTTCGGGAGTCATTATAAGTGACTACGATCTGGTTCGGGTTGCCCGGATTGGCCAGGGTGTATGTCTCAGACTGGGTGGGATGCGTAATGCTGTCAGCACCGGTGATCAAGTCGACATCCGCGCCACCATACGCCATGGGGGCTGTCACTGTATTATAGAGGAGTTGAGAGAAGGGCCCGGAAAACGAAGAACCTCCCGGTGACTCGCCGCAGGCGATCATAATGGATCCCGCGCGCAAGTTTTCTTGCTTGTCGATCCCCAGGTCATGAATCGTGGCACAGTCAAATCCCGGAGGAAGACCTGCGACGTTGATAATTTTGTGCGCTTGCTGCGCTTTCGCGGAGGTGGCAGTAAGTCCTGAGAATGTCCCAAACCCGATCAGCGCCAGAACGGCGCCAGCCAGGACCATAAACAGGCCGATTAAGACACGTGGATTAAGGAACGCTGATTGTGAAGTGGATTTTTGTTTCATTAGAATTGTATCATTAGGATTGTGGATGTGTGAACGAACCCTTCGCTCATGGTTAACCCGGCGAAAAGAGAGTCAGGTTGATCTCTTGAAGAGATCCCTAACGGACTTAACGCGCACCCGGGATTATGCCAGCCGCGGATGGACAATGTCAATGCTATTTTTGCGAATCGCTGCTGCTGCTCCGCGGCGCAAAAGTAACGCTTTTGTTACCTCGGCCTCGGCCTGTGTCACCGCTTCCAGTTCCACAAACGCAGTCAGCTTTTCATCAGCGCGCACAAAACGCTTTCCGTCGCCGGGATGCGCATCAACAATCCGGATCGCGCCGTTATCTTTTCTGCCGTGCAGTTTGACCAGGCTCACTGCCACACAATTTCCAAGCGGCAGACGGCGGAGATTGAACCCCAAAGCGCATGAGAGACAGTTTCCAATGACCGCGCCTGGGTAAACTTCGCAGCCAACAGCCACCGTACTCGCCATCGGGTCTCATTTCGGGTGCGCTCCCGTTCCGATGCCGCTCTGGCGGTCTGTCAGGCTGGCGTCGTCTAATAAAGAACATCCCATTCTTACTTTGTGCTTGATCGACCGAACCTTACCCTGCTACGGTGCCGATCCAATGAAGCTGCTACCGTTATTGGCCGTTGTATTTTTGGTTGTCAGTTGCGCGTCGTACAATGAGAGAATTCAATCCATGACCACGCCGGAATTGAAATTGCGACACGCGCAGCTTGTTGAGGAAGTCGCGCAGCCGCCACGAGAAAAAGAACAGATTGAATTTGAGTTGCTGGGGAGATGGGAAGCGGGTGACAGAACCGCTTACCTCCCGGAGTTTTCCCTTTAGGGCCCCGGAGCAGGGCGGCATCGCGGCCACGCGAGGACGCGTGCGATCCCCCTGCATCATGGTCCGCCGAAAAGTCTCCGAAACGATCTGAACAAGCGGCCGGGGAAAGTCGCGGCCTTATCGGGTAAACCCGGGACCTGGTTTGCAAATGGCCATTGCGCACCGCCGTGGACCTGGCACGCGGCGGTTGGCACCTTGTCGGCAGGCAAATCGATATCGTAGGCGGTGCCGGCCGACATGCATCCGGTGGTGGCGAGCTGATTGGAAACCGAGCAGACAGTGGCGCGTTGGATCGGCATGGTCGGTTGGAATGGCTCGGCCGGATAATGCTGCGCGGCCTTGTTCATCACCTGTGTCCAGACTGGCAGCGCCAGAGCGGCGCCGTAACCGTGCGGAATGATTGTGGTCGGCTGATCGAATCCGACCCAGACGCCGCAGGTCAACGTGCTGATGTAACCTACGAACCACGCGTCTTTGTAATCGTTGGTGGTTCCGGTCTTACCTGCCGCCGGCAGTTTAAAGCCAAGCTGACGCGCGCATTGGCGGCAGTACCCTTGGTCAAAACTTCTTCCATGATCTGCGAAGTCATCCAGGCCGCGCTTGGATCGAGCGCCGGCGTAGAGATGTGCGCGGCGAGATAAATCGGTTTGTGCTGCTGATCGTCAATGCGCTCGATGATGTAAGCTTGCTTGCGAACCCCGGCATTGGGAAAAATCGAGTACGCAGCGGTGAGATCTTTCAGGTTCGTCTCGAATGAGCCGATGTAGATCGCCGGACCATGCGGAACATTTTGAGAAATGCCAAGGTCGTTCGCGACTTTTTGCACGGCATCGAGCCCGGCGAATTGGCCAACTCGCACACTCATGGTGTTGCGCGAATGAATGAGGCCGTAGGAGCAGGGCATGATGCCGCCATAAGTGCCGTCGGAATTCGCAGGCGACCAATTCCCTGCGCCATCAATTTCGCCGGGTTGAATCGGGCCATCGCTGATCGCAGCGCCCGGCAACAGCCCGTGGCTGAAAGCGACAGTGTAAACGAACGGTTTAAACGCCGAACCGACCTGCCGGTTTGTGGGAGCCATCGCGCGATTGAACTTGCTTTGCGCGTAATCGCGGCCGCCGACCAGCGCGCGAATGCCGCCGCTGGCATTGTCGATCACGACCACCGCGCCTTCGAGGTAAGGCATGGACGAATCCCCTTCTCCGTTCTCCGGCGGTTTGTAATCCGCTTTGAGCGGATGATGAAAATTGGATTGATGTTCGATTTTGGTGAGTTGCTTTTCCAGTGCGTCCTGCGCGGCGTTTTGCACGCTCGGATCGAGCGTCGTGTAGATCGACAGTCCGCCGTTGTCGATCTGGTCCTGCGTCAGCAGCTGGTTCAGATCGCGTTGCACCGCGTCCATGGCGTAATTCTCCTGGATCTGAGGCAAACGTTTGGGATGCGGATTAATCTTCGCGATCCTTGCCTCCTCGGCTTGCGCCGGCGTAATTTTTTTCAACGCCACCATGCGATCCAGCACTGCGTTGCCCTGCGCCGCCGCGCCTTCCGGATTTTTTATCGGCGAAAAACGATTTGGACTTCGAATCAAACCTGCAAGGATCGCCGCTTCAGACAGATTCAGCTTCGATGCGTTCTTGCTAAAGTACGCTTGCGACGCGGTTTCGACTCCATAACAGCCGGTGCCGAAATAAATCCGGTTCACATAGAGCTCGAGAATCTGTTGCTTGGTGAAATGATGCTCGATCCGAAACGCCACCATCGCTTCGAGTAATTTTCGGCTGAGAGTGCGGCCACCGAGCGGAAGACTGTTGCGTGCAAGCTGCTGAGTAATGCTGCTGGCGCCTTCCTTGGCAGAGCCGCTCAGAATATCGCGAACAAGAGCGCGCAAGATTCCCTTCCAATCAACGCCCTGATGTTCGTAGAAACGCGCGTCTTCGCGCGCCAGCACTGCATTAATGAAATATGGCGAGACTTCGCTCAGGGAAACCTTGAGCCGGTTCGCGCCAGCCAGGCGGCTGTAAATTTTTCCGTCGACATCGTAAACGGTGTTGCGCTCCGGCATTTCGCCGACCTTGTTCATGTCGAAGGTCTGCGCCCACGTTCCGTAAAAAAGGAAAACGGCGAACCCGGCGCCCGCCAGCAAAACGAGCAGAGTGACTTTCCAGCCGTAACGGAAAAGGCGACTCCCGCTTTTTTTCCTGGAGCGAAGGCGGGCGAAGAATTTCATCGGCTAGAGAACAAGACAATCTAGAGCGCACATTGCGTTGCGCGAAAGATCAAGCCGCGCGCTGAACGGGCGACACAAATTGCAGGGCGTCTGTGTCAGCCCCGAAAGCATTCGAGGTTCGCACAGCGGAGCGGCGGGAACGCCAGCGCCACAGACCGGCAGGCCGGAGGCCGAATGAGCAGGAGCGAATGAGTCAAACGCCCTATAAATTCAACTTCACGACACCTTCGTGCTGCTCGTTTGCGCACGCCGCGTTGGTCGGCACATCCGTTGCAGCGTCGCTCGGCTGGACAAGTTTATTATCGATCAAGTATCGTTCGACTTCCTCGCCACTGATGTCGGGAAGCATATGGCCGTCGATTTCGACACACGGCGAAAGCGGCTGTCCACTCTTGGTCTCCATTTCCCAGCGGAACGCTGGATTCTGGATAATGTCCTTTTCTTTATAGGGCAGATTGTATTTGGCCAGCACGGCCCGTACACCGGCGCTCCAGCCACAATAGGTCTTCAGATATGCAGTAATTTCTGGCGTTTGCATTCCCAACTATACCACGAATAAAACGGGGTCAAAAAGATCAGTTATGGCTACCGAGGCCGAGAATTGATCCGCAAACAGTCCAGGAACTCATGGCGGCGTCTGCCAAGCAACTCTCGCCACCGTAGAGAAAAGAAGACTGAGACGAGTGGACGCAAAGTTCCGTGCGATTCATGAGCATAGATGAGTTTGCCTGCGGTAAAGATAGAGTCGCGCGGCGACGTTTCGGATAACGAGCGTGAAGCGGAGAAGGTCGCAGCGCGGGCCCGCTTACGCATCGCTGAGTTATTGCGGAGACCTTTCAACGTTCGATCGATCGCCCTAACTGGTCTGTTTTTCCTAGCGGTCTTCTATACCATATACTTCATGCGCTCGATCTTGCTGCCGGTGGTTCTTGCGTTGCTGCTCAGTTATCTTTTGAGGCCGATGGTGCGTAGATTCGCCCAATTGAAGATTCCGGCACCGGTAGGCGCGGCGTTTGTCCTTATCGGACTTTTAGCTCTTGTCGGTTATGGAATCTCAGCGCTGGCCACGCCGACGGTCGAATGGCTTGAGAAAGCACCGGCCGGTTTGACGGAACTGCAACGCAAGCTTCTTCCGGTAAAAAGATCGGTCGCGCAAGTGACCCAGGCGACCGGCGAAATCGAGAAGCTGGCCACAACTAATGCTGAGACTAAAACCGTGGAAGTGAAGCGGCATCCCATTGGCGAGATGTTCGTCACGCGCACGCCAGAATTTATCGCCAGCGCTGTCCTTTTGACGATCCTACTCTATTTCCTGCTCGCCTACGACCAGGTCTTCATCGCCAAGCTGGTCAAGTTGCTGCCCACTCTCTCGGATAAGAAGACGGCCGTCAGCATCGCGCACAACATCGAATCGCAGATCTCGCGTTATCTCTTCACGATCACAGCGATTAATGCCTGTCTAGGACTGGCCGTCGGAACCACCGTTGGCCTGCTCGGTCTGCGTAACCCGGGAATGTGGGGGGTGATGGTCGCGCTCCTCAATTTCGTCCCTTACCTGGGCGCTCTTACAGGAGTCGTCTGCATGACGATTGGTGCCACCTTGAGCTTCGATAGCCTGGGTTACGCCTTCATCTTTCCTGTTGTCTATCTGGCCTTTGGTGTGTTGGAGGGCAGTTTTATCACCCCATGGGTTATGGGACGTTCTCTTACTTTGAATCCTGTGATCATCCTGCTCTCGCTCACTTTCTGGGGCTGGATGTGGGGGATCGTAGGCATCATTTTAGCCGTGCCGATCCTGGCTGCTTTCAAAATTTTCTGCGCGCACATCAAACCGATCGAGCCGCTCGCAGAATTTCTTAGCTAAAAGGTCGAAGCCCGCGGCACGCCGTTACTCCTGAAAAGATACCGGCCAGGCAGCCGCGAACAGTGCCGCGCCAGCGAATAGATAAATATTTCAATTACAGATAGCTTGTAGGTCGCCTTATGAGACTCTCGGTTCCTTTCACATTTGCTACACACCCCTAACCGCTCTCTTTCTTGCTAGATGTACACAAGTCGCGCCTTCGTTGTTCCTCCGATAAGACAGAACAAGAAGGCGCGAGGAGAAAACGAGTTAACTCTGTTGGCTCTTAATTCTCATCGAGAATCACGCGATCAACCATCACGTTGTCGCCCGTTCCGACGTAATGGACCCGGACTGGAACACCCACTTTAACTCTCGTTTTCACGGTATCTTCATCCAGGGTTTTGCCACTTCGCGTCACATAAGTGACCGTCTTTCCGAAGTGGTAAGTACGCGGCCCGCTACTTTCCTTGAGTACGATTGTACTTCCAGGCGTGTATTCCGTAATCGTGCCGTTGCCTTCAGTTGTGGTCGTCGTTGTGGTAGTCTCGGAGACCTGCGCCCATGCGAAGGGAGCCGCAACTGCCAAGACCATACTGAGTAATAGTTTTTTCATTGTATTTTTCCTTTTGTTGTTTTCCGACGGGCGAACTTCCGCTTAACGAAGCTTCCCTCGAGATCGGAAAGTCGATCCCCGCCCTGTTATGTTTTAATCGGGCATCGATCACCGTCCGGTTGCCACTATTTCTACGATCTTACGCAGCGCACCTTACGCATCAGGCACAATAATGATGCAGCTAGTGAAAATCCGGCTCGCATTATCTACATGCGTCCGGCGTTCAGAGCGGCCTTCTCCCTTGAATCAAATTGATCACCAAAACAATGACTGCGATTACGAGCAGCAGATGGATCAATCCCCCGCCAACGTGGCCAAGAAAGCCCAGAAGCCAGAGAATGATGAGAATTACAAATATGGTCCACAGCATAAATTTATTCCGGTTAAGGTTCGTTTCGAGATTATGTGCAACCCCGCAGCAAGAAGATCAAGAACAAAATCGGAATTGGTATCCCGAGAAGCCAAAGCAAAATGTATCCTATCGTACCTGTTTCTGTGATCCTGTTCATCAAGTGCATGTTCGTTCTTTCGCTTGAATATTTCACAGGTCTTCAATTTCCTTTCGGAGCTCTTCCTTGGATTTGCCGAGTCTCCTTTGGAGCCGACCCAGCAGTTCCTCATCTTTCCCTTCGGCAAAGGTAAGGTCATTGTCGGTCAATTGGCCGTACTTTTGTTTCAGTTTGCCTTTCACTTCATTCCAACCGCCTTTGAATTGTAGTTTGTTCATAGCGATAATGATTCGCCCGCGGAACGATGATTAGATGCCTCACGTCGAAAGAGATGCATGTGCGGCGAGTTCCCGGCACGAAATCTCTCGGGGACGGAAAAGCAAAAGGGATGTGTGCTCTTCGATTGCACAAATGGTTTTCTCGTAGGCGGCGCATACCGAGCAGCCGCTAGATCCGGCTGCTGGCAACCGCTCCCGACCTTGTTACACGAAGCGATACTTCAGAAACGCGATGCTCGCAAGCATCAACGGGCGTCCCCTTTGGGGAACATGACACGCTCCGGGTGCTCATTGAGAGCCGCCAATAGTTTCGGGATTAGCCGGGTCTTTACAGCGCCGGCTTCACGAGGCGGCACGATATAACGCACAATTGCGTCAAGCCATGTCACTTCATCCACGCGAAAAATCACTCGAGGCCGCGAGCGCACTTCCAGCTCATCGACCGGGGTGCGCGCCAGCAGTTCGCGATAAACTTCCACACGTTTCACCATCTCCTTGCCCAAGTCCTCTTCCACAATCCGTTGCATCGTTTCGGCGACGAATTGCAAGTCGCTTTGATATGCGATCTGAAATTTGATCTCGTTCCAGACATACGGGAACAGAGGCCACGAGTAATTCCAGACCATCGTGTCGAGGACTTTCTCGTTTGGAAAACGGATCACGCGGCCCGTGGGATGATCGGTTGAAAGGTACTCTCCGCCGAATTCCCACAGCGTCGTGTCGAGATAGCCAACGTCGATGACGTCTCCCGTGGCGTCGCCAATCTTGACGCGATCGCCGACCTGATACGGGCGCCGCACGAGAATATAAATCCACGCAATAAAGCTCTTCATGGGGGTCTGGACGGCGAGGCCAATGATGATCGAGCCGATTCCCAGAGCGGTAAGTGCGGGATACCAATTAACAAACAAGATCGACACCGCGATCATCGCGATTGCCAATGCTACAACTAAGTGCTCAATGCGTTTGAGAGTGAAGCGCGTCGTCGCGTCTTCAATTCGTCCGATTGCATAAATGGAAATTGCCTGGGCGACCGCGAGAACGATAACGATCAATGCTACCGCGCGTAGGACGCGCGCGACAATGTCGAGGTGGTCTTTGGACAGCGGGACCAACTTTGCCGACAGAAGAAAGTAGAGAACGGCGCAGCCGACAATGATCAGCGCGTGTGTGAAAAACCAGAACTTGTCTCCGGTTCTCGCTTTGACTTTTGCAGCCGGCTTCTGTCCGCTTGCCCGGACGAGCTCCTTGCGCACATCGGGCCGCTGACAAAGTTCTTCCGCCGTTTCAGGCATTTACTAACTAATTCGCGGCTGCTAGCGAAACCGATTGCCGAAAGCGGCTAAATCCCTTCCTTCAGGCGAATGAGAATCCTAGCGAAGAGAAATCTCGTTTGTCGATTCGTGCGGGTTTTGAACAGAGCAGTTCCGCCAATCAGGGAACTCCTCTGCCTCGCCACCCAAAAATCGCAAAGATAATGAACATCACCAGGAACAGAAAGAACAGCAACTTGGCAATGCCCGCCGACGCCGCGGCGATCCCGCCAAATCCCAATACCGCTGCTATTATGGCGATTATTAAAAATGTTACGGCCCAACCTAACATGTTTCACCTCCTTTTTTAAATGAATCGAATCGGCCCATTACAATGCGCGTCCGTTCACTTGAAAATCCGCAGCAAACCGGAGAAACACCTAGGGTATGCCCGCCAGGCGAAACAACGAAGGGAAGTGGCACTTACGCTGCGATCTACCTATGCCAGTCATCCCGGCCTAAGAGAAAAGCGGCGGGAGTCGCCTCCCGCCGCTGGTTACCTTTACTGGACAAGGTTTATCGTCCGCCTTGTTGGCCACCTCCCTGTTGGCCGCCCCCGTGCTGGCCACCACCGTGCTGGCCACCCTGTTTTTCGCGTTCCCGTTGCTGCCGCTCACGTTCCTGTCTATCGCGATCTTCCTTTTGTTCGTCGCCCTGGTGTCCAGAAGCATCAGGCTTACCTGATTCGTTAGGATTGCGTTGTGTTTCCATTTTTACCTTTCGTTATTTATCTTTGCCAGGTCCTTCTCGCGGTCGCGATAAGACCTCCTTTTTGCTTGAATCGCCTTACGCGGCTAGGTTGGACTCAGGAATCTTGTTGTTGAGCGTAAAAGGCCATCACTAGCTGAATAAGGAAGTTTCCTAAGGGCTTGGCCCATGACCTATGCATGCCTTTCAAAGCTCTGTTACCTTCACTATGGGCCGCTGCTTAAAATGCGAACCCGACAATTGTTTCGGTTCTCGCGTTCCGCTCTGCCAAAAACTCTGACATGCGAGCAAGCCAATGAACTAAGGAATTGCCGCGTTAAATTATCAGCGAACAAATGAAGTTGTAACAGCAAACGAGCAAGGGGCACACTTCGCGCGATTAGACAGTTCGGAGGATAAATGAAACTTACCGCGAGACTCAAAGAATTGGGCGCAACAGGTTATATCTTACTGTGGCTGCTCGGGATTCCGATTCCGATACTTTTTCTCATTTTCTTGCTGCGCGGTTGCACCTAAAGATCGGTTTGCCAGAGAGTTCTTGCTGGACATATCCGGTCGGTGAGATGGAAATCAGGCACAGTTTCTTACGCGATATGCAGTTATCATTCCAGGCACAGGCTGCTGCAGCCTAGGAGAAACAGGTGGCGAAACGTAGCGACGGCAAAGCCAAGCCACTAAGCCCTATCCGACGTTTTCTCTTGGTCCTCGGTCCCGGCCTTATCACAGGCGCTGCCGACGACGATCCATCCGGAATCGCGACGTATTCTATCGCGGGTGCGCAGCTTGGCACATCTTTGCTTTGGACGGCCCTAGTTACGTGGCCGCTAATGGGATGCGTGCAATTTATGTGCGCCCGAATTGGCATGGTGAGCGGTCATGGTCTCGGCGCTGTTTTGCGCCAAAAATTTCCACGCTGGCTGCTTGTTATTGGTGCGATCGCACTGCTCTCAGCTAACACGATTAACGTTGGCGCCGATCTGGCAGGTATGGCTGACGCCGCTGCGATGTGGACAGGAATACATTCACATTGTTTCGTTTTAATATTCGGCGTCGCAATCGTTTGGGCGACGGTAAACTGGACCTACTCCCAAATCGCTGCCGTTTTGAAGTGGCTGGCAGTCGTCCTATTTGCCTATGTCATTACTGCCTTCATCGTCGGACCTCATTGGCTGGTTGTGGCTCGGGATACTTTCATCCCAAATTGGCCGCGCGATCACGAGACGTGGCAGAATCTCGTCGCTGTCCTTGGCACAACGATCAGTCCTTATTTATTCTTTTGGCAGGCAGCACAAGAAGTCGAAGAGGAAAAAGCTGCTGGCAAAACCCGCGTCGAACAACGGCGAGGCGCCACTTCGCGAGCAATCGGCGATCGCAAACTGGATGTTGGAACGGGCACCTTTTTTTCAAATTTTGTTATGTATTTCATCATCCTGACGGCGGCACTGACGCTGCACGCGCATGGTCATAAGGACATCACGACTTCTCGCCAGGCAGCCGAGGCGCTTAAACCTCTCGCGGGGAGTTTTGCCGCAGCGCTCTACACGATCGGATTGATCGGTGTGGGATTTCTGGCGATTCCCACCTTGATCGGCTCTTCCGCCTACGCCTTCGCCGGGATTTTGAAGTGGCGCCGGGGACTCGATGAACCACTCAGCTCGGCCCGCTATTTTTATCGAATCATAATTGGCTCAACTTTTGTTGGAGTCCTTATAAACTTTGCCAACGTCAATCCGGTCAAAGCGCTTTTTTGGACGGCGGTCATTAACGGAGTTTTGGCGCCATTTCTGTTGGTGGGAATTTTGATTGCAGCATCTGACCGAAAGCTGATGGCTGGCCAACCCAGTTCCTGGGTCTCACGTATCGTCGTCGCCATCACTGCGCTCCTCATGTTTGGCGCAGCTATTGGCATGTTCGTCTTCTGAAAAACGCGCAAGCCAGTCAAATGGCATTCGTCGACGAGCCACGCCGTGCCTGTTGTTCATGACTTTGGAAGCGCTGAGGAATCGTGCGTGACCGCAGCCGCCAATGTTAAGGTTCGCTTACGGACGGCTAAAGTGCCTGTGTGAAACGAACAGGCAAAAGATGAGGGATGAATGTCAACCAAGGGAATAGAGTTAGTAACCCCCGCAGTAGCAGCAAACGACGCCGGTCTGTACTATGTTAACGACAATCGTCTTGGATACAGACGCAGGAGAAACGGTAGTGGTTTTGAGTATTTAGACACGGAAGCGAAGCGAATCCGCGACAAGCAGCGGCTCCAGCGGATCAAGCGCCTGTCCATTCCGCCGGCGTGGACGGATGTCTGGATTTGTCCTACCCCAAATGGACACATCCAGGCAACCGGCCGCGACCTCCGAGGCCGCAAACAATACCGCTATCATGACCGATGGCGCGAGGTTCGCGACGAGAACAAATTCGGGCGCCTTGCTGAGTTTGCCAAAGCATTGCCAAATGTCAGGCGGCGAATTACGAGGGACATGAAGTTGAGTGGTTTGCCGCGCGAAAAAATTCTGGCGGCTATTGTGCGCTTGCTGGATCGAACTTTCATGCGCATCGGCAACGAAGAATACGCTCGCTTTAACAAATCCTTCGGCTTAACGACGATGCGGGATCGACATGTGACTGTAAAAGGGTCGCACTTGCTCTTTCGTTTTCGAGGTAAGAGCGGCCGCGAACATGAAGTCGGGCTCACCGACCAGCGCCTCGCTAAAATAGTTTCCAATCTTCAGGATTTGCCCGGACAAAATCTGTTTCAATACGTGAACGGTTCGGGAGAGGCACGTGACATAACATCGCAAGACGTGAACGATTACTTGCGCCAGGTTTCGGCCGACGATTTCACGGCGAAGGATTTTCGCACCTGGGCCGGCACACTCCTGACAGCGATCGGCCTAAGCGTACAGCCGAACTTCGAAAGCAAGAAACAGGCAAAGGCGAATATTAAGAATGCCATTTCGGCAGCGGCAGAAATTCTTGGAAACACTCCGGCGATTTGCCGAAAATGCTACGTCCATCCGGCCGTGATCGAAGCTTATCTAACTGGAAGGTCCATTGCTGGGCTCACTTCGGCATGCAAGAGCTCCGGGCGGTGGGATCTTCGAGCCGCTGAGAAAGCAGTGCTGAAATTCTTGCGGAAGCCATTTTCAAGCGACCGGAAGGACGGATAGCTCTGTTCGTATCGATCCGAAGCGGCCAGTGGAGCGGTAGCTTCCGAAGTAACTAAAGAAGAAGATGAATTAACATGGGGAAAGTAACGAAGGGAAACTAATGAACTTAACTATTGAAGCGAAACTGGCCACAGCTGTCGGAGCGAGCTTAGTGGCTTTGGTTCTGGGCGCTATTGCGCAAACGCAAAACGACAGCGGAACAGCCGGAACCACTGAGTACGGTCTGACAGGCAATCCGGCGTTGACCAATCCTACCCGGGAGGAATTTCAGAGTTCGCCATCGCGCGGCACGCCACAGGAAGACGCGAAAACCTCGTTGTCGAACGATGCCGATCAAGGCCCAGCGTCCGTGAATGGAAAAAAAGAAGTCCACTAAACACGGATCGGTAAATGCCCGGGTAGATCATTCATACGATGATTAAAGCGTCTTCCCGGCGCTTACGAATTGGGTAGTGTGCGTGATATGAGGGGAGCCGCAACGTTCGGTTGAATCCAACTAGTCTAGGATCAGCGCTTTCTTTGTGCGGCCCTAGCCGCTTTTTTTGCTGAAGACGACTCACGCGCAAGCATAAGTCGCATCCCGCTGTAACATCCGCTCGTACACAATCATAGACGGTCGCATGCCAATTTGTCCACGGTAACGGAGCGCGCTGTGGATTGGAAACCGAGACGACCGGCACACTCCCTATGCGATACTCGATCTTTCTTAGGTGCAGCTGCGAATTACAAGGACGACACAAAAAACAATCACGATTGCCAGGAGCCAAAGCAGATTGCGTGCAATTGGGACCGAGCGCTTAAATTGCCGTCTTTGCTGCACTGAAATTTTCCTTCAATTGAAATCGCTCACCGCGGTGTTTCAAAACATTACGCACGGCAACGGAGCGCATAGCCTGACAGGCTTCTCAAACCTGTTGCAGTCGGAGCGTTACGAGACGCGTCTCCCTGCCGATACGCCCAGAATAAAGAAGACCAGGCAAATCACGAGGAACAGGACGAACAGAAATTTGGCAATTCCGGCCGCAGCAGCGACGCCGCTGAATCCAAAAACCGCCGCCACCAGCGCGATTGCCAAAAAGATTAAGGCCCAACGTAGCATCTTTTCACCTCCTCAGAAGAATCGCATCAATCAACTGTTGCGCGCGCTTTTTAACCTGACAAATCCGGAACCATTGCGAGATACGTTTTCTCTGAGCGGAAACAAACGAAGGACACAATGTGAGCTAAGGAAAAATCTTATGAGCACAATTCTATTAATTATTCTGATTCTTCTGCTAATTGGAGCGCTGCCTGCCTGGCCTGTACAGCAGAGGCTGGGGCTACTATCCCAGCGGCGGACTTGGCTTGATTCTTGTGATTATAATAATCCTGGTGCTGATGCGCGCTGTTTGAACAGAATAATGTTCACTCTCAGATCGAAAACCATCGTCGCGACTGATGGCTCAGCAACTGCGCGATCGTATTGATTTTCAATGATAAAGGCGTCACGCGCGGCGCTGTAATACGATTCATTGGTATGAAAAAATATATCTGCATACTCGCCGGCCTGGCACTGCTGGCGGCTTGTGAGCAAAAGGAAACAACGGTTACCAATCCCGCCTGCGGAGAAGGAAAAGCAAAACGACCGTAGTAAATCCGCCTGAACAGAAAAAGGAGAGTAACACTACCGTGGTAAATCCAGCCACTGAAACCAAGAAGGAGAAAACTGAAGTAAATATCAATACTTCACCTGCTCCGTAGTCATTATTGCGCGCAGGCGCATGCTTCAGAATGCGATTTAAGACGAGAAAAGAATTAACCTATGCGTTTCATCCTGTTTTTGATCCTGTTGCTGTTAATAATCGGTGCGTTGCCCACATGGCCGTATAGCGCAGGCTGGGGATATTATCCCAGCGGCGGTTTGGGCTTTATTTTCTTGATCGTGTTGCTGGTCATTTTGCTGCGCTAAAGCTCCACGGAGGATAAAGAACCAGCGCTTAGGCGGGCGCTCCTATCTGCTTCTGGCCTAGCTCTTACTTCGTCCTCTTCAAATCGGGGCGGCGCGCTCTGAAAACACCGTGGAACCGCGCATAACAACGTATCTAACCGCTTTAGCGGTTTTTGTGGCCGCGATCGTGAAACCGCTGAAGCGGTTTAGGCATCTTCTTGCGCGCCAACACCCCAATAAAGCAGGGTGTTAATGAGACGCTTCAACTAGCCGGTGTGTCACACTTTGTGCCTCAGCGGTCTTAGCGCGTGAGTCAATTTTTGCAAGCCCAGCTCGAGTCGCGTTTTCACTGTCCCAAGCGGCGCATGCGTAGCAGCGGCGATTTCTCTGTGACTCAGTCCCTTGAAGAAAGCCAACTCGACCGCCTCGCGTTGAAATTGAGGTAACGCACGGATGTTTTTCTTCAGGAAACGGCGGAGATCATTCAAAACTAAAATGTTTCGCCGCGTCGCGACGCGGGCTCTGCGAATCTTGCATGACTCGCTGCTCATAGCGCTCTCGCGCACGCGAATAAGCCTGGCGGCGGCGCACCCGGTCGATCGCTCGACGGCGGGCGATGGTGACCATCCATCCGAGCGGCTTGCCTGCTTTGGCTGAATAACGACCTGCCTCTTCCCAAACCTGGAGAAAAATTTCCTGTAAAACATCGTCAGCTTCGGACTCTTCATGAACAACGCCGTCAATTGTCGCGCGCAGTCTTTGCTGTGTCGTCCGTACAACTCGTTGAGTGCTTCGTGACGCCGGCGCGAAATATCTTTCATCAGCACCTCGTCTGGCACTGATCCTACTCCCGGCTGATCAAGATGTGGAGTCGATCATATGCGTTGAGCGCCTGCCTGCGGCGCGAAGACAAGCCCGCGGCGTTCGTGTTTTTTAACTGCCCTATGCCACCAGTCGGATTCAACTACGTGAGAGACCAGTGGCGTTGTTGGATAGATCCACAGATGCGGCCTTGAGTTGCAGCCTTCAGTTGGGCAATGCAATTGATACTTACGATTGCACAGGCAACGAATTTCCACCTGGCGGCCGTTAAATTTTCTCTTGCAGATGATGCAAAGACGCTCGTCGTCGAGCGATCTCCAGGTTCTTAATCGATCTTCAGCGCGCAGGATCGAAAGGCGCTCGTCGAGTTTCAGATGCATAACCATTAGTTCGAAAAACAGTCTGCTCACTGCGTGGAAACAGACAATCGGGACGCTGGATGATTGTGTGATCGGGCAAAATCTTACGGGGTCACCTAGCTCCGACGCATCCAAAGCGCCGCAGCACCGGCGCTTTCGTTTGGAATTCCAATTCCTGGGTCACTATTGATAGCTGATGACTAGTTGACCGAAAGAGTCTGCGGGCCCGCCCAGGGCTAGGGCCCGCAGTAGTTGGAGAGGACAGCTAAGAACCGCCGCTTGAAAAGGAATCCGAACTGGCGCAATCGCGATGCGATGCTGTTGTGTCCGCTCTCACCGCGTTCATTCCTTGGAATGCGGTCAGTAACCGGTACTCGATGCGGCAGCTTCGCGTTCCTGGGCTGCCAGCTTCTCGACTCTGGCCAGAATTTCATCCGTAGGCAGCACCCAATCCATCGGAATTGAGTTACAACGCTCCGTTGGACAACTAAGCCGAAGCGGCCCGTTGCCGCGCGTTCCCCCTGCTACCTGGATTTGCCGGCCGGTAATGATTTTGCCACAAGCCAGGCAGAAACGTTTCTCGTCGAGTGAACGCCATTGGCGAAATTGATCGAGCCGGCGCAGCGCATCCAGTTTATCTACATTCGACAATGTAATTGGAGCAGATAACGCCACGGTTAGACATATAACTTCCCTGCAAGTGATCGCACAATCGGGCGCGCGGTGGATTCGCGTATCGGTGAAAACCTTACTCATATTTCCGCCGGGATCAGCGATCCCGGTTACAACAAAACCACATCCAATTACCCTGAGGCGTGCGTTTCTATACACAAATGAAAAAGAACAACGGTCAGATTCCGCATGGGCACAGCGAGACGGACTATGCAGCTGCGGCGATAGAACAAATGGAGCTTTATTGCATGGCTCATCCCGGCAGTCCTTCGGCAGTGCGCCGCCCTCGATTATTTTTTCGCAGCGACCTTTGGATTGCGTTACTCGGGCCAAGCATGGAAGAAGGGATCGCTGGGATCGGGCCTACTATCGCGGCAGCTCTCCGCGCGTTCGATACGCAATATTTGGCTGGTCTGCGTCCGTCGAGTCAAGATGTTGGTACCGCCAGCGTGCTGCGAGTTGACGCCGCAGCGCGACGTCCCCGCCGCCGCTAAGTCCAGTCCAAAATCTCGCACAAAAGTTTCAACTTTTTCTGGCCTTCCTGAGCGCGAGCTGTCCAGTGATTTTGACACGACCGCTGCCGCATTGTGATGCGAACACATCAACAACAAAGGACTAATAAGGGGAGAATCGTTGATGGAAGCAACAAGACGTACGCGCACTAAGTGGCGAACCTCAAAGTTCAGACGCACACCGGAAAGATCGATTAAATGTTTGCCTGCATCGCAGCCGGAAATGATGGATGATAATGAACCTGACCAGGCTGAAGAAACTGACAGGCTCCTTCTGTCGTCGCTGAAGTTCTGGGAGGTTGAGCGAGATCTGATCGAAGAGCGCATGGCCACAATGAGCCGGTGACCATTTCTTCTCAGGAAACGGCCATCCACCACGCGTTTGCACGCGGCGGTGATCAAACTGACGGCGTCCGAACTTTCGAGAGCTCTGCGATATTGCTCTACGTCTCGGCAGATACTTTGGAATACGTGTTGGTCAGCGCAAAGGCGGCAACAATAATTCCCAGAATGACGTTATTCCACATCGCAGCTCCGCTTAGAAAGAGCACGAATGGCGAAATAACCAGCCATGCGCCCAGGATCAGATTCAACCAGCTCCATCCCGGCTGATGAATGCGCCACCGGATGATTGCGAGAATGCCCACCACAGCGCCCGTGACGACGTTGTTCCAGATCGCTTTGGAAGAATGAAACCCAAGCACAAAAGGCGACACCATCACCCAAATGCCCAGCAGAATATTCACCCAACTGCTTCCAATTCCGCTTCGCTCAGGCGTATCAACTTGCTCTTCGTCGTTCATGTTCATTTCCTCTACCCATTTCTGCATAATTTATACCCCTTATTACTTTCGATTCCCGCGTGCCGTTGTGTTGTATCTCTCAGTCGAATTTCTGCCCATCGCAGCTTGTCTGATGTGTAGCCTGAAGCTAATGTGAAAATGGCCCATGGCCGCGAAGCGAAAAGCGACATCGAGAGCATCCTCCTCGCGAGTAAAAACGAGTGGCACAAAATCGTCGCGATCAAAATCATCCAAATCGAAATCAGGATCAGAATCAGCTAAGCCAAATTTGAGCTGCCCGATTGTCGGCATTGGCGGATCAGCAGGTGGATTCGAAGCGGCAATGAATCTGTTGCGCCATTTGCCTCCGAAAACAGGCATGGCGTTTGTGATCGTGCAGCATCTCGATCCGCATCATGGCAGCCAGCTTGCCAATCTGCTCGGCAAAGCCACATCCATGCCAGTGACAGAGGTTACGGACACGACGACGCCACAAGCTAACTCCGTTTATGTGCAGCCACCGAACAAATGCGTCATCGCCAAGAATGGCAAGCTTACGTTAGTCAGTCGCACAGAGAGACTCAACGTCGCGATCGACCACTTTTTTGAATCGCTCGCTGAAGAATGCGGATCACGCGGGATCGGCATTGTGCTTTCCGGGACCGGCAGTGACGGCACGGCAGGTTTGCGTGCGATCAAGGCAGCGGGCGGTTTGACCTTCGCGCAAAGTGAAGAAAGCGCAAAGTTCGATGCCATGCCGCGCAGCGCAATTCGCTCTGGCTTCGTCGATCTGGTTCTGCCGCCGGATGCAATCGCGCGCGAAATCCGGCGCATTGCCGACCATCCCTACATGCGGCGACCCCTGATCGACGCAGGGGAGGCCGAAAAAGAAGCTTATCGCCAGGCGGACGATCTCGGCCGGATTTTTCTTTCTCTCAAAAAGCAGATCGGTGTGGATTTTAGAGCTTATAAGGAAAGCACACTGATTCGGCGAATCCATCGGCGAATGGCGGTGCATCGGATCGATACATTGAAGCGATACGCGCGGTACTTGCGCGATAACAAAAAAGAAATCGAAGCGCTGTTCGACGACCTGCTCATCAACGTGACGCGGTTTTTCCGGGATGAAAAGGTATTCCGCGCATTGAAGACACGTTTTTTGCCGCCCCTGCTCAAAAAGAAAAGCAAAGCTCGACAACGAGAACTGCGCGTTTGGGTGCCGGGTTGCGCCACGGGTGAAGAAGTGTATTCGCTGGCGATTTGCATTCTCGAGGCGCTCGGCAATCAGATTTCCAAATGGCGCGTGCAGATTTTCGGCACCGACTTGAGCGAATCAGTGGTCGAGCATGCGCGCTTGGGAATTTACTCGAGCGCGATCGAGAAGGACGTCACGCAGGCGCGACTCAAGCGGTTTTTCGTTAAACGCGACAGCACTTATCAAATCAATCGCAACGTGCGCGATGTTTGCACGTTCGCGCGACAAAACATTGCGGCCGATCCGCCCTTCTCCCGGCTCGACATGATCAGTTGCCGCAACGTGCTCATCTATCTCAGCCCGGATTTGCATAAGCGTTGCATCCCGCAATTTCATTACGCGCTTAACGTGGGCGGCTTGCTGATTCTGGGGCCGGCAGAAACGGTGGGCTTGTATGACGAGCTTTTCAAACTCGTGGACAAGAAAAACAAAATTTACACGAAGGAAGCCTCAACTGCGCCGCGTCCAGTCGAGTTCATTCCGCAGCGCGGCCTTGAGCTCTCACGTTTTGGCGCAAGACCGGCAGCTGGTGCTGGCGTAAACTTCGACGCCGATCTTTTGAGAATAGCGGATCGCATCATTCTCAGCACGTACGCGCCGGCAGCGGTCGTCGTGGATCAGAACCTGCAAGTGCTGCAGTTCCGTGGCCGGACCGAACTGTTTCTCGAACACGCCCCCGGGCCGGCAACATTCAATCTGATTCAATTAGCACGGCAAAATCTGGTGCCCGACCTGCGCGCCACGATTCGTCGCTCAATCAAAACAGATAAGCCCGCCCGCACAGAGGGGGCGAAAGTTGCGCTCCGGGGAAAAAATTACGAGATCAATATCCAGGTCGTGCCATTCAAAACTGCCGGGTCCGATAAATCTTGGTTTCTGGTTATTTTTGACGAGACCTCAAGGCGGACGAAGCCGGAGAGATTGTTGCAGTCGCTGGGAAAAATGGGAGCGCAGCGCGAGGCAACGGACTTGCGGCAGGAGCTGGCCGCTTCGAAAGAATCGTTGCAAGCCATCATCGAAGAGCACGAAGCGACCAATGAAGAGTTGAAGGCTTCCAACGAAGAAGTCGAATCCAGCAACGAAGAGCTGCAATCGACGAACGAAGAACTGGAGACGGCAAAGGAAGAATTACAATCGACCAACGAAGAGCTGACCACTTTGAACGAAGAGCTGAGCAACCGCAATCTGGAGATGATGCAATTGACCAACGAGCTAAACAATCTGCTCGCCAGCACTCAAATGCCAATCGTGATGGTGGACAATGCATTAACGGTGCGGCGTGCCACACCGGCGGCCCGCAGCGCGTTTAATATTTTACCCACTGATATCGGCCGCCCGCTGAGCGAACTGCGACACAACATTGATGTTCCGGATCTGGAAAATATTTTGCGCGAGGTAATCGACACGCTCGGCACGCGCGAGCGCAAAGTGAGCGATAAAGAAGGGCGACATTACTCGCTGCGGGTGCGGCCATATCGCGCAACGGACAACAAAATCGACGGCGCCGTTATCACGCTGGTGGACATCGACGGAGAAAAGGAGGGCGACGTAATCAAAACAAGTCGCCAGACAAAACATGCCTTATCGCGCAAATGATCGGCAACACGCAAAGCGTGCTCGCGAACGCGTGGCCATTGCAGTCCGGTGCTCCAAGAAATCTAATCACGCGATGGTGAAAATAACGAAGCGAATATCTCGCGTGCCGCGGAAATTTTCTTCCAATAACGCGACGAAGCGGATCAATAAAGACGGCGCGTCGGTTTACCCCACGCTTACGCCTGCGACGCGGAACCCAAAGAATGAATTGGAAGCCGCCGTTCAGCGATTTGTTGATCTTTATGATTTCGCGCCAATCGCTTATATCAGCTTCGACCGCTCTGGGCGGATTGAAGAAACCAATCTGGCGGCGACGGAGTTGCTTGGTGTGCCGAGGGATTTGTTAATCGGACGCCCATTCGCGTTTTATGTCGCGGACCTGGATTTGTTTCTGCGTCACTTGCTCCGCTGCCGCACGTCACAGCAACAAGTTCGGACGGAACTCGAGTTGAAGCCGAAAAAAGCCGAGCGGATCGCGGCGCAACTTCTAAGTAGCCCAATCACTTCCACCACGAGAAATGGCGCGCTGCTCTATCAAACCGCCATCATCGATTTGTCCGAGCGTAAGCGCCACGAACAACAACTTGCTGAGCAGGCGCGGCTGCTGGATTTAAGCACCGATGCCATCATCGTTCGCGACAAAAACGACCGGGTCAGCTACTGGAACAAAGGGGCAACAAAAATTTACGGCTACACGCGAGAGGAAGCGCTGGGCAAAGTAGTCTACGATCTGTTGAAAACGGAATTCCCCGAGCCGCTGCCTAAGATCTACCAAAAGCTGCTTCGTGCTAACCGCTGGGAAGGCGAAATCGTTCACACGCGACGCGACGGCACGCGCATCACCGTGTTCTCGCGCTGGGCGTTGGACCGCGATGCACAAGGAAACCACGCGTACGTGTTGGAAACGAACAATGATATCACCAAACGCAAACGTGGCGAGCAGCAACTCCGCGTGCGGGACGCGGTCGGCCGCGCGCTTGCCGAGTCCGGCTCGCTGGAGGACGCCGCCTCTCGGATCATTCAGGCCATCTGCGACGTGGCTGGTTGTCAGGCCGGCGCCATGTGGGACATGGATCGAGCAGCCGGAGAATTGGTACTGCGTCGATTTTTGGCATCGGCCTTCCATCAAAGTTCCGGCATTTGAGGCCGTCACGCGACAGCGAACCTTCCCGCCAGGCATCGGCTTGCCGGGCCGGGTCTGGCTGAGTGGCAAACCTGCGTGGATATCGGACGCGACACGAGACGATAATTTTCCCCGCGCGGACATGGCAGTAAAAGACGAGCTACGCGCAGGGCTCTGTTTTCCGATCAAGCTCGGAAAGCAGTTGCTCGGGGTGGTGGAATGTTTCAGCCGCGAAATTCGCGAACCCGACAGCGAGCTGCTACAAATGTTCGCGGCGGTCGGGAGCCAGATAGGCCAGTTCGTAGAGCGGAAACGGGCCGAAGATCGTTTTCGCCTCGCCGTCGAATCGGCTCCCAGTGCGATGGTCATGGTGAACGAGGAAGGCAAGATCGTTTTGGTAAACACCCAAACCGAGCGCGTATTCGGTTACAAACGCGAAGAACTGATGGGCCGATCCATTGAGCGGTTGGTGCCGGAACGCTTCCGGCGCGGCCTGGCCGGTTATCGCTTGAAGTTCCTGATTTCGCCGGAGGCAAGACCGATGGGCGCCGGCCGCGATCTTTTCGGTTTGCGCAAAGACGGGAGTGAAATTCCCATTGAGATCGGTCTTAACCCGATTCAGATCGCTGGGCAAACTCTCGTCTTAAGCTCGATCGTGGATATTACCGAGCGAAAAAAAGCGGAAACGGCGCTGCAAAAATCGAAAGAACTGCTGGAACAACGCGTGCGCGAACGAACACGTGAGCTGCGCAGAGCAAACAAAGGATTGACGAGCGAGATGGAGCTGCGCAAAGGACTCGAAGGAGAAATCCTCGCTGTCAGTGACCGCGAGCAACAACGCCTCGGGCAGGAACTGCACGATGGGCTTTGCCAGCATCTGACCGCGGTGGCATTCATGGCCCGCTCGGTCGCACTGCGGCTAAGGAACCATCGCGTCATCGACGCAGCTGACATCGAGAAAATCGCCGAGCTGGTGAACAGCGCTGCGGCCGACACACGCGATCTTTCCCGCGCCCTGCACCGGGTCGACGTTGATTCAGCCAACCTGGTCACGGCGCTGCAAGACTTGGTTGACCGGGAAATCTGGAGAACACCTTGCCGGGCTGGAAGTCAAACCGTCATTTCGGATCAATGACGATGTGGCCGCAACGCATCTGTATCGCATCGCACGCGAAGCGGTCATCAACGCGAACAAGCACGCGCAAGCGCGACAACGTTGTCGTCAGACTGGAGCGATCGCGACAGGGAATGGTCTTGCGTGTGACCGATGACGGCGTGGGACTTTCCAGCGAGCGGAAAGTGAAGCAAGGCCTCGGTTTCCATATTATGAATTATCGCGCGCAATTGATGGGCGGCCGATTAGAAATCGCTTCACCAAAAGGCGGCGGCACCTGTGTTTCCTGTTATTTGCCGGACGGCGCGTCACGGCCACGCAAATCGAGAGAGAAAGAGAGAGAGGCGGAAAGGGGAATGGACAGTAAGAGCCGATTTGCAGGGAAAATCGCCGAGTTGCAGCGACTACTAATGTAAATTTCCCGCATCTGACAACCCGCCGAGATGCGAACCATTAAAACCATCAAAGGAAAACCGTGCTGACCGCAGACGATCCTCGAAAGAATTCAGCTCGAGCCAAGGCGAGCTCCGCGCGTTCGCCCAAAACGAACCCCGGAGGCAATGCACCGGAAGCGAAACGCATCGTGATTGTGGATGATCACCCGTTATTCCGCAAAGGCCTCCAAGATTTGATTCATGCCGAGGCTGACTTCGCGGTCTGCGGCGAAGCAGGAAACGCCGCGGAAGCGATGGACGTGATGCGGAAACTGGATCCCGATATGGCGATTGTCGATCTCAGTTTACCGGGCGCCAATGGCATCGAGCTGATTAAGAACATCCGCGCAGAATTTGGGAGGCTGCCGGTTCTGGTGCTCTCAATGCACGATGAATCGCTTTACGCATTGCGAGCGCTGCGCGCGGGAGCGGACGGCTACGTCATGAAACATGAAGCGATGGCCAACGTGATTCAGGCAATCCGCGAAGTTTTTAATGGGCGTCCTTATCTCAGTCCGGCCATGGCGGCGCAGGTGATCACACAATTCGCGCATCGCCAGGCCGAAGGCGAGATCGATGCTGTTGAGAGGCTCAGCGATCGCGAGCTTGAAATTCTGGAACTGATCGGCAAAGGCAAGGAAGTGCGTGAGATCGCGAAACTGCTACATCTCAGCCCCAAGACCGTGGAAACTCACCGGGCCCACATCAAAGACAAACTGGACCTAAAAAACTCGCGCGAAGTCGCGCGTTTCGCCCTGCAATGGCTGCAGGCGCGTGAGGCGTGAGGGTGGAGTTCCGCCTTTAGGCAAGTTTCGCCCTCCAATGGCTGCAGGCACGCCGGGGTGCAGTGGAGGCGCTTTCTCATTAACACCGGCCTTCAGGCCGGTGATATCACCGCTCCATGCCGGAAGCCGTTTTAACGGCTTCCTTCGTCGTTCCAACGCAGCCCGTGGCGATCGATGAACTCGTGTAACTCCTCGGCGAATGTACGAATGCGATGATGCGCTTCCTGATCTGTGATGTATCGCGCAACCCGATGCACATTTGAATGCGACACCGAGAACGCGCCATACCCTCTGCCCCACGCAAATTTTCCGGTGACCAGATCAACCGAATTAATCCAATGAGAAGAACTGCCCTTGAACAGTTGCATCACTTTCTCAATTGAGAGGGCCGTTGGAACATCGATTAGCGCATGGACACGGTCGGCATTTACATAATTAATCCTCATGTAGATATTCTCTTTCTCGGCGTACTCCGCGAGGTAGCGCGATACGCGTGCTGCAGCCGTTTTGTTCAGCAGCTTCACTCGATCCAGTGTTCCCCAGATCAAGTGAATCCAACAGCGAGAGTAAGAATGGACAGACATGAGCCTGCCATCGTAAGCCGTTAAAACGGCTTGTGTCTATTTCTTGCTTGGGTCACCGGCTTGAAAGCCCGTGTTAATGAGATGCAGTGCAGCGCTGATGGAAAGCGCCGGGCTTCTCATTAACACCGGGCTTCAGCCCGGTGCTCGGTGGTGCCCCAACGCGCAAGCCATTTCAACGGCTTTCTTCGTCTCAGAGTTTAACTTTCGCACACCGCCCACCGGGCACATATTTCAGCCGATGGCTTCGACGAACCGCGACGCGGTTGAGGAACTGCTTCAGACCTATGGCGAAACCGGCGGCATAAATTACCTCGACGCCGCCGCCACGCTCCCTTCGCGGCTCGCCATCGAGGCGGCCTGCACCGAATTGATGAGCTTGATGTTCCCCGGGTTTCGCAGCGAAGCGCTGGTCAGCTCCGACGACCTGGCGGACACTACGCGCATTCGCGTGCGGCACTTGCACGCGCGATTGAAAAAAGAAATCTGCCGAAGCCTCGGCAAAATCCCGCCCGACGAAGCAACGGAAGCAAAAGCCGAAGAGGTCTTGACCGATTTTTTGAAGCACCTGCCGTCGGTGCGCCGATTGCTCTGGACGGACATCGACGCCGCGTACCAAGGCGACCCAGCTGCGAGAAGCTACGAGGAAATCATCCTCGCTTACCCGGCGTTGGAAGCGGTGGCCATTTATCGAATGGCGCATCTGCTTTATGATAAGGTGCCGCTCATCCCGCGCATCATGACCGAATGGGCGCACAGTCGCACCGGGATCGACATTCACCCGGGCGCGAAAATTGGCCCAAACTTTTTCATCGATCACGGCACCGGCGTGGTCGTTGGCGAGACGACGGAAATCGGCGCGCGCGTGAAGCTTTATCACGCTGTCACGCTCGGTGCGCGCAGTTTTGAAAAGGACGAGCACGGCAAAATAAAAAAAGGCGGAAAACGCCACCCCACCGTCGAAAACGACGTAACGATTTACCCCGGGTCAACGATTCTGGGCGGCGAAACCGTGATCGGCGCAAGATCGACCATCGGCGGCAACGTCTTTCTCGTGCAAAGCGTCCCACCGGATTCGCTGGTATATTACGAAGAAAAACAACTGCGCATCGTGCCCAAGCGAAAGAAGCGACCCGCTAGCACGCGCGAAGAGTTCACTGAATAGTCCGTTTGCGCTTGGTCATACTGTGGGTAATACTAAGCTCGTGAGCGCGGCGAAAGTAGCTATCTCAATTGACGAACGATTGCTTCGGCAAGTGGATCGATTGGTTCGCAATCGCATCTTTAGGACCCGCAGCGAAGCCATTCAAAAAGCTGTCCAGGAAAAACTGGGACGACTGGAGAAATCACGCCTGGCGCATGAATGCGCGAAGCTTTCGAAACGCGAAGAGCAGCAATGGGCCGAGCTTGGCATCAAAACAGATGCGAACGAATGGCCCGAATATTGAGAGGAGAGATTCGTTGGGCCGATCTCGATCCAACGCGCGGTTCTGAGCAGGCTGGCAAAAGACCGGTCGTGGTGGTAAGTGAAAGCGTCTTCAATGAAAATTCGGGCACGGTCATCGCAATGGCGCTGACCAGCCAGGAGCCGCGTGCCGGCTTTCCCCTGACATTGGAGTTGAAATCCGTGCGCCTGCCGAAGCGGTCCTGGGTAAAGATTAGCCAGATTCGCGTCCTTTCTGTTCAAAGGCTCGGCGCTAAGCTAGGACAGGTCAGTGATGAAGAACTCGCGGAATTGATTGAAGGTTTAAACGAAATTCTGGGGCACTGATGATTTACCTCGATTACAACGCAACGACTCCGCTCTGCGACACGGCGCGTGAGGCCATGCTGCCTTATCTCGGTCGGCACTTTGGCAATCCGTCGAGTGTGCATGCTGCCGGTCGCGAAGCGCGTGCGGCCGTGGACACTGCGCGCGACAAACTGGCCGCGTTGGTGCAAGTCAAACCGCACGAAATTATTTTCACCAGCGGCGGGACGGAATCGTGCAATCTGGCTGTGTTCGGCCTGGCGCGCTCTCGATCACCGGCCGGCCTGCCCGCCGTAGCCTCGGCGAAGGCGGGTCACATCATTTCGGCTAAGACCGAACATCACGCCGTGCTCAACACCATCGAGCACTTGGAAAAGGACGAACATTTCGAAGTGACGTGGCTGAACGTTTCTCGCGACGGCGTGGTCGATCTCGATCAGCTTGCGGACTCGATTCGCCCCGAGACGCGACTCGTTTCGATCATGGCGGCGAATAATGAAACCGGCGTGATCCAGCCGATGCGCGAGATCTCGCAAATCTGTCGTGAGCGCGGCGTCCTCTTGCACAGCGATATGGTGCAGTCGTTTGGGAAAATCGAGGCGGATCTTTCACTGGTCGATGCTGCCAGTTTCGCTGCACACAAATTTTATGGACCGAAAGGGGCGGGCTTTCTTTTTTTACGCAGCGGCTTATCAATCCAACCCATCATGTTTGGTGGCGCGCACGAAAATGAACGACGCCCCGGCACGGAAAACGTTGCCGCAATTGCGGGAATGCCAGCGGCGGCCGAGTGGACATTGCGCGATCGCGAACTGGAACAACAGCGCGAAGCCGAATTGCGCGATGAACTCTGGACGCGGATTTCGAAGAGTGTTCAAGACGCAAAACAGAACGGCGCGAATGTGCCACGGCTCGCAAACACATTGAATGTGAGTTTACTCGGGCTCGATTCGGAGACGCTTCTCATCGCGCTCGATTTGGAAGGCGTGTGCGCGTCGAGCGGGTCGGCCTGTATGGTGGGCTCAGTAGTGGCGTCGCACGTTTTGCTGGCGATGGGTTTGCCGATCGAGAGAGCTCGATCGGCGGTTCGCTTCTCGTTAGGCAAATGGACGACCGCGGATGAGATCGGAGCGACCGGAGACGCTGTGCGGAAAATTGTCGAACGTTTGCAGACACGAAAGAGCGCATATGCCGTTGCTTAGGCAGCTCGAATTTGCGCTTGTAGGGCAGGCGCTTCGCCTGCCCAAACCCGAACCGGCAAGCGAAGCGCTTGCCCTACAATTACAAGGACTCGATCCTGATTTAGAGAGACAAGCACGCGAACTTTTGCGCGCCAATGGCGCAGGGCGGATCGCAACCGAACTCCGCGTCGAGTGCAATTCACGACTCAAAACATCCGCTGGCCGGGCGGATTATCGCCAGAAACTCATTTCGCTGAATCCCCGGCTGTTTGAACATCCGGGCGAAATCGATCGCACTCTGCGCCATGAACTCGCCCATTTTCTCGCTCAATTTCGCGCGGGGCGGCGCCGAGTTCTCCCGCATGGCGAAGAGTGGCAACAGGCTTGCCGCGATTTAGGAATCGCCGACGAGAAGCGCTGTCATAATCTCCCGTTTCCGGCAAGGCGATACGCGGCGCGCTTCATTTATCGGTGCCCAAATTGTCGCCAAGAATTTCCGCGCGTCCGCCGGGTACGCCGTGCGGTCGCATGCCTAGCCTGCTGTCGCGCGCATAATTGCGGAGAATTCGACGGCCGGTTTCGGTTGCGACTTGTTTCCTGTAGCGGCGGTCTGTGACCGCCGATCGGCGCTCATAGAGCGCCGTTACAGTGCCTCGCTCCCCTCGCCTTTTGTTGCCTTCTCTCCGCGCAATTTCGCCTGGATGAACATGTCAATGTCGCCGTCCATCACGTCCTGCACATTGCTGGTTTCCGCGCCAGTGCGGTGATCTTTCACCATTTGATACGGCTGAAAAACGTAGGAGCGAATCTGGTTTCCCCAGGCGATTTCGCCCTTCTCTCCGTATTGGCGTTCCATCTCAGCGCGTTTCTTGTCTTCTTCGAGTTGGTAGAGTTTTGCTTTTAACATTTTCATCGCCAACTCCCGATTGCGTCCCTGGCTGCGCTCGGCCTGGCAGGCCACCACAATTCCGCTGGGTTTATGCAGAATCCGCACGGCGGTTTCGACCTTGTTGACGTTCTGCCCGCCTTTGCCGCCACTGCGAAACGTACCGATTTCCAGATCAGCGGGATTAATTTCAATCGGAGCCGTGTCGGCAATTTCAGGAACAACGTCGACGCTCGCGAATGAAGTGTGCCGCCGCTTGTTTGCATCGAACGGCGAAATACGCACGAGCCGATGCACGCCCTGCTCCGGCTGAAGGTGCCCATACGCATATTCGCCTGTCACCAGCAAGGTCACCGATTTAATGCCGACTTCTTCCCCCTGTTGAATGTCCACAGTCTGCGATTTGAAACCGCTACGCTCAATCCACCGCTGGTACATGCGCAATAACATGTCAGCCCAATCACACGACTCGGTGCCGCCCGCGCCGGAGTGAATCGTCAGAAATGTATTCGCGCGATCGTTCTCGCCAGAAAAAAACTGGCGCAGCTCGAATTCCTGCAACTTGTGAACAAGCCGGTCGTGTTCTGCCGCAACTTCCTTCTCTGCGTGCGCGCGGCCAGTGGGATCACTTTCTTCCGCAGCCAACTGATGTAACGCGTCGAAGTCTTCGATCTCGCGTTCCAATTCTTGAAATGGATTGATCAACGAGCGGAGTCGCGAAACTTCCTCGACATCGGCCTGAGCACGCTCTCGATTCGACCAGAAATCGGGCGCGGCCATGCGCCCTTCAATCGCGCCTAAATCTTTTTGGAGCTTTTCGACGTCAAAGAAACCTCCGCAACTCGCGGACACGCGATTTCAAATCCTCAGCATCCGGGATGGAGATTTCCGTTGGCATGCCGAAAACATAGTTTAACTCGCTGTAAGGCGCAAAGGGTGCGCACGCGTCTCGCGTGCTGGCGAGCGCGTCCTCGCGATCGCGCACTTTCTCTAAGCCGCTCATCTTCACTGCTACGGAAGCCGAAGAAAAGATTGTTTTGGCGCGACGCCGAAAGTCCGACCCGACTCGCGTTAGCACGCGGGACGCGTGCGCTACCCTATCTGCGCACGGAATCGGCGGGCTTCGGTTTGGCGCGCGCCGTCTCGAGGCGAAAAATTGTTTCGCCTTCCTTCATCAGATCAAGGCGATCGCGCGCGATCGTTTCCAGATAAGTCACGTCCGTCTTGAGCAGATTGACCTCGCGGGTCTGACGCGCGAGCAAACTTTGCTGCTCGTTTACCTGTTGTTGCAGGTTGTCGATTTCCGCCCGGCTCTGCATCAGTTTTTTATATGGCGGAACAAACAAGCTCACGATCACTAGCCAGATCGCTATGATGAGCAGAACGAGAAGAATCCGGTTCAATCGCCGCCAGACACTGGCTTCGCGACGCGCGCGGAAATCGCCGTAAGTGTAATCCACTCGGCGCATTGTAGCGCCGTACGGGGTTTTGTCACCAAGTTCTTCTTTCGATTGCGCCGCACAGATTCCCGTTGGCAATTTAACGCAGGCACGCATAATCATGGGCGATGATTCGTTTGCTCAAACTGGGAATGCTGGCATTGGGGGCGGTCGTTTTCGCAGCGACCGGCGCCGCAGACACTGGGCGTCTGACGGCCGATCAACTGCAAAAAGCGGTTAGAAGCGACTCGATCAGTATCCCGACACCGGGGGAACTTTTCGCCGCGCTTGGGAAGTCGGAGAAAACGAATTGGTCGGGTCAGTACCGCGGGCCAATGCCGGTAACTTACCGCAACCGCGCGCAGATCGCACTGAACCTGGGTGGTTTGATTGCCGACGGCTTTATTGCTGTCGAAGCAAAGGACAGTCAGCAGGTCAAAAACATCGGGTCAGACATCATCAAGCTGGCAAAGGCCCTGGGCGTTAGCGAGCACTTGCTTGCCCGCGGCAAGAGCATCAATGAATTCGCCGAGAACAACGAGTGGGACACGCTCCAGGAAGAACTCGAAGCGACGCAAAACGAAGTTAAATCCTCAATGCAATCGCATGCGGACCAAGACTTGGTGATCCTTGTCACTCTCGGCGGCTGGATTCGCGGCACCCAGGTGGTTACGGCAGTCATCGTGCAGAACTATGATGAGCGCAGCGCAAAAGTCCTGCGGCAGCCAGCGTTAGTTCGCTTCATGCAGTCAAAGATCAACGAAATCTCACCTGAATTACGGCAGGAGCCTTTGGTGAAAGATGTGAGCGAGCAGCTGAACGAAATTGAGAAGCTCGTTTCATTTCCAGCTGGCAAAATACCCGGTGTAGATGAAGTGCGGAAAGTCAACGAAGCAGTTGGCAAGGTGATGTCGGAAATAGAGAGCAAAGAACTGCCGAAATGAAACGCTGGCTCCCGATTTTTCTCTCGATCCTTCTGCTGGCGGCCAGCAGCGCCGTGCGCGCGGAAACAGATGCCGAAGTGCAAGCGCGCAAAGATGCGCTCGACGTTGCCGGAGCATTTTCAAACGATGGGTTCAAAATTCGAGACGGTCACTGGTGCGGGCTCGTCAAGCCGCACGAACACGCCTTGGTAGCAGTAAATCTTTATGCTGGAAACCAGTATTGGTTTTCTGCTGCGACTGCGGAACCGTCGAAAATTGGCGTCAGCGTCTATGATGAGACGGGGAAACAGGTAACGACCGAAAGCTACAATAACGGAGAAAAAGCGGCGGCTGGGTTTTCACCGGCGAACAGCGGGCAGTACTTTGTTTCGGTCGATCTGGTTGAAGGCGGTGCAGGCAGTTTCTGTCTCGTCTATTCGTACAAGTGAATTACAACTACTGTCATCCTGAGCGGAGCGAAGCGGAGTCGAAGGATCTCTTGCTGTTGCCTTTTCGGTTTCGCCACGGGATGTCTCGACTCTGCTAGACATGACGGCAAGCCATGATTTCGCTTCAGGTTTTCTACGAAGGAAACGTTCAAGGCGTCGGATTTCGCTGGTCTGTGCGCGACGCAGCCAAAGGATTCGACGTTACCGGGTGGGTCCGTAACTTGGTCGATGGCCGGGTGGAACTTCAAGTTACTGGCGAGGAAAACGAAGTGCGCGCATTCCTCGATCACGTCGCGCAAGGCGAACTACACTCGCTGATCCACAGACAAACCGAAAATAAATTGAACAAACCGGTCGCTGCTCGCGGCTTTGAGATTCGCTATGACTGACTCGGCCGTCGCTGTTCATGGATTAACCAAAATTTTTCCAGTTCACGTTTCATCCCACTCGCGGGGTTGTCGCGGTGAAGGATCTCAACCTGCGCATCGAGCCGGGCGAGGTGTACGGCCTCCTGGGTCCGAATGGTTCCGGTAAAAGCACCACGCTGAAAATTATTCTCGGGCTGGTGTCTCCAACGCGCGGCCGCACGGAAATCTTCGGACGGGACAGTCGTCTCGTACAAAGCCGGGACGCGGTCGGTTTTCTACCAGAGAATCCGTACTTCCAGAAATTTCTTACTGGCGAGGAAACGCTTCGTTTCTTTGGGCGCCTTTGCGGACTGCGAGGCGCAAAACTAAGGAATCGAGTGAACGAATTGCTCGACCTGGTCGGGCTCAACAAGGCGCGCAAGCGCCGGCTGGGCACTTATTCCAAAGGGATGTTGCAACGCATCGGGCTTGCGCAGGCATTAGTTCATGACCCAAAGCTGGTAGTGCTCGATGAACCGACCGCCGGTGTCGATCCGGCAGGCTCGCGGGACATTTGCGATTTGATCCTCGACCTGAAGCGCCGCGGAATCACCGTGCTGCTTTCTTCGCATCTGCTCGCACAAGCACAGGAAATTTGCGACCGCATCGGCATTCTTGCCGACGGCGTGCTGGTGCGCGAAGGGCGTTTGCTAGAATTGATCGCGATCGAAAATCAAACCGAACTCGTCATCGCCGATGCTTCCGACGAGCTCGTCCGCGAAATCGAATCGGTCGTTAACCGCTCAAGGGCGAAACTGATCGAGCGGCGCAAATCGACCACCACGTTGGAGAGACTTGTTCCTCGAGGCGACAGCCAAGAATGACGAAGCAACGACCAAACAGAAATGACAGACCCCGAACACGCTTCAACGCTTCCACCCTTCAACGCTTCAAGGTCCGCGAAGCCGTATCGACGGCTTTCTTTCTCTCGCATTTACGCGATTACGACCAACACCATCACCGAGCTGACGCGCCTGAAAGTTTTTTATGTCCTGCTGATCTTCGCGCTTGTTTTGATTGGCAGCTCGATCTTCATGGCGCAGTTCTCGTTTCAGCAGGAGTTCCAAATCTTGAAAGATGTTTCGCTCGGCGCGATCTCAATTTTTACCTCGCTCCTGGCAATCGTTGCCACGGCGCGGTTGCTTCCACAGGATATGGAAGACCGCACTGTCTATACCATTCTCGCCAAGCCGGTGCCGCGGTTCGAATACGTGCTGGGTAAGATTACTGGCGTCCTTTTGCTGCTTGCGATCAGTACCCTGGTGATGGCCGCAGCGTTCGTGCTTGTGCTCTACATGCGCGAACAGGCCGTGCTGCACGCGGTGTTGCGACAAATGCCCGGCGCACCGCCCGACCAGATTGCTGATGCTCTGCGTGTCGTTCGATCTTCCGCGTTCAACATCAATATCGTTCCAGGAATTTTGATCATTTACCTGAAAGCCTGTCTGCTCGCGGCGCTCACCCTGTTTGTTTCCACATTCGCCACCTCAAATATTTTCACCATCGTGGTGATGGCTTTCATTTATTTCATCGGACATTTGGAGGCCACCGCCCGGGAATATTGGTTACAGGCACATAGTAGCGGATTGCTCGCTCGAGTCTTTCTCGCGGTTGTGGCGCTGCTTTTCCCCGACTTGCAGGCTTTCAATCTGGTGGATGACATTGTCGCCGGGACCGCTATTTCCCTGGCGCTTTTCGCCAAAACTGCCCTGCTTGGCATTTTTTACACTGTGATCTACACACTGTTGGCCGCGTTTGTGTTTTACGGAAAAGAATTATGATGCGAGGCCTTGTTGCGCTGGGGATGTTGCTCGTGGTCGGGGCGCTCAAATTACCGGTTGAACGCAATCTGGCGACGCTTCATCGACAGGAACATTTCGGCGGCGTCGAGTTTAATCTCGATCTTCGCGAAAAAATCGGGCAACTCGGGTTCATTGCGGCGTTGAGTGGATTTCGAGCAGTGGTCGCCGACGCCCTTTTCATCCAGGCGTACTCGGCGTGGGAAAACACAGAATGGGGCCGAATGTTGTTATTGTTCCGGCAGGTCACAACGCTCCAGCCACGGGTGCTCCTATTTTGGGACACGGCGGCCTGGCACATGGCCTGGAACGCGAGCGTCGCCGCGATGAATGACAAAACCCAGCCGCGCCTTGCGCTGCGAGTCAAAGCGCAGCGTGAATATTTCGCGCTGGGGAAGGATTTCCTCGAACGCGGGATAAAAAATAATCCCGATCGCCCCGAGCTCTACGAAGCGCTTGCCCGGCTATACAATGAAAAATACAACGACCACGAGCGCGCGTCAGAATATTACGCGAAGGCAGCGGACCTGCCCGGCGCGGCGCCGTTCGACAGGCGTTTCTCGGCGTACGAGCTTTCTTACTCCGAGGGACGCGAGCGCGAAGCCTATGAGCGCCTGCGCAGCCTCTATGATGAGGGTCCGCAGCAACGGCTGCCAAACTTGATCAAGCGACTGAAATTTCTCGAAGACAAACTTGGAATCCCACAAGAACAACGAATTCCCGATAAGGGAGCAAAATCGGTTAAATAGTTGAGTCGTTGAATCGTTCGACTGTTAAATCGTTGATGCGACGACGTACTTCCGTTGTAACGTTGTAACCTTTCAACTTTTTAACTGTGTATTGTAATGCGCTTTGCAATTATCAGTGACATCCACGCAAACCTCGAAGCGCTCGAGGCCGTACTGGCCGACGCGCGCGAGCACAGGTGCACGCACTTTGTGTGCCTCGGCGACGTGGTCGGGTATAACGCCAATCCGCGTGAATGCATCGAACGTGTGCGCGAACTGGATTGCCCCGTGGTAAAAGGTAATCACGACGAGGAGGCAACGCTTTCTGCGTCCTCGGAACGCTTTAACGAATTGGCCGAGCGCGCCATCCAGTGGACCCGGGATAATCTGACTGATCAGGACAAGGAATGGTTGCGCATTCTTGCCTTACAAAAGCACGTACACGGTTTTACGATCGTGCACGCCACACTCGATACGCCCGGGCAATGGAGCTACGTTTTTAACACCCTCGACGCCGCCGCGAGTTTCACCTATCAGCGCACCGCTGTTTGTTTTTTCGGCCATACCCATGTGCCCATTGTATTTATTCGAGGCCAGAGCGGCGTACGGCAGGAAAGAAGAGAACACATTCGCATCGAGGCTGGCAGGAAGTATTTCATCAACGTCGGCAGCGTGGGTCAACCGCGCGACGGGAACTGGCGCGCGGCCTACTGCATTTACGATATCCAGAGTAATCTCGTCGAACTGTTGCGGGTAAAATACGATCTGGCGACGGCGCAAAAGAAGATTGCTAAAGCCGGTCTGCCGCAGCCCCTCGCCGAGCGACTCGCAATTGGCCGCTGACGACGGGCACCACTCAATTCGCAACAGGTTTCCCGCGTTGCTTCAAAACAAACTCTGCCAGCGGCAAGTCGCGTGGATAAGTGATCTTGAAATTGAAATCATCGTTGACGACAAGGACCACTTTGCCACCGAGTCGCTCGACTGCTGAGACCTCGTCGGTGACGGAAATATCTTCTGCGTGAACAGCGCGATACGCCTGCTCGATCAATTCCCGCTGGAAAATCTGCGGGGTTTGCATTGCATAAACTTGATGTCGATCCAACGCCTCCGTGACCGCGAGATCGGCATCTGCGCGTTTTAGTGTGTCATTGATTGGCTCGGCGAACGCGGCGGCAGCGTAGGCGCGGCACTGCTCGAAGACTCGCTCGATCTGCTCCGGAGTAACCAGCGGGCGCGCCGCGTCGTGCACAGCGACGTATCGTGCCGAGGATTCCAGATGGTCCAGCCCGGCGCGCACGGAATCCTGCCGGCGTTTTCCACCCCGAATGATCGACCTAATTTTTTTGAAATTTTCATCGCGAACGATCGTTTTGATCTCATCGTGTCGATCTTCGCGCGCGACGACAATGATTCGATCGACAGAGTTGGCGCGCTCAAATGCGCGGAGCGTGTGCGCGATGACTGGTTTGCCGGCAATCACCGCAAACAATTTATCGAAACCCATGCGGCGGCTGTCACCGGCCGCGACGAGGATAGCCGTCAGCATGAGAAAAAACAAAAACGTCCAACGCACAACGCCGAACGCCCGATGTTAGATCCAGACAGCGACAATTCGGCGTTGGGTGTTCGGCGTTGAGCGTTCGATGTTCTCTTCACTGCAATTGCTTTTGCACTTCAGCGCTCAGCGTCCTGCCATCCGCGCGACCGGCGATTTTTGCCTGCAACGCTTTCATCACCGGACCCATCTGCGCCTTTGACGTGGCACCGACTTCCGTAATCGTTTCGCGCACTACCCTGGCCAGCTCGTCGGCTGTCATCGCCTGGGGCAGATACTCATTCAAAATCGACAACTCTTCTTTCTCTTTGCTGGCCAGTTCGGCGCGTCCGCCTTTTTCGAAGCTCTCGATCGAATCCTGGCGTTGCTTCACTTGCTTACGAATAACCTGGGTGGCTTCGGCGTCACTCAGCTCGGCATCCGTTCCTGATTTTGCTATGGCCGCGTACTTCAAAGCTGACTTGAGCATGCGCAAGACGCCAAGCTTCGTGCTGTCCCTGGCACGCATGGCCTCTTTCAAATCCGAATCGATGCGCTGTGAAAGATTCATCCCTTGAGGCTACGGCAATGACGCTCTTCCGCAACAATGCCCGGGAGGAATCGGCGGTCATAGGCCGCCGCTACAGCATCGCCTAACGAGTGGTCACCAGGCCAGCTTCCACCCCATGACGCTGGGGCTTTGCAATCGGCTGCGCTTCGACGGCCGGGATTTCCAGCCAGCCTGCTTCATCAAAGAACCATGAGCGCCGTTCTAGTTTAACGAAAATGGCGGACGCAGATGAAAAAATGGGGAGCGGAATGGTGAGTTGGCCAGCGAAAGCATTCCCGCAATATTGTGCCTGAGCTACGTCGTCCAGCGAGGCGGAATCCAGTATTTCAACGCCCGACGATCGGGCTGGAACACGCACCGTCGCACAACGCAACGCGCCAGCTTCGTCGCGACCCAAAACAAAGAGCGCCGGTTCGGACATACGCATGGCTTTGGGGGCAAGCCGCAGCTCTACGGCAAGCGAATGAGGCTGCCTGAAGACTGAAATAATTGCGCCGTCGGCCATGGTCTCATCGCGTACCCCAAGTTTGACCAACCGCTCCGGCCGGCCGGCGTATGCGAGAAATCGTTTCCGAGATAATTTGAGCTGCGTTTTGTGACAGCGAATCGCCCCCTGCTTGGTTGCCGCTTCGCGATGGGATTGGCTAATCGTCGCTGCACGATCAAAGAACGCGGAGCGCCTGCCGTGAACGAGATAACTCCAAGCAGCCATTTGTCCTGTCGCCAACAGGTCCGAAAACGATTCGCTCAGGACCAGACGAAGCATTACCGCGAGCGCGCTATGGTCGGGATGCGTATCGGAAATCGACGGCACCAGCACGTGCGTCGGCCTCCAATCAGCAATGATCGCTGCGAACTGCGCACGCGCAGATTGACAACCGGACATTAACAAGGCGGTCAATTTTTGATCGGGTAAGCCCAGAAAACGTGCCGCCGAACCGTTCACGCCCAGAACACGCAACGCCGCGAGCGCTTCCGTGCGGCGCAACCTTCCCCAACGCCTGCGGTCGGTCGCGTTCAGGCGCCACTTGCGTTCGAGCACTCGTTGCGGCCAGGGATTATCGTCGCCGTCTGTAACATAAACAACACGAACCGCCGCACCGGCGTGAACTGCTCGTTGCAAAAGAATGCTGCATGCGAGCGATTCGTCGTCCGGATGCGGTGCGAATAGTAAGAGGCGAGAACCCGAAGTAAAGACTGGAACGAGCACGGCTAAGTCTTCTAGCAGAAGCGCAGCCAAACGCAATGCCGGAACTCCGATCATTTTGGCCGCCGTGGGAAGTATTTCTCGGGCAGAAAATTCCGATCCACCGCCCGGGCCCAGAGCGCAGCGAGTTGTGTCTTTGATGACGTCTGCACAAAAGTGTGTACGCCCGGCGCGAGAAAGCGCGCACCATCATACGGCGTCCCGTCGAGCGTTCCCGTTACCGGGCCATCGCGTGCGATAATCTTGTAAGACGCCGGGATCAGAACTTCGAATTCCATCTGTCCCGGAGTCGCGGGACCGGTTGCGGAGGGCCTCAAGAACCTTCCCACTACCCTCAAATCGTTGCCGACAGAAATATAATTTTTCCAGATAAATTTCCTCGCGTAGAAGGGCATTCGTCCCTTCATGGCTGCGACACACGCACGGGTCTCAACCGCCCGCTCGGCCGCGTTGTCGGCCACAAGGCCGCGCGCGATGCGCTCTAACATGATTGATTCGGTCACGGGCCAAAAGCAGCGTTGCCGAAAGATGGTTTCGCCTTTGCAATCCAGAACGAAGTCGCCGGGATCGGTCAATTTCAAAACGCCGCGGAGCAAACCTGTCTCGAGTCGGGCACGATCAATCCAGAACGGCCGACTTGCGATGAGCAGAAACAAATACAGTAAAGCGACAAACGCCGGCAACGGAATGCGGTGAAGATAACGCCCGATACGCGGGTCGTATCTCGCGAAGTGCGGCGAAATGGCCAGCAAACCTCCGCTGACGAGAACGAATGCCAAAGGATAATATGGAAGATCATCCTGACGGGTGAGCAGATTCCAAAAGCTGTATAGAGCAAGCACATAGAAGCCGCAGATGAGAAAAATGAACCCGCGCCGAAATGCTAACGCTGGCTCAGGAGCTGCGCGAACGATCAGCCGCGCGGCGTAAATCACAAACGGGAAAACGATGGGAAAAATAAAGATCCACCAGGCTGGATGATTTTTAGGACTAAGATGCGGCAGCATGTTGTGCTGAAAATTGCAATAATAAAACTCGCGCCATACCCCGCCGACAGCGAACGCGGCCGCGATGACTCCAGGAACTAGAAAGGTTGTGAAGAGAAAGGCCACCGCACAACGCGCCAGATGTGACCATGATTGACCAAGCTCTTTTCTCCCCACCAGAAACAGCGCAATCGATGCACCGACCAGAAGCGCAACTAACAACAAAACCGACTTCATGGAGACACCGAAGCAAAACCCGAGCAAAAGCCCGGCCCTCAAGGCTCGAGGCACTGTCAGACTTCCACTGATAAGCGTAAGCACGCACAGAAGCCATAGCGGCGCCCAGAGGTTGTCAGTCCGAAATTCTAATGAGATGAAATGATACTTGGAATAAAGACCGGCCAGAATGATCGCCCACACGCCGGCACGCCGGGAGAAAAGCAATTCGCCGATTTGGTAAGTGCACCACGCCCCGACAAAATACATCGGCAACAGAATGAAACGCATCCAGTAAAGAATGGTCGCCCGGTCGCCTATCAGTCCGAAAATCGGCGCAAACATTATCTGGAAAAGAGGCATGTGATTATCGAACACATCGCGGTATTGGACGAAGCCGCGCGCCCATGCCCAGATCACGTGTGTGTGCTGCGACTCGTCGCTGTCGAAGCGGTAGTGCGTCATGTTTGCCAGCTTGATTACGATCATGAGCACGAAGAGACTCGCAGCCGCCACAAACTCCGCTGGCCCGGACATGCCAAAGTACTCGGCGCCGCGTTGCGCGAGCGATCTGCGCCGCGAAGATACAGGTGGACTTATCGATGTTGTAGATTCCAGTGCCATCTCGAGGTGAATCCTAGCGAGGCGAATTTTGCGCAGTAATTTTCTCAGCGCACTTCCGCACCGACTCCGCGTCGCTTACCGACATCACGTCTGCGTCTTTGCGCGTGCGCCGCAATAAACCAGCCAGCACACCGCCCGGCCCCAGCTCGATGAAAAAATCGCAGCCAAGTCCTGCTAGCCGCTCCACGCAATCCATCCATCGCACCGTGCCCGTGACCTGATCCTGCAGGGTCTGACGAATTTCAATCGGCGTTTCTACTTCTTCACCGGTCACGTTGCTGATCACGGGAAAACGTGGCGGCTGCACCGTGACGTGCTGAAGCGCCGCGCCCAACTTTTCATAAGCGCTTTCCATCAAACGCGAATGATACGCGCCGGCGACATTGAGCAGCGTCGCGCGGCGAATCCCATATTCCCTCGCCACGCCGATTGCAGCTTCCACTTTCGCCCGCTCACCCGAGATGACGATCTGACCGGGTGCATTGATGTTCGCAATATCGACGTCTTCATCCGCTGCAAGCTGGCGCACCACGTTTTCGTCCGCGCCGATCATTGCCGCCATCGCTCCGTTTGTCGCCGCACAAGCTTCATCCATCAATTCGCCGCGTCGTTGCACAAGCTTCACGCCGCTCGCAAAATCAAAAGTGCCAGCCGCCGCGTGCGCAGTGATCTCCCCTAACGACAATCCGGCCGCGCCACCAATCGGAAAATTGCCCGCCAGTTCGCGCAGGACCGACAAGCATGCCAGCCCGTGAACGAAAAGCGCAGGCTGGCAATTTGAAGTCTTCGTCAATTCTTCGATCGGACCGTTCCACGTAATTTGGCTCAACTTCCGGCCGAGAATTTCGTCCGCCTGCGAAACAATTCCGTCGCGCCAGGAAATTGCTCGGCGAGATCGCGTCCCATCCCGACGCTTTGCGCGCCCTGACCTGCGAAAAGCAGTGCGATTTTTTTGGCATACGCGATATTAGTTAATCGAGGTTCGTTGGCCGCGAGCGAAGGTTCCGGGAGCGATGCCGCTGCGACCTGGCAGTCGCGTCTAGCGTCGCGAACTCTGTTACGCCGGACCCTGCCACTTTGAGCACTGCTTGAGAAGCCGTCGGCGCACTGCCGAAACCAGCACGCTAGACAGCGCTGCGCTCCCCAGAATTTGACACTTGCGCACGCTGGTTCACTCGCCAGCGTAAAACAATATGCGGTTTCATGCCATTCACGGTGCGCGAGATTGAATCGCCCGACCCGGTCACGCGAGTGGCCGCGGCCGACGCGGCGCTGCGTGGCGAGAGCGACGACATCGGCGAGAAGATGGTGCTCAACATGGGGCCGTCGCATCCGGCCACGCACGGCGTTTTGCGGCTGGTGCTCGAACTCGATGGCGAGATCATCACCAAGGCCACTCCGGACATTGGTTTTCTGCATCGCGGCGACGAGAAAATCGCCGAGAACATGCAATACAACCAGTTTGTCCCGTACACAGACCGGCTCGATTATCTCGCGCCGCTTTCGAACAACGTGGCCTACGCGCTCGCCGTGGAAAAATTGATGGGCTGGGAAATTCCGCCGCGCGGAAAAGCGATCCGCACCATTTGCTGCGAAACGTCGCGCATTTCCTCGCACCTGCTGGGACTTGGCTCGATGGCGCTCGATCTCGGCGCGATGACGGTCTTCCTCTACACGTTCACCGAGCGCGAAAAACTCTATAACCTTTTCGAGCTGCTCACCGGCGCGCGTTTTACCACTTCCTACACACGCGTTGGCGGACAAATCCGCGATTTGCCTGAGTGCTTCATTCCGCAATTGAAAAAATTCCTCGACGATTTCGAGCCGAGTCTGAACGAGTGCGACAGATTGCTGACCCGAAACAAAATTTTCGTCGATCGAACCAAAGACATCGGCGTCATCTCGAAGGATCGCGCGATCGCTTACGCCCTTTCCGGCCCGAATCTGCGCGGGAGCGGAATCGAACACGATTTGCGGCGCAAACATCCGTATCTCGATTACGACAATTACGATTTCGATGTGGTGATCGGCAGTGCGGGCGATTGTTACGATCGTTATCTGGTGCGGATCGAGGAAATGCGCCAAAGCGTGCGGATCTTGCGACAGGTGATCGATAAACTGCCCGGCGGACCGATCAACGTCGCAGATTGGAAAAACATGACTCCGCCAAAGTCACGGGTGATGACGAAGATGGAGGAGTTAATTCATCATTTCATTGTGGTGACGGAAGGACTCGACGCGCCGCCGGGCGAGGTTTATTTCGCAGCCGAAAATCCCAAGGGCGAGCTTGGCTTTTACATCAACAGCAGAGGCGGCGGCGTGCCGTATCGGTTGAAAATTCGCGCGCCATCGTTCGTGAACCTCAGCATCCTGCCAGAGCTTCTGCCCGGTTGCATGGTGAGCGACGTGCCCGCTGTGCTCGGTAGTCTGGACTTCGTCATGGGCGAATGCGACAGATAATACGAATGACGAATGAGGAAAAGTCCAGAGGTCTGTTCCGCGGCATTTCGTCATTCGTGCTTCGCCTGCCACGCCGTATCGATGCGAAGGTGGGGCATCCCTTCGGCATTCGCCTGCCGCGCCGTAGCCATGCGAAGGTGGGTCATTCGTTATTCGTCGTTTTTACCCGTGTCGTGCTCATCCTCGCGGTAACGGTCGCCGTTTCCTGTTCCAGCAAACGCATCACAAAGGCGAACGTAGATCAGGTGACAGAAGGGATGTCGAAGAAACAGGTGGAATCGATCCTGGGGCCGCCCACTGCTCGCATGACAGACGTTTACGTTTATCGGCAGGGCAAAGACACAGTCGCAATCGTTTTTAAAGACGACAAAGTGCAATCAAAGAAGAGCACGCTTTCGGATTAGTGCTGTAGTGTCCGCTATCCTCAGCGCACTATCTCGACGGTTTTTCGCATTCAGACGAGTGCTCTGCCGACAGCGCACGCTACAGCGCTCTCCGGGATTTGCCGCCTATCACTGCGTTGCGCTAGGTTTCTAAATGGCAGACTCGCCGAACGTCTCCGTTCCCGCCGAGCTGGAGCGGCAAAATGGACGAAGCGATCGCGCGCTATCCGAGCGATCACCGGCGAAGCGCAGCCATGCCGCTGTTGCATTTGTGGCAGGAACACTTCGGATTCATCAGCGACGACGCCGTGCTATGGATCGCCGAGAAGCTGGGCTTGCAACCGATCAATATTCTGGAGTTGGTGACATTCTATCCAATGTTTCGCCAGAAGCCAGCTGGCAAAACGCACATCCGCGTCTGCCGCACACTCAGTTGCGCGATGGCTGGCGGTTTCGAGCTGATGGAAAATTTGTGCGCTGCACTCGGAATCCAGCGCCCGCTGGACGGCGACGAAATGCATAATCCCATTTCGGTCAGCGCCGACGGAAATTACAGCGTCGAATTTGTCGAATGTCTGGCAAGCTGCGGCACCGCGCCAGTGTGCATGATCGGAGAACAGCTGCATGAGCAAATCAATCCAAATTCGATCGGGGATCTCCTCCGAAATCAAACGATCAAACATTAAACATCAAACATTCCCTCACCCTCTCGAACACCGTTTGATTTACAAAAACATCGGGCGCACGGATTGGACAACCGACATCGATTGTTACCTGCGCGATGGCGGTTACGAGCAGTTGAAGCAAGCGCTGACCATGTCGCGCAGTGACATCGTCAACAAAGTCAAAAACTCTGGCCTTCGCGGCCGCGGCGGAGCAGGATTTTCCTGCGGTCTGAAATGGAGCTTCATCAAACCGGACGAAAAGCGGCCGGTCTATCTGATCTGCAACGCCGACGAATCAGAGCCGGGCACGTTCAAGGATCGCTACATCATTCACGAAGACCCGCATCAGTTGCTCGAAGGAATGCTTGATTTCGTGTTACGCGCTGAACGCGCGCACGGCTTACATCTATATACGAGGCGAATTCCCGGAGGGCGCGAAAATCCTCGAACGCGCCATCGAAGAAGCGCGGGAACACAATTTTCTCGGCAAAAATATTCTGGGCTCCGGATTTGATGTCGAGGTTTACATTCATCGCGGCGCGGGCGCTTACATTTGCGGGGAAGAAACAGGATTGATTGAATCACTGGAAGGCAAGCGCGGTTATCCGCGAATCAAGCCGCCGTATTTTCCCGGCAGTGCTCGGTCTCTACATGTGCCCGACAATCGTTAACAACGTCGAGACACTCTGCGCCGTAAAACACATTATCGCCATGGGCGGCACAGAATATGCGCGCCTCGGCCGGCCTAACAACACCGGCACGCGAATTGTGTGTGTGAGCGGAGACGTTCAGCGCCCGGGTTACTTCGAGATCGAAGTCGGTGCGGTAACCATGGGCCAGTTGATCTACGAGATGGCTGGCGGCTTAAGACCGGGCCGAAAACTGAAGGCGGTAATTCCGGGTGGGAGTTCCGCGAAAGTGTTGCGCGCCGACGAGCGATTCAAGCTTAAGCAGAGACAACCCGATGGATCGACGATCGAGCGAGACATGTCGATCGACGATATTCCGATGGATTTTGATTCGCTCGCTGCGGCCGGTTCGATGGCTGGTTCCGGCGGCGTGATCGTGCTGGACGATTCGCGCGACATGGTCTGGGTCCTCAACAACATCAACGAGTTCTATGCGCACGAAAGCTGCGGCCAATGCACACCCTGCCGGGAAGGCTCGCTTTGGATGAAGAAAATCACCGACCGCATGCTGCACGGCGGCGGCGTGGTCGAAGATCCGCACACGCTCAAGACCATTGGCGACAACATCGCCGGGCGCACCATCTGCGCTTTCGGCGAAGCGTGCGCGTGGCCGACGCAAAGTTTTGTCGAAAAATTTCCAGAAGAATTTGCCGCCCGCGCGCAGAAACCCGTGCCCCCACCCCTCCCGCCCGAATACACGCCGGAAGAATTGATCGAACAAGAGTCGATTCCCACAGTTCCCCTGGCACACGATCCCGGCTGGGAAAAAGCAGGCGCCAAAGGAACCATTTAGATAAATTTGGAAACCAGGAGGCTAGGAATGGAATTACAAAATAAAGATCTAACCGAGCGAATCATTGCCGCGGCCATTCGTGTCCACAAGGAACTTGGTCCGGGATTCCTTGAAGCCGCGTACGAGGAAGCTCTTGCAATTGAACTGGCGGCCGCAGGCATATCCTTCGAGAGGCAAAAGCTCTTGCCGATCTTCTATCGCGAGCATCTAATCGGTGAACATCGCCTCGACTTTCTCGTCGAAGGAAAAGTTATTGTCGAACTTAAAGCGATAGCCACGCTTGAAGATGTTCATTATGCCATTGTCCGATCATACCTGAAGGCTGCGAATCTTGAGGATGGTTTATTGCTGAACTTTGCCACCCCACGCCTTACGATAAAACGGGTTGGGCGCGAATATCATCCGGCGATCGAACGCGACCATCTACATTTATAAGTTCCTGGCTTCCTGGTTTCCAGATTAAATCATGCCTAACGAATCATCCGTTCCACTGTTGAACGTCCAGATTGATGGCGTGTGGCATCAGTTTCCCAAAGGCACACGCGTGATCGAGGCATGCGCGGAGGCTGGCAGTTATGTGCCGCGCTATTGCTATCACAAAAAGCTGAGCTCGCCAGGCAATTGCCGGATGTGTTTGATCGAAATGGGCTTTCCGAGGCTCGGCCCGGATCGCAAACCCGAGCTCGGCGCCGACGGCAAACCGATTATCAATTGGATCCCGCGTCCGCAAATTTCCTGCGCCCAGGATGTGTCCGAAGGCATGGCGGTTCGCACCAACTCGCCGCTCGTGAAGGAATGTCAGCGCGGCGTAATGGAATTTCTGCTCATTAATCATCCGCTCGATTGCCCGATATGCGATCAGGCGGGCGAATGTCGCTTGCAGGAATTCAGCGTCGATTTCGGAAACTCCAAATCGCGTTTTCTCGAGAACAAAGTCAAGAAACCAAAGAACGTTGTGCTCGGGCCGCGGGTCACACTCGATGACGAGCGTTGCATTCTCTGCTCGCGCTGCATCCGTTTCTGCCAGGAAATCGCACACGACGACGTCCTTGGGTTTGTCGATCGCGGCAGTTACACCGTGCTGACTGCGCATCCCGGCAAGCGGCTTGAAAATAATTATTCACTCAACACCGTCGATATCTGCCCGGTGGGCGCGCTCACCTCGACTGATTTCCGCTTCAAGATGCGCGTCTGGTTCCTGAAAGAAACGAAGAGCATCTGCACCAGTTGCGCGACTGGCTGCAACACGATCATCGGCACGCGCGAAGACGTCATTTACCGGCAGACGCCGCGAGAAAACGATCACGTCAACTCCTGCTGGATGTGCGATTACGGTCGGTTGAACTTCAAATTTCTCGAAGCCGAAAACCGTTTGCTCGAGCCGCAAATTCGTTCGGACGGAAAGCTGGTCGCCGCAGACTGGCCAGTAGCAATCGCGCAAGCAGCGCTGCAATTGAAACAGTTTAGCGGCGACGAGATTGCCATCGTCGCTTCCGGCCGAATGACCAACGAAGAGCTTTGGCTGACCTCGCAGCTGGCAAAGTCGTTAGGCGTGAAGTGCATCGACATCGTCCCGCGGCGCGATCCGGGCGATGACATTCTGCTGAGCGAAGATCGCAATCCGAACACAAACGGTGCGCGCTTGATTCTTAGATCGACGTGTGAACCCGGCGCGAAACTCATGGCGATCGCTGAAGCCGTGAAATCCGGACAAATCAAAGCGCTGGTGATGTTGAAGGAAAACGCGATGCATTTGGGCATATCCGTTGAACAACTCGCTCAACTCCCAGTATTCATCGTCATGAATGTTTTGTCGCACGAGGCTACTGAAAAAGCGACCGTCGTTCTGCCTGCGTGCGGCTTCGCCGAAAAACGCGGCTCGATGATCAACGGCAACGGCCGCTTGCAACGATTGAATCGCGCCGTGCGCCCGCCCGGGAACGCGCGCGATGATTGGGAAATCCTGCGTGATCTGCTGCAGGCAGTTGGCGGAGGCGACTCCCTTTCCTCCATCGATGATGTCTTTCGCCGGATCAGCGAGACGGTTCCGCGATTTGCGGGGTTGAGCTTGAGCAAAATCGGCGACCTCGGCGCGCACATTTTGCATACGAAAGAATTGTCACAGATGCATCCCAGCGACGAAAAAGCCATCCTGCAAGCGGTCGCGCTCCAAGCAAAACGCCGCGCCGTCCGACTACAGGTCCACGAGGCACACAAAGCTACAGCTGTTAGAACACACTAGGCCTGGAAGTTCAACATGGATTCTTTTTTCATCATCACCTCGCTCCTGAAGATCGCGATTCTTCTTGCGGTGATCTTATTCATGGTTTCCTACGCGGTTTACGCCGAGCGACGGGTAAGCGCGTTTATTCAGGACCGCCTGGGACCAAATCGTGTGGGGCCTGCCGGTCTGTTGCAGCCGATCGCGGACATGTTCAAGTTGCTGCTGAAGGAAGATTTCACGCCGCTGGCGGCGAACACATTTTACTACTGGCTCGCGCCATGTCTGGCTGTAATGCCGGCCATCATCACCATCGCGGTGGTCCCATTCGGCAGCACCCTGTTTGGCGTTCCGATGGTGATCGCCGATGTGAATGTTGGAATCCTCTTCGTGTTCGCCATCGCGTCGCTGGGCGTTTACGGAATCGTCATTGGCGGCTGGGCGTCGAATTCAAAGTATCCATTCCTCGGCGGCATCCGTTCCAGCGCGCAAATGCTTTCCTACGAGCTTTCGCTCGGGCTCGCTGTCGTTCCTGTCTTTATGGTCGTCGGAAATCTGCGGCTGACCAGCGTGGTGCGTTATCAAATTGATCACGGTTGGTTTATCGCGCCGTTTGTCGGCGATTGGATGGACCCATGGAAATGGCTGTTCGCGATTCCCATGCTCATTTCCTTCTTCGTGTTCATGATCGCAGTTTTTGCAGAGACAAACCGGCTGCCGTTCGATCTGCCCGAAGCCGAGCAGGAGCTAGCCGGCGGTTACAACATCGAGTACAGCTCGATGAAGTTCGCTCTCTACTTCCTCGGCGAATACGCCGCGATGATCACGGGTTCGGCTGTCGTTGTCACGTTATTCTTTGGTGGCTGGCATTTCCCGGGAATTCCGGACGGCTCCCACGGATGGATCTTCGGCCTGATCAACATCGCAGTCTTCTTCGCAAAAGTCGGCGCCTTGATTTTCGTCTTCATGTGGGTCCGCTGGACCTTGCCCCGTTTTCGTTATGATCAACTCATGCGGCTCGGTTGGCTCTTCTTTTTCGAGATTGCGCTAGTGAATATTTTTCTCGTTGCAGCGATCATCGCATTTCACGAGAGGTAATGACAAATGACAGAATGATGAGGAAAATCCTAATGACGAAGGAGAAACGCGCCCGAGGCGGTCCACGTGCGATTCGTCATTCGCGCTTCGTCATTAGTTTGTCATTCGGCATTCATCATTCGTCATTTCAGTCATGGCCATCACCGTCCCACGACCGAGGTTGAACTGGCGCGAGCGATTGTATCTGCCCGCCATCGTCGCCGGCCTGGCGATCACGTTTAAGCATTTCAAGAACATGCTGCTCGGACGCACCAAGGTCACGATGCAATATCCCGAGCAAACATGGGACAGCAGCCTGCCGGATCACTACCGCGGCGCGCCTGCGCTCGTGCGAGACGAGGATGGCCGGGTGCGCTGCGTGGCGTGTCAGCTGTGCGAATTCATTTGTCCGCCGCGCGCAATCAAGATTATTCCCGGCGAAATTCCGTCAGCAGATCGCTTCGCCAAAGTCGAGAAATATCCGGACCAATTCGATATCGACATGATCCGCTGCATTTTCTGCGGCATGTGTGAGGAGGTTTGCCCCGAACAGGCGATCTTTCTGCGTAAGGATTATGCCATCACCGGCTTTACGCGCGCGGATATGGTGCATCACAAGGAAAAACTCCTGGAGATCGGCGGCGTAATGCACGGCGTGGTGTTGAAATGGAACGAAAGAAAATGAGTGAACTGGCGAGTGACGGAGTGTTGCGAGTTGGATTCGACCCAAAGTCGCTGCCTTGTCTCGATCTCATCACTCGTCACCCATCACTCGTCACTCTGAAATGTCTCCCTTCCTATTTTGGATCTTTGCATTGCTAACGCTGGTCTTCGGCGCCGCCGTTGTCGTCAATCGCAATCCGGTCGCGAGTGCGCTCAGCCTCGTTGTTTCCTTCCTCGGGTTGGCCGCTCTGTTCATGTCGCTTGACGCCTTCTTCGTCGGCATCATTCAGGTGCTGGTTTACGCAGGCGCGGTGATGGTGCTGTTTCCTGTTTCATCATCATGCTTCTCAACCTGCAGACCGAAGAACGGCGTCGAATCAATTGGCTCGCTGCCGCGGGCGGCACCGGAGTAGCGGTCGTCTTGCTCGTTCAGATTTGCTTTGTGATTCGGCACTTCCAAGCCGCGCGACAGACGTTTCCGCCGCTCGCGACGCTCGACAACTGACGATGTGTGGAACATCGGGGCACTGCTTTTCCGCAATTACAATCTGCCGTTTCAGATCATCGGTGTTCTCGTGCTGGTGGCGACCGTTGGCGTGGTGCTTTTGAGCAAACGCGAGCCAAGGGGTTAATGACGAATGGCAAATGACCAATAGCGAACAAACCAACCAACCGCTGTCATTCCGAGCGAAGTCGAGGAATCTCGTGACGAAACCTCAAAGGCAGTTCCGCGGGATCCTTCGACTCCGCTTCGCTTCGCTCAGGATGACGGGAATGGCCATTCGTGCTTGGTCATTCCTTCGTTATTCGTCATTCGTCATTCGTCATTTTCGAATCAGCATGATCACACTCGGCGATTATCTCCTCGTAAGCGGCATTCTTTTCTCAATTGGGTTTGCCGGAGTGATGTTGCGACGCAATCTCATCATCATCCTCATGTCGCTGGAGCTGATGTTGAATGCGGCAAACTTGTCCCTTGTAGCTTTCTCGCGATTCCGTGTCGATCCAAGCGGCCTGCCAAATTACAACGCGCAGGTGTTTGTTTTTTTCATCATCACCGTGGCAGCTGCCGAAGTCGCGGTGGGCCTTGCTATTCTCGTCGCCCTGTTTCGCGCAAGGCAGACGACGGACGTCAAAGACATCAGCCAGCTAAATTTTAGACGCGCGAATCATAGAAGCCAATGACGAACGCCCAATGACGAAGGACGAAGGAAATTCAAATGACGAATGACAAAACTCTGGGGAGCGCACGCGCCTCGCGTGCTCGTTTCGGCGCCCGCGCCGAAACGCTCTGCGGACGGATTAACAAACAGAGTTCGTGCCTTACCCCAACGTGCGATCGCGAGGGCGCGCTCGCATGCACGCGAGGCGCGTGCGCTCCCCAGCACAAGCACGTTCGTCATTCGGGCTTTGTCATTCCTTCGTCATTCGTCATTAGAGCTTCGTCATTTCAAATTTGATGAGCTCGCTTTTTCCTTGGCTAATCCTGATCGCGCCGTTGGTGAGCACCGTAGTCATCACGCTCTTCACCCTGCGATGGAAAACATTGAGCAGCTCGATCTCAATCGTCGCGGTGCTCGTAAGTTTCACGTGCAGTTGTTTGATCTTCGCACACTCAACTACCGACGCGGCTGAGTTCACATGGATCGTATTAGCCGTGTCTTCCAAGTCCCGCTCGGCCTGACGCTGGATCCGTTGAGCAGGACAATGGCCGTTCTCGTTTCCGGTGTTGGAGCGGTCATTCATATCTATTCGCTGGGTTACATGCGAGATGACGAAGGGAAGTCCCGCTACTTCGCGGCGCTGTCGCTCTTCATGTTCGCGATGCTCGGGATCGTTCTCGCGAACAATTTCGTTATGCTTTTCATGTTCTGGGAACTGGTCGGGTTCACGTCCTATGTTTTGATCGGTCACTGGTTCTATCGCAATGCAGCGGCAGATGCAGCGAAAAAGGCATTCATCACTACGCGCATCGGCGATTTCGGATTCATGGTTGGAATCCTAATGGTCTGGATGGCAACCGGCTCTGTCGTTTTCGCTGAAATCGCGCCGCGGATGTCGGCACTGTCGACTCACTCGACGTTTGTCACAGTTGTCGCCCTCTTGATTTTCTGCGGCGCGGTTGGCAAATCGGCCCAGTTTCCGCTGCACGTCTGGTTGCCTGATGCGATGGAAGGTCCGACTCCAATTTCCGCCTTGATCCACGCCGCGACGATGGTGGCAGCAGGTGTTTACATGCTGGTGCGTGTTGCGTTCGTCATTCAATCGTCGCAGACCGCGCTTTTGGTTATCGCGTGGATTGGAACTATCACCGCAGTGATGGCTGCGCTAATCGCAACGCAGCAGAACGATATCAAGCGGATCCTCGCCTACTCCACGCTGTCGCAACTTGGTTACATGGTCATGGCTGTGGGTTTAGCCTCCAATGATGCAGCCATGTTTCACCTGTTCACTCATGCGTTTTTCAAAGCGCTCCTTTTCCTAGCGGCGGGCTCAGTCATTGTGATGCTGCATCACGAACAAAATATCTGGAAGATGGGAGGGCTAGCTCGCAAACTTCCAATCACATTTGCGACTTTCGCGGTTGGGGCACTGGCATTGGTCGGCTGCCCGCCGTTCAGTGGATTTTTTAGCAAGGACGCAATTCTCGCGCCTCGCCTACGAACGCAATGTGCCGATTTTCGCCGTGGCATTAGTCACCGCGTTCCTGACGGCTTTCTACATGATTCGCGCGCTCGTGATCGTGTTCCTCGGGAAACCGCGCAGCGACATCGCGCGCGAAACCTGCGAATCACCGCCAGTGATGACGGTGCCGTTGATCGCGCTCGCGATTCTGGCAACGCTCGGCGGATTCGCGTTTTTTGCGCGAAACTTTCTGACACTCCCAGTCGAAAAGGAAGTCGCGATCGTTGTTCCGGTGCTGGCGATCACCGCGTTGATCGCGGGAAGCGGGTTGGCGATCGCTCTTTACCGCAATCGGACCAGTGAACCAGTGGATCTCGAGTTACTACGCCACAAGTTTTATTTCGACGAGTTCTACGGCTGGCTGATTTACTGGACGCAGGAACTCCTTGCACGCATATCAGCTTTTGTTGATCGATGGATCATCGATGCAGGCGCGGTCGGTGGAAGCAGTCGCGGAACCTGGGGCATCGGCGCTCTTTTGCGGCTGATTCAAGTGGGAAATCTGCAAGCCTACGTGTTCCTGTTTGGTTTAGGCGTCGTTGCAATCATCTACTTCGCCGTTTTCCGCTAATGGTTCTGTTTATCATTTTCTGCCCCATCGTCGCGGCCATCTTAATCATGGTTGGCGCGCCTGCGCGCAAGACCGCGTTAGCCGCGTCGGTTTTAACGTTTGCGGCAGCACTGTTTCTCTTCGCGTCTTTCGGCTACGGCCAACCCGATTTTCAACACGTCTCGTCGTTTACCATATCCCCCGAATGGCGGCTGAGCTTCACGACGGGAATCGACGGCTTAAGTGTAATCATGGTGCTGCTTGCCACTATCGTCACACTGGCAGCCGTTTGGTTCGCCGGCCCTGTCAACAAATATGAAAATGCGTTCTACGCCTGTCTTCTGTTCATTTCCGGTGGCGCGATCGGCGCGTTTGCGTCAATCGATTTATTTTTCTTTTACGCATTTCACGAGCTCGCGCTCATTCCAACGTTTTTACTGATTGGAATTTGGGGAAGCGGAAATCGCGTCGCAGCGGCGTGGAAAATTACGATCTATCTGGCAATCGGAAGTTTTATTCTACTGCTGGGTTTGATTTTGCTTTACCAAAGCGTTCCGGCCCCATTGCGCACCTTCGACATTCGGGGATTAACAGTTGCCGCTTCATTGGGCCAAATCTCAGCCGACGCACAACATCACATCTACCTCTTGTTACTCATTGGTTTTGGAATTCTCGTTTCACTCTTCCCGTTTCATACTTGGGCGCCCGAAGCTTACGCCTCGGCTCCGGCGCCGGCGGCCATGCTGCATGCGGGGGTGCTAAAAAAATTTGGGCTATACGGGCTCTTGCGTCTGGCTATTCCCCTTCTCCCCGAGGGCGCTCGACACTGGACGACTCTGCTCGTCGTCCTGCTCCTCGGGAAACATCGTTTACGTCGGGCTGGTGACGATCGCCCAGAAGCGCCTGGATTGGATGCTCGGCTACTCGAGCGTGATGCATATGGGTTACATTTTTCTTGGGATCGCCAGCGCCGGCATCCTTGGTGTGACCGGCGCAGCTGTTTTGATGTTCGCTCATGGTGTTTCAATTGCACTGCTGTTTGCCCTTGCAGGCGAATTACGTCAGCGGACGGGCACATTGGTCTTCGATGAACTTGGCGGTCTCGCCAGAGTGATGCCGTTCGCCGGGCTCGCCTTTGGACTCGGCGTGTTCGCTGCGATCGGTCTTCCCGGCTTCGCGAACTTTGCCGGCGAGATCATGATCTTCTTTGGCGCGTTCAAGAACGGCTGGACGATGGATGGCTTTCATATTTTTCAAATCACCACGGTGCTTGCGCTCTGGGGTGTCGTAATCTCGACGGTTTACATGCTGCGAGCCTATCGCAAAACGTTCATGGGCACGATAAGCGACCAGTGGAAGCAGCTTGTCGATCTTCGCCCGGACGTTGCGTGTGCCGGTGACGCTGCTGGTAGGCGCGCTCCTTTGCTACGGATTTTTTCCGCAAGTCGTTCGTGCGAATGGTGGCGCCCACGTTCCGCACTTATCTTTCGGCAAACAGGAGCTATCTGACAGATCAGGCCTGTAGCCACGGCGCTGTGCGCCGTTTATGCGGTCTGGCCGCAAACGACAGCAGACGCCCCACAGGGGCGTGGCTACAGCATCCGATGATCACCGCGCCCATGCTTGAGATTGCGGTGCTGGTGCTCGGGATGGTGATCCTGATGGTCGAAGCGTTTGCCACGAAAATCGACAAACGCATTTTGGCCTTCGCTGCAATTGTCGGTCTGGCGATAGTTCTTCTCGCCAGTTTCTTCGTGGCTCCATTTCCCTCGCCGAATCAAGCGACGCGGTTTCTGGAGTTTTTACACCGCGGACCGCCTGTCGATCTTTTTCAAGCAATTCGCGCTGCTGACCACAATCTTTGTGCTGATCATGATGACCGATTATGCGCCCGTAGTGCGCAGCTTCTTTTCCTGGCGCTACACCACAGGCGGGTCTGGGCGAATTTTTCGCGCTCCCAATTTTCACGTGCGTCGGGCTGATGTACCTGGTTTCGGCGATTGATTTCGTCTTCATCTTTGTCTCCCTCGAGTTGGTGGCAATATCGTTTTACGTGCTGGTCAGCTTCACCCGACGCAATCCGATCACATTGGAAGCGGGAATGAAATATCTGGTGCTCAGCGCGCTTTCCACGGCGTTTCTGGTGTACGGAATCGCGTGGATCTTCGGCGTGACCGGGCAGACGAATCTGAACCGCGTCGCCGAGGCGCTGGCGAATCCGGCTATAGATCGCGGGGCAGTGTTACTGGGCATGGTGCTCGTTCTGGTCGCGCTTGGTTTCAAGATCGCGGCGGTGCCGTTTCAAATCTGGGTGCCGGATGTTTATCAAGGTGCGCCCACGCCGGTAACAGCATTTCTCTCCGTCGGCTCGAAAGCGGCGGGCTTTGTTGTGCTGCTACGGGTGCTACTCCCGTTCCTGACGCTGCCACAAACACAGCGCCTGATGGTCCTCATGGCACTGCTCACTTTGATTTATGGAAATCTCGCGGCCCTGCCACAGACAAACCTGAAACGGCTGCTTGCTTACTCCAGCATCTCGCACGCGGGTTACCTGCTCATTGGCGTTGCTTGTCTCGATGTGCGCGCGATCACGTTCTATCTTGTGGCCTACTTGCTGATGACCCTTCTAAGTTTCGCTGTCTTGATAATCGTCTCGCAGCAAACCGGCGATGAGATTTCCGACTTCGACGGCCTGGCCGAACGTTCGCCATTTCTCGCATTCGCGATGCTTGTCGGGATGGTCTCGCTGGCTGGTGTCCCGTTTACGGCGGGATTTTTGGGGAAGTTTTATATTTTTTACGCAGCAGTTTTGCACCGCCAAATCGCGCTGGTCGTTGTTGGAGTGATCACTGTTGGTTGCGGCTTTTACTATTATCTGAAAGTTGTTCGCGCGATGTATTGGCAATCCACGCCAACTGTTGACAAAATTCCTGTGAACGCCTTGTCGCGCGTGGCGATCAGCGCGCTGATCATCGCCACAATTTACCTGGGTATTTATCCCCAGCCGATCTTTGATGCGTTGAAGCGTTAGGGTGTCATCGCCTCGGCGGCGGCGTTGGGCGCGGACGCGGCGACGGCGTCGACACTGGCTGTGGAGTCGGCTCGCAGGGCGGAGAGCATAAATGGCCGTCGTTGTACTGCTTCAAAGTGTGGACGTAATCTGCCACGTCGTGGGGTTTCAAAAATCCGTCGCCCACCGGCGGGATAACGAGGTCGCCAATCAACGCGTCGGCGTCTGTCAATGTTTGCTGGATGCAAGTTCCATCGGCGCCGTTAGAAACGTTGAGTTTTGCCGCGATTTCCTGCTGCGCCAGGGAAACTAGTCCGTTCGGACGGCCATGCCCACGGTTTTGTTGTTCCAGGATCGATTGCAATTCCTGCCGGTTATAAATGCGGTTGCCAAGCTGCAATTGATTTACCGGCCACTCCGCATGGGTTTGCCAATAGCCTTGTGTTAGAACACAACCGCCGGGCGGAGTAGATGTTGGTGTCGGCGTAGGCGTCCCGGTTGCAGTAGCCGTAGGTGTAGCTGTCGCCGTTGCTGTCGGAGTAGGTGTGAAGGTGGCTGTGGCTGTAGGCGTAGGCGTGGATGTAGCAGTTGCGGTTGCGGTAGCTGTGGGCGTTGGCGTCGGGGTAGGCGTGAAGGTGGCGGTCGCTGTCGCGGTTGCAGTGGCTGTAGGTGTTGGCGTTGGAGTACGAGTAGCTGTGGGTGTTGGAGTAGGCGTGAATGTAGCAGTTGCCGTCGCTGTTGGTGTCGCTGTGGGCGTTGGAGTCGGTGTGCGTGTAGCTGTGGGCGTTGGAGTCGGAGTAAATGTGCCCGTTGCCGTTGGAGTAAACGTAGCCGTGGCGATCGGCGTTGGCGTATGAGTAGCTGTAGGCGTCGGACTCGGGACTGTAGGCGTTGGCGTAGGTGTGAACGTGGCCGTCGCTGTGGGTGTAAGCGTAGCAGTTGCATGGCTGTTGCTGTTGATGTTGGTGTCGGAGTAAATGTAGCTGTCGCAGTTGGGGTAAACGTCGCCGTGGCTGTTGGCGTTGGGGTGTGAGTAGCTGTAGGCGTGGGGGTAGGCGTAAAGGTGGCGCTCGGAGTTGGCGTAAATGTGGGCGTCGCTGTCGGCGTGAACGTGGCGGTGGATGTTGGAGTGGGAGTATGGGTAGCCGTAGGTGTTGTGGTGGGAGTGAAGGTGGCTGTAGGTGTTGAGGTCGGAGTGTGAGTAGCTGTGGGCGTTGGAGTCGGCGTAAATGTAGCTGTTGGAGTAGGAGTGAACGTAGCCGTAGCGGTTGGTGTTGGAGGTGGAGTTGTTGCCGTCGGCGTCGGGGTAGCTGTTGGAGTTGGCGTCGGCGCGCCGAAGATGTTTATGCACTGGGAGAACTCAGAGGTTTCAATCGGATTGCCGGCGCCGTCGAGCCTGGTCGCCGTGGCAGTCGCGAAATCATCGCCTGCCGGCAGCGGGAAACTTACCGGGCCAAAAGTCATGGCGCAGTTTACATCCGTCGTTATGACGGTTGCGCCTAGGAAATGCTGCCCTTCGCCGAATCCGCTCGGATCGCATTGCCCGTTAGAGAAAAACTCTAGGCGGAACATCGTGCTCGGCACGCTGTCTAAAGTACCCGAAAGCGTGACGTTGCCGCCTCCAAAGGAGGCTGACGTGATCACCGGATAATTTTGCAGATCATTCGCGCCAGGGTTCATGTCGCAGTGATCGTTCGGGGTTGGAATGGTAGTACCGCAGCCACTCCCAGCGAGTGTAATCCCCAAGAGGGCATTATCGTGAATGGAGTTGCCCAGAATGGGACCTCTGTTGATGCCATCGAAACTAGTAATGCTGATGCCGTTGAAGCCGTTAAACGCGATGATGTTGCCTTCTCCTGCGTTCACGCCTCCGATGGTCCATGAGGTTGGACCCCAAGCCGGGCCGGCCAAGCCGGTGTCGATGCCGCAGTTGCCGTTGCCAAGCGGCATCGTGCCCGTGATGTCGGTGCCGATCTTGTTGCCTTGGATGACTACACCGGTCGGATTATGACTGAAGATGATGCCGTCGGCGCGCGCGGTTATTACGTTGCCCGCGCCTGGCGTGCTGCCGCCGACGGTGGAATTCACTGAGGCGTCCACAACGATGCCGTAGAAGAGGGCGTGAAAGGCGACTGTTCCGGTTGCATCCGTACCGATCAAATTGCCCTGGATGGTAGTGTTGAAGAGGCAGTTAGAGCACACCCCGCCGATCTGAATGCCATTACCCGTGGCATTGATGACGTTGGCTGCGCCTGCCGCTGTGCCGCCAATCGTGTTTCCGCTGCCTTGGTCGACGCTAATGCCCGTCGCGCACATGCCAAGTATCGCCGTCCCAGCGGCGTTCACCCCCATGTAGTTGCCTTGCACCAGCGTGTTGTCGCCAGAGATATCGATCAGGGCGAACCCACCATTGCTTACGATTATGTTGCGCACCGCAGGTGAGGTGCCGCCGATGATGGTGCTGGTTGCATGGAACGAGCCGCCGTTCCCCACCTGCACGGGCGTGCCGTCACTCACCACGGTTACACCATCAGTATCCACGCCGAGAAAATTCCCGATCACAACATCGTTGTTGCTGCCCACGAAGACCAGCGGGTTGTTAGGGTTGCCCGCGATGCAGAGTCCCTTCACAGTGGAACCGGAACTATCTCCAGTCCCTCCGCATCCCGTGGGAGAACAAAGTCGTATCACGGCACCGTTAGTAGGGTCGCCGATTATCTTGATCAGAATGTGGGCGTTGTCTCCAATCGTCAACGTGTTGGGGCTCGCGCCCGGCTGCGTGTAGCCGTCCATGATCACCGGCTGGAAAATGCTCGGCAGTGATGAAGCGAGCATGATCGTCTGCACGCCAGTACCTGGGATGTTGAACGCGACTAGGTTCGTCGTGCCCATTGGCGGCGGATTCGCGTTGGACGCGTTGATGGCCTGGCGCAGCGTGCAATCTGCACCGCACGTTGTTCCGTCTGTGTCCGCTGTCGATGTTACAGTGAACGTCATCGACGGTGTCGCCGTTGGGGTCGGAGTTGGAGTGGGCGTCACATCCGGCGAATCTGCCAAGGTGAGCCGGGCGCCTGGGCCATTTGAATAGAGATTGCCCCCTCGGTTTTGGCCAAACGCGATCAGCGCCAGTGAAACCCCGCTCACGCAGAGCAGAAAACCGATCAGAGCACGCAGACTGAAAAAGGCCGATTGCGAAGTAAGATTTTTTTTCATGAGGAGACCTTCGGTTTTTGTTCCTGCGAAGAGAGCTTCATTCGCTATCCAATCCCGGAAATTCGAAGCGAAGTTCCCAAGAATCTTGGGGACGAGTGAATTTTTAAACCACGGATGACGCGGATAGCACGAACAGGTTTGGAGATAAGTCAGGCAGTCAGAAATTCGCGTTAGGTGTTCATGAGTGGTTGGAAATTCTCTGACTTTGAAGGAAAAAGCTTGCAAGGAATTCGTGGAATCAGAGGATGAACGGCCGTGAACACTGAGGCGGCGGAGACGGCCGATCATAGACCGGCACGATTCAACACGACACGCTGGAGCGTGGTGCTCTCCTGCGCCGATTCGGGGATCGAAAGCACGGCCGCGCGCGATGCTCTTAGCGAGTTATGCAGGACATATTGGCGGCCCATCTTCGCCTACATCTGCCGCCGCGGTTATTCGACCCAGGACGCAGAGGATCTCACCCAGGATTTTTTCACCAGCCTGCTCCAAGGATCGCTTCTTCTGCGAGCCGACCGCAGAGCGCGGTCGTTTCCGTTCGTTGCTTCTGAAGGCCCTGCGGGATTTTCTGGGACATGCAACTGAAAAACTGGAGACGCGTAAACGTGGCGGCGGCGTGAAATTTGTTTCGTGGGATGATTGGATGGCCGAAGCGCCATCGCAATTGTCGGTCTCGGCGCAAGCGCTCAATTCCTGGTCGCCTGAGCAACTGTTCGATCTGCGCTGGGCGGCGACAGTAGTCGAACAAGCGTTTCGGCGTCTGCGCGAAGAATGCGAACGCAAAAGACGGCTCAGGTTGTTTGAGACGTTGAGCGTTTATCTTACGACGGAGCGCGCAGATGTTTCGTATCACAATCTCGCGACCGACCTCGGGATCGCAGAGTCGGCGGTAAAGAAACAGCTGCACAATTTGCGGCGTCGTTATCGCTGGCTCATCCGCGAGGAAGTCGCGCAGACCGTCGGAGATCCGAGCGATGTCGAAGGCGAAATCCGGCATCTGTGCGCGACGCTTGCCGCGGGAACGGAGGCGGCAGCGTAACCACGAATGAACCCGGCTTCGCATGGCTACGGCGCGGCAGGCACAGGAATCAAGGTGGATCGGCTTGTCCCCAAGCCAATGACAGCGGGCCCGATGCAAACGCGTTGGGGACAACGCGTTCCACCGATTCGTGTCCATTAGTTGTCCATTCGTAGTTAAAACATGAATCTGTCCGGGCTCACTGATTCGGTCGCGGGCGTGAGTGAACGCCACAGCCAAGTGCCGACAGTGCGGCGCGACTACGCGGTTGGGCAATGGACTTTGCCTGAGCTGCACGTTGCGGGAGGGACTCGAGGACGATCGCGAGGCATCGCGCGAATCATTCGAAGCGATCCTGGCTGAAGACGAAGTGCAAGACACGCATTGGCGCGTCGGCAATTACGAAATTCTGGAGGAAATCGGACGCGGCGGGATGGGCGTGATTTATCGCGCGCGTCAGCGGCATTCGCGCCGGATCGTCGCGCTCAAGCGAATGGTGTCGTATCACGCCGATTCGCGCGAGACGCTGGAACGTTTCCGGCGTGAGGCTGAAGCCGCCGCCAGTCTCGATCATCCGAACATTCTTCCCATCTATGAAGTGGGCCAGGGCGAAGACGGTCTGCCGTTCTTCAGCATGAAATACGCGGCCGGCGGCAGCTTGCAAAAAGCCGGAGCCTGCTCTGCGCGACGAACCGCGCGAATGCGTCCGGCTTATGGCCAAGGTGGCGCGCGCTGTGCAATACGCGCATGAGCACGGGGTTTTGCATCGCGATCTCAAGCCGGGAAACATCCTGCTCGATGGTCGCGGCGAACCATTCGTGACCGATTTCGGATTGGCCAAATGGCTCGACACCAGCTACCGATCTCACGCGCACGCTCACAATCTTCGGCACGCCTGGTTACATTGCACCCGAGCAGGCCAAAGGACCGGCAGCCAAGCTCACTCCAACGGCCGACGTTTACAGTCTCGGAGCAATCTTGTTCGATCTGTTCACCGGGCGTCCGCCATTTCTGGGCGAACACGCGCTGGCCGTGATTCAACAAGCCAGCGAAAAACCGGCGCCGAAACTGCGCTCGCTCGCGCCGGCGTTGGATCGCGACTTGGAGACGATCTGCGCGCGTTGCCTGGAGCGCGAGCCGCAGGCGCGCTATCGCTCGGCAGGCGATTTGGCTATCGATCTCGAACGCTGGCTGGAAGGGCGTCCGATCATTGCACGTCGCGTTTCACCGCCGGTGCGGGCCTGGCGCTGGGCGAAGCGTAACCCAGAAGCTTGCTGTGCACAGCCGTAGCGCTTTGTTCAGCCATGGCCGCCGCGTTCTTGTTCTTCTCTCGCGGTGGCCCGCTTTCTCACTCGAGCCTCGATTCAACTCTGCCAGCAACGACCGCACACGTAAAGACAATGGCTGTAATTCCTTTCAAAATGCTAAGTGCAGATCCGGCCGATGAATATCTTGGCATCGGTTTGGCCGACACCTTGATCACACCAAATCGGCAGAATCCCACGAGATTCTGGTTCGACCAACAGATGCGGTGCAGAAATACGCCGATCGGCATACGCGAGATCCAGTCGCCGCAGGCCGCGGATCTGCGCGTTGAAGCCGTTCTCGATGGCACCGTGCAACACGAAGCTGATCGCCTTCGCGTGACTGCGCGCCTGTTACGAGTCGGGGACGGCGCAATGCTCTGGTCGGGAACATTTGATGAGAAATTTACCAACGTGTTTGCGCTCCAAGATGCCATCTCGCAGGAGGTCGCAAAAGCGTTGATCCGGAATTTGAGCGGTGAGGATCGAGAACTGCTTACCAAACACCACACGGATAATCCCGAAGCATACCGAGCTTATCTGAAAGGGCGTTACTTCTGGAACAAGCGAACGCCGGCGGGTTACAGCAGAGCCTTGATTACTTTCGGCGGGCAATCGATCTCGACCCAACATATTCCTCCGCTTATGCCGGTATGGCCGACGCGTACGCTCTGCTCGTCTGGCAAGAGCAACTTCCCCGAAACGAGTTCATCGCAAGAGCGAAGGCCGCTGCAACCAAAGCCCTCGATATCGATGAGACGCTTGCCGAGCCGCATGCCTCTCTCGGTTTTCTGAAATTTTGGTACGATTGGGACTTTGCCGGTGCAGAGTCGGAGTTCCGTCGAGCCATTGAATTAAACCCCGATTACGCGACGGCGCACCATTGGTATGGGGAGTTTCTGGGCCTGGTGGGCCGCTTCGATGAGGGATTTAAAGAACTGAAACTTGCGCAAGAGATCGACCCGCTGTCGCCGATCATCAACGCGGATCTGGGAAAGCTGCTCGTGTTTGCGCGTCAGCCGGATCGGGCGATCGAGCAATTGCAAAAGACGCTCGAGATCGGATCCGGATTTTCCACTGGCACACTTGTTTCTGGCACTGGCCTACAATCAAAAACAAGACAGCGTGACCAAGCAATCGCGGAGCTGGAAAAACATGCAAATACGCCAGGCAGCCGGACAATTTTCAAAGCCACGCTGGGATTCGTGTATGCACAATCTGGGCGCGAAGACGAGGCGAGAACCATTCTCAACGAATTGAACGGACGCTCATCGCCCAACCAATTCAGGTCACCATTTGAGATCGCCCTGGTTTACACTGGTCTCGAAGAAAACGACCAGGCGATGGAATGGCTCGAGAAAGCGGAAACCGAGCGCGATCCATTTCTGATCTACATCAAGGTAGATCCCAATTTTGATAGCTTGCGCGGGGACTCGCGCTTCACTGGCCTGTTACACCGCATCGGATTTGCGAATTAGCATTCCCGGCAATCTGGCTTTGCATGTGATCTGCAGCCGATTCGTGATGCGTTGGCACGTTGTAGGGCGTCTGCGTCGGACACCGGCGTTTTATAAAAACGCCCTATAGTTCCCGTCTGGCGATGTTAATCGCTCAATTCGACGTTCCAGTACGCGAGATCGACGAAGTGTTTCCAGAGATCGTGCTGCGGCGCGGAAAACGTGATCTGGACAAACGGCCGCCACTTTGGCCGCTTCGGTTTGCGGATCAAACTCATGTGCGCTTCGCGCGGAAGCCGGTTGCCCTTGCGCGTGTTGCAGGCGATGCAGGAGCAAACCACGTTTTCCCAGGTCGTTGTTCCGCCCCGATCGCGCGGCACGACGTGATCCAGATTCAGTTCGCTGCGATCAAAAACCTCGCCGCAGTACTGGCAGGTGTTCTTGTCGCGCTCGAACACGTTGTGGCGTGTAAATTTTACCTCCTTTTTCGGCAGCCGATCGAAAACCAGCAGCACGATCACACGCGGGATACGAATCTTAAACGAAATCGTTGTGACCACCTCGTGGTCGGGTGCGTTCGCGGACAAATCGCGCCAGCTTTCGAAATCGTGCGTCAGAAAACTGTTCGCCTCGTCGGACGAGACGATCTGGGCGTGACCGGCGTACACCAGCGCAAAGGCGCGGCGCGCCGTGCAGATGTTCACCGCCTGCCAGAGGCGGTTGAGCACCAGAACCTGACTGTTTAACGATGTATGCAAGTTTCTTTGGTTAGCTGAGCTCTCGCCCGCGTTTTGCGGACTTCCGCGTAAATTTGCGCGACGGTACCACTGGGGTTTTTCGCTGTCAACGGGAGCAGACAACCACGAATTAACACGAATCGACACAAATAGATTATTGCCCTATTGCATTCGTGTTTATTCGTGTCCATTCGTGTTTAAATGGCAGCCCAATTTCCGACCGAGCAGACTGAGTCCGGAGAATTTCAGCGGCAGGAGGACGCGTTCCGCGAATGGATCACAATTGATGGATCTTCTTCATATCCCGCGGCGGCGGGTCGCTATCATCTCTATGTTTCGCTGGCCTGTCCGTGGGCGAGTCGCACGGTTATTTTTAGGAAGTTAAAAGGACTCGAAGGCGCAATCGGCATGACCATTGTCGATCCGATTAGGGACGAGAAAGGCTGGGCGTTTCGCGATCCCTCCGGCAAAATTCCGCCGGGTGCGCCATTCGAATCAACCGATCCCGTCAACGGCTTCCAGTTTTTGAGCGAAGCTTACCAAGCAACTGATCCCCATTTCGATCAACGCGTGACGGTGCCGGTGCTCTGGGACAAAGAAACGAAACGGATCGTCAACAATTGCGAGGACGACATCTGCCGCATGTTCAACGATGTGTTCAATGATTTCGCCAGAAACAAAGACTCTCGATTTTTTCCCGAAAGACATCGAAGCCGAGCACGCGAAGCTCTCGGCGTTTTCTGCACGACAATGTAAACAACGGCGTTTACAGAGCTGGTTTCGCCACGCGCCAGCGGCCATATGAAATTGCCTGCCGCAAACTCTTTGAAGCACTCGATGAGCTCGAGGAGTGTTTGTCTAAAAACCGATATCTGTTCGGCAAGCGCTTTGTCGAGGCGGACTGGCGACTTTTCTGCACGCTCGTTCGCTTTGACGCGGTTTACTACGGGCACTTCAAGTGCAACCTGCGCCGCATCATTGATTACGCGAATTTGCAGGGCTATCTGATGGATTTATATCAGCAGCCCGGCATCCCTGGCACCGTCAATTTCGATCACATCAAGCGCCATTACTACGTGACACACACGCAGATTAATCCGACCCGCATCGTTCCCATAGGGCCGCTACTCGATCTCACGAAGCCGCACGGCCGTGAGAAATTAGACTGAGGCATTTGCCAGCGAAGTAATTCTTCATAGAGTCGTGCGCTTCAAAGCGACCCGATGATCAATTTCCTGGCCTTAAACATTCTCAATGTAGGCGTGCCACTTTCGATGGTATGCGCCGCGATCGGGCTCGCGTTCGCCTTCTTTTTGATCGCCGCGGTAATCCGCGCGCCGTCGGGAAACGAGCGGATGCGCGAAATCTCGGCGGCCGTGCAGGAAGGCGCGAAGGCGTATTTGAATCGGCAAGTCAAGACAATCAGCGTAATCGCGGTTGTCATTTTTATTCTGCTTTTCGTGTTCAAAGATCACCCAACAGCAATCGGGTTCGTGATCGGCGCCTTCTTCTCGCTCGCGGCAGGTTTCATCGGCATGCGCGTGGCCGTGCTAGCGAATGTCCGTACGGCGCAGGCTGCAACCGTCGGGCGGCTCAATGCATTGCGCGTGGCGTTTAACGGCGGCTCGGTGACGGGTTTGCTCGTGGTGGGGTTGGCGTTGCTCTCGGTATCGATCTTCTACACGATCGCGGCGAAGTTAATCGGAAGCGATGCAGCAATACGCAGCCTCGTCGGATTGGCGCTAGGAGGCAGTCTCATTAGCGTTTTCGCGCGACTCGGTGGTGGCATTTACACAAAAGCCGCCGATGTGGGCGCCGATCTGGTAGGCAAAATCGAAAAAGGCTTGGAGGAAGACGATCCGCGTAACCCGGCGGTCATCGCCGATAATGTCGGCGACAACGTAGGCGATTGCGCAGGCATGGCTGCGGATGTTTTCGAAACTTACGCTGTCAGTTTGGTCGGCGCGATTTTGGCCGGGCTGTTAACACTTGGCGGAAATCAAGCAGCAATTGTTTATCCCTTCGTGCTTGGTGGAATTTCGGTGCTGGGAGCAATCTGCGGAATTCTGTTTGTAAACGTGGCGCGCGGTAAGCCTGCGGCCGTGCTGATGGGCGCGGTGATGACCAACGTGCTGATCTCTGCAATCCTATTTTGGCCGATCACGCATAGCCTTTTCGGCCCTGGCGTAAATATCGAGGGCGTATTCCGGCCAAGCGCACATCTCTATTTTGCTTCGCTCGTCGGGCTTGCTATGACTCCGATCATCGTTGCGTTGACGAATTACTACACTTCGTCTCACTACCGGCCCGTCCAAAAAATTGCATATGCTTCGGAGACCGGACACGCCACCAACATCATCGCAGGTTTGGCCGCTGGAGAACATGCCACCGCGCTGCCGGTGCTGTTCATTGGAGCGGCGATCCTGGTGACGCATCATTTCGCCGGGCTGTATGGAATTGCCATCGCCGTGATGTCGATGTTGTCGATGGCCGGCGTAATCATCTCGCTCGATTCATTCGGGCCGATCACCGACAACGCTGGCGGTGTAGCTGTCATGGCCCAGATGCCAAAGGAAGTCCGCCTTGTGACAGACGATCTCGACGCGGTTGGCAACACAATGAAAGCTGTTACCAAAGGTTACGCCATCGCTTCGGCGGGATTGGCGGCGCTGGTTTTGTTCGGATCGGTACGTGGAAGAATTGCGCGGACACATTACTGCCCGGGGCGAAGCGTTTACATTTCAATTCTCGCTCAGCGACCCGAAAGTAATCATCGGACTTTTCATCGGCGGACTCCTGCCATTCGTCTTCACTGCCTTTAGCATGGACGCGGTGGGCAAAGCAGCTGGCGCGGTTGTGCGCGAAGTGCGCCGGCAATTGCAAGCTAAACCGGGAATCCTGACCGGACAGGACCGGCCCGAGTACGGAACTTGCGTGGACATCGTGACGAAAGCTGCGCTGCGGGAGATGATTGTTCCAGCGTTGTTGCCATTGGTTGCAGTCATTGTGGTGGCAGTGATTAAACCGCTGGGACCGGTTGTGCTCGGCGGCCTGTTGGTCGGCACGATCGTAACGGGACTATTCATCGCCATCGCGATGACATCCGGTGGCGCTGCCTGGGACAACGCGAAAAAATTTATTGAGGAAGGAAATCTTGGTGGCAAAGGCTCTTTTGCCCACGCCGCGGCAGTCACAGGTGATACCGTGGGCGATCCGTACAAAGATACCGCTGGCCCGGCGATCAATCCCATGATCAAAGTCGTCAATATTCTGGCGATCTTGATCATTCCGATTTTCTTTTAATTAATGACGCGCTGCGGCGTCGCAGGTTGTGGCGCAGTCTCCCTGGGAAATTTTGACTAAAAAGTATTGGTTTTGTTACAAACGCGTGGCAGAATCCCGCGCTGTCTCCTCCCATGCCCAGCGTGCCAGAATCTCCACTACGTATTAGATTTTGGGGAACGCGCGGCTCCATCGCCGTGCCCGGCCCCGGCACGCTACGTTACGGTGGCAATACCGCGTGCGTAGAATTGCGAGCCGACGGCGAGATTATCGTGCTCGATGCCGGCTCCGGCATCCGGCCACTGGGTATCGCGTTGCAGAAAGAATTTCAAGCGCGACCGATCAATCTCTCGTTGTTGATCACCCATGCGCATTGGGACCACATCCAGGGGTTGCCATTTTTCAAGCCCGCGTACGATTCCAAGAATGAAATTCGCATTTTCGGTTTTGACGGCACCGGGGCGAGCTTGCGCGATATCCTCGCCGAGCCGATGAGAGTGCCGTTCTTTCCGATTACGATGCGTGAGCTCTCCGCCAGGATGACCATTAACAGCCTGAGCGACATGAAGTTCTCCCTCGGTAAAGTGAAGGTTCACGCCGCATTGGTAAATCATCCCGGGGTCTGCGCCGGTTATCGCATTTTCAGCAGTGCCGGTTCAGTTGCTTTCCTGCCTGATCACGAGCCGTATGAATTTTTTCTCCACGCGTTCCGTGGAAATCGGCTGAGCCCGGCACAGGCGAAGCAAATTGCGGCGGATGAGCAAGCCGGGCTGGTGCGATTTCTGCACGGCAGCGATATTCTGATTCTCGACGCGCAGTACACGGATAGAGAGTATAAAAATCACATCGGATGGGGACATAGTCCGATCTCCAGTGCCGTTTCGCTCGCGCTCGAGGCGGAGATTCAGACGCTGGTACTTTTTCACCACGACCCGCATCACGACGACGAGAAAGTGGACGCGATGCTGGAATCCGCTCGCGAACTCGTGGCAAGGAGCGGAAGGCCATTGGAAGTCGTAGCAGCTCAGGAAGGCAGCGAAATCCTGCTCGAGGCAAAGATCGCGGCCGCCTGAAGTTCCTGAGCCGCGAGTTCGCTCGACTTGCAGCGAGGGCTATCGGTCTTTAATTTTCTCGCTCATTGCCTCGTGGTGTAACGGTAGCACTAGAGACTCTGGATCTCTCTGTCTAGGTTCGAATCCTAGCGAGGCAGCCACGTAAAGGACCTGACGGTCTCACGTGGCAATAGAACCTAGCACACCACTTTGAAACCGCGTGGCGCGAAGCGCTTTTACGCGGTTCGAATCCTAGCGAGGCAGCCACTCCACGTAAAAGCTTCTTACGAACTCACGTGACGCTAGTCTTTAAATTCACCGCGTGAGGCGACGCCTTTTACTCGGTTAGTTTGTTCGTCGCGGCGTTTACGAAAGAAATTCTGCAAAATTGCCGCGCATTCATCTTGCAAAACGCCGGACGCAATTTCGCACCGATGATTTAACCCTGGCATTTGCAGAAGGTTTATCACGCTTCCCGCGGCGCCAGCAGCCGGATCTGCGCAACCGAAAATGACACGTCGAATTCGTGTGTGCACGAGTGCGCCTGCGCACATCGGGCACGGTTCCTTGGTCACGTAAAGATCGCATTCGGTCAGCCGCCAATCGCCAATAGCTGCCTCAGCCTGCGTCAACGCCAGCATTTCCGCATGCGCCGTGGCGTCCTTGAGCAATTCCACCTGATTATGGGCGCGGCCAATAATTTTTCCTGCAAGAACAACAACCGCGCCGACCGGGACTTCGCCGGCTTCGCAGGCTTTTTGCGCCTGTCGCAATGCTTCGCGCATGAAATATTGATCGTTTGGCGGTTCGAGCATCGACAACGTTACAACAGCCCCGGGACCTGTCATTCCGACCGAAGTGGAGGAATCTCTTGATATTTGGTTTGTCTCGTTCATTGGGAGATAATCGGAGATGTCTCCAGCCTTCGCATAAAGCTACGGCTTGGCAGGCGACTTCGCTCGACATGACAAAGAGCGGAAGCCGCGCTTGCCCTCACAATTTCTTGGGCATATTACGGACTGCTCATGCAAAACAACATTGAGTCGCACCTGGTCGAGAAGCGTGTTTTCAAACCATCAAGGGACTTCGCGAAAAACGCGCGAATCAAAAGTCTTGGTCAATATCGGCGGATGTATCGGGAATCGATCCGGCAGCCGGCAAAATTCTGGGCGCGCGAAGCGAGCGAGCTGGTCTGGCGCGCGCCGTGGAAAAAAGTTCTCGAGTGGAAAGCGCCATTCGCGAAGTGGTTCGTCGGCGGGAAACTCAACATCTCGGAGAATTGTCTCGATCGGCATCTGAGCCCCGAAGGCTTTCGGGGAAACAAGGCAGCAATTATCTGGGAAGGCGAACCGGGCGACAAACGCACGCTCACCTACCAGCAACTGCATCGGGAAGTTTGCCGCTTCGCGAATGTGCTGAAACGGAACAACATCAAAAAGGGCGATCGGGTGATCATTTATCTCCCGAATATTCCCGAGGCCGCGATTGCCATGCTGGCCTGCGCGCGCATTGGCGCGGTGCATTCGGTGGTCTTCGGCGGATTTAGCGCTGATAGCATTCGTGACCGGATTATCGACAGCGGCGCCATCGCGGTCGTCACAGCCGACGGCGCGTATCGTCGAGGCGGCATCGTGCCGTTGAAGAAAAATGTCGATGACGCACTTCGAGAAGGCACGTCTGTGAAGCGCGTAATCGTTTTCCGTCGTGCAGGAAACGACATCCATATGGAGGAAGGCCGCGATGTCTGGTGGCATCGCGAATTGGAATATGTGGATGCGAACTGCCCGCCTGCTCCGCTCGATAGCGAGCATCCGCTTTACCTTCTCTACACCAGCGGATCGACCGGAAAGCCGAAAGGAATTCTACACACCACCGGTGGTTATTTGGTCGGCGTCTATTCCACGATGAAATATGTCTTCGACATTCGCGATGAAGACATTTTTTGGTGCACCGCCGATGTCGGCTGGGTCACTGGCCACAGTTATATTGTCTATGGTCCACTCGCGAATGGCGCCACGGTGGTCATGTACGAAGGCGCACCGAACTGGCCCGAGCCCGATCGATTTTGGAAGATCATCGAAGAATATAGGGTCAACATTCTCTACACAGCGCCGACGGCGATTCGCGCCTTTATTCGCTGGGGCGACGAATGGGTGGCAAAACATGATCTTTCCTCGCTGCGGCTTCTCGGCACCGTCGGCGAACCGATTAATCCAGAGGCATGGATGTGGTATCACAAGCATATCGGCGGCGGACGTTGTCCGATTGTCGATACGTGGTGGCAAACGGAGACTGGAACGATCCTAATTACGCCGTTGCCGGGCGCGATTCCAACAAAGCCCGGCAGCGCAACACTTCCGTTTTTTGGCGTCGATCCGGTGGTTGTCGATGAGAAGGGGCGCGAAGTCGATCCAAATGTCGGCGGAAAGCTGATCATTCGCCGGCCCTGGCCTTCGATGTTGCGTACGATTTACGGCGATAAAACTCGTTACCGCCAGCAGTACTGGAGCGAATTCAAAGGTAATTATCTTACCGGAGATGGCGCGCGACGCGATGAGGACGGCTATTTCTGGATCGTCGGCAGGATTGATGACGTTCTGAATGTCGCAGGCCACCGACTTGGGACATCGGAAATAGAAAGCGCGCTCGTGAGCCATCCACGAGTGGCCGAAGCGGCGGTGGTTGGAAGGCGGGACGAACTAAAAGGCCAGGGAGTGGTCGCATTTGTGACATTAAAAACAGGAGTCGATGCCAGTCGCGAACTAAAGGAGGAATTGCGCGATCACGTCGGCACGCATATTGGCGCCATCGCGAAACCAGATGAAGTGCGTTTCGCAGAAGCGCTCCCAAAAACGCGCAGCGGCAAAATCATGCGCCGACTGCTCAAGGAGATCGCAGGCGGCGCAAAAATTACCGGGGACACCACTACACTGGAGGACTTTAGCGTGCTGGCCAAGTTGGCGGAGTCGGAATAAAGCCTGGGTCGGATCTGTCCGAAGGGTCCGACCAACGCTCGCCGACCCGAAAATTGCTTTTTCAAAACCCGGCTTCGTATAGCGTTACAGTGTGAGTTTCATCCGCACAGGCCTTCGCGAGATCGGATTAAAGATCAGGCGCCAGCGAACGCGCATGGCGCTTCGCCACGAGAAGCGCCTTCTCCAAAAAAGCGAAATCAATCTCGGACGCGAAGGCACTGCGCAAGCGGCTAATTTTCCGGAATTGCGCAACGAAATCGTGGCGCTCAAAAAGCTCGAGCAGGAACAAAAAGAAGTCGCGCTTCGAATTGCGCGGATCGAAGAAGGAATAAAAAGGATCGAAGAAGAACGGCAGCAAAATGCCCGCGAACAAGCTGAGGCAATTGCGAGACTGGAAGCGGAGAAGAAGCCGCTTCTCCAGCAACGCAATCAAGCGAAGCACAATGTCGAGGTGTGCGAGCGAGAGCTAGCCGCGGTGGAGCGTCGCATTCAGGAGAGCGAAGCTGCGGATCGCGACCTCTTGAAACAGCTCTCCGATCTGCATGCGCTTAATCCAGCGCCCGCGGACTTGGAAGCACGATCGGCCAGTATCACCGCGCGGCGAGCGCGTCTTCCGGAAAAGCGTGCGGAACTTCTTCGGGCGCGCTTGGGCAGCGCGGATGCAGTGCGTCTGGCCAAGGAGAAACTGAACGCGGCCGAGGCGCAGCTTTCTGCGGTAGAAAAAAATGTAGCGCGAACGCGAAGCGAATTCGAAGCGCGCGACCGAAAATTAAATGATAACATTCGCGCGCAACAAGAAGCAGCGCGCGACGCGCGGACACACCACCAGACAGTCGAAGAGCGAAAAAATCCCGCCTATTTGAGTATTGGGCGGCATCTTGCTGAAAAGGGGGTTGCCCCTCCAAATGCGCCGCAGCTACTGGCCGAAGCACATCGCCGCCGGGCGGCCGTGGATCAACTTTTACAACATCGGGCAGAACTAAGCACGCTCTCCAGCCAAATCGACAAACAGGAGCTACGGAAGTTTTACTTCAGCGTCTTCTCGGTGCTCGTTCTGCTCGCGCTCACGTTGCTGGTTGTTTTCCAGTCTCCGCGAGGCCGCGAATGGCTGCCGCAAGAAACCGACACCATCGTGTCGATCAATACCGACCAGTTTGAGCGCGCAAACCTCGCCAAACGCTGGCCTAACGACCAGCCAAAGCTTTTGCCGGGATTGATCGGCGCGGCTGCATCGGTTCCAGGATTGAAGCTATCCCGCGATGGAGTGCGCGTCACCCGTGCGCTCACCACGAATGAAAGCGGAGAGACTCGAGAGTTCAACCTTGTTGAAATTCGCCGTAGCCTTTCCAAAATCATTCGCGCAATCAGCGATGATAAGACTTTCCAAAAACGACCCACCAGTGTCGGTGGCTTGCCAGTTTGGGAACGACAACCCGCCTCCGCCGAGCCGCCTTCGCCGAGCCACGCCGGGCCAGGGCCTAAGGCAGACACGTCTGATTTCGCCATCGCCCGGGTGGGGCCGGAGACCCTGGCTGTCGGAGCGCCTAGTGAAGTAGATGAATTGGTGCTCGTGCGCCTCGGAATGAAACCGGATCTGAAAATAACCGGTCAGCTGTTCGATCGTTTCCAAGCACTCGATCGTGACAGCGCGCTGCGAATAATTTCCCGCGATCCACCCGACCTCTCGCGCGTTTTCCACCCCATTTTTACCCCTGAACTGCTCAACGCTTCACAGTTGCTCGGCCTTGCGGTGAACCTGCAAACTCCAGTAAAAGCCAGAGTGCTCATAAAAGTGAATTCGACCAAAAACGCTGCCGATCTCGCCCGAAATTTACACGATAATCCACAGCAATGGCTGCGTTTGCCTGACTCGCAATTGTTGCTTTACTCGCAGCCGCCCGAAATCCAAAGACAAGGCGCCTCGAACATGGAATTGCGTTTTGCCGTTCCTGAAGATAGTGCTCGCCTTCTGTTCGAACGCCTGGCAAAAACGGACACTCCCGAGGCAGTGGCAGCGTATTGACCATTCAACATAAATGCGACCCTTTAGCGTTTACATTCCTCTGCTTGCTGGAATGGCAAGCGCGCTGGTCGCAATGGACGCAAATGCCGGCGACACATTCGTCGATGTCCGTTCGGTTGATCCGACAATCATTGTCGAGTTGCGCTACGCGGAGCGAAACAATCTGCTTGGGCAACCACTTTATCCCCACGGGATGCGCGCGCTCGCGCGTCGGGAGGTGGCCTCAGCTTTGGCCAAGGCGCAGGCGTTTTTGCGGCGCTATCAATATGGCCTGAAAATCTGGGACGCGTATCGCCCGGTGGCCGTGCAGGCGAAACTTTGGGAAGCGGCACATAACAGCGATTACGTTGCCGATCCTGGAACGGGCGCGGGGTCGCTGCACAGTTGGGGCATCGCCGTTGACGCCACTTTAGTTGACTCGTGGAATAATCCTGTGCGCATGCCGAGTGACTTTGACGATTTCACACCTGCTGCAATGTGGCGCTACACGGGTCCATCTCCTGAAGTCCGCGCACACATACGTTTGCTGCAGAACGCGATGCTGCGCGCGGGATTTTGGGGATCGCGCACTGAATGGTGGCATTACACGATCGCTCACTGGCAAAAATATTTGCCCGCTGAAAAGGCGAAGAGCGCCGCACGAACTTTAGCGACTCACTGGGAAGGCACGTTGTGATCGACGCGATACTACGAGGTTTGCGTCAGCCGGAATACGTCCATGTGTTGCTCAATCCACTGCCAGTTTACGGGTTGCTCATTAGCTGGATTGGACTGATTATCGCCGTCGTTTTAAAAAGTCGTCGCGCTCAGGTTGTCACATTAGTGCTTGTCCTTGTCAGCTCGCTTTCCGCGTGGCCGGTCTATGAATTTGGCCAGCAAGCATACGATCGCGTCCTGTCGATGACGGACGAAGATGGAGAACGCTGGCTCGACGAGCATCAAGATCGCGCCGAGGATCTCATTTGGATTTTCTACGCGCTCGCGGTTTTGAGCGCGGCAGCCATCGCAGTGCCGATCAAATGGCCGAAGTCCTCTGCGCCACTCGCGATCGCGGTGATTCTGCTGGGCGCAGTCGCCCTGGGGTCCGGTGCCTCCATCGCCTACGCCGGTGGCAGAATTCGACATCGCGAATTTCGCAATGAACCAGCGCCGCCGAAAAGACCCGAGCACGAGCACGACTGATTCGTCGTTGTAGGGCAGGCGCCTCGCCTGCCAGTTTTCGAGTGGGCAAGCGGAGCGCTTGCCCTACAATTTCGCTGTGGAAACACAGTTAGCTCGCGGAGAGCGCGACGTCCAGGAACATAGCGTTGCGCTCAAAAAGCCGCTCGGCCTTTTCGATCTCGTTTTGACGCAAATTCTTTTTGTGGTCGGGTCGAGCTGGGTCGGCGCCGCTGCGAAACTCGGACAAGCGCACCTTTTCTTTTGGCTCCTTGCCATTTTGCTTTTTTACGTTCCCCAGGCTGCGGTCGTTATTTATTTGAGCAATCGGATGCCGCTCGAAGGCGGCATCTATCAATGGGCCAAGCTCGGCTTCAACGAGTTCGCCGGATTTATCGTTGCCTGGAATCTCTGGCTGCTATCGATCACTGTCATCGCGCTTGGCGGAATGTTCGTCACCACGAACATTTCTTACGCAATCGGTCCGGTGGCAGCGTGGATGCCGAACAACAAATGGTGTGTGTCGGTGATCAGCGCGGCATTGGTCGGCGGCCTCGGCTGGGCTTGCGTCCGCGGTCTGTCGTTGGGCAAATGGCTCCACAATGTTGGGGCATTCGCGATGTTCGTCGTTTACGCAGCGCTGATTTTTTTGCCGGTGCTTGGCCTCGCGCGCGGCGAGTTGAAAAGTTATCAGCCGCTTCAATTCGCCCTGCCAGCGATGTCGCTCTTCTATTGCTTTAATATCTTCAGCAAACTCGCGGTCGGCGCGCTCAGCGGATTTGAGTACGTCGCGATTCTGGCCGGCGAAACGCGCGCCCCCGCCCGTGATATCGGCCGCTCGGTTGTCATCGCTTCACCGGTGATCGCGCTGATGTTCATTCTCGGCACGAGCTCGGTTCTCGCGTTCATCGGCAACAACCCAATAGATCTTATCGGTCCGGTGCCGCAAACCCTGCGACTCGGGCTACAGTCATTTCCAATCGCCGGCGTCATCGCGTCGATTGGAATTTTGTTGATGACCACGCGAACGATTGCTTCGACCAGCGTTCACGTAACTGGCAGCTCGCGTCTACCTATGGTTGCGGGATGGGATCGACTGCTGCCGAATTGGTTTTCGCGTTTGCATCCGCGATACAAAACGCCGGTTAACTCCATCATCTTCGTCGGTGCAGTCACGCTTGTGATCGCCGTCTCGAGCCAGATCGGCGCTGGAATCCAGGAGGCGTTTCAACTTGTCGACAACGCGGCGAATGTTTTCTACGGGATCGTTTACCTCACGCTGTTCGCCATACCACTCTTTGGAACGGGCGCGATTCGTTCCGGCGCTCCGATCTGGTTGCGCATCGCGGCGACCTGTGGCGCTGTCGTCTCGTTGTCTGCAATTTTTTTCACCATCTATCCGATTATCGACGTTCCAAGCGCGCTGAGTTTCGCCGTGAAAATCATCGGAGTAACCGGAATCGCCAACGCGATTGGCTTAGCAATTTTCGCACTGGGGCAGAAAAGACGACGAGCTGCGGTCAGCTAGCGCAGCTCTCCGCAACCCAGCGCAAATAATCCGGTAAACCGTTCGCAACTGGGACGAAGATTATCTCCGGTACTTCGTACGGATGGAGCAAGCGCAGCTTTTTCTGAAACGCAGCTTGTCGATCTGCGCTGAGCTTAAAAATGACCAGCGTTTCATTGGCGTTCTCGATTTTCTCCTTCCAGCGATAGATCGATTCCATCCCGGGCAAGATGTTTGCGCATGCGGCGAACTTTTCTGTGACCAACTCATTCGAAATCCGTCGGGCAGTTTCGGCGTCCGGAAATGTGCTGAGTGCCACCAGCATTTTTTCAGCCATGTGTTACGCCGACACCAACGCTTCCTGCCGGCAAATCCATCCGCCACCGAGGACGATGTCGTCATCGTAAATTACGGCGGCTTGCCCCGGCGTCACCGCGCGCTGCGGCTCATGCAGACAAATCCGAGCGCAATTATCCTCGGATAAAACGATCGTCGCCGCCGTACCCGGATGATTGTACCGGATTTTTACTGTGGCTTCGAATGACCGGCCGGGATCAGCGATCCCGGCTACAGCGTGCCAGTTTACGCGATCGATTTCGAATTCGTCGCAAACCAGGTCGTCTGCTGCGCCAACGATGACGCGATTGGTTTCCGCATCGAGATCGACGACGTAACGGGGACGCGGCGAACCGCCGGGCAATCCTTTGCGCTGGCCGATGGTGAAAAGCTCGATGCCATCGTGCTCGCCAACGAAATTTCCGTCGACATCGTAAATCTCGCCGCGATGAAATTCGTTCTGGCCCAGATGTGAGCGCAAGAAAGTCCTGTAATCGTTGCCTGGAACAAAACAAATCTCCTGACTGTCGATTTTGTCCGCGACCTTCAGGCCTAACGAATGCGCGATCTCGCGGATTTGCGGCTTGGTCATTCTGCCCAGCGGCGTCAGGGCGCGCCGCAACTGCGACTGGCGCAGGCTAAACAAAAAATACGATTGGTCTTTCCGTCGATCGACACTCTTGCGAAGAAGGGTGTAGCCGGGCGCGTTGACCCCGGCAGATTCAGACGCGATCTGCGGATCGACCTGGCCGCGGTCATCGCCCGCGGCTACAACGTGCTCACTAATCGCGTAGTGTCCGGTGGCGATGTAATCGCAGTCGATCGCCTTCGCCTTACTCCAGAGATTGCCAAACTTCACTTTCTCATTGCACATCACGCATGGGTTTGGCGTCCGGCCCGCCTGATATTCGCTCGCGAAATAATCGATCACGAGTCGCTCGAACTGGTCGGCTTCATCAACGACGTAATGCGGAATACCCAGCGCATGCGCCACGCCACGCGCATCGGCCACTGCCTGTGGTCCGCAACATTTGTCTTCCGCGCGCGAAATACAATCCTGCGGCCAGACCTTCATGGTCACGCCGACGACGTCGTAGCCCTGCTCGCGCAGCAAATAGCCCGCGACGCTGGAGTCCACTCCACCGCTCATACCAAGAAGGACGCGCTGTCTTGTTTTGTTCATTGAAGCGAGGAATTTCGATCAAGCAGCGCGTGAGTCAATAAGTGTAGCAGCGCTCCCCGAGCTCCGAGACCCTGTCCTAACGAGGGAAATCGGCGGTCGTAGGCCGCCGCTAAAGCTTCATCTTCCGACTCACAAACTCGCTCCCGCGCAAAGTAAATCGCCACGGCAAATGTGCCGAGCGACTAATGCCGATCCGTTTGTCCGCGACAACGTCGAAAGTCGTCTTTGCATCCGACACAAGGCAGTGGCGCGGGTCGACGCATAAATCCATTTCGTGGTGTCTATCGGTGATATCGAGTGCTTGCGTGAGTTTTCCCGGCCCAGAGCAAAGTTGACGGAGATCGTCAGTGCCGCGGCGTTTCTTCATCAATTTGACGCCACGCCGCGGTTCAATCGCCCGAAACAAAACAAAGCCATTCGCCTCTCCCTTCACCAGCACATTTAGCATCCAATGGTTGCCGTAACTAAAGTAAACGTAGGCGGCACCAGCTTTGTTCCGCTCGATAAAGCTGCGCGCACTTGGCCGCGTAAAAGTGTGCGCGGCTTCGTCATTGATTGCCGCGTATGCTTCCACTTCGACGACGATCCCGGCGCAATCGCCCCAGATCAATTCCGCACCGATGATGTCGCGCGCGCAACTGATCGGATTACGCTGAAAAAATGGACGACGAACAAGTTGTTTCTTCGTCAACGAGGCCGCAGTCTTCACATACGCCTCAAATACCTGCTGCTTTGTAAAAGACCGGCAATGTCACTTCGCAATCGACTGGTTTGCCATCCCTAAACGCGGGAATGAATTTCGCGTCTCTGAAATCCTTCAGAGCCGCATCGCCAAAACCCAAAAGCGGCGGCTCTTCCGAAACGACCTTTATCTCTTGCAAATTGCCGGTGGCATCGATCTTCATCTTGAGCTGCCACCTTGCCATCTACTTGAACCCGCCCGCTTTCCAATTGCGGATAATGGAGTCCCGTAAAGCCTGAGCCGTCTCCGAAAAAAGGTTGTGGCCCAACGAAGTCGTGTTCCTTCTCCAGCTCGCTGGCTTCCTGGTTAGAGAAAATGCGCAACCGCGGTTTCCCATTAACGACCCGGAAAGTGACCGTGCCGTAATAAATTGCGTCCACCAGCTGATGATCATGAACTGCCGGGATAAATCTGGGATTAGCGGCCGGCGAAATCCTCTTCTGCAATTCTTGCTTGAGAAAATCCGAATCGGGTGTGCGCGCCGTATGTCGCGCTCCATTCTACTCCGCCGTCTTTTTTTATCGCGCACAGGAACATGACGAGCGCATCCTTCTGGCCTTTCCTGACCAAGTCCTGCTCGTCGATGCGATTAATCAATGTACTTGGCCCTTGCCCAATCAACACCGGGCGAAACATCGGCAGTCCACTCGCCATCGCTGGCGGTGTAGGGCTTCCCTGTGGCCAGGCAACATTAATAATCGAGAGCAATGCGATCAGAGAAAGTGCGAGAATGCGCATGGCCAAATACGCAAGCGGAGCGCGCGATTTTTTCAAGCACGAACTGCAGATTGAAAAGCAGCGTCCATGTTGAGCAGCCGGGTCCTCGGCATTTGGTCCGTAGCCGTTTAGCGCCAACGGCGCGACATTCACGTTAAAGCTTGACGCAGCGCCGCGGGATTCAGATCCAAAGACACCAGCGCTAAAAGGGCGATCACTGCGGGTTAATCTAACGGAAAAACATCGCAAACTGCGTGATTGAACCGCGCTTTCAGCGCTTGGTACTCGCCGGAATCAATCCCTGGGGCGTTGCCCCAGGCTGATGTGACATAGCGCCCTCGGCGCTGAACAACCGCTGCCGATGCTTCCGTAGCGGTTCAATTTCGGCAATTCTGTGCACAACCTTATGACGCTGGAAATAATCGATGAGCGCGTCGCGCGTTTGCACGGGATGCATCACACAGTTGGCTGATTGCGTTTCGAGCAACGCGCGCAGTTTCATGAAGTGATGGCCCGCGCTGCGCGAGTCGAAGCTGTTGAACGCGATAAGGTATTTTTTGCTGCGATCGAGCGGGCGACCGTGTTGGATTGTCATCGATGTGATTCTGCAATCCGCACCGCGACCTTCGAGTTTCACTTCGAAGCCAAGCAAATTTCTCCGTTCATGGCTGGCATAGACTTCTTCCATCACAGCTTTGATTTCATCGGATGTGAGTTCGGCTGTCACGATATAGTTCTCGTAAGGAATCACGTTCCAGATGTCGTTAACCGTTTTAGGACCGGCGAAGAGGTGTGCGTTTTCGTCGAACACACCATGCATAACGCCATCAACGGCAACGTTTCGCTCCAGCAACGATTCCGTGATTGCTGCGCCGATTAGCTTCTCGATGTCGCTCGGTTGGCCGGACCGGCCTCGAGCGCGCAACGTCTGCGCTAAGTCGCCGATCGGCTGTGCAAGAGCGGCATCCGATTCTGCGAGCTGCGATTTTGCTCGGGAAATCAACCACGTCATCGAGATGGACACGGTTGTCCATCAGTTCGCAGATCGCTTCACGACCGAGCAACTTTTTCGAATTCCGATCAAACAGAAGATCAACACGGCCCACGTGAATACCGAAGTGATCCGCCTGCGTGAAAAGCACGCCGTTCGTTAGGCGACTCGGAATCGCCTGATGAGTATGACCGGCGATGAAGACCGCGACATCCGGAAATTCCGAAGTTAATGCCGTGACACTGTTCGCAAAATCATCACCGCCGGTGCGCGGCTTTCAGACCCATGTGACCTGTCAGCACAATCGCATCTGCGCCTTCACTCTTTGCTCTTGCTATCGCGCGACGAACGGGTTCGACCGGCTGCTGAAAATCGATTCCCCTCGTAAATTCGCGCGGAAGCCAAAACGACATGCCGGGCGTCGTGATCCCAATGATCGCAAGCTTAATCCCCGCGATTTCCTTCAAGATGAACGGCTGGATTTTTGCGAGCGGATGGTTCGCATCGGCAAATTTGCCCGCCGATGTTCCCTCCAATATCGTATTCGCAGCCAGCACTGGCATTGTCGATCTTTGCAGCGCTTGGTGAAACGGTTCGATTCCCCAATCGAATTCGTGATTGCCAACGACCCAGGCGTCGTAACCGAGATGATTAAACAGATCGATCATCAGTTCACCTTTGCTTCGCAAACTGACTTCTGTGCCTTGATACACGTCGCCGACGTCGATCAAAATCGAGTTTCGATTCTGCCGTCGCCAGCGCCGAATCTGCGTAACGCAACGCGCCAGCCCGCCGCGATCGGGATTTCCGTCGTAATCAGAGGTCGGCAAAATATGGCCGTGGATGTCCGTTGTGTGCAGGATCGAAATGCAAACCGTGTCGGAGTTGAGCGCCGCGGCCGTGCTCGCCAGAGTTGGAACCGCGCTTAGAAGTCCCGCTCGACCGGCGAGTTTCAAAAACTCCCGCCGAGTCCAAGTTCTCTCCGCGTCAAACATCGCCTATGTCAATGCGCAGGCATATTAGCGTTGCACCGGCTGTTATCTCAACGAAAATGCCGAGACTCAGTGTCTTGACCCTAAGATTGTTTCAGTGACACTTCGTCATGCTTAACGAAAATGCCATTGCCGATTTCAAAGCGAACCTGCGCGGCAGACTGATACAGCCGAGTGACCAGGATTATGATGAAGCGCGGAAGGTTTACAACGGCATGATTCACAAAAAGCCGCGTCTAATCGCACATTGCGCAGACGTGGCGGACGTAATCCGTTCGGTGAATTTTGCGAGAGACAACAATCTGTTGCTTGCGATCCGTGGTGGCGGTCACAACGCAGGCGGCTTGGGAATTTGTGACGACGGTTTGGTCGTCGATCTGAGCGCCGATCAAATATACGCGCGTTGATCCGGCAGCTCGCACCGTCACCGTTGGCGGCGGATGCACTTGGGGCGATGTCGATCATGCCACGCACGTGTTCGGATGGCGACGCCCAGCGGAATCATTTCCACGACCGGTGTCGGCGGATTGACCCTGGGCGGAGGAGTCGGACATCTCACCCGCAAATGCGGATTAAGCATCGATAATCTTGCTCTCCGCCGACGTCGTCTTGGCGAACGGCAAATTTGTAAAGGCAAATGCCGATGAGAATCCTGATTTGTTCTGGGCCCTTCGCGGCGGCGGCGGCAATTTTGGCGTCGTCACATCGTTCACGTTCAGGTTGCATCCGATCGACACGCTCTATGCCGGCCCAATGCTCTACGAACTGAGCGAAGACAGCCGATGTGATGAAATGGTATCGCGATCTGATTCCCGCGGCGCCTGACGATCTGAACGGCTTCTTTGCTTTTCTCACCGTGCCGCCCGCGCCGCCTTTTCCCGAACATCTGCACATGAAAAAAATGTGCGGCGTGGTGTGGGCATACGCCGGGCCACAGGAGAAAGCAGAAGAAACATTCAAGCCGATCCGCGCTTTCAAGAAACCCGCACTCGATTTTGTAGGTCCGCTGCCGCACCCAGCCTTGCAAAGCATGTTCGACGCGCTTTATCCGCCGGGTCTTGCAATGGTACTGGCGCGCCGATTTCGTGAATGAGATCAGCGATGACGCGATTGCGAAGTACATTCGCTTCGGGGAAACGCTTCCGACCATGCATTCCACGATGCACATGTATCCCATCAACGGCGCCGCAGCACGCGTCGGCAAAAGTGATACGGCTTGGAATTATCGCGATTCCAATTGGGCGCAGGTGATTGTCGGCGTGGATCCTGATCCCGCGAACAACGAGAAAATTATTTCGTGGACGAAAAATTTTTACGATGCGGTGCATCCGTATTCCGCGGGAGGAGCCTACGTAAACTTCCTGATGGGCGACGAAGGCGAAGAACGCGTGAAGAACACTTACGGCGGAAATTACCAGCGTTTGGTCGCCATCAAGAAAAAATACGATCCCGACAATTTCTTCCGAGTGAATCAAAACATTAAGCCGAGCTAGTTGTAGCGGCGCTCGCCGCGGCGAGCGCCGAACCCAGAGCCCAGGCGTTTGACACAAACGCCTCTACAAAGGAAAGCGACCAAGTGATGAACGCCGACGAGCTAAGATCACTGCAAGCGCCGCTGAAGGCGCAATATCGCGAGCGGCCTGAAACTGCTCTCGTTACCCTGCGGGCAGAAGGCCGAGTCGCCGAGAATATCACCTGCAAAATCGAAACAGGAAAATCGCGCGTCGAAGCCGGGCTCCACCCGGCAACAGGAGGCGATGGGCAGAGCGCATGCTCGGCCGATATGCTGCTCGAAGCACTGGTGGGATGCGCGGGGGTCACGCTGCGTGCAGTCGCAACCGCTCTAAACATTCCATTGCGTAGCGCAATTGTTCGAGCGGAGGGCGATCTCGATTTTCGCGGGACTTTCGGCGTTTCGAAAGACGTCGCCTGTCGGCTTCAAGCAAATCCGATTGAGTTTTGATCTGGATACCGATGCCAGCGAAGATCAGATCGCCACGTTGCTTCGACTGACCGAGCGCTATTGCGTTGTTTATCAGACGCTGAGCCACCCTCCCCAAATCAGCGTTTTGCATCGGGTTAAATCGCGCTAGCGTAAATCGTATGCCGCTTTACATGGACATTCACGAGGTTCCGGGAGGCGTCAGCGCCGAGGATGTCGCCAAAGCTCACGCCGAGGACGTTAAAATCGAGGACAAGTACGGCGTTCATTATCACAAATATTGGGTGAACGAAAAGGCCGGGAAGATTTTCTGTCTTTGCCACGCGCCAAATGCCGAAGCCGCCATCCAGGTCCATCGCGAGGCGCACGGCATGGTCGCCGACAAGCTCATTGAGATACAGCCCGAGCTCGCGGAAGGATTTCTTGGCGGCGTCGAAGTGAACGACGCGGGAGCGGCCGTATTCCTTGGCGCAACCAATGAAAGAGATTCGGGAATCCGAACGGTGCTATTCACCGACATTGTGGATTCGACGACATTGACTCAAACATTGGGCGATGAAGCAGCGCTGGCAATGCTCGGCGTGCACGATACGATTGTGCGCGACGCGTTGTCCGCGTTAGGCGGGCGCGAGGTCAAGCACACCGGCGACGGCATCATGGCCGCGTTCGTCTCGGCAGCGGGCGCGGTTCGCTGCGCAATTCACATTCAGCGTGAATTGGACAAGCATGCGCAAGCGAACCCCGAGCGCCCGCTCAAGGTTCGAGTCGGCGCCGCGGCCGGCGAACCTGTCGAGAAAGCATAACGATCTTTTTGGATCAACCGTTCAACTCGCCGCTCGTCTTTGCGCCCATGCACAACCCGAACAGATCCTGGTCTCGACCGCAATCGCCGAGCTGTGCATCGGCAAAGGGCTGTCATTCGAGGATCTGGGCAAAGTCGCCCTCAAAGGCTTCGGCCAGCCAGTCCGCGCCCATGCCGCTGCATGGAAGCCGTGAGTTAGACAGATCTTATCTGCAATGCATTGCAGATTTTTCAGGGCGAATTTTCGTTAGATGGTAAAGCGTGAGGCCGACAAAAACCCAACTCGCCCTCGCCTACATAACATCGATTTCCCTCCTACTGGTGGTATTTCACCGACCGCTCGGACTCGCTGATTACTGGGAGTGGATCTTCATTCCTGTATGTGTGTTTCCCGGCGTTGATCACAGAAATCAGCGGCTGCGCCGCAACCGTTCCCAACGCGTTGAGGACAACGCGTTCCACCTTTATTGATCCGAGCGATTCTGTAAATTCTGTCTCATGCAACTCGAAGGCATCGATCACGTAGCCCTCGGCGTGCGCGACATCGAGCGCTCAGCCAAGTGGTATATCGACGTTCTCGGGTTCGAACGACTTCACGAAGGGATGTGGGACGGGGTGCCAACTTTTATTGGTAAAGGCGACACCGGGATCGCGTTGTTTCCAGCCGACCAGGAGACGAAACCGTCAGGTCGCCGCGAGATTCGAATGCTTCACCTCGCCTTTCGTGCGAACCGCGAAAACTTTCTCGCAGCGCAGCGCGAACTGGAAAAGCGCGGAATCGAATTTGAATTCCAAGACCACGAGATCGCGCACTCCATCTACTTCAGCGATCCCGATGGCCATATACTCGAGATCACGACTTACGAGCTCCCCCAGCCGTCCTAACTTGTCATGTCGAGCGGAGTCGAGACATCTCTTGATATTTCTGGCACGGAAGGTCAGAGAAAGTAGCTAGAGATTCCTCGACTTCGCTTGGAATGACAAACTAAAGGAGCGAACGCTAGAGGTTAGGCGACTCGCCCGCAGCAGTTCTTGTATTTTTTCCCGCTACCGCAGGGGCACGGCTCGTTGCGGCCAACTTTCGGCAATGATCGGCGAATCGGCAGATCGATTGATACTTCCCCTGCGCCGTCGCCGTCGCCGGCAACTCCCGCCATTGCGCCAACGGGTTGAGGCTGACGTACCCGCGACGGAGCACCGGCCGTGGGCGCGGTCGGCGCGTGTTCGCGCAGCAAGAACTGTGGCAACGTCGCGAGGAAATTCTCGAATGCTTGGAGATTCGAAGTGCTGCGGAAAAGATTGTTCAGCACTTCGTTCTTAATGTTCGCCATCAGTTCGACAAACATGTCGTAGGCTTCGGTCTTGTACTCGATGAGCGGGTCTTTTTGCGCGTAGCCGCGCAGATACACGCCTTCCCGCAACGCGTCCATCGCGTAAAGATGCTCCTGCCAGAGCCGATCGATCGCGTTGAGAATAATGTACCGCTCCAGGCTTTTTACCGCAGTGGCCTCTTCGTAGGCCGATTTGCGCTCGTAAGCGTTCTTGATCTTTTCAACCAGGAACCGCGTGTTTTCATCGACAGTCCGCGTTTCAAATTCCGCTTTCTCCTTGGTCAGACCGAGCGGGAAAGTCGTATTCACCCAATGGACAAGCCCGGTGTAATTCGGTTCATCGACACCTAGATATTCTTTCACTTTTGCCGGTACGGCCTCGTCGATCACTTCGAAGATGAGCTTACGCGGCTCCTCGGAATCGATGACTTCATTCCGATAAGTGTAAACCACCTCACGCTGCATGTTCATCACGTCGTCGAAATCGAGCGTCCGTTTTCGGACGAGATAGTTGCGCTGCTCGACGCGCTTCTGCGCCGTCTCCACAGACTTGTTAAGCCAGCGATGCTCAAGCTCCTGACCTTCTTCGAGTCCGAAGCGCTCCATGATTTTCGTCATTCGATCGGCCGCGCCGAAATTGCGCATCAGATCGTCTTCGAAACTGACGTAGAACCGCGATGCGCCGGGATCGCCCTGGCGCGCGCAACGTCCGCGTAATTGCCGATCGATCCGTCGCGCTTCGTGGCGTTCGGTCGCAATCACCATCAGGCCGCCCAGCTCCGTTACGCCGGGACCGAGCTTAATATCGGTGCCGCGACCGGCCATGTTGGTTGAAATCGTCACCGTCCCCGGCTGTCCAGCACGCGCGACGATCTCCGCTTCCTGCATGTGAAATTTCGCATTCAACACGTTGTGCGGAATTTTCTCCCGCTTCAGCATTCGACTGAGAAGTTCGGACGCTTCCACACTCACGCTGCCGACCAGCACCGGCTGAGTTTTCGCATGAGCTTCTCTGATTTCTTTGATCACCGCATTGTATTTCTCGCGCCGAGTTTTGTAGATGCGATCGTTGTAATCCGTGCGTCGCACTGGCCGATTGGTCGGAATCATGTTCACGTCGAGTTTGTAAATGTCGTGAAACTCTGCTGCCTCAGTCTCGGCGGTGCCGGTCATTCCTGCCAATTTTTGATAGAGCCGGAAATAATTTTGAATAGTGATCGTCGCCAAGGTTTGGGTCTCGCGATCGATCTGGACGCCTTCCTTCGCTTCGACCGCCTGATGCAATCCATCGCTCCACCGTCGCCCCGGCATTTTGCGGCCGGTGAACTCATCGACAATAACGACCTTGTTATCTTCGATGACGTACTGGACATCTTTCTCGAACAAGCAGTAGGCGCGAAGTAATTGCGAAATGTTGTGGATGCGTTCCGCCTGCGCGTCGCAATGCTGCTGGCGCTCCGCTTTTTTCTTGTCCTTCTCTTCTTGCGACAGACTCGGATCGAGATCGATCTCGGTGAACTCGTTAATCAAATCCGGCAACACGAATGCGTTTGGATCGTCCGGATTGAGGAAACTTCGCCCCTGCTCCGAAAGATCGGCTTCATTCGATTTTTCGTCGATGGTGAAAAAAAGTTCTTCCTTGAGCGCAAACAGTTCTTCTTTGCGCGTGTCCTGGTAAAACGAGAGTTCGGCTTTATCGATCGCGCGGCGCTTGTCCGGGTCTTCCATCATGCGCAAAAGCTGTTTGTTGCGTGGTTGACCGAGTTTCACTTTGAACATGAGACGCCCGCCGGTCTCCACATCTTCCTGCTCAAATTGTTCGACCGCTTCGCTGGCCACGCGGTTGCAAAGCATGTTTTGCTTCCGCACCAACTGCTCGATGAGTGGTTTCCATTTGTCGTATTGATGCGTGGAAATCGTCGCCGGGCCGCTGATGATGAGCGGCGTCCGCGCTTCATCGATAAGAATGGAATCAACTTCATCGACGATGGCATAATGATAGCCACGCTGGACCTGTTGCTCGCGCGTGGTGGCCATGCCGTTGTCGCGCAGGTAATCGAAACCGAACTCGCTGTTCGTGCCGTAAGTGATGTCCATCGCGTATTGTTCGCGGCGCACATCAGGCTCCTGATCGTGTTGAATGCAGCCAACCGTGAGCCCGAGGAAATCGTAAAGTTGTCCCATCCATTCCGCGTCGCGTCGCGCCAGATAATCGTTCACCGTCACCAGGTGCGAGCCGCGCCCTGTGAGAGCGTTTAAGTAAAGCGGCAGCGTCGCGACCAAAGTTTTGCCTTCGCCTGTCGCCATCTCCGCGATCCGGCCTCGGTGCAGAACGATCCCGCCAAGCAATTGCACGTCGAAATGCACCATGTCCCAGACCATGGGCTGATCGCACACGGTAAAACTGTGATTTCGGTCTTTCAGCCGGCGCGCGGCGTTCTTCACCACCGCAAACGCTTCTGGCAAGATCTCACCCAGCTTCCCCCATTGTTCCTCCAGCGCCCGAATTTTAGAAAACTCTTCCTTCCAAGCCTCGGTCTTTGCGCGCAACTCCTCGTCCGACAAGCTCTTGAACTGCTCGTCCAGCTCGTTGATTCGGCGAACAATCGGCGCCAGCCGCCTGAGCTCGCGCTGATTTTTCGATCCGAGAATCTTCTTTAAAATCCAACCAACCATTTGAACTTCTAATATCGGTCAGATTCGACCAGTATCAATGATCGGCAGGTGGCTCGGCGAGCATCCAACGTCTCATGCCTGTCATGTTGAGCGGCGCGAAACATCCAGCTATTTCAACCGATTGCGGATAGTGGTTGCCTGAGAAACCGGCTAAAATTTATCATGCTATTAGACTACCGTTTACTCGAGGTAGCTGGATTCTTCGCTTCGCTCAGAATGACAATAACGATTGACGAAGCATATCAGCCAGCTGCCTTGCCACGCTTAGCAGGTCAGGCTGAGACTTAGAGAAATTTTCGTGGCAATTCGACCGCGCGTCGCAGGAGGCGCAGATAATGGTTCCGCGAAATTTCGATACCGCCAAATTGTTGCAGGTGCGGGGTGAGCCATTGCGTGTCGAGCAACACGAATTTGCGAGTGCGCAAATGCTCCACCAACGCCACGAGCGCAATCTTGGAAGCGTCAGTCACGCGATGAAACATCGATTCTCCAAAGAAAGCCCCGCCAACCGCGACACCGTAAAGTCCGCCGGCGAGCCTGCCTTGCCTTCCAGGCTTCGACAGAGTGCGCGTGGCCAAGCTCATGCAATCGCTTGTAGCTTTCAATAATCTCGCGATTGATCCAGGTATCTTCTCGTTTCGCGCACGCAGCGATCACTTCGGAAAACGCCTTGTCGATCGTAGTTTCAAAAGCTCTTCGGCGAAGGAGACGACGCAACGCGTGTGGCACATGAAAATCTTCTAACGGCAGAATCGCGCGCGGATCAGGCGAAAACCATTCGATCGAGTCGTCCTCCATAGCCATGGGGAAAACACCAAGCCGATAGCCCTGAAGCAAGAGATCTGGATCGATCATTTGGCGAATGGTTGAAGGGCTAAATCGTTGAAAGGTTGAATGGCAGGTTGTTCTTCCCTTTTTAACACTTCAACCCTTTAACTCTTCAACTTTGTTGCAATGAAATCGGCGCTTCATAAAATAAGCAGATGAAGCCCCTCGCAATCCCCCTCGCGCTCGCGTGGCTCTTGTTGAGCGGCTGCGCGGACCCGCTCGAACAGCGGAGCACACAAGAAGTGCAACAGCAGTTGGAGCGCGGCCTGACTGGGCAGGGGACGCTCGGTCCGTTGGAACGATCTCCCGACGATCCGGCTGCGCAGCATAGCGTCCCCCAAACTCATCCCTAGCGTGTGAAGACTGCCAGCTTCATCCACACACTCGAAAATTCTCATCCTCGATTTCGGCTCGCAGTACACACAGGTCATAGCGCGGCGAATTCGCGAGTGCCAGGTGTATTCGGAAATTGTTCGTTTCGACACGCCAGCCGCTGAAATCGCCGCGGCAAGACCCAACGGGCTGATCCTTTCCGGCGGACCAGCCAGTGTTTACGACAAAGGCGCGCCGCAAATCGACCCAGAGATTTTTTCGCTGGGCATTCCGGTGCTCGGGATTTGTTACGGATTGATGCTGATGGCGCATCATCTTGGCGGAAAAGTCGTGTTCACCGGGCGACGCGAGTATGGCGCGGGCATGTTGCACATCAAGAACGGTTCGGAACTCTTCGATGGACTAGGCAACCAGCTCGACGTTTGGAACAGCCATGGCGACGAAGTGACGGCGTTGCCGAAAGGTTTTCGCGTCGTCGGGACCACCGACGGCTGCGACTTCGCCGCGGTGGAAGATTCAAAGCGCAAGCTTTACGGGTTGCAATTTCATCCGGAAGTTGCGCACACGCCGCGCGGCAAGGAAATCCTGCAAAATTTCGTTTATCACATCTGCCACTGCGCGATGGACTGGACGATGGGCTCGTTCATCGAAGAGGCCTGCGGCCGCGTCCGCAAACAGGTCGGCGATCAAAAAGTGGTGCTTGGTTTGAGCGGCGGCGTCGATTCTTCAGTGACCGCTGCGCTGCTGCATAAAGCAATCGGCGATCAGCTCACCTGCATTTTTGTGAACAACGGACTGCTTCGCGCGCGCGAGGAAGAAATCGTGCAGCGCGTGTTTCGGCGAAAATTTCCATGTGCGCTTGAAATATGTGGACGCCAGTGACCGCTTTCTCGCGCTGCTCAAAGGCGTGACCGATCCTGAGACCAAACGAAAACTGATCGGCAACGAGTTCATCAGGGTGTTTCAACAGCGCGACCGAGGAATTGCTGGAGGAAGACCAAAAAAACGGCAATCGCAAACACGGCGGTTACAAGTTTCTCGCGCAGGGCACGCTTTACCCTGATGTGATTGAGAGCGTATCAATCGGAGGCAATCCCGCGCAGGTGATCAAGAGCCATCACAACGTCGGCGGGCTTGCCGGAGAAAATGCACTTCGAGCTCGTCGAGCCGGTGCGCCAATTGTTCAAGGACGAAGTGCGACAGGCAGGGTTGCAACTCGGTTTGCCGAAGGAGATCGTTTATCGCCAGCCCTTTCCGGGGCCAGGGCTGGCTGTTCGCATTCTCGGTGAAGTCACGCCAGAGCGATTGTCGATTTTGCGCGAGGCGGACACGATCGTGCAAAGTGAAATGGAAGCCGCCGATTGGTATTACAAAGTCTGGCAATCATTCGCTGTTTTGCTCCCGGTGCAATCGGTCGGCGTCATGGGCGACCAGCGCACTTACGAAAACACGTCGCGCTTGCGAATCGTCGAAAGCCAGGACGGCATGACCGCGGATTGGGTTCGGCTTCCGTACGAATTGCTGGCGCGCATTTCGAACCGCATCAGCAACGAAGTCAAAGGCGTCAACCGCGTCTGTTACGATATCTCGAGCAAACCACCGAGCACGATCGAGTGGGAGTGATTTATTTTCGATTGGACGATTTTCGACTCAGGAATTTGTCATCCCGAGCGAAGTCGAGGGATCTCTTACCATTACAAAGCGAGCATAACCTACAGAGCGAGTATGACGAAGAAGACGCGTGCGAGGAATTCAAAGGTGGCGAATCGGGAGATAGCGCAATCAGCGGTAGGACGCCGAGTCAAGCGAATGCGTGGATTTTTGCGTGGAATCGACACTGATGTCCAACGCGACAAAGATCGCTTAGTTTTGCGCCAGAAAACGATCACTCCACCTGCGCGATAGCGCTCATGAATTCGGAGAAATCTTTTCCATTGCGCGCGGCGTGATTGAGCGCGTCCAGACGGGGATTCATTGCTGCTTCGGGCAGCGCGACGCGATATGAGTGTCCCGCGGCTGCGGGATTTGCAAAGACGATTTCGTCCCACTGAATGGAGGAAATCTCATCGTTGAAACGCGCCACCGCGCGGCCGCGGAAAAACGCGCGCGTGGTTTCCGGCGGATTGAAGATCGCGTTCTTGATTTCATCCTCGTTCGTGACGCGGCGCATCAAACCTTTGCGCACCAGTTCGTAGTACAATCCGCGATCGAGATCGAGGTTGTGATATTCGAGATCGATCGATTGCAGCCAGGGATCGCTCCAGGAAAGTTTTTCCTCTTCCTGCAATGCGTCCGAGCAAGAACTTCTTCGCTGCCCAATCGACACGGTCTCGCGTTGACATCACGTCGCGCTCGAGATCGTTCAGGACATTTTCCCATTCGCGCAATATCCATTGTCGCTCTTCGTCTCGGCCGATTGCTGCCAATTTGCTCGCGGCGCGCAGATAAATTCGTTGCACATCGATCGCGGAGATTTTGCGGCCATCTTTCAGTTCGATGATCCAATCGTAAGTTTGATCGCGGCTGATTGATTTGTTGGCATCGACCGGTTGCGCGATCTCGAGCTGGGGCGCTTCTCCGCGCTCAATCAAATCGAGAACCAGTGCCGTGGTCCCGATTTTCATCGCCGTGGCCCATTCGCTCATGTTCGAGTCGCCAAGAATAACGTGAAACCGGCGATAGCGGCTCGCGTCCACATGCGGCTCGTCACGCGTGTTGATCAGAGGACGCCGATTCATCGTGTCGATGCTCACCACCACACTGAAAAAATCCGCGCGCTGCGAGATTTGATAAACTCCAGGATCGCTGTAGCCGCTCTCAGCTTCGATACCCATCTTTCCAGCGCCCGCGAAAATCTGGCGAGTGACGAGAAACGGCAGAATGCCGGCGACGATTCTGTCCCATGCGATGTCGCGGCTCATCAGGTAATTGTCGTGACAACCGTAACTGTGACCGGAAAAGTCGGTATTGTTCTTGTAAAGCCGAACTTCGTGGCCGGGCGGCAACTTCTGATTTCGACGCCGCGCGCACTCCGCAAGAATGCGCTCGCCCGCTTTGTCCTGTGCAACGATCTGCGTGAAGCGTTGTGCACTCCGGCGTGGAATATTCCGGATGCGCGTGATCGTTGTAAAAACGGGCGCCGTTTGAAAGGACGAGGTCGCTCTTTATTTCCTCGAAACTGAGTGGCCGACGTTTATCGATCTCGTAGTAAGCCGATTCGTCGGTGTCTTGAAGCAATTCACGCGCACGAAATCCGCGCGCATCAAGATGCGGATCTTCCAGCTCATAATCCCACTTCATCAGTGCGCCGTGATCGGTGTAGCGCCGCACCAGCTCGATCGATTCGGCCACGACATCGACGGTCTCCGCGCCGCTTAAAGTGATGCCGTACTCCGTCTCCAGCCCAAAGACGCGTTTCATCAAATCCTGCTGTGTTCGACCTAGATTACGCCAAACGCTGTGCGTGCGCGCGCATCGGAGACCGGTTTGACCGGCGAAATTTTCACCACGTTTTCCGGATCGTAATCGATGAGCTTGAGCCAGTCTTCGGTGATGTCCGTCGTCGGGAAAATATCGTTCTCAATGTACTCGGCGTTGAAGGCGAGTTGCAAATCCGTTTCGCGAATTCCTTCCTCCTGTTGAGTGGCGATCGCCCTCTTGATCGCCATCGCTTTCGCGCGCTCTACGATCGAGGCAATGATCGCGCCACTGATGAGATCGCTGCGGTAAAGCGTTTCCTTGCGACCGCTGCGCAACGTTACCTCCAGAAATTTGTTTTCGTCGCGGCGCGTAAACTGCCAATCCACAAAGCGCTCGATCAGGCGGTCGATAGACGCTGCCATTCCATCGGCTTCTTTCGCGAGCACGCCGTCGTACGGCAAGATCGTCGGTCAGATAGATGCGGTAGATCTCGCGCGTACCCTGCTTGTCCGGCCGATTGACCTTGATTTTGCGATCGATTCGCCCGGGACGCAGAATCGCCGGGTCGATCAGATCGGCGCGATTCGAAGCCAGGATGATTACGACGTCGTTCAGCGAATCGATGCCATCCATCTCCGAGCAAAACATCGGAACGAGCGTCGAAAGAATGTTTGAGTGGCGCGACGCGCGGCGGGTGCCGAGAATCGATTCGGCCTCGTCGATAAACAGAAACGGCATAAAACCTTCGCTTCGTTTCTCGCGGGCCGTGGCAAAAATTTCGCGCACCATTCGCTCCGATTCGCCCACCCACATGTTCAGAATCTCGGGGCCTTTGACGTGCATGAAATATTCGCTCATCTCGGTGCCGGTTTTTTCCCGAAGCTGCTTGGTCAAATTGTAGGCGGTCGCTTTGCCAATGAGCGTCTTGCCGCAACCCGGCGGACCGTAGAGCAGAAATCCTTTCGGCGTGGCGTGCTGAAATTTTTGGAAAAGATCGGCATGCAAGAGCGGCAGCTCGATTGCGTCTTTGATCGCCTGGAGCGCCGCCTCCTGGCCGCCGACCTTTTCCCACGGCAGCTCTGGCACAGTGTCGAGATAATGTTCGTGGGATTTTGTGCTGGAGAGCATCTCCAGCGCCATCCGGTAATTCGAATCAACGCGGACTTCGTCGCCTGATTTTAAGGTCGAGTGAGCCAGATCGGCCGAACGCTGTAGGACCATCGATTGCAATCCGTGCTCCGAGCCGACGCGCAACCGGTCCTTGCCGAGTACTTCGGTGATTTTTGTTACCGGACCGGCCGTCTCAAATCCGAGATCACCGACAATAACGAAAGCTTCATTAACGAGAACGCGCGTTCCCTTTTTCAATTTCGCAAGCGAAATGCGCGGATCGACATTGCAATAATAATCCGCGCCTCCCACCACGATGTGCGCCGTATCTTTCGACGTGGCGCCAAGAAACGTGCCGATCCGGTTCGCAGGCGAAGTGACTTTCTTGATGACTTCTTCGAGCTTCTCAATCATCCGGCGCGCTTCGACCATCGTCTCCTGTTGATCGAAAATCTGCGGCCGCAGATCCAACAAGTCGCGCCGAACCGGATCGCCCGGAGGCAACGACGCGATCACCCGGTCGAATGAATCGAGGAGATTGTCCGGAGTGGAGTCCCCTTCCCCGCCCTCAAGTCCCTCACTGCGCTCGTCGCTCATTATGGTTTGGGTCAATCCGCCGAACCGAATAGCATTATAGCTTTATCAGGCGCATTCGCAATCTTTCACTCGCGACATCTTTCGGAGTTCACTCGCGAAATCTTTCGGAGTTCGACGCCACCATTATACAAAATGTTCAACCATCCGCGACGCTGAACGTCGCGGAAATTCCAAGTTCCAAGCTCCAAGCGAATCTTCAATTCGCAAGCTCACGTACAGCAGCGAGTCGCGATTTGGAATTTGCTGATTTGGACAGCTTCTTTGGGGTTTGGAGATTGGGACTTGGAATTTCCCGACAAGAATCGCGATCGCGGCGCTGGTCGGACGTGAGCACGTGCAGTTGCAGTGATATGCTGCTGCCGCTAACGTTCGCTTCTTCGTCGGGAGCCTTAGCTCAATTGGTTAGAGCGCCGCCCTGTCACGGCGGAGGTTGCGGGTTCGAGCCCCGTAGGCTCCGAGGTTTTTGTATTACAAAAACTGTTCGTCAGGAAACTTTTCAAAACCTACGCACCGCGACGCCATAGTGATCATTGGCGAGCTTTCGAACCGAGCAATTCCTGAATTAGCAATCATAGATGAGAGAGGCTTACGTATTGCGGATCGCGGTGCTGATCCATTTCACCATCTCGGGATCGCGGTGATCGAAGAACGCGGTCTGCTTCGTGTCGAGGGAGGCGATCGCCGTCACGTCTTCACGACTAAGCTGGAAATCGAAGATCGCGAAGTTCTCAGCCATCCGTTCCTTGCGGACGGACTTGGGAATCGCGACCACTCCGCGCTGCGTGAGCCAGCGCAGAATCACCTGCGCGATGCTCTTGTCGTACTTAGCGGCGATGGCGCGCAGCAGCTCGTTTTGGAAAATGTTGTTCTTGCCTTCGGCAAACGGCCCCCACGATTCGATCTGCACATTGTTCTTTTGCAGGAATTCCTGCGTTTCGATTTGCTGATGAAACGGATGCGTCTCGATCTGATCGACCGCGGGCGGCACCTCGTTGTGTAGAATAAAATCCATCACGCGGTCGGGATGAAAGTTACTGACGCCAATCGCTCTGATCCGGCGCTCGCGGTATAACTCCTCCATCGCACGCCAAGAGCCATAGACGTCGCCGTAGGGCTGGTGAATGAGGTAGAGATCGAGGTATTCTAGCTGCAGCTTCTTAAGCGATCGCTCGAGTGCCTTCTTCGTCGGATCATAGCCAGCGCCGGTGACCCACAGTTTCGTGGTGATAAACAGCTTCTCGCGCGCGATGCCGCTGCGCTTGATCGCGTTGCCGACAGCTTCCTCGTTGCCATACGACGCAGCCGTGTCGATGAGTCGATAGCCGACGCTCAGCGCGTCCAACACAGTGCGTTCACATTCTTTTGCGTCCGGGATTTGGAAAACGCCGAAGCCCAGAATGGGCATCTCGACGCCGCTATTTAAGGTGACCGTCTGCATACCTAACAATCGCTGGTGATGAGCGATCTGCACGCCCGATCGTGCCGCGGCTGCGGTTCCTACGCGGCGCGGTATGCCCCTCGGGCATGCTGAGAGAAGAAACATGGTCTTTCACGAGCAGCACAGTTCGGTCGCATAATATCAGCATGAAAAATTCAAAACGTCACATAACCCCGCAATCAACAATTCTGCCAACCGAGCTCGGACACGCTCGTGCCTGGAAGCTCGTCGCCGAATGGCAGCAACGCGGACCGGAAACGCTTTCAGGACTCGCAGTTCGAAAATTGCGACTGGTCCTTGCGCCGCCGCAGTCGGTGATAACCGCGAGCGCGGCCGGTTAAGGGAGGACCAGCCATGATCATGATGTCGATCTTCTGGGCGCTGGTGTTGGTGCTGTTCGCTTCCAACGTCGAGCAGCCTAACGAAAGGAAATGATCGCAATGCATACGAAATATCAGAAAAAATTGCGAAAGTGGTTTCGCGCGCGCCGGCGTTGGCATGACCCGATGCTGGTGTTGAACATGTCGATCTTTAACTCGGGCAGTAGTTGGAACCGAATCTTTAATCCCGTTCCGCAGCGCGAGAATGTCTGGTGTTAAATAATGAACGCGACCGGCAATTGGTTTTTTTTTTTTTTTTTTTTTTTTTTTTTTTTTTTTTTTTTTTTTTTTTTTTTTTTTTTTTTTTTTTTTTTTTTTTTTTTTTTTTTTTTTTTTTTTTTTTTTTTTTTTTCTCTCTCTCGCTCAGCGTGTTGCTATTTGGGAGGCTGAGGCAGCAGATTCCTCTAGGTCAAGTACCAGGGGGTCACTACAGGCCAAGGTGGTGACTGGGCAGCAGGGTC
>CAWIYE010000003.1:0-480365 GCA_963840305.1 uncultured Verrucomicrobiae bacterium
CGAATTTCACGAACAACGCGAGCATTTTTTTTTATCGTTGTTCCGCGTCCGGTAGCGACGTTGTAAATTTCGCCGCGCTTGCCCTTTTCCGAGATTTGCCAGTATGCTCTGACTGCGTCGCGGACATCAACAAAATCCCGGCTCGCATTTGTGTCGCCCACTCTTATAGGACCGTTGCCGGCAAACTGAGCGCAAAGCGAACCGGCGACCAGGGCATCCGACAGGCCCGGGCCTAGCAAATTGAAAGTGCGCGCAACCATTACATCCATTCCCAACTCACGAGCACAAGCCAGCGCGATTGCTGTCTGGGCCCATTTGGTTCTGCCATATGCCGTCTCACCACCACATTTGTCGGTTTCAACCAGGTTGCGCCGAAGTGGGTAGTACCTGTCCGCGGAGCCAATCGTCACTATCCGAGGCGGCTTTTTGGCTATGGCCAGAGTTTGAAGCAGGGTTTGCGTGCCACCGACATTAACGCGCCACAGTTCGGCATCTTCCGCAGGAGGCATTGCGCCGGCGAGATGAAAAAGTACCCGATCAGGCGGGTGCGACCGGACAAGCTGGCATCGCTCCGGATCGGTGATGTCGATCTTGTGAACCTGGTCGAAATTTGGATTCTGGAAATGGAAGCGTTCAAGGCCAACCAACTCAAGCGCGATGGGCAGCTGTCGCAGATACTGTGCGAGATGCCGGGCCGAAAATCCGCCGGCCCCGGTGATCCATATCGATTGCGCATTCAATCGCACCGTAAAAATGCCGCTTCGTTTTTCGCAAATTCTTCCTGCGCCTGGGCGTAGTCATCCATTCGCCCAATATCAAGCCAACGACGGGCTGACGGTAACAAGCCACTCGTCCTCCGCTCCGGTGCACTTGCAGAACCAGCTCAGGCATATCCAAGCGCTCTAGTTTCTTGATATGCCTAACGACCGAGAGACTGGGTCCCGTTACACCCATGCTAACCTCGAAGTGATAGGTCGGCTTTTCTCTGTACCCATTAAATTCCTTGTCCCGGTCGAACTCAACCACGCCAAAATCGATCTGAACCTGCCGCGGAAATACCGCGAGAGTGAAATCGGCCTTTTCATTACGATGGTATCGAATCATCTCCCGGAAATCCAGGGTAGTCAGTAAGTCGCCGTTCAGGACAAGAAAAGGGTTTGTTAGGTTCGAGATAAGGGAGAGCGGGCCTGCTGTCCCGAGCGGCTGTTCCTCGCTGACGTACTCGATACGCAATCCGAATCGCGATCCGTCGCCGCAAACTGCCTGGATCAACTCCGGAGATATCCCATACAAATGGTCACGTCCTTCAGCCCAGAGGCAGCAAGGCGCCTCAGCAAGATCTCGATAACCGGCTTATCTCCAAGCGGAACGAGCGGCTTCGGGAAAACCGCGGTCAAGGGGCGCAAACGAGTTCCCTTCCCGCCGGCGAGAATCACTGTCCTGATACGGTGGCCTGTGGCACCCATTCAATGGCTCTTTGCGCCGCAGCTAGACGACATATCCACGAGCGAGATAGTTTGCCGGGTGCTTCCGAATGTGCTCCAACGTTGCCTTGAGACCTTCCATCAGATCGACCTTTGGCCTCCAATCGGTTAGCAATAGCGCCTTTCTATTATCGCACACCAGACGTACCACTTCGCTATGCTCCGGCCGCAACGCGCGCCTGCTCCAAATCCACCTTTAGCTCGCGTCCGATCAGTTGCCCGACCCTTTGCACGAGCTCGGCCACCGAAGTCCCGTCCCGACACCGAGATTGATTACTTCCCCCAGCGTGTGGGTCAGACGTGCGGCGGCGAGAAAGCCGGCCGCAGTGTCCGTTACATAAGTCAAATCACGAATTGGATTGAGATTGCCGAGCTTCAGGTATCCCCGTTCTAGGCCTGGGCAATAATAGTGGGAATGATTGCACGCTGGCTTTGACGTGGCCCATATGTGTTAAAGGGTCGAACCGTAGTAACAGGTGTGCGAAAACTTAGCCAGTAGCTTTCTGCCAACTTGTCGGCGGCTGCTTTGGTGGCCGAGTAAGGTGACTGCGTGACGATAGGGTGTTTCTCGTCTATCGGAATATATTGGGCCGAGCCATAGGTCTCGCTCGTAGAGGTATGAATTAGACGCTGCACCGAATGATCGCGGCAGGCATCCAGCACGTTCAACGCCCCGACGATATTCGTTTGCAGATAGGATGCCGGCGCGGTGTAGGAATAGGGTATCCCGATCAAGGCCGCCAGATGAAACACCCACTCACATCCCGCCACAGCTTGTGCGACCGAGCGGCTATCGGCGATATCCCCGGGAACGATCTCCAACTCGTCCCGAACCGAGCTTGAGAATAGCTCAAGATTTTCCCAGCGACCACTTGAGTTATAGTGGACGAAGGCCCGGACGGAGAACCCCTCGTGGACCAGAAGCTCGGTGAGGTGACTGCCGATGAAACCCGCGGCGCCGGTGACCAGGACACGCATCTAATATGCTTCTCGCGCGGTTGGACCGCCGCACTTACAGGTAGACCGCCTCCTGCAACGTGGATTCATCTGCCGGCTCCTCACTCGCCTCGCCCTCGAGGAGCGCCGTTCCCCCTGATTCGCGTTCTAACCAAACGCGCAGCGCCAATTCCGGCCGCGGCCCACATGCCCAAGGTGCTTTCCCGAGGATAGAAGGTCTGAGCCCCAAAACCTGCAAAGAGGAGTGCGAGGAAGAGAGCGAGCGCCACGCCGCCGGCGACTTGATAGAGGACGAACTCTCCATTTTTAAAGAGGCGGAAGCGATCGCCGGACGATCATGAGCAAAGAGGGAATAGCACGAGCTCCGATAATACCGTTATCGAGAAGCAACTCCAGATAAGCGTTATGAGGATGTCCGAACGCTTCGCCAACTTCCTGGCTTGAGCTCATCAGATAGCCCCGTCCTGATCATTCCCAGACGGCCGTATCCCAGGAGCGGCGATTCCTCGATCTTCTGTATCACGTAAGGCCACATCTCCGTTCTACCCGAAGTAATCTGAGAAGAGTCGGTCTTCTACATAAGGCTCCCTTGCGCCCGCCAAAACCTTCCAGCATTCGCTCTCTGACGCCGGGAGGCAAATCAAACCATGACGGCTGCCATGGGTAACAGCAGCAAGAGTTCCTCCATTTAGCTAAACCTAAGACGAGTCCCACCAAACCCCACGTGACATAACCCATCCTCCCACCGGTTAATGCCAGCGCAAACAGAATGATTCCGGCACCCACCCAGCAGGCCCACTGCAGCCGGTTGTTTCTGAGCAGGGAGAAGACAACCATTGCCCAACTCGCCCCGGCGAGCATCATCGACATATCCACTCGATTGTATCCCGTGGAATGATGAATCACATTGGATGCTTTGCTGCTCAGTTCTGCTCCAGAAAGATCGATTTGCAGTCCCATGTGGCGCATCACTTGTGCTGAAAGTAGAAAGTAAAGAAGAATGATTGAAGCTAACCCCCAGTCCACCCGTTCTCGGGTCCGGCAACCATCGTAAAGCAAAATCCCGGGAATCAAGAACTTCACAGGATTGATCAGATAATTCACGGTGAATCTGGTACGTAGCAAATGGATAGAACTCCGTAGGATTGTAAACCAGGCGCAAAAAAGCCCATATAACTACTGTAAGATAGAATAGAAATGCGATTTGCAAGCTCCTCGGCATGTCCCAAATCAAACCTTCGTGCTGACGGCTGGCGATCCACCCGCCAAGAACATTGAGCAGAAGAACATTCCAAAGATTAAATCCAAGAATACCGAACATACTCTTGGGCATGTCGGGGTGTTGGAGAAACGCCATTAACACAATGGCGGCACACAAGGAGACAAACCAGTTACGCCAGGCGTAAATTGAAAAGCCGAGCACGAACAGGAGGCAAATGGCAACCCGAAGGGACATGGGCTAAAGAGAAAAGCTGAAAAACTGACAAGCTGACAAGTTGGAATCAAACGTCAGACATCAGCGGTCAGAGGTCAGAGGACGGAGGGCAGGGGACAGAAGTCAGATGTCAGAGGGCAGAAGTCAGATGACGGAGGACGGACGACAGGACTACTGACTATGGACAACGGACGCTACGGACTACAGGACAGACGACGAGCGCTTACTCGCCAGTGAAGAGATAACCGATTGCAACTTCAAAGCCTGGCAGCAAGGGCGAGGACGCACTTTCACCAGCCTTGCGGTGCATTGCTAGTTCGAATCGCCCGTTCACTAACTCCAGGACGTCCACCGTTTCGGACTCGGGATCGACAATCCAATATTCTTTGACGCCGTATTGCTCGTAGAGATCCCTCTTCTCTATGCGGTCGCGATTGCGACCACCCAGTGAAATCACTTCCAGCACCAGATCGGCTGGCCCCATGATGCCACGCTCAATGATGTTCAGTCTTTCATTGGCGATAAAGGCTACATCGGGTTGAACAACGCGATGCGGTGAGAGGACCATATCGATAGGCGCTCCGACAACCTCGCCCAGCCGGTGCGCGACGACCCAATCGTTAAGCGCCTTTTGGAAGCGAAACACAATTTTTTGGTGAAAAAATGATGGCGCGGGCGACATGATCAATTCTCCGTCCCACAACTCGGTGGGCTGGTTGGATTCGGGCATTTCTGCCACCAACTCGTCGTAGGTGTAAAGCCTCTTGCTGAAAACGATTGGGCCTGGTAGTTCGATGGCAGCACTCATTTCCGAAATTTACTTCAGAAATCGATGACGAAAAAGCTGAAAAACTGAAATGCTGACAAACAGAGGTCAGAGGTCAGCAGTCAGAGGTCAGCGGTCAGCAGCGCGTGCACGATGCGACCGGCGGTTTGGCCGTCCCACATTGGAGGAACCCGCCCGATTCTTCGTTCAGCCTGCAAGGTTTCTTCCAGCGCATTGCGGAGATTCCCAGTGCTGGTGAGACGATTGCTCCCGAGTTCGATCGTGATCGGACGCTCCGTGTTTGGCCGCAGGGTCAGACATGGCGTGCGGAAATAGGTGCTCTCTTCCTGAAGGCCGCCGGAATCGGTCAGGACGCATCGCGCATGCTGGGTCAGCGCGATCGAGTCGCGGTACCCGATCGGGTCGAGTAGTTTCACCCCGGCTTTTTTATCGAACGCCAGCCCGAACTCGGTCATCTGTTTCCGGGTCCGCGGATGAATGGGAAATACGACGGGCCAGTCATCGGCGATTCGATTGAGCTCTTCGACAATCACTGCGAGCGATTCTTTTCGATCGACATTGGATGGGCGATGCAGGGTGACGTAAAGAAAGCCGCGGTCGGTAACTCCCAACTGTTGCAGGATCTCGCCGTTGTTGGACTGAAGATGGGTCACGAGCGAATCGATCATGATGTTCCCGACCAACCGGATTTTCTCCCCCGGGATTCCTTCCCGCCGAAGATTCTCATTGGCGTCTTCGGAGGGCGTTAGCAACAGATCAGCCAGCGAATCGGTCACGATTCGGTTGATCTCCTCCGGCATGGTGCGATCGAAGCTGCGCAGGCCCGCTTCCACATGGGCTGTTCGCACGCCCATCTTTGCCGCCACCAGTGTGCAGGCCATGGTGGAGTTGACATCGCCAACTACGACGACCCAATCGGATGGCGGACCACTGACCCCTGACGACTGACTACCGACCGGAGCGAAGGCATTCAAGAGGACTGGTTCGAAGCGAAGCATGATGTTGGCCGTCTGCGTTGCGTGCGAGCCCGAGCCGACTTCGAGATTGAAGTCGGGGGCGGGAATGCCGAGGTCGGCGAAGAAAATCTCGGACATGCCGGAGTCATAATGTTGGCCGGTATGAACCAGGCGCCATTCGATATGGTTCTGACCCCTGGCGTTGGACGCCTGGATCGCTTTAATCAAAGGCGCGACCTTCATGAAGTTCGGTCGCGCCCCGGCAACAATAAGGAGATTCATCTTTAGAAAGGCTAAAAACTGAAACGCTGAAATACTGAGATCGGAGGACAGACGACTGAGGACCGACTACTGACAACCGACAACTGACACTGACTACTGACTACTGACTACCAGACTTCTGACTACTGACCACCGACTAGTGACTACTGACAACTGACTACTGATCCGCCAACGGACGGATTCGCCGTGGCGAACTACTGACTACGCTGCCCGCAATCTCTTCGATGTAATCGACTATCTGGCAAAGGGTGCGCCTGGACGTAACCTGGCCGAGCGATTTTCTTGTGCGTTTTACCAGCTGGATTTTCGTATCAACTTCTTCGGTCGACTGAACCAGGGTTAGCCGACCTTCCTTGCAGAGATGGCGATCAACAGCACCGATGGTTCCCCGGAAAATGCTGTACACAGGCACGCCCAAGGCGGCCGCCTCACGATTCATCGTCCCGCCCCCGCTAACGACAAGGTCGGAATGCCACAATAAATTGAGCCCATCAATGGCCGCTTTTGGAATAACGACGCGACCACGCGCGAACCATTCGGGCGACTCTCCCTTTAGGTGATCGGCCTGTTTCTGGTTCCTCGGCAGCAGAACAATCTTCACATGTTCCGTGCCGCACGCTTTATCCATAAAGCCTTCGAATAATTTTTCGCTTTCCGGATTATGATAGTGAGCCTCCGTCGCCGGTGGCCTGACCGTAATAAGCAAATCGGATTCGGCGACTCCTAAATCCCCTAACAAACTTGGATCAGCTTTGAATTTCCAGACGTAGACGTCTTCCTTAATCCCGGCGTACTTTCGAATACGCCCGTTCCTGAGCGGCAACGCGTCATCCGGGATAACGCTCGGTGCCATAATCCAAGAGGGGCGCATCATAATAGGAAAACGAGAAAACTCGTAATCCTCAATTAGTCACAGTGGGAATGCCCAATACATTTCCGAGCAGCAATTGCGACCGCGCGCCATGCGACAAACCAAGGACAGGTTTCTCTCGTAAAATGAGTGGGCTTAACTGAAACGCGCGATAAGCCAATCCGCTAGCCTTTAAAAAAGGATTCTTGCCGTGATGTCTTCCAATCTTTACGTATCGAAGGCCTTTCTTGTCAGCCAAATCACAGACCTGGAAAGCGTCACGAGCTGTCAACAGCACAGAAAAACCGCGCACTTTTAGTTCTTCTACGATTGGCTCAAAAAACGGAACGTGCGGCGTGTTATCCAAGTCGATCCATATCTTGCCTTTCGAAGTGAATCGCACGGGCGCAGAAACATCGCTCCTATTGACGAGCTCGCGGCGTTGTTCTCTTTCGCGGACAAGGTTCGCTACTTCTCGAGGGAAGACGTGCCAGTAGTTCCCCGAATATTTCGAGTGAATATAGGTCAGAATGTCAGCGTAGAATCCGATCGGATAGGAATGGTTACCGCCTTCTCCATTCAACCGCATGTAGTCCGGGTGGGTGTCGAGCAGGATCATGCCTCCGTTCTGTGCAATCCAGTCCACCTTTTGCTTCCAAAGGTCGATAGAGCGCTCCTGCAACAACAAAAAGAGCGTCGAATCCTGGGGCAACGTGTACGGAAGCTCGACGTAGCCGCCGGCTCGGCCGGCGGCATGACTGAGATCAGAGTCTGACGCGTCTGATCCGATCTGACTTTCTGACTCGCAGGCGCTGCGACCCAAAACGGGAAAATCGTATGGCGCCCTTCGGGCTGCGGCTCGAATGGGTCAGTGTCGAACGTGGACATGTCATATTCGATATCCAGCGCATGCAACCACTCCAGATTATGAAACATGAAACCCGACCGGAACCCGACGGCGCCCCAATCTTTCAGGTAATGGTTAATTCGGGGCGTGCTGCGATCGAACTCGCGGCGGGACGCGAAAAGCCGGCCATCATGTCTGAGATCGTGGATTCCTATCTCGAAGCCGTTCCGCGTTAATTCCTCTCTCAACTCGATGGGAACCCGATAGCCACCTTCGGGAACAAAGTTGAATGACGAACGAAGCCCGAACCCCATCTCGACTTGCATCAGTTCCCGGCACTTTCGTAAACCAACTGCGCTTTCCACATCGTGCGTCAGCACAACGGCGAACTTCTTGCCCTCGGGCCAGCCGGTCCAATTCTGTGGAGGACGCTCGGAACCCGGAAGAATCGGCCATTTGTCCGCGACGTTAAGGCGCACGCGCGCGGCGATCCGTTGACGAACCACCGTTCGGATTCGCTGCGGAATGAACGGTTTTAGCCGGTAATAGATTCTGTTTCGTAACATGAAGTCAGAGGTCAGAGGTCAGAGGTCAGAGGTCAGAGGTCAGAGGTCAGAGGTCAGAGGTCAGAGGTCAGAGGTCAGAGGTCAGAGGTCAGAGGTCAGAGGTCAGAGGTCAGAGGTCAGAGGTCAGAGGTCAGAGGTCAGAGGTCAGAGGTCAGAAGTCAGAAGTCAGAGGTCAGCGCTGGACAAACATTCGAGCTGTCTGATATGGGTTTTCCGAAAGCATCGAAGGAGCAACATGCAAATAAAATCACCCAAGGATCTGACCGTTTATAAAAAAGCTTATGAACTCGCTATGGAGGTTTTCAAAGCAAGCAAAAGCTTTCCAGCAGAGGAGAAGTACTCGCTCATCGATCAAATTCGGCGTTCTTCCCGGTCAGTCTGCGCAAATCTACGCGAGGCATGGGCAAAACGTCGTTACGAGGCACACTTTGTCAGCAAACTGACCGATGCAGATGGTGAAAATGGTGAAACGGAAACGTGGCTCGATTTTGCTTTCGACTGCGGATACCTGTCGAAACATGACCATGAGGTTTTCATTGAAAAATGCCAGGAAGTTGGAGCAATGCTCGGAAGCATGATCAACGACCCTTCTTCTTTCATCCTACAGCGTGATCTCTGATCTCCGACTTCTGACATCTGATCTCTGAACTCTGATCTCCGCCATCAGTCGTCGGTCATCAGTCGTCAGGCTGCGTGCTCTAGAGCCGCGCAGCAGCCGCGCGGGATTGCCGGCGTAAATGCCGGGCTCGACGATATCTTTGGTAACGACTGCACCGGCTCCTATGACCACCTGGTCGCAGATCGTAACCGGGAGGATGGTGGCATTGGTTCCGACACTCACATGATTGCCGAGTCTAGTCGACCGCCAAAGCTCTGGTTCTCCCGCCGGGCCACCGATAGTGAAAAGGTCGTTGATGAACATCGCCCCATGAGAGATGAAACAATCATCGCCAATGGTGACGAGCTCGCAGACGAACGCGTGCGATTGAATCCGGCAACGCTTCCCGATGGTAGCCCTTTTTTGAATCTCGACGAATGGCCCGATGAAGGTGTCGTCGCCGATTTCGCAGCCATAGAGATTGACCGGCTGCACGACAGTGACGTTCCTGCCGAATTTTACCTCGACAATTCCGATAGAGCGAATTCTTGGAAGGTTCGCGGCTAGCGAATCATCAACAAACGGGAAGCTTTCGGCTTCCCTTACTGTGGGATGATCTGTTCGCCTCATGTTCTAGCGATTCGTATTTTGTTCTATTAAACCTGATGACCGAAGACTGAGGACTGAGGACAGATGAATAGCGTTGCTAGAATACTGACGACGGATCACCGATGATGGAAGACAGAAGTCAGAAGTCAGATGTCAGATGTCGAACGTCAGATGCCGAACGCAGGATGAACGATGATGGACCGGTTATCATGCTCCCGAGCATCGCGCCGACTTCATGGCATTTTTCGATCAACATTGCGTGATCGGATGTCGACAGGTAGGCGCAATCATGAGCGAAATCGAGCCACGTGTCGGTCTCGCCATTCTCGCCATCTGCGTCGGTCAGTTTACTCACGAAGTGGGCTTCGTATCTCCGCTTCGCCCATGCTTCCCGAATGTTGGTGCAAACAGACCTCGAGGAACGTCGGATTTGGTCTGTAAGAGAATACTTCTCTTCAGCGGGGAAGTTCTTACTCAGTTCGAAGATTTCCATCGCCAGCGCGTAGGCCTTCTGATAAACAATTAGATCTTTAGCTGACTTAATCTGCACTGCTGATTGGTACCTAAGGTTGGCTTCTCAGGGGTTGTCGAGTTTTCTCTGGTCGCTGACTGACTTCTGACCTCTGTCCTCTGACTTCCGTCTTCTGTCCTCTGGCTGCGCTCGCGATCAGTCATCTGACAGAACTGGCGTTCGATGCTCGATGCCGGTCAAGTTCGCAGCAGTCAACTCGATTACTTTCGGGTATTCCGAGCTCCAAAACTGCGAGATCACGTTAGCTACATGCGTGATTGCCTCTTCCGGCATTTCTGGATAGATCGGCAATGATAGGATACGGGATTGATTGAAGTAAGCGGCTGGAAAGTTTTTCGGAACGTGACCGAGATAAGCGTAGGCGGGATAAAATGGCAGCGCTTTCGGATAGTTTAAAACGGTGGAGATACCTGCCTCGCTGAGATGCTCCCTTAAAGCGTCCCTGTTTTCCGTACGAATGACATAGAGGTGATACACATGGTCGCGATCGGACTTCACAGTTGGCGTAATAACATCGCCCACGTCTTCTAAAAGCTCGTTGTAACACGCGGCAACACGACGGCGCGCCGCAGTCCATGCAGGTAAATGAGGTAGTTTCGCGTTCAGAATAGCTGCTTGCAGCCCGTCCATGCGGCTGTTGATCCCCTCCATCACGTGATCGCCTTTTCCGCCGTGTCGAGCGAATGTTGTCATCCAATCGGCCAGCCGATCGTCATTGGTCACAACGCATCCAGCATCCCCATAGGCGCCCAGGTTTTTTCCCGGATAAAAGGAGAACGTCGCAACGTTGCCGAAGCTTCCCACAAGCTGTCCTTTATAGCTGGCGAGATGCGCCTGGGCGCAATCTTCCAGGACCCACAGGTTATGCTTTCTTGCGATGGCCATGATCGCGCCCATGTCCGCCGGCTGCCCGTAGAGGTGAACGGGAACGATGCCAACGGTGTCAGGCGTGATCTTTCTTTCGATATCAGCGGGATCAATGGTGAAGGTTTCCTCGTCCGTGTCACAAAACACGACCCGGCCGCCGGCCTGCGTGATGGTCTCAGATGTCGAGATCCAGGAATGTGCCGAGGTGATCACTTCGTCGCCGCGTTTCAAGCCAAGCCCTCTCAGGGCGATGTAGATTGCGTCGGTCCCGTTCGCGCACGAGATGCAACGTTTCACGCCAAGCGTTCTCGCCCACGCCTCCTCGAAGGCGTCCACGTGCGGTCCGCGAATGTAGGCTGACTGAGCAATTACATCCGCAATCGCGCTATCGATCTCGCGCTTGATTGAGAGGTATTGGGCATGCAGGTCAACGAAGGGGATTTTCATGTTTGAAAAGCTGACAAGCTGAGGACGGACAGATGGTCAGAGGACAGAGGACAGAGGGTCAGAGGTCAGAGGACCCGCCACGGCGGGTAAACTGCGGACAGGGGACAGTAGTCGGTGGTCCAGTAGTCGGTAGTCAGTAGTCAGTTGTCACGCAAGGAGCGCAGCACGTACACGTAGATCATCGTTGTATTTCACAGGCCCAGCGTGCGCCGCAACGGATGTCCCAGATCGGAGAAGCTGGTTCCCTAGAATCTCGACTTCCTTGCGCCGTTTCGGCAATGTTACGTATAATTGAATAACATCGGACGCGAACCGCTTCGTTCTGTTGCGCAAATCTTCTGATAAACGCATTCCGGCTTTCAGTTGTCAGCTTTTCAGCGTTTCAGCTTTTCGCTTTCAGCCCTTGTTAATCAAGATTCACCATCCAGCCACTTCGGAACGTAGGAACGCGTCTTGTTAACCACCACGTCAACATTGTCTCGCGCCGCGACTAACTTCCCATAGCCGCGCTTTATCATCTCACGGTTGTTCTTTTCCGCCTCGACCACGAGCAAAAGCTTGTCCATGAAAGGAGCCATCCCCCATGTGGGACTCGTCTGGGCCAATGGGGGCATGTCAAAAATAACGTAGTCGAAGTCGCTGGCTTTTAGGTTCGGCATCATGTCGAAGAACTTTTTCAAACCGAGCTGCGCCGGTCCCGCATTAGGTGATCCCACAGTAGCCAGATAGAGATTCTGCGAAGCCGAGGCGATGGTGTCATCTGGCTTGAGAGCTGCATTGAGAGGATACGCAGGCTTGCCCTTGAAGAAGGGGTGCACCTCTTGCGGACCCAGGTTCACATCGACAAGAAGCACCTTACCATCGTTCGTTCCCGAAAGTGAGGCAGCAAGCCCCGCGGCGAGCGTTGACGTTCCTGCTGCCTTCGAAAAGCTGGCAACACCCACGAGCTTCGGTTTATGCGTCAAGTGCTTCAGTTCAAAATAAAGACCGAGCCGATCCCGGATCGCGTCGCAGTAGCGCCGCATGAAATGGCCGGCATCCCAGGGCGCCAGGTTAGAGTGGTGTCGCTTCGTCACCGGCGTTCCCGGATTTGCCGGTGAACCGTTCGGAGGCAAGACCAAATGGCCGTTCCGACCATTGGAGTACGGTATCGAGAGCATGAGCGGAATGTGCAACTGCGTCTCCAGTTGGAGTGGCCGCCCAACGGTCCGGTTCAAAGCCAATCCCCTTAACAGTGCGAGTGCTATACCCAAGGCTATTCCGCCACCGGCCAGTCCAAGGGCAATCTTATCGCGCGTTTTGGTATCCAGCATCGGGTGGAGAGGGTCGCTGAACCGCGCTAATGTTGGGCATTTTGGAAGGATCCAAAGCCTCATCGACGCGTGCCTTTTCGAGCGATGCCGCGAAATATTTGTAATTCGTTTCGTCCATCTCTCGCCTCCGCTCCAATTCTTCAATTTGCGGACCCAGGTCAGAAAGTTGCTTTGTCCTCTGCTGAATATCGCGAAGCCGGGCCTTAAGCGCCTCGATCTTTGCCTGTGTGCCGGCGACCTCGGCCTTTACGCTGACCGAGCTCTTTCCAGATGACTGCGCCCTTTGATTCTCCACTGCTTTGCCTTGCTCTTCCCCAGCTCTGGTCGGCAACGGCCTGTTGTTCGAGCAAGCTCAGCCTCGGCGGCATCAAGCGCTTCCTGGGTTTTCGCCGTCTCATCAGTAAGGGCGTCTAAGCCGTCCTTTAGCGAGGTAATCCCCGTCTTGTCCCTCAGCGCCTTTAGGGCATCCTCCGTCTGGTTTAAGCGCGCTCGAACCTGATCGGTTTGTTGGGTTACAAAATCGAAGGCGCCAGCGGAGCGGTGCACCTCAAGATGCTTGATGAAATAACGACTCAACAGCTCTTGCAAAACGAGCGGCGCGATCTGCGGGTCGCGATTTTTGTAGGATACAAGAATGATGTTGCTTCCTCTGGTAGAGATCACCTTCAAGCCCGAACTGATGCTGTCGGCCGCTTCACCTTCTGTTACTGTCCAGGGGAGTTGTTTGAGGCCGATTCTGTGGGCGACTTTGGTTAGCAGGCCCGTAGCTGGTGGCATCAATCGCCTGGGACCGATTGCCTCAGCTACTTGCACCGCCAGATCCCGGCTAGTCAGAATCTCGATTTCAGCGCCGATGACTCTATCGGTGTAGCTGCTTGAGCTGGCGGCCACGGCTTTCTCTGCCTCGACCGGGTCGATGGCGCTCCTTTCCAGAACATAGCGCACCAGTAACTTGGCCTGTGACTCGTACACCGGCGGGTAAAAGAAATAAAACGTCGCGGCGGCGATGATGCCCACGAGTGCGCAAAGGATAATCGTCCACTTGCGCTTGAAAAGCGCAAAGAGGATGTCACTCAGGCGTATCCCAGAGTGATGATGTGTTTCTTGTCGGACTTTAGTCATAGTTTTAACCTTTCAGTCGAGATGCGGATAGATCATTGAGCCCGCCAGCCTGTTCAATAGTAGTGGCAAGCTCCCAAAGACCTTCTTGTGGAGCCCGGAGTCGTGGGATCGCGCGGGAGCTAAACAGTGACGACCGGATGGATCAACCCGGAAGTAATCAATTGTTTCCTCCTGCGTGTTCCAGGAAAGTTTGAACCGTCGCAAACCTTCGTTTTCCTGCTCGGTGCGCCCGAAATGCAATTTTTCCGCGCCGTTGCGCGCCAAAAACTGAATGCCTTCCCACATAACAAGATTATTGGCGCGCAATGCCTGAAATCTTTTATCAGAAGCGCCGTATTTATAAAGGGCGTTCTTTCCAAAGCGGAAGAAAATTGCGGCGGCTATTGGGCGCGGCCCATGCTGCGCGAGAACAATGAAACCGAGACCGCGGTTTATGATATGCTCGTAGATGTTCAGGAAGAACGACAGCGGTTGCGGCGGCAGACCGTGCCGCCGGCGTGTTTGCGCATGAAGGTGGTAAAAATCATTGATGGCCGCGCGATTGCGGGCGACGACTGCCTTTAGGCCGCTGCGCTCTGCCTTGCGGATAGCCCGGCGAACCGGGCTGGCAAAGCGAGTGGCCAGTTCCTCTGCGCTGCCGCGCAAATCGAGTGTATGCCCATAAAATTTCTCCGCTGAACCCGGAGCGACTTGAAAGAATTTGCTCCCGCGTATTTCAAGGTGTCTCCAGCGACGCTCCTGCGCAAAGCGAACGAGATGATCTCTTACCAAGCCCACCGTCTCTGGATCAAAGATGAGCGGTTCGCACGTATCGCTAAATGGAAGGCAGACGCCACGGCGACCGGTGAACAAACTCCGTACTTCCATCAGCGGAATCAGCGCTGCTAGCCGGTGTCTGCGGGAAAACTGAAGGTAAAAAGGCTGATGGTTATAAGTTTGGTGAAGCACCTTCGCCCAGGCGCTGGTGTGGAAACAACCGGCATCGCGATGTAAGGCAACAACATTGTCCCAGGCCGGATCGTTGATAGGATCGAGAATCCGCACTTGCAGCGATTTGTCACTGCTCTTCGGTTCCGCAAAAGAATCGTCGCCAGCGAGCGGCGTCGTTTCCGCTGCTTCCGCTTGTTCGAGAGTCTTCAAAATCTAGACGAGCGCTTCCACACCAGTCACTTCGCTGACGCAGCGAGCGACATATTCGGTTTGCTCTTCGGTTAATTCAGGAAAGATCGGCAAGGAAAGAAATTCCTCGGCCAGCTTCTCTGCGATTGGAAACGCGCCCTCTGTGTAGCCGAGATCTCGACAGGCCTCCTGAAGATGAATCGGAATGGGATAGTGCACGCCACAGCCAATTCCGTTCTCCTCCAGAAATCGCCGAACTTCGTCGCGTTCCTGCACTCGAATCGCATAGACGTGATAAACGTGCCGCGCATAATCCGCCTCGAACGGCGTAGCAACGCCTTCGATTCCCTCGAAAGCCTGATTATATTGCAAAGCGCGTTCGCGTCGCAGCAGATTTGCTTCTTCGAGATGGCGTAATTTGATGGACAAAATTGCCGCCTGGATCCCGTCCATCCTGCAATTCCAACCAACCAGGGTGTGATAATATTTTCGGACCTGACCGTGGTCTCGAAGGACTTGAATTTTCTCTCGTAACTCAGCGTCGTTCGTCACGACCGCGCCTGCCTCGCCAAAAGCGCCAAGATTTTTCCCGGGATAGAAGCTGAAACAGCCGGCGTCACCGAGAGTGCCTGCTTTTCGACCCTTGTACTCAGCGCCGTGAGCTTGGGCCGCATCCTCGATAACAAAAAGCCCGTGTGCCCGGGCGAATTCCAAAATCGGATCCATGTCCGCCGGTTGTCCGAAAAGGTGAACCGGAATGATCGCTTTGGTTTTCTCCGTCAGACTGTTCTCAAGTTCCGCCGGATTCATTGTGAACGTGTCTTCGTCCACATCCACAAACACCGGCTGAGCTCTGCAATAGGTAATGGCCTCGGCTGTGGCGAAGAATGTGTTCGGAACAGTGATTACTTCATCGCCCTCTCCAATCCCAAGCGCCAGGAGAGTAAGCCAAAGCGCGTCTGTGCCGTTGCCAACGCCAATGGCATATTTCGAACCGCAGTAGGCTGCGAACTCCTTTTCGAACTCCTCCACGAACGGCCCGCCGGCAAACGCGTTGCTCTCGATTACTTTGCGAATGGCGCGATCGAACTGGTCGATCAAGGGCGCGTGATGCGCCTTCAGATCAAGAAAGGGAACTTTCATTTGCGGCTTGGCTGATGCGCTGACAATCCGGGCAGCTCCGGCCAAAAGCTTCACGCGTTCCGCAGCGAGCCGGTGCCACGCCTGGCGCGCCACTCATCAGGCGAATGCTTCAGCCGGCAGAAGCTTTACTGCTTTGGGGGGCTTGGGAGCCGACGCTGCTCCATTCGAACCAGAAAATGTCACCGGTGCGCCATTCATTTTGAGAGAAGCACTAGCCGCTTCGAGGATCCTGACCATCTCCAGTCCCCGCAGGCCATTCGTTAGCGGTTCAGAATTCGTTTTAATGCAGTCAAGAAAATGCTGGCAGGCCAGCTTTAGAGGTTCCTCCTGGTGGACGTATGGGATGTAGCTGTCCCCGTAATGATACGAGTATTGAAATTCAGCAAACGTGTCGTAGTGCGGCGGACGTTCTACCCGTGCATCGTAGATGCGGATCTTTTCGTGTGTCTGCAAATCGTCATATACGATCATGCGTCGCGTGCCGACGATCGTCATTTCGCGAATCTTCCGCGGCTCGAGCCAACTGCTCTGAATGGTTGCAAAGCGCTTGCGCGAGAAGGCGAGCGACATGTTTGTCACGTCCTCTACCCCCGGCGTAATATGAGCGTTTCCCTGGCAGTTGATCGTGGTGGGAAATTCGTCAAGAATATGGAGAATGATCGAGATGTCGTGCGGCGCCAGGTCCCAGGCGACATTAATGTCCTTTTGGAATAGTCCCAGGTTGAGACGCCGACAATTAATATAGCGGATCTCGCCCAGATCTCCGGCTTGAACAATTTGGGCAATCTTTTCCACCGGCGACGAGTAGAGATAGGTGTGATCGACCATCAAGACCAGACCATTGCGCTCGGCGATTTCGATTAGTTCCTCGCACTCGGCGGAAGACCAGGCCATCGGCTTCTCGATGAACGTATGCTTGCCTGCGAGCAGGCTCGCCTTGGCCAATGAATAATGGTGCTTCACTGGGGTGGCAATGACGATGGCGTCCAAGTTTGAACCATTGAGCAATTGCTGCGGGTCGCTCATGCCCTCAACATCCCCATATAACACGCCAAGATGTTTTAAGCGTGCTGCGTTGACGTCGCAGACTGCTTTGAGCTGGCAATCCGGAAGACTTTTGAAGTTGCGAACCAAAAGAGGTCCCCAATAGCCGCATCCGACTACTCCGATGTCGATTTTTCGTTTCATATTTGTGGATTCGTTCGTTTTTTGCCTGATAAGCCCGTCAGATTAAACCTTACAGACCGCCACCAAAAAAATTGCCGGGCGAGCGCGCTTTAATCTGATTCCGCTGGGATTTGTAAAATCATCGTTCGTGAGCCAGGGCTTCCATCCTCCTGTTGGCTGCGATGCGGCGCCTGGCGGGATTCGAAGATTTGCCCGACCATAACGGTGCCGGTCTTAAGTATGATTTTCAGATCGAGCCAGATCGACATGTTCTTTAAATAGAATAGATCCATCTCAATCATCTGGCGGAACGTGGTTTTGTTTTTCCCGTTTACTTGCCAGTAGCCGGTCAGGCCCGGCAGACAGTTCACGCGTTGCCGTTGCCACGGTTCATAGCGGGCAAATTCATTTGGGGTGCACGGCCGCGGACCCACCAGACTCATCTCACCGTGGAGCACGTTGAAAATTTGAGGCAACTCATCCAAACCGCTCGCACGCAGAACTCGACCGAAAGGGGCCAGGCGAGGGTCGCCATAAGCATCCAGCTTCGTCATCGGACAATCGACCCGCATCAAATTTTCGAAATAGCGCTCGTGAGTTTGTGTCTCAGCGCTCAACCTCATGGTCCGGAACTTCCAGATGAAAAAATGTCTGCCGCCCAAGCCAATGCGTTTCTGCCGGTAGAAGATCGGACCAGGCGAGGCGATTCGCGTCACCAGCATCAGCAAAATCATTAGCGGTAGCCAGAGCGGCAGTAAAAGCAGAATGCACGTAAGATCGAGACTGGCTTTCCAACCAGGCACCCTGCGCAGAGAGGTTGCCGAGAGTTCGCTCGCAACATGAGGAGCGTTTCCGTTCGACCCGTTTCCGTTGGCCTGTAGGACAGGCTGCCGCCCTTGGTCGCGCGCCCCGCGTCCGGGAGGTGACCTTCTATCCTCATCTGGTGAGTTCCTTCAATTGCTGCTACGCCGCTAACTGGCAAGGGGTATATTGGCCAGCCAATATCTTGTTGGTAGCACGTCATACTTTTTAGGTATGGCCCGTCTGCCTGTGGCTGAGCGGTCGTCAGAATTCGCAAAGGGGAACAACATTTAGTTTTTTCGGCGATCAAAGAAATGTGACAACGGACTAAATTCTGGAAAAACTCCCTTTCAAAAGTGCGAAAACCGGCTGCCAAAAAACGGGAACCGAAACCAAGTTGGGGCCAGGTTTATGCTGCCGCCGCAGTAGAGTAAGGGCGACGATATGTCGGGATAGGTTGCTGTCAAGTTCGTTTAGTCTCCCGCATGCTTACTTCTACGGAAACTGGAGGGCGAAGTTCCGAAAAATTTTACAGGATGAGAGAATTTATCGGCAGTCGAGAGGCGATCCCGCGGGTCTGACTGAGCGCCCTGGGCCGCGGCACGGCGCGGCTCGCGAGGCAAAGCGGGCCCAGCTTCGACCAGGGTGCCGCCAGCGGCAAACTTCATACTGAAGAACGGCAGCTCATCTTCGCACTGGGCCAGTTCATAAATGGGTAAAATGTTTGGATGATCCAAGTGCTTCACATATTTTTTGTCGTTATGGGTCAGGGGGGACATTTTTTGGCTGATGCGATAGGGCGTTCGCCGTGGCGAACTCCCTATAATTCTCGTTAGTATTTTTGCTTAGTTGTTCTTGGGTCGCGTTTGGAGGGCTCTTTCTGGAGGGCGTCTGGGGGGAACAGCTAGCTGCTGATTTTGTTAAAGGTTTGGGGAGAACAGTTATGGGGTTTGAGGGAAATAGCCTTGCAGCGCGGACTTGTTAGGGGTTGATTTTGCCACGTTGTCGCGATCGCGGCTGCCCGATGGGTTCGACCGCATTGCCAGTTAGTTGGAGGACGCGCGTATCCAAAGTAAGGTCGCGGAGTTTCTATGTCCTAAACCCGCCTGTAAAGAAAAAACCTTGTTTTTTAGGTAAGGAATACCTCCTGATCTTTAAAGACGAATCTCCCTAGGGGAGAATGTGAACAGAGGTGAACAGCTTGCCGCTTTTCGTGTGTGAAAATGCTCTTAGGTGAAGAAAAACGGCACGCACGAATCATGAATGAACACGAATGTCTTTAGCGCTAAAGGCGCAATCTCATCTTAGCTGAAGCAACGCCCCAGGGTCGATCAACAGAGGAGACACAACAGCGCTGAAGCCAACCGCATCAGCGCGTAACCGATTGCGTTCGCGACGGCATCGCTTCGGCGCGAAATCGCGTCCGCGCGGTGTCCCGTAAACTTTTTTGCCATGCCGGCCAAAATTTTCCGAAGGAAAGGATTAAGGCCAGAAAATGATAAAAACCAACGCTATCACGGACCTCCGGCAACAGATTCACCGCGACCTGCGGACACAACATCCCGAATGGGTTCTGCCAAATGGCGAATCCCCAATGTGCGATGCCTACGAGTCTCGACTCATGGATCTGCTCGCACTTGTGTCCAGCTCACCGTACGGCGCCGGATCGAATGGCAGGGCATCGGATATTAGATCGACGCCGCGCTTGTCTTTTGCGGCTTCAAGCAACGGTTAAGCAAATGAATTTAACTCAATGGCTGAGACCGATAGAGATTATATTGGTCTGCCAGACACCAGCATATAGCCTTTTGCTCGGCTATTTTTTAGCGAAACGAGGGCTTCGGTGTCATCGGACTTGGCGGTCAAAAATTACCGCCCCCCACACCCGACAGGTGTGAGAGGCGGCTGTTTCTCCCCAGAACAATCTTCTTCTACGGGATTCACTGGGCGAAGTTTCAGAAAAACCGCTTTACAATCGGATGCGGACGGGTCTCGCGGTTGCCTGGCTCTGATCTTTAGAACTCTTTGCAATCCCCCTTGCGTTCGTGCGTCTCGATCACATTGCCAAGCCGCATCGTAAACGCGAATCAAAGCATCGTGTGAACGGCTGCGATGTCTCGCATATCCTTCGGATTGGGACGCGACGGAGGGCAGATTTTAATCTTTTTTTCAAAACTTCGCGCCAAAAAATCCGAAGAAGATGGTGATTAACACGCACGGTTTTCGTTACAATAGCCTTTTGAAATCACGCCCCCGCAGAACGTCCGTCTGGCGACCTATCGGAGGCGCCCTGATTCTTGCTGGAGTCTCTTATTCCTTACGAAAGATGCCAAGCGCATACGGCCCGCTATGCGTCATTGCGTATTTAGTCTCTGCCGTAGTTTTTGCAGCAATTGGCCTGTGGTTATTGATCAGTTACTTGAGAAGAGATTGAAGTGCCCGCTGCTGGGTCCGCCGCGATAGCAACATATTAAATAATAGAAAATGAGAATCGGTAGCACGTGTATCTTGTTAAGCGCTGCGATGACAGCAGCGTTGCTACCACCGGGTGCAGGAGCTGGCGGACCACTTGTTGATGTTCAGTCCGTTGACCGGACGATTACGGTCGAATTGCGGTATGCAGGCCGACATAATTTCCTTCGACATTCGCTTTATCCCCGTGGAACACACGCTCTCGCTTGTCCCGAAATTGCTTCACGTTTGGCTGTGGCACAAAGCATTCTGCGCCGTTATCAATATGGCCTGAAAATCTGGGATGCGTATCGGCCGGTAGCAGTGCAGGCCATGCTCTGGCAGGCGTCGCACAACAGTGATTACGTTGCCAATCCCGAAATCGGCGCCGGCTCGCTGCATAGTTGGGGTATTGCCGTGGACGCCACTCTGGTCGACTCTCGGACTCGCGACGTCCCCATGCCAACGGACTTTGACGATTTTACTCCCGCCGCAATGTTGCCTTATATGGGTTCGTCTTTCGAAATACGCGCAAACCTGCGTTTGCTGCGGTACGCTATGCACAAGGCTGGTTTTTGCGGCTTACGCACCGAATGGTGGCATTTCACGATCATTGATTGGCAAAAATACGTGCCGCCTGAAAAAACAAAGAGTACCGCACAACTTTTAGAAACTCAGTCGGAAGGCGGATTGTGATCGACTCGATATTTCGTTGCCGGTTTACGGCTTCCTCATCGGAATCTCCTCAGGATTCGTGCGTATAATTGCTGCAATGCGCAGTTTAAATTCCTCAACTGTTCGACTCGGCGCTCTTGCTCATTAACCCTGCATTCTAAATCGAAAACGAACACCGCGTTTGTCTTTGCTCGGATGGACTTCGTAAATGTGTGCAGGCTGCACTGCCATTGGCATCATCAATTGGTTAGATTTCTGTTGCAAAAACAGGATCATCGCATCCAGATGAAGGGGCGGATGTGACGTTCGTTGCCGACTTCAACGTGCATAAAATGAGACTTTTGCCATGAATGCACTCCATTTTGGACCAAGACGACCGCCATCGAGCAGGATTCTCGGGCATTTTTTGAACCCCAAATCGCGGCCGTCACTGTAACGGATCATGCGCCAGTGCATGTGCGGGACAACATGATCGAGAGGGATATCATATTGCCGCATCAGTTTGGCTGTGAGCTGCGCGGTGCGGTCGATGGTACTGTCAAGGTTGTTGCCCTGGTTTACACACATTTCGATCCCGATGGAGGACCTGTTTCCCTCGCCTTCGTAATCGGCATGCTCTCCGGTTTCGTTAGTGGGGAGGGTTTGGTAAACGGAATGATCGTCCACAGTAAAATGCCAGGTGAGAAATCCAGTGCGATTGTGACGGGCTCGGAGCCCCTTGTTCATGGCGAGCGCGTGATGCAATGCGTCGGCGCTACGGGACGTATTGTCGGTCGAATGAATAGTGATATATGTCGGACGCATCGGCCGATGCAAGGGACGTCCGCATTCCCCTGGCGGGATGATACTCTGCGTGACTTTCAATTCGGCTGCACCGGCGGGAGCCGGGGCGCTCACGGCGGCGCGTCGGTGAAACACGGCACAGGAAGAAAAGAGAAATCCTACCAAGACAATAGCAAGAAACCCAAATGTGCGAAGTTTCACCATAACGGTTGCGGCTGACAGTAGGAACAAGATAGCAACTCGGTCGGCTCTCGCCAGCAAACGAGACCCTCACGTATCGCTCTATCCCGCGTCTGCGTCGCGGCGCCTAACGACGTTGCTCAGCGCCCGAGATCATCTTCATACGCTTAGGGTTTGGCCCACTGTACCACAGGCGACCGAATGGCAGCGCATCGGAAATCAGATCAACGCCGCGATGATCTTTGCGGGGGCGGACCGGATTTCTTTTCGCCACTTCACTTCAGCAATTCAACCTTTCCGGTATCGAGACTGTAGTACGCGGCGACGACCTTTACTTCTCCCGACTGCACGCGCGGCGCGATGATAGGACCGGCGCTCTGTAAGTGTTTCACGATATTGCGTGCGTTCGCACGCACAGCATTGTCGATTGCATCACCGGACCCGCCTTTCGTTTCTTCAACTGCTGGCAAAATCGCTTTTAATACATCCGGGATGTCTCCTGTCTCAGTCGCTCCCGAAACAGCGGCGGAAACCGCTCCGCAGCGTTGGTGCCCGAGCACAACAATCAAGCGTGTTCCCAAATGTTCGACTGCGTATTCGATGCTGCCCAACTCGACCGCACCCACTACTTCTCCAGCGGTGCGGACGACAAAGATGTCACCTAAGCTTACATCGAAAACGAGTTCAGGCGGGACGCGGGAATCGGAGCAACTCACTACCACAGCAAATGGTTTTTGGTCCTTTGCCAGGGCATGGCGACGTTCAATCAGTGCCGGACCTGTAGGCTCGTTTGATTTTCCAGCGACAAATCGCCTATTGTCACTCAGTAAGCGACTGAGCGCATCGTCTGCGCCGATGTTAGTAGACTCACCCGCCATGCTGCTCGCGGAAAACGCGAGACAAACCACCAAGATGAGAATCTTCGACATCAACGTGCGCCGTCTCATCGCGCCTCTCATATCACTTTGTCATTGCCGGGTGAAGGACAAAAACGGCAGAATCTATCGCGCGGGAAGCGGTACTGGGAAATCATCGCTAACGATCTCAAGAAGCGCGGTTGGAGTTTGGGCTGGGTCTCAGCCGTTGATTCCGACGGGCCGAACGATCTGGATTGCAGACGCACATCGCGGCGACGGAAAGCGTTTCGTTGTGCGGGCGGAGGAAAAGTTGACGGCGTTTTTGAACTTGAATCAGCGATTTGCGTTTGCCGAGAGCCTCAAAAATAGACCACCATTGGCCTCATTGTGACGCACGCGGCGTAACAATGAAGCTGTATATTCGCTCTCACTGGAATAGCCGCTTTTGGCGATTAAAGAAATGAGGCGCTGCATAAACGCCTCTGGTTCAAAGAATGAACCTGGCGATCCTCTCTGCTTTTAGCCCTGCCTTTGGAGACTTGGCACGGAAGCTGGTGACATTACAAAGCCAAAGTGAGTGCGCCTAAGAGACCTGCTCTGCGAATCGTCCTTCGGCATCATCCGACTTGGTGGTCAAAAAGTACCGCCCCCCACACCCGAAAGGTGTGAGAGGCGGCTGTTCCCCCCAGAACAATCTTCTTCTACGCGATTCACCGGGCGAAGGTTCAGAAAGACAGGTTTACAATCGGATGTGGACGGGTCTCGCGGTTGCCTTGCTCTTACTTTTAGAACTCTTTGAAATCGCCCTTGTGCTCGTGGGTCTCGATCACATTGCCGGCCTCGTCGTAAAACACGGCCAACTCTTTGTCGCGCCACGAAATGAGATCGAACATGCAAGAGAAATTAAGTGATGCTCTTTCGCCTACACTCGAAGTGGCTTTGATCTGCTTGGACTTCCAACTGCTCTGCTACCTTGCTTTTAAAGTAGCCCAGGCAACCGGAGTCTAGCGGGTCTTTGCTCTGTAGGCGTCCATTTTCTCCACGATGCCGGATGGAGTTTGGGCTAGGTCTCAGCTTTGGATTGCGAAGGGTGTTCAGGGGACTCGTATGTAAACTTGTCTGTACGTAATACTTTCAGGCAGTTGGGGGCTTGTTTCTGTCACGTGCATAGTCAGCGTCCGCCCATCAGGGCCTAAAGTGTAATTATTAACTCTGCGCCCGTCAGCGGAGGTAAATTTCTGCGCCAAACGCCCACCTACCAACTGCATGCTAGCGTTCACGTTTCGTCCGTCAGGAGCAGTCCAAGTGACAGGTGCACCATTCGCCGGTGTCCGTAACGGCGGCTGATTATCCGCAGTGACGCTGATTTCATTCGAAGGAGAACTGATGGCTATCTGCCGGTAAGCTGGGTTCAGTTTCTTGAGGCGGTCTCGAGCGATATCTCGCGTCAGGAAGTTCAGCTTCCCCACCGCATCCTTAATTACCTCATTTATATTGTCGCTTTCAGTTTGGTCGAGGATGTAGGTTCCATCTAGGCTGGACTTCTGTGATGCAGCTAGTGTGCTCGAGTCGAAAAAGATCGCACTGCACATCAGCACGAGGCGAACTATCGAAACGAAATTAGTCATGGCCATTTTTCTCCTGAGACGGATTGAAGGCGTTAAGCCCCATGCGTCTTGTTTTCCACGCGGGCGCGATCGCAAAAAAGGTACATAAGAATCGTTTTTGGCTGGCCGGCTGAGCCCATCCAGCCAGGCAACAATTTGCGACGCTTTTACGAGGCTCCTACTTTCCGGTGATTGTTCACCGAAAGGTGGCAATCCGGCGGCAACAATTCGCTACATATCGCTATGAAACGGATCGACAGTCCGTCGGTCAGGCGACCTTAATCTGATCGAAGACTCTTTGCTTTTCGGAGCCTGGCGAAGGCTCCTTTTCACATCTGGCGCACTAAGAGAAGTCGTCCTTTGCATGCTGACCGCGTTTCTGGAACTGGAAGGGGCAATCCGATTCGTTTAACTCAACCGCCGACAATTCGCACTTTTGATCAGTAATTCTCTGATGGTGTAATCAGCTTGACGGGCTACCCACGACAGACGCTTAAAATGCGAATTTCTGTTAAAGGGAATCAAAGGGGAGTGGTTATGAGAAAAGCCGACGCAATCACAGACCTCCGGCAACAGATTCATGACGACCTGCGGATACAACATCCCGAATGGGTTCTGCCAAATGGCGAATCCCCAATGTGCGATGCCTATGAGGCGCGGCTCATGGATCTGCTCGCACCTGTCTCCGGCTCATTGTACGATGACCGAGGAAGTGGCGGCGCATCGAATGAGGTCGATGTGCAAGCTCGAAGGCGAACCGGGCCGATAAGTAAGTGAAAGACGATATACAGCCGACGAAATCATGCTTTAGCGAGGGCTTGCCGACCCGTTACTTGCATCGGCTCATACGCGCCCGAGACGAGATGATTCGGAATCTGTTCGAGATTCCGACCGAGCGCGAGAGGCGCGAACGCGCGGAGCGTGTTGCAAGGGCGCAGCGGAATTTTCTGCGCTGGGTGAAGACCGATAAAATACATCTCTGAACGTGTTGTCACTCTCCACGTCAGAGTTGCTGAACCGAATCGCGACGACCGAAAGCGCTTCGTTGTGCGCACGGATGAAATGCTGACTGCGTTTGTTGAACTGGAAGCGGCAATGGGGTCGAACTGATCCGATACGGCAAACCACAGCGTTTGCACCGAAATAAAAGAGGAGAGTGCAATCGAATGCCGGCTGTTGGATTTATCTTGGGGCACAAAGTCTGATTGAGCGAGCAATTGAATTGGTCAGGGAGAGTGAAGAACTGGTTCAGGACACAAAAGCTACGTGTAAGAGATTGAACCGGTCACGACGGCTTTGCAGAAAGTCGCTTCGCAGCCTGAAGGCGAGAACGCGCACTCGGAGCGCTATGAACACACTTTTTGAATTCGCCCGCATGCTCGTGCGTCTCGACCACATTGCCCGCCTCATCGTAAACACGAATCACGGCATCGTGTGAGCGGCTGCGATGTATCGCGTTGCCGAATGCAATGGGTTAGAGTAAGGCATGGCTGGGCTAAGAATGCATCGGCGGTGGCCCTAGGTTGGAGTTAGAGTTAGGCGCCTTCAATAGCGGTTTGTGGATTTCTTAGTAGAAAATGGTTTTTAAATGCCTCTGGTTCAATAACCAATGTGGCTTGATTCTAATTTGATTTGATTTCGAGCCGAGTTGGCATGAAAGGTGATTCCTAAAAATATCATGCATACCCAAAATCATATTAGAAACCGCATTGTTTTGTCGATTGCCGTACTTGCGTTTGCGCTTGCAGGCGGGCTCCCAAACAAGATCAGCGCCGACGAGCTAAAAGAAGCCAAGGTGACGCAAGTCATCCAAGACGTTCGAGTGATTCCATCGAATGCAGCAGCGCGTCCGGCTGCAGTGAACGATAGTGTCAGCCACGGCACTGCAGTGCAGACCGGAGTACAGTCCCGGAGTGAGCTGACTTTCAAGAACCAAACGATCACACGTCTTGGCGAGAAGACTATCTTTAGCGTAGGCGAAGGGGCGCGAACCATTGATGTTGGCAGCGGTCAATTTTTGCTTTATACGCCGAAAAAAGCTGGCGGGGTGAAAGTTAAGACCGGACCCGTCACGGCAGCGATCACGGGGTAAATAAATTTCCTCTGGCCCGGGATGGAGTGGGGCTGGGTTTTTGCCATTGATTGCAGTTTAAAAAATGGCTCCAGAGGTAGGATTCGAACCTACGACCAATCGGTTAATCCCGAGTGCCTCGGGACTCTACCACTCAAGCCTTGTTTAGCAGGCGCTCGCGAATTAACCGCGCGGATTTCCACGATTTGATCTCGCGCTCGCGCCGCATCGCGCTCGATCGATCTGGATGTTCTTCCGACCAAACTAATGTCCATGGGCCATTCTTGCGAGTAAACTTTCCGGCGATCTTGTCAGTTCGATTATGATTTTTAAGCCTGGCCGACAAGTCGTCCGTCTGACCGATGTAGAATTGTCCTGCGGGATTTTGAATGATGTATGTCCAGAACATCACAGATGGCTCCAGAGGTAGGATTCGAACCTACGACCAATCGGTTAACAGCCGACCGCTCTACCACTGAGCTACTCTGGATCGCGATGCGCTCGATTGAGCGGCGTTGAACTTTGCGCACAGGACTGCGTGCGGCAAGTAATTTGGTTGCGGGGGCTGGATTTGAACCAGCGACCTTCAGGTTATGAGCCTGACGAGCTACCAGGCTGCTCCACCCCGCATTTCATAAATAGTTTAGATCTGGATTTCGCGCAATCGGAAAACCGCGCGGCTTGAACTGAATCGCGTTTGCGTTCGCAGACGCCGCGGCTTCGTTGACGTGTGAGCGGAAAGATTCTTGTCGGCACAGCCAGTTGGTCGGATCCCGGTTTTGTAGAGCGCTGGTACCCAAAAAAGATGCCGGCGGGCGAGCGGCTCGGTTGGTACGCCCAGCATTTCGAATTGGTCGAAGTGAACTCGACGTTTTATTCCGTGCCGGAACCGCGATTGGCAGAGCGCTGGTGCGCGGCGACGCCGAACGATTTCACGTTCGATGTAAAGTTGCACCAACTGTTTTCGTTTCACTCCACGCCGGCAAAACTGTTGCCACCCGAGTTGCAAAGGCGCGCAGAGACAGATGCGAAAGGAAACGTGAAATCGACACCGGATTTGCAGGAAGTGATGCTCAAAATGTTTCTGCTCCCAATGTCGATCATCCGTAATGCTGGGAAACTAGGCGTGTTACTTCTGCAACTTTCGCCGGCGTTTTCTCCGCGGAAACATCAGCTAGGCGAACTCGAGTTGTTGATCGAAATGTTGAGCGAGTACGACCTTGCAATTGAGTTTCGAAATCGCAATTGGGCAGTGGACGATCAATTGGAATCGACAATTGATTTTGTGCGAAAGCATCGTGCAATTTTTGTGCACGTTGACGCTCCTGCATCGGATCATTTCACCGTGATGCGGTCGGATGTGGACGAAGTGACAAACCCGAAGGCTGCATATCTGCGGCTGCACGGGCGTAACGCAAAAGCGTACATCACTGGGAAAACGGTCGCTGCGCGTTTCGATTACGATTACAGCGACAGGGAAATCACAGAGGTCGCCGAGCGCAGTAAGAAGCTCGCACAGGACGCACGCGAGTTGCATGTGATTTTCAACAACAACAATCTCGATTATGCGCCGCGCGCGGCGCTGCGGCTGCGCAAGGCGCTTGGTCAGATCGTTAACGTCACCGGCGGAGACACTGGAGTTGCTCTGAAGTCGCCTGCAACAACCATTCAATCGCCATTGGCGCGTTTGCCCCAGACCTGAAAGATCCTCGGCAAACTCATCACTGTTTCGCGGTCTGCTGCCACCTCATTTAGCTCATTCAAAATCTGTCGCACTTCTTCTTCGGTCGCCAGTCCTTCAGCAGTCACTGCGGCTGATATTCGGGACATCGTAATCGGCGCCATCAATTTACCTTCGCCATGAATGTGCGCGGGTTGGGTTACGTTAAGTTCAACCGCCTGGATCACGACTCTACGAAACATCGCCGGCAGCTTCGGTCCGATGTTCGAATCGCCGCCTGTCCGCTGCACTACTTTTTGATACAGCGCTTTGTACCGCTCGTAAGCCGCGCACGTTGGGTAACAAAAACTTCCAGAGAAATCCGTGTCCTCAATCACGATGGTTCCTCCCGGCCGGCACGCTTCCACCATCGCGGCGAGACAGTTCCCTGGCTCGCTCAAATGCGAGAGAAGAAAACGCGCGTAAACCAGATCGAACTCTTCCTGGCGCAGGCAGACACAAGCATCCACCTGTTGAAATTCGACATTGGCCACGTTCGCTGCCTCGGCATCTTTTCGCGCCAACGCGAGAATCTCTCCGTCTGTGTCAGTGCCGATAACTCGCCCTTGCCGTCCAACGATGCCGGCCATTAAGAGCGACACGTGGCCGCCTCCGCAACCTACGTCCAAACATTTCATCCCTCTGCTCAGACCGACGCGATCCAGTAGTTGCACGGTCGTCGGAAGCAGCACGCGAGCGAGGAGGTCGAGGCGGGTTTTGCCTTCTTTGCCTCCGCGAATCGCGTAGCGGTGAGGGGCTTCAGGTCGATCCATTGAAGTTTTTGGTTGTAGCCGGAGCCGTTTATTACGCAAGCAGAACAAACCCCACGGACTTCAATTGAGATCAAACGCGCAGCAGCTTGCAGACTCGAATTTATTTTTGCGTATCATCGGAGAGTGCACGAACCACACGAAGGAAGCGAGCAGGTTTACGAATCACGATTGCCTGGACCGCTGGCGCGGCTGAAGAGCTGGCTGGTGGCGCATCACGTGACATTGATGGCCATCGCCGATACGCCGCATTCCATCGCGCTTGGGTCGGCCATCGGAGTTTTCTTCGGCTTCACGCCGCTGTGGAGCATCAAGACATTGCTCTCGATCGGGGTGGCCTGGGTATGTCGATGCAACAAAATCGCGGCGGCGATCGCGGTCACGTTGCATGACGTGCTCATCTTCGCGATGCCGGCGATCTATTTTGCGGAATACAAGGTGGGCTGCTGGATTTTGCGTCGGCCTGTGCCGCTGCATCGCCTCCGCTTCCATTTCGGGCTGCACGATTATTTGAACACCGGCTTGTTTTTACGGCTGGTTTGGCCGGCGTTCGTCGGCTCGTTATTCTTCGCGTTGCCGTCGGCGATCATTGTTTATTTTGTGATGCGCTTGCTGATTAGTCGCGCGCGAACACTGCAGAAAGCACACTAGGACTCTGTCATCTTGAGCCCTTCGGCTTTGCTCAGGACAGGCTTCGCGAAACATCTCTGACTATCTTTGCCGGGACGCCCGTTCAGAAATCTCCAGAGATTCTTCTCCCGCGTCTCCGGGATCAGAATGACATTGCCATCGTCTCGCCGCGGCGAGCCGATCGACCTTAACGCGCCCGAAGACGTTTGCGAATCAGAACGCGACGATTAAGGTGCTGCCGTTCGAGGGTGTTTATGCGTTTGTCGCTTCGATTTTTCATCATTTTCTCGGTCATTCTTGCCAGCGCGTCCGTTCTTCGCACGGCGACTGCGGCGCAGGCATACGTGATTGCCGATGCGCAGACGGGCTACATTTTGGAAGAACAAGAGCCCAGAAAAAAATTGCAAGTGGGCAGCCTCACGAAAATTGCGACAGCGAGTGTCGTGCTCGATTGGGCGGAGAAAAAATCAGGCGATCTGAACCAGGTCGTCACGATTCCACAGGCGGCGTTTGCTGGAATCTCCGAAAACCACATCGGCTTTCAGCCCGGCGACAGTATCTCGTTGCGTGATCTTCTCTACGCCGCGCTTGTGCAATCGGACAACATCGCGGCCTACACGCTGGCGCACCATGTCGGTTCGCAGTTGGGATCGCTTCTGCCCGGCGACATTTCCTCGAAAATGACGCCCATGGATGCGTTCGTTACCCAGATGAACGCGCTGGCCAAACAGCTAAACATGGAGCGAACGCGTTTTGTTAATCCGCACGGTATCGATTACAAGGTCAAGCCGCTGCCCTATTCGACGGCCGAAGACATGGCACGCTTGACCCGATATGCAATGAACAAGGCAAGTTTCCGTTTTTATGTCTCGCAAAAAGAACGCCAAATTTCGTTCGATCGAGCTGGCCAGCGACTCAATTATATGCTTCGCAACACGAATGAACTTCTTGGCAAGATGGGCATCGACGGAGTCAAAACCGGCACCTCAGCGAGGTCCGGTCAGTGTTTGATTCTCTACGCGAACCGTGAGTCGGAAGTTGTTCGGCAAGGCCAGATGGAGACTGTGTATCCGCGTCATTTAATGGTCGTGCTCCTGGGTAGCACGAATCGATTTAATGAAGGAACAGCGCTTTTGCAGCGCGGTTGGCAGCTTTACGATCAATGGGCGGCCGCCGGTCGTCTGGCCGACCCAAAAAAATTGCTCTGATTCTGGTATTGCGAAGATGAAGCCGCGGATTGGTGTTTTAACCAGCGGTGGCGATTGTCCGGGACTTAACGCCGTCTTGCGAGGAGTTGTGCTCGCCGCAGAAAAACTTGGCTGGGAAGTGGTCGGTTTCCGCGACGGATTCGAAGGGCTTCTGCCGCCCGGCGATCATGTTGTTCTCGATCGCAAAAGCATTGATGGAATCATGGCGTTGGGCGGTACGATCATCGGTACAACGAATCGCGGCCATTTCGTGGCTAAAGTCGGTGCCGGCGATCGCACGGTCGCGCCAACGCATATCATTGCAGGCGCCAAAAAGATCCTCGATGAGCTTCAGGTAAAAGCATTGATCATTGTCGGTGGCGACGGCTCGTTGGTCACCGCGCAACAACTGCAGGAAGCTGGCATTGATTGCATCGGCGTCCCAAAAACCATCGACAACGATCTTGAAGCGACTGCGGCGACGTTCGGATTCGATTCCGCCGTCGATGTGGTGGTGGACGCGCTGGATCGGTTGCACACCACCGCCGCCAGTCACAGGCGAGTCATGGTCGTCGAAGTAATGGGACGCCATGCAGGCTGGATCGCTTTGCACGGCGGCCTCGCCGGTGGCGCAGACATCATTCTAATTCCCGAGGTCCCCTTCGATTACGACAAGATCGCAGGCGTGATCCAAGCACGTGAGGCGGCTGGTTACCTCGGGACGGTTGTGGTGGTCGCTGAAGGCGCACGGCCAAAACATGGCGAACAAGTAAAACGTGACGTGGACAGCGGCGAATATCGTCTTGGTGGAATTGGCGAAATTGTGGCGCGCGAAATTGCCAAACGCACAGGCAAAGAAACGCGCTGTTGCGTGCTCGGCCATCTCCAACGCGGTGGCGCGCCCACGACACTGGACAGAATTCTCGCCACGCGTTTCGGCGTCAAAGCTGTGCAACTAGCAAACGAAGGCCACTTTGGCTCGATGGTTAGTTATCAAAATTATCAAGTGCGCCACGTGCCAATCGCCGAAGCGGTCAATCGTCTCAAGCTCGTCCCGCCGAACGGTGAGCTGGTCCAAACCGCGCGCGACGTGGACATCTCCTTTGGCGATTGATTTCTGTCATGTTGAGCGAAGCGAAACATCGCTGATTGTTGTGTTGATAGCCGTCGATCCAAAACGATTAGAGATCCTTCGCTTCGCTCAGGATGACAGAAAGAGAACATCAAACATCTGTGAAGATCGTTCTGGCGTACTCCGGCGGCCTCGACACATCGATAAGTCCTTTGCTGGCTCATGCGGCATCAAGGCGAGTAGGGTAGTATACAGCCGCCTAATGACGCAAAGCGCTGCGCACACCCAAAGCACCGATTCGGTGCTGATGATCCGCCCGGCCCGGTTTTATCCCAATCCGGAAACGGCGGCAGATAACGCGTTCCAACGTGATGCCAACCGCGACTTGGATGCGTTGACGCTAGTCGCGAGAAACGAATTCGACACAGCCGTGCAAACGCTGCGCGCGGCCGGGGTAAACGTGCATGTCTTTGAAGACACAGCTGAGCCGGAAAAGCCAGACGCGGTTTTCCCTAACAACTGGATGTCGACGCATCACGATGGGCGAATCGCGCTTTTCCCGATGTATTCAGCCCTGCGGCGTCGCGAGCGTCGGCAGGATATCGTCGAGGAACTACGTAAGCACTATCGGGTCACAGAGGTGATCGATTACTCGGCGTTCGAGGATGAAGGTTGCTACCTGGAAGGCACAGGCAGTCTTGTGCTCGATCACGTGAACAAAATTGCGTACGTCTCGCTCTCAAATCGCTCCAATCCGAAGGTGATCCAACGCTTTGCCGATGATTTCAGCTACGAGCCCATCATCTTCACCAGCATCGGGTCCAATGGTCAGCCGATCTATCACACCAATGTGATGATGTGCATCGGCACGGCCTTCGCGATGGTTGGTCTGGAGATGATTCCGGAACAAAGCCGAGCGGCAACAGGTGCGAGCGCGCCTGGAGAAGGCCGGAAAGGAGATCGTTGAGTTATCGGCAGATCAGATCGCGAACTTCGCCGGCAATGCCATTGAACTACACAATACGGATGGCGAGAAACTGCTGGTGCTTTCCAGTCGCGCCGACTCGAGCATTGACTGAGGAACAACGCGAAAGACTGAGCCGCTACGCGCGGCTTGTCCCGCTTGAACTCCCTACGATTGAGCTTGGCGGCGGAAGCGCGCGCTGCATGATCGCGACGATTCACCTGCCGCCGCGGTTGTAGCAGGCGTTCGTGAATGCAGTCGAAGGACGCCCTCACTCGAAATACAGCGAGCTTGTTTACAATGGCTTTTGGTTTTCACCCGAACGCCAGGCGCTTCAAGCGCTCATCACCGAACGCGAACCGTTGTGCGCCTCAAACTTTACAAAGGCAATGTCATCGTCGCCGGCCGCAAAAGCCCGAAGAGCTTGTACGATCCGGAAATCGCCAGAATGAAAGGCCACGCGTCTGCGTACGACCAGAGCGACGCTACTGGGTTCATTCGACTGAACGCACTACGATTGAAATTGCGCGCAGCATTAAAAGGTAGAGGCGATTGACCTCAACCGCCCTGCCGGTCGCACGTTTCGTCTCGACGCACCTGGCGTAAAAATGGCATAACACTCGGGGGCGACCGTAACTCGCATAAGCATGCCAGCTGAAGGCAAGAAGGAAATCCAACTCGAGATCGCACATGTCTTGTTCACCGACATCGTCGGTTACTCGAAGCTTTCCATTAACGAACAACACGCAGCTGTCGGAGAACTGACCCAAATCGTTCGGGCTACAGAGCAATTTCAAAAAGCTGAGGCAGCCGATCGTTTGATCAAAATCGCTACCGGCGACGGAATGGCATTGGTCTTTTACACCAGCCCTGAAGCGCCGGTTCGCTGCGCAATGGAGATCAGCCGCGCGCTCAAGGAACATCCTCGCCTACAACTTCGCATGGGAATACACAGCGGTCCGGTTAGCGGCGTGATCGATGTAACCGGTCGCACGAATCTTGCGGGAGCGGGTCTCAACATAGCGCAGCGGGTGATGGAATGCGGGGATGCCTGGCACATTCTGCTTTCCAAGCATGTTGCCGAGGATCTCGAAGAATACGAACAGTGGCGGCCGCTCCTGCACGATCTTGGCGCCTGCGAAGTGAAACATGGGACGCAGCTTGGCGTCATCAATCTCTACTCCAACGAGATCGGGAATTCGCAGCTTCCAAAAAAGTTCCAAGCGCTCAACAAACAACGCGCCCGCGCGCGTTTTGCCGTGGCGGCAACTGCACTGATACTACTCACCGCGACAGTCGCCGCTTTTGTCCTCGTTTCTAAGAAATCGACAAAATCGGCATCAATATTCCGGAAAAGAGTATCGCGGTGCTTCCGTTCGAAAACCGGAGTGAGGACAAAGCGAACGCCTACTTTGCCGACGGCATCCAGGACGAGATTCTGACGCGCTTATCCAAGATCGCCGATCTGAAGGTCATCTCGCGCACATCCACGCAGCATTACAAAAGCGCACCGGAAAATCTGCCTGAGATCGCCAGGCAACTTGGGCGTCGCCCACATCCTGGAAGGCAGCGTGCAGAAGAGCGGCGACGCCGTGCGCGTCAACGTGCAGCTGATCAAAGCGGCCAATGATTCCCATCTTTGGGCCGATACGTTTGATCGCAAACTGACCGACATCTTTTCGGTCGAGAGTGAGGTGGCCAAAGCCATTGCCGAGCAGTTGCGAGCGCACCTCAGCGGTCAGGAAGAGCAAGAGATCGCCGCGAAACCGACGGACAATCCTGAGGCTTACGATGCCTACCTGCGCGGGCTGGCTTATACATTGAAAACTGCCACCACACCCGCCAACGCCCTTGGTGCACAGAAATATCTCAGAGAAGCGGTGCGGTTGGACCCGAAGTTCGCGCTTAGTTGGGCGCTGCTGTCATATGTTGATTCGCGCGGCTACCTCACAGAGAGTCTTCAACCAACGGTCGCCCTGCGTGAAGAGGCACGGCAGGCAGCCGAAACCGCGCTCACTCTTCAGCCCAATCTCGGCGAGGCTGTACTGGCCAAGGGAGCTTACCACTACTTTTGCCTAAAAGATTACGACACTGCGGTGCGTTACTTTGAGCAAGCACGTCAGTTTCTGCCGAATAGCAGCCGGATTCCTGAGTCGCTCGCTTATGTCGCACGGAGGCGAGGCCAGTGGGACCGGAGCGAGGCGTACTTCATCGAAGCCGAGCGGCTCGACCCGCGCAACGTTTACCTGCTTACCCAGCACGCGTATTCCTATATCTGTCTTCGTCGTTTCCCCGAAGCGCTGCGAAAACTCGATCAGGTTCTCAATATCATACCGGACGACCTGGATACCCTCGCGGAAAAGGCGGGTATTGCCCAAGCCGAGGGCGACCTGCCGCGAGCCGCAGCGCTCCTCGCTCCGCTGCACCCGAGCCGCCGACGACTCCAGTGCGTTGGAAACACAAGTTTACCAAGCCATCCTGGAGCGCCGCCCTGCACAAATCATCCCTCGGCTAAAGGAAATATTGGCCAAGCCTGATCCGGCGTTGGGTTATACCAATGGTGAACTGCGCTTTTGGTTAGGCTGGGCGCAAGAAGTCGCGGGCGACAATGCCGCTGCCCAGGAGAGTTGGCGACAGGCGCGCAGCGAACTGGAATCTTTCCTCAAAGAACAGCCGGAAAATTATAGCCTGATTGGAGATCTCACGCTGACCAATATGGGCTTAGGTGATAAAGCCGTCGCATTCACTCTGGCCGAACGCGCCATGGCGGCGATCCCGATTGGGAAAGACGCGGCGGATGGTCCCATTCCGATCGAGATCTTCGCCCGAGTGGCGGCGCGCATGGGGGAACCCGACCGCGCCATCGCCGCTTTACAGAAACTACTCTCGATTCCGTACGAGGGCGCACTCGCTGCAAACGTGCCGCTCACTCCTGCGCTGCTCCGGCTCGATCCGATGTTCGATCCGCTCCGGAATGATCCGCGTTTCCAAAAACTCGCTGGGACAGCGCCGAAATAAATCTGTTACGTTGTAGGGCAAGCGCTCCGCTTGCCAATTTTAGGGAGAACGGCAGGCGATGCGCCCGCCCTACAATTTCTTGGTGTGCGATGGTGTCGCAACAGCCTTGCGAGTCGTGATCGTCGATCTTATATTTAGAAGACGCGCTGGGCGCGAGAGAGTTAGGAGGTCATTATGCCAACGACAATTGCTGCTCCAAAAAAGAAAGCTGCCCCTGCGGCGCAGGAAGATTTTTTGCCGCTCGAGGGCACAGATCACATTGAATTTTACGTCGGTAACGCCAAACAGGCGGCGCATTTTTACAAGAGCGCGCTCGGCTTTCAGCCGGTGGCCTACAGCGGACCGGAAACCGGCGTGAGAGAGCGCGCCAGCTATGTGGTGCGGCAGAACAAGATCACGTTTGTTCTGACCACGCCGATTCGGACAAAACATCCGATTGCCGATCATATTCTCAAACATGGTGACGGCGTGAAAGTGATCGCGTTGAAAGTGAAGGACGCGACCTCGGCTTGGAAAGAAACTACGAAGCGCGGCGGCAAAAGTTACATGGAGCCGAAAACGCTGAGAGGACAAGCACGGCAAAATCGTGCTTAGCGGCATCCACACTTACGGCGAAGTCGTGCACGTGTTTGTCGAGCGCGATGATTACACCGGGCCGTTCATGCCGGGTTTTGTGAAGTGGGATCCTTCGTTCCGTGCAGCGGAGACGGGATTGCAACATGTCGATCATTGCGTCGGCAACGTCGGCTGGAACCAGATGAATCCGTGGGTGAAGTTTTACGAAGATGTGATGGGCTTCCGCAACATTCTCACGTTCGATGACAAAGATATTTCCACCGAATACTCCGCGTTGATGAGCAAGGTGATGAGCAATGGCAATGGCTTCGTCAAATTTCCGATCAACGAGCCGGCCGAAGGCAAAAAGAAATCGCAGGTAGATGAATATCTCGAGTTTTACGACGGCGAAGGCGTGCAGCACATCGCCATGGCGCACGAACAACATCATCGAAACGGTGACCGCATTGCAGCAGCGCGGGCTCGAGTTCCTGAAAGTTCCTTCGACTTACTATGACACGTTGCTCGATCGCGTCGGCCACATCGACGAAGAACTCAACGCGTTAAAGCAGCTCGGGATTTTGGTCGATCGCGATGACGAAGGTTATCTGCTGCAAATCTTCACCAAGCCGGTGGAAGATCGGCCGACGCTCTTTTTCGAGATCATTCAGCGCAAAGGCGCGAAGAGTTTTGGCAAAGGAAATTTCAAAGCGCTGTTCGAAGCCATCGAGCGCGAACAAGCTGCGCGAGGCAATTTGTAGAATGGAGAGATCTCTCACCTGATCTCTCCCCTCAGGGGAGAGGCGGACAGCGAAACGTGCTCAACGATTGCACGCGTGGAGCGGAATCGGGTCGTCTCGCCTCTTCCGAAGAGTAGAGCGGGAGGGTGAGGAGTTGATCGAATCTAGAAAGAGGAGGATTCGACAATGCCGTATTATCAAAAACTTGGTGAGATGCCGCGCAAGCATCACATCTGGTTCCATCGCGATGGCGCCGGACCTGGTTACAAGAACGAAGGCATCTATTACGAGCACGTAGTTACGACGGAAGGTTTCAACGAAGCGTTTTCAATCATGTATCATCTGCGGCCGCCGACGCGCGTGCGCAATGTAAAGCTCCTGAAATGCGAGGAGCTGAAGAAAGTCACTGACAGCCCGCTGCGGCATCATCATCTGAAAACGGCGACTATTCCTCGCAAAGGAGATCTCTACACGGGTCGCATTCCGATTTTGTTTAATCAGGACATGACCGCGTATCGCGCGCGACCGGAAAAGGCTTACGACAAATTTCAATACTACAAAAACGGCGGCGCCGATGAGATCATCTTTGTTTTCAAAGGCGGCGGCACACTCGAATCCATCTTCGGGAAGCAACGTTATCGCGCCGAGGATTACATCGTGATTCCGCGTGGCATCACTTACAAGCTCGTGCCTGACAAAGTGGAGGAGGAAGATTATCTGATTCTCGAATCCGTCGGGCCGGTGCGAATTCCGCAACGTTATGTAAATAAGGAAGGCCAGATCAAAATGGGTTCGCCTTATTCCGAGCGCGATCTGCACGGGCCAACTGAGTTGAACACGATAGACAAAGAAGGCGACACCGAAATTCTGGTCAAAGACGGCCCGCGCTGGACGGTGGTGACGATGGCGCATCATCCGTTCGATGTCGTCGGTTGGGATGGATACGTTTATCCGTTCACTTTTAACGCGCAGGATTTCGAACCGATCACCGGCACGGTGCACCAACCGCCGCCGATCCATCAGACTTTCGAAATTCGTGGCTACGTCGTGTGCACGTTCGCTCCGCGCATGCTCGATACGCATCCTGAGGCCGTAAAGATTCCGTGGGTGCACGACAACGTCGAAGCGGATGAGGTTTTGTTTTACGTGCGCGGAAATTTCGGGTCGCGGCGCGGAATCGAGCCGGCGTCGATCACGTTGCATCCGCGCGGGATTCCACATGGGCCGCACCCGGGCACGATCATGGCGAGCAAGAACGCGATGCGCACCGAAGAGCTCGCGGTAATGTTCGACACGCAGCACACTCTCGAGTTGACAGAGCAGGCTGTTGCGCTCGATGATGAGAAATATCCGCAAAGCTGGCTCGATTAAGGTGGATCGCGTTCTCCGAAAGCGATGCGGCAGACTAGCGGCCGCTGCTCCTTGAGGCATCCGACTAGGCGAGCTAAATTACTCTTATGCGGGACGGAAATTCCGAGACTGAAACTGAACTGCAAGCCGCTGAACGTCGCATCAGCAGAATTCCGCGTTGCGGCGCCGCTCGGGTCGCAAGCATGGAGCAATCTTTTCTCGCCTTGCTCGAAGCAATTGGTGAAGACCCGCAGCGCGAAGGTTTGGTCAGAACGCCGGCGCGCGCTGCGCGTGCGTTCGAATTTTTGACTGCTGGTTACAGGCAGAGCTTGGACGAACTAATCAACAACGCGCTGTTTGAGTCGGAAGCCAGCGAGATCATTCTCGTCAAAGACATCGAACTGTATTCGCTGTGTGAGCATCATTTGATTCCGTTCATCGGCAAAGCACACGTTGCTTACATTCCAAACGGCAAAGTCGTCGGTCTTTCGAAGACGGCGCGAATTGTCGACATGTTTGCGCGCCGGCTCCAGATCCAGGAGAACCTGACGATGCAAATCGCCGATGCGTTGATGAAGGCTCTGAATCCGCGTGGCGTTGGTGTCGTGATCGAGGCGAAACATCTGTGCATGATGATGCGCGGCGTTGAAAAACAGAACTCGGTGATGAAGACCTCGTGCCTCCTCGGTGTTTTCAAAGAGGACGCGCGAACACGCTCCGAATTTCTCTCGCTGCTGAAAGATTAAAACTGTAGCCGCTTCGCTGTGCGGAGCGCCGCGCCGCCCACAGGGCGGCGGCTGCAGCTGCAAAAGAAATCGCGGCGCGATTGTAGTATGTTTCTAGATGCTCCTAACGGTTAGCAAGCGCCTCGAATTTTCCGCTTCCCGGCGTTTGCGCGTTGCTCAATGGAGCGATGCTGAGAACCTGCGCGCTTTCGGCCCGGAAACGAATGCGCGCTATGGAAGCGGTCGCAATTACGTCGCCTATTTTGTCTTTACCGGGTCCGGTCGATCCAACAACGGGAATGCTGATTAACATCAGCGAAATCAAAGAGCGCGCCGGCAAAATTGTGCGCGAACGTTTCGATCACAAATTCCTTAACGAGGACAATTCCGTCTTTCCGCGACGTTCCGCCGACTGCGGAGAACATCGCCCGGCAACTCTACGTCGATGTCGCTCCGCTGTTCGCCGATGTCGAAGCAAGACTGTGCGCTTGTCACCTGACTGAATCGCCCGAACGCAGCGCGACTTTTTATTACGAGTGGCGTCATGCGAGGCGAATTACTGGTTTGAATTTTCAGCAGCGCGCAGGACGATGTCGCCCCGGTTGAGCGCGGACGAGAACGCGCGGCTGTTTGGGCAGGCGACTTCAACGCACGGACACAACTATCGCGCCCGTCTTACTTTTCGTTCGGAATCGGCGCGAATGCGGGAATGGCAAAGATTCGTTGGTCCGTTACGATGCAATCGACGCTTGTCTTCGAGCGTTGCGCGCCGAACTCGATCATCGCTATCTCAACGAAGAGGTCGTTGGATTAAAGGATCGTCCGATCACGACGGAGAGTCTAGCGCGATACATCTACGAACGCGTAAACACGATGCTCCCGTTACACCGTGTTCGTTTGCACGAGCGCGACGATTTTTTTGCGGAAGCGTGGGGAGACAAGATCGTTTTTCTTGGATTGCAGATGCCGTTCCATGCGGCGCATCGATTGCATGCAGCCACGCTTTCCGATGCCGAGAACTCGAAACTTTACGGCAAGTGCAACAATCCGCGCGGCCACGGTCACAGTTATCTGACGGAAGCGACAGTTGGAGGCGAATACGACGCGCGCAGCGGCACGCTCTACGACTTTGTGGCGTTGAAGAACGCGATGGCAGAATCGCTCTGAGCCATGGCGAGATCGACATCTCGATCTCGAAACGGAGGATTTTCGAGACACGCCTTCCACCGGGGAAAATATCGTCCGCGCGCTTTGGCCGAAGATCGACAATCGCCTCGGGCAACGGCTCGTTCGCTTACGTTTGTGGGAAACGGCGAATAACCGGTTTACACTGCGCAGAACGTAATCCATTGGTAGAGACAGCGGGCTGCGCTGTCCGGACGCCGCAGCGCGGCGTCCCTGCCAAATTCGGCGTTGGACGTTGGGCGTTGAGCGTTGCGACGTTTTTGCGGGAAGTCATGAAGCGTTATCTCATCACCGGCGCGAGCCGCGGCATTGGTCGCGCGATAGCTGAGAAATTGCCGCGAAGGATGTGGAGTTGCTTTTGCACGGGCGCGACACGGTTGCGCTGGCGCAGACGCGAAAAAGCCGTCGAGTCGCAATGCGCGAAAGTGGTTCTGTTGGTTCATGATCTGGCGACTGCAGCTGGCGTTTCTGACATGATCACTGAAGTCGGCAAGGAACGAATCGATTTGCTGGTGAACAATGCCGGCGTCGCGGTGGTGAAACCGTTCAGGGAGATTACGCCAATCGAATGGGAACAAACGGTCGGCGTGAACATCACTGCGCCGTTTATGCTCACGCAGCATTTCGCCCCGCGCATGCCGCCCGGGGTCGAGCATCGTGAACATTCTCTCCGTTGCAGCCAAAAGGGGATTTCCCAACTGGAGCGCATATTGCATGAGCAAGTTTGCACTTGAAGGATTCTCGCAATGCGTGCGCGACGAATTGCGCGACCGAAAAATTCGCGTGATCAACATTTATCCCGCCGCGACAGCCACCGAGATCTGGGACTACGTGGAAGGCGAATGGCCGCGCAAAAAAATGATGAGCGCGACGCAAGTGGCCGATGCGGTCGCGTTTGCGCTGGCACGCCCGACCGACACACTCGTCGAGAATATCACGCTCTCCAGTCTCGCTGGAAATCTGTGATTGATGACGCAAGGTTGAGATCAAGAAAGCGTTGTAGCCACGGCTCTGTGAGCCGTCTTCCAAGGGAGATGACCTTCGCAAGAGGGACCGGCCACAGACCGGTGGCTACAAGTGCAAACAAGATGTTAAGAATATGATCAAAGCGCTCCAAAGCGAGCTTAGCATCAATGTGATCGCTTCGATCATTGTGTCGTTGCTCTTTCTTGTCGCCGGTTTCATTTGGGGAAAATACAAAGAACGGCGTCGGAAGTTTGGCAGAAATCTCGACGAGTACGATTTTTATCCGTTCACAGTCACCCGCGAAAATTTCGGCGAATTCAGCCTGAAGGATTTCCGGCTGGGCATGCATTACTTCCTCAAGAACGAAGATCATACGGCCGCGCGACAGCTCATTTTTATCGGCGAACAAAACAACGTGCGGACGCAACTCGAACCCACCGAGCAGAAGGTTTACGCGCAGCTATTCGAGAAATACAACGGCAAGACAATCGCCGACGACACGCACGAATTCCTCGAAAACTACGAGCGGATTGTGCGGCTGATCGGAAAATCGTTTCCGAACACCGGCATCGAGATCTTACTGCACAATCTCGCCGACCCGGCGCACTCGCTAATTGTTCTGGAAAACAACGTGACCGGCCGGCATTTGCGCGACGGCACAACCAATCTGCTGATTGATCTTAAACGCCGGCAGCTGCTCAACGAAGAGAAATTGAATTACGAGCTGAACATCGGCGCGCGAAAATTCAAATGCACGACGATTCCAATTAAACGAAAGGAATTCGGAATCGTGGGCGCAATCTGCATCAACATCGACGCTAATTACGTCACCGAAGAGGTGCTGAAAGATCGGCAACGCATCGAAGCGTGGTTCCAAAACTTTCTGCGCACCGACATGCAGCTCGACGAAAATATTCTCAGCAAGGACGAATACGCGAAAGCGTTAAAAGGCAAACGCCATTTCAAAGACGAGACCGTTTAATCACTCGCAATCGTCATCTCGAGCGAAGTCGAGAGATCCTCTGGATTGAGCGTAATCGATCGAACGAGAGCTAGAGATTCCTCGACTTCGCTCGGAATGACAACAGAGGAGACTGGTAGGGACGCCGCGCTGCGGCGATCCGGTCGGCGCGGCGCACCGACGCTCTACTCAGTTCGGCGAGGCGTGAAGCGCTGCCTGGTATTCTGGTTTCTTGTGATACTCGACCAGGCGGAATCCCCAACTGATCAGTGTCGTCGAGATCTTTGGTCTTCGCTTTCTTCTCGTTCAGGAATTTCTCGATCCTGGCTTTCAACTCCGGCTGTTGATCGGTGGTGTCGAGGATTTCGAAGATTTCCATCGACAACAGCCAGTCTTCGCGATGTTCGGCCTGCTGGGTTTCCCAGATTTCGCCGAGTCGTTCGTAACCGGTTTTGCTCTCGCGAATCTTGCGCACCTGTGCGTAGAGATTTTCGAGGCGCCTTCGTTTTGCGTCTGATGGAACTTTGATGGTTCGCTCTTTCGGAACGAGCGCTACCTGATTGTAGGCATCCTTGTCTGCCGCGCCGTTAAACACGGAACTGATTCGCTCGCCGACTGCCATGTCGTACATGCCCCAGTCGGGATCGAACAGAATGCGCTCGCCGTATTTCGCGCTGCAATTTGAGAATGTGATCAACAGTAATCTGCCGTCGCGACGCAAGATTTTCTCGACCTTGCCCGAAACGACGATGCCGCTGACGAACTCGAGCTTTGCTTTTTTGCCTTCAACAATTCCGAGCGCGTGCAGTTGATCGTTGGTGAGCAGACTCAGGCGATGTCGTTGTTTGTTTCCATTTCCCGATCGGCGAACCGAATCCGTCCTTGTGATAATCGATACCGTGGCCTTCGAGTTCTTTGTCATGGAAGGCGAGCGCGGTCTTGTCCGTTGTCCGCAGATAAATCGGGGAATTGTCTTCGTCTGTGATGACTTCGGTGAAAACTCCGCTCACTTGCAGGCCGGATGAATATTCACAGGTCGCGACGTTATTGCACTCGATTGCCTTGTTGATGCCTTCGAGTCCGCCAACCTGATACGCCATTTTGCTCGCGAATTCTTCGAGCACATCCTTGAGGTGCTGAAAATCGCGGCAGACAAAAAGCTGCGGCTGTTTGGTGGTGATATCGAACGGCTGATTCATCGCGTCGATGGAGTAGGGGATCTTCTTCACTGCCGGCTCAAGGCATGAGACCGATTCGCCAATCGATGAAAGCAATCCTGCGCCGTAAATCTTCGGATTCTCGAGTGTGCCGATCAGGCCGTATTCGACTGTCCACCAATGCAAGCGCGAGAGCAGCGCCATTTCGGAAGGTTCGCCCAAAGTTTTTTGGCGGTGCTCGACCAGCTTGGTCGCTTCTTCGACTTCTTTCGGGTCCGCGTTCGGTCGTTCCTTCAGGATCGACAAATGGCGGATCGCTTGGTACAACTCGAAATCTTTCTTGGACGACATCGCTTTTGCGCCGACTTCACCGAAGCGTTGTAAATACTTCGAGTATTCGCGATCGACAATGATCGGCGCGTGACCGGCGGCCTCGTGCACGATGTCGGGCGCAGGCGTGTATTCGATGTGATGGATCTGACGCATGTCGCACGCGATCACCAGCACTTTGTAAGCTTGAAATTCCATGAACGCGGCCGGCGGAATGAATCCGTCCACGGCAACTGCGCCCCAGTCGATTTTCGCCAGAATATCGTTCATCTCTTCGATGCGCGGGATTCGCTCGAATGAGATCCCGGTGTTGAGCAGCCCCTTGAAATAAACTTTGTGCGCGTACTCCCTTAGAAAAAAAATGTTCTGGCGCATGATGAACCGCCAGACCGCATGATCGACCGATGTGTAGTCGTCGTAACGCTGATCGACAGCGAATTGGAGCAAATGTTTTGGGCAACTGGCGACTGCCGCGTTGTCATAGCTGATACCGCCTTGGGCTTTCATCGGGGCACCTCCTTCTTGGGCGAATGTAAGTTATGACTCGTTTGCAACGCGGGCAAGAATGATTCACCGACAGTTGCCGCCAAAATGCGTGTCACCCCGAGCGGAGCGAGGGACCTCACATAAGCTAAGTGGATCGCGCAAATGCGATCGTGTGACGCTCGGTGCAGTGTGAGATCCTTCCCCGTCTGCGCGGGTCAGGATGACAAAGCGCGCGCGGTCACGATTTGGATCGCCGTGCGCGAATTACGCGTTTCACGACCCAGATTAGCGCCACCATCGCAATCACCCATGGCGCAAGGAACGCGACCGCCACGCCAATCATGCGCAAGCTCCACATGATCGCCCCGGCGCTTTGCGCCAGCGTTCGCCGCAGCGTGGCGAGCAAACCGCTTTCGTGCGAAACGATGTTGCCCTGGCTGTAAACCTGGATCGAGATGTCAGCCGGCGCGTTTGCTTCATCGATCTGTGTGCCCGTGCGATCCTGGCGCTGCACACTTACGTTTTCGACTTTGCCGAGCGAATTGAGCGATTGCATGAGCGCCTGGTAATTTTTCATTGGCACGCGCATCGAAACGTTGGCGAATTCGCGTCCGTCCGGGTCACGGTTAAACGTCGAATTGCGAACGCGTCCGCCTTGTTTCTCGGCAAGCGTTCGAAGCTCCTTTGCCTTTTCGTTCACTGACGAGGTCCGAATGCGCAGGCTGGTTTGCTGAAACGCTTGCTCCTGTTCCTCGCGCGAGATGGTGATGTTGAGTTCTACCTTGTCGCGCTTCGTCCTTGCATTCTCAGACATGCCGCTGCCGCCTTGCGCGATGCGTTCCGTTTGCGTTTGGAAATTTTCGACGCGTCCGAAACCTTTGATGCTACCGATCACGCCGTCGCTTTCTTCCGGCGCGATCAACATGCTCATTGTCGCGGAGATGCGTCCCGAGTAGTCACGGTTCAGTTGCGCGTTGGTGATCTGCACCTTTTGAGACGCGAGCGTTTTGATGTCGTTGTAAATCTTCTCTACGTCCGGCGCGTAAAGCGCGAGCTGCGAACGTTCCTTGAGCAGGAACGCCGCCGGTTCCTCCATGTCTTTCTCCGCGAGCGAAATCGTCACCGTGGCGAACTGCACTTGGGAATCCCAATACTTCAGTTCGCCCTGCATCTTTTCGATCTCTTCGCGAACGCGACCGAGTTCCTTTTCGACTTGGAGCAAATCGGAAACTTTGCCGGTCTTTGTTTTCAGCATGTCGATCAACCGCTGCTCCATCACACGCGCGTTTTTCAGGCGCGCATCGGTGTCGAAGTATGCCTTGGTCACATCTTCGGTGCCGAGCGTCTGGTTCTTTAATTCGCCAAGTCCTCGAAGCTTTTGCAGGAAGCGATCCAGATTTTCCGGCAACACCTTGACGATGACTTCGCCGCGCAGCTTGCCATTTGCTTGCTTCTCCGAATTCGTCGTTGCCACATATCCGTGTTCTTCATTTGCAAACGCCGTGATCTTTTGCACCGCGTCATCAAAGCTGGCGATCTCCATCTGGACACTCGCATTGCGAATCAATTTGCGATTAGCCAGCTCCGGCGCCGGTGTTTCGGCTGAGGCCGGCTGGGCTACATAGTTCATCGCTCCCTCGCTGCCGGTTTCCTTCGCAGCGGTTTCCGCCTGCGCTGTCTCAGCCGGTGCAATTGTTGCCGGAAAGGCTTTGAAGTCTTTGTGGAGTTCCGATCTGGTCCCAAAGGATGGCGGCGGTGCTGGGAGTGCTAGGTCTTTTGGTTTGCCAGCGGCGAGTTCGTCCGATTTATCCAAAGCGCCGGCTCGACCCGGCTGCAATGATGCGGCGGCCTGAGGTTCGAACAATTGTTCGTTCGCGTAGCGTTCGGAAATGCGCAGAGAAGCTACGTTCTCGCCCGTGATTATTCGCCCGATTTGCACAAGCCCAAGCAAGACCGCGGCGATCGCTGTAATTTGCACCGGCCGCAAGCGCATCAGATCGCCAACTAATCGTGCAAGTCCGCTTCTTTGCGGGATCCGATTACGAAAACCAGCCAACATGCGTTGTTCGAAAATCGGATCGGGTTTTTCCTGAGCGAGAGTTTCTTCGAGAATTCTGTTCATAGTTTTGGTTTCCTGATGGGCTTTGCGGCAGGCAGCGCAGTCGAGAAGGTGCACATGAAACGCGCTTCGTTCGGCGTCTGAGAGTTCGCCGTAAAGATCTGCTGCGAGCCAGTTGTCGATTTCGTCGTGAATGGTTGCCATAGGTTTAGTCCATTGAAGCGAGAGCGGGGCGAAGTTGTTTGCGCAGAGAAGCCAGTGCGCGGCCGAGAATTCCGCGCAACGCACCGTTTGTCAGGCCCAACGCGCTTTCGATCGTGCGATAATCCATCTCTTCGAAGTAACGAAGTGTAAGTGCTGCGCGATGAAGCTCCGGCAAAGTTGCGAGTGCGGAATGCAGCTGTTGATCCAAACCAGTTGAAGCGATTGCTTCCGTTTCGCTTATTTCGATTGCTTCCTGCGGTAAAGGAATAGTGCGGCGTCTTCGCAAGAGGTCATGCGCGCGGTGTCTTGCGATTGTTGCCAGCCACGCGGGAAATTTGTCCGGGTCGCGCACGCGCCAGCACGTTTTCCAGGCTTTGACCAGCGAATCCTGCACCACGTCTTCTGCTTCTTCGCGGTTTTGCAGAATACCGTAGGCGATGGCGAAGAACGTTCGACTGTGAATGCGGATGATCATTTCAAATGCCTCCCGATCGCCGTGGATGGCCGCCTGGTATTGTTCGCGTTCACTGGCATCCATTGTATTGCGATCTAAAGCCTAGACGTTTGAGCATGCGATTCCGCGCGAAAATTTTTGCGAAACTTTAGGTAGGGGCGGTTCACCTGAACCGTCTGCTTCCAAGACGTGGCTGCTCCCAGGCGGGCGATTGACGTCAATAGCCCGTACCTAAAAGACAGCGAGCAGAGTTAGAAAATAATCACTGTATTCCCCACGCTCACCAAGTCTTTCACCCTCGCGGCGTCCCAGTTGGCCAGGCGAATGCAACCGTGACTCGCCGCCCGGCCGATGGTTTCCGGATTGTTGGTGCCGTGAATGCCGATGCCCGGTTTGTTCAGGCCCATCCATAGAACGCCGACGAGATTGTTCGGACCCGGTGGAAGGTTGTAATAATTTTCGGTTCGCACGCCGTAGTTCAGCATGCCTTCGTCGTAGCGGAACCAGGGCCAAATGGCCGCGCCGAGAATTTTCCAAGTGCCCACCGGCGCAGGCAGTGTTTTCGATCCGGGAGTGATCGGAAACACGCAGACGAGCTGGTCGTGATCGAAAACTTCCAGCAGGTGCTCATAGGTATCGACGAAAACTTTGCGCGTGGCGAGTGCCGGATTCTCAGGGACTTTTCCTTCGGTGAATTTTTCTACCTCAAATGGCAAGACATTTGGCACCTTCAGGACCTCGCCCGGCTGAAGGTGTTCCCAATTTTTGCCGGGGTTCAGTTCCTGGATGAACGCCTCGGCGGAATGAAAGCGCTCCGCGACAAATTCCAACAGCGACGTGTAAGGCAGCCATTTCAATCTTGCCTGTTCAGCGTGGCTGCCTGGCACGTCGCCGATTTGTTTCAGGTCTTCTTCTTTGATTGTGTAGGTGGTGTAAGCCACGGGAACTTGATCGAGCATCCACTGATCGACTGCGCCGGTCTTTGGCATGGCGTGGGCGTGCTTGTACGAAATGAGCGCCTTCCGGAAAAATTCGCCCATTCTGCCGTCGATCTTGCCCGGCCCGAAATCGCTGTTGTCCAAAAAAATCTGTAACCGTGTGGCAGTCTCCTCGTCATAGTTCGGCAACGCGACAGGATAGACTCTAGGCGGCGGGGTAGGGTTCTCCTGCGCGAGTGCGGAGATCGATAGCACGCTAAGCAGGAGAACTGGAAAGCCGAATTTCATCGGCGCAAGTTATGCGCTGTGAAGCCAAAGCATGCAAACGTTTCAAGGAACGACGGCTTCCCAGCCGTTGAGGGCCGTGACGGCTCGGAAGCCGTCACTCCTTGTACACCGGTCGTAAAGCGACAGTGGATTCGGCTGGCAAGGCCCATTGCTCCTTACCTGCGGTTGCAACCGGGCCTCCTCCGCCGTAGCGCGGAGACTCGCTTGTCCAGAGCGGTTCCCATGTGCGACCAGTAGGCGGCGCAAGCAGAGGTTCTGAAGCAGGATGCAAGACTTGTCTCTCTCCAAAGTTCACGACTAAAAGCCGATCGTCGTTTTCCCTCGAGAAATATCTGAAGACGAAACTCGCCGGCCCGAGCAGCGCGCCATCGATGCCGCCGGAACTCTGCTGTCGAAACCGCGAATCTTCCCGTCGCAATTTCAAAAGATCAATATGGAGATTGTAAAGCTGGCGATTTTTCTCGCGTTCGGAAAAATCCAGTTTGCAGTGGGCGAACACCTGCGGATCATCCGGCCCCGGCAAGCTTCTCAGCGCTTCTTCCTCGCTCAGCGATAAAAACGGCGCCAGCCATTCAGCGCGGCCCCTGCGAATTGCGTCTCGCACACTAGCATCGCCTATGTCTGCAAAGAACTGGAAAGGACTGAGTGCGCCGAACTCTTCTCCCTGAAACAGCAAAGGCGTCCATGGTCCAAGCAATAGAAGAGCAGTCATGGCGCGATAGCGCGGTGGCGATGTTTGAAAGCGCAATCGCTGGCCTGATCCCGTGTTCGCAATTTGGTCGTGGTTCTCGATGAAACAGACGAAAACATCCGGAGCAATCCTGAATGTCGGCGTTCCACGCAATGCTTTTCGCCATGAGCGCGCCTGGCCCTGATAAAGGAATCCGTATTTGGCCGCGGAAATGAATTCCTGCGGTCCGCCACGGTAATCGCCGAAGTAAGCTTCATTGCGCCCAGTCAGCGCTACCACGGCGTTGTGATGAAAATCGTCGTTCCACATTCCGTCCAAATCATCGCCGCCTTCGCTTAGCGGGCGCGCCATCTTCGCTTCCTGAAGATCGTTCTCGGCGATTAGAAGAATTGAGCGCGAGCCGGCTGCCTCTCGCGCGGCGCGTCCAACCGCGCCGATGATGTATTCAGTGGATTGATCGCGGATGGCGTGTGTCGCGTCGAAACGGAATCCGTCGAAGTGAAATTCCTCAATCCAGTACCGGCCATTCGTGATGAAAAACTCCCGGACGGGGCCCGAATTAGGTCCATCAAAATTGATGGCATTGCCCCATTCGTTTTCTTTTTCGCGAACCAAATAATCGTCGGAGAAATATCCCGAGATAATTTCCGTCGGGTCCGAAGTGGTTGTAAACGACATCGAGAATCACGCCCAGACCTAACGAGTGCGCCCGATCGATGAGTGTGCGTAAGTCGTCGGGTGTTCCGTACAGATGCGAAGGCGCAAATAGATTTACCCCGTCGTAACCCCAGCCAAATTTCCCGGGGAAACTCCGCGACCGGCATCATCTCGATCACCGTGATTCCGATGCGCGCCAGCTCCGGCAATTGCTCCGCCGCGGCGCGCCACGTTCCTTCCTTCGTAAATGTGCCGATGTGCATTTCGTAGATGATTTGGCCCTTTAATTTGACGCCAGGCCAATTCGTGTCTGCCCATCGGAATTGCCGTGGATCGACTACGCAAGAAGGCCCGTGTGGTCCTTCCGGCTGAAAGCGCGACGCCGGATCGGGATAAAAGTTTTCTCCGCCATTTACTCGAAACCGGTAACGACTGCCCGCGCCGACGTTGACGGTGCCGGAAAAATATCCAGCCTGGTTCGGTGTTAGCGGATAGAAGATTGGCTGTGAGCTTGCGGCCTCTTCCAGCACAACGTCGATTTCTCGGGCTTTTGGCGCCCAAAGACGAAAGTGCGTTTGGTCGTTGCCGATTACTTCGGCGCCAATCGGGTAGCGGCGTTGCGCTGTAGCATCGGGAACTAACTGGCGCTTTTGGCCCGGCTGTCGTCAACATGCGAAGCGCTGGTGGCGAAGCAAACAAGGCAACGACGGCTTAGGCAGCCTCCGTTCCTTGCTTAGGCAACGGATGCGGTTGCGGCCTGATCAATCGCCGACACTTCGCTACAAAATCGACATGAATGGAACGGAACCCAAAATCGAAATCTTCAAACCGTTTGGGGAAGCGTTCGAGTTGATGAAGAAGATTTTGTTTCAGCCGTTCGACTTAAAGAAATGGTTGATCATCGGCTTCGCCGCGTGGCTCGCCGGTCATTTTGGCGGAGTCGGTTTAATTTTCCGACGAACCTCGGCAACGTGTCAGAAGCTAGCACGAGGCATCGCAAAAATCCGCATCTGCTCAGCGTGGCGGCCGTGCTGCGTGGTGATCTCATTGGCTTTCTCATATTTGTTCTTGTGCTGGTCGTTGCGCTGATGTGGTTGAAGTCGCGCGGCAGCTTCATCTTTATCGATTGCATCGTGCGAAATCGCGGTGCCATTGCGAACCGTGGCGTGAGTATCGAAGGAAGGTAACAGCTATTTCGTGTTTCAACTTCTGGTGATGCTCGGGGCGATGGCGGCTGTCGTCGTGCTTGCGATCGTTTTTGTGCTGCTAGGTTTTTTGGCTGGTGGGCATCGACAGCCAAGTGGAGTGGTAATAGCCGCTTTACTCATACCTCTTTTTATTTGCTGGATCGCGTTCTGCATTGTTACCAATCTGATTTTTCTTTTCATGGCGCCCGTAATGTATCGACAGCCGGTGCACCACGCCGGATGCGGCGAGGCAGGTACTTCGATTAATTTTCGCTAATCCCGCGCCATTCATTTTGTTTTGTCTTTTCGGAATCGTGCTGGTTCTGGCGATGCTCGTTATCGGATGCATCGTAACGTGTCTCACCTGCTGCATCGCCGCGATTCCTTATGTCGGCACCGTGATTTTGCTACCGGTCTTTGTTTTGCTTCGTTCATTTTCGCTTTTGTTTCTGCGCCAGTTCGGTCCCGATTACGATGTGTGGGCGAGTTTCATGCCACCGGAGTTTTCTCCTGTTTTATTGCCCCTGCCTGCGTCGCCGGAACCACCTTCGCCTCCGTCTGAGTGAGATGAAGGCGTGAAAGTCAGAAATCAGAGGCGAAACCGCAGCGATGGGAAAAGTCTGGACGAACAGTCCGCGCTCTGGCTAAGACTGAGTTAGATGTCGGAAATCAGATCAGCGAACTGAGGTCCGAGGTTTAGGTACAGTATGCAAATCGCAAGGCAACTTACATTTATTGCAGCGTTAGTCGCAGCGCAGGTTCTATCAAACTTTGCGGCCGCGGAATCTGCCACGTCCAAGATGAAAGCAATTGTCGTTCATGAGTATGGCGGGCCGGAGGTTTTGAAGTATGAAGATAGTGCCACGGCCGGAACCGAAAGAAGACCAGATCCTGGTTCGCGTGATCGCAGCGGGTGTGAATCCGGTGGACGACGCGAGTCGCTCCGAAAAGTATGCGAAGTTTTTCGGAATAACGCTGCCGTTCATTCCGGGTTACGACATCGCAGGAGTCGTTGAGAAGACGGGAGCGAAGATCACAAAGTTCAAGGCCGGCGACCCGGTGTACGCGTACCTCGAGCTGAAAGACGGTGGCGGTTATGCAGAGTACGCTGTCGCGACGGAAGTCGAAGCGGCAGCAAAGCCGAAATCGATCAGTTTTACCGAAGCGGCAGGCGTTCCGGTTGTCGCATTGACGGCGTGGCAGGCGTTAATCGACAAGGCAAAACTGAGTGCGGGCCAGACGGTGCTTATCCACGGCGGATCGGGCGGCGTAGGAAGTTTCGCGATCCAAATCGCCAAGGCACGCGGCGCGAAAGTGATCGCGACGGCATCGACTCGAAATCAGGACCTGCTCAAGCAACTCGGCGCGGATGTCGAAGTCGATTACACACAGCAAAAGTTCGAGGACGTCGCGAAGGACGTCGATGTGGTGCTCGATTCAGTTGGGAAAGATACGCTTGCGCGTTCCTACGGAGTGGTAAAGAAAGGCGGCTTTATCGTGACGCTCGTGGCGCGAATCGATCAAGCAGAACTGGATAAGCACGGGATTCGAGGCGCATTCCTTAGGCGTCGAGCCGACTTCGAATGAGCTCGCTGAGATTGGCAAATTGATCGACGAAAAGAAAATCAGGGTAATTGTTTCTCAAACGTTTCCGCTCTCGGAAGCGGCGAAAGCGCAGGAACAGGTCGCCACTGGTCACACGCGCGGGAAAATTGTTCTGAAAGTCGCTGACGAACCGAAATAAAATCGGGCACTTGGCCGCTTCTAGCGACTGGCGACGTTCTGGCGTTTTTCGCCTCTCCCCTTTGGAAGGGGAGAGGGCTGAGGTGAGGGGTTCTGCTCGGCTATTTGTAGGTGTTGAAAGGACCCTCACCCTTCACCCTCTCCCTAGCAGGGAGAGGCGACCCCGCGGCTGTCCTCGAAATCCCATCCCCCGGGGCGATCCAAATTGATAAACATTAGAGGCGCGATCTAGCAGGGTTCGATTTAGTCGTGATATAAGTAGGGAATGGACTGGGACGCGATTAGTGCAATCTCGCAATTGGTCGGTTCGATTGCTGTGGTTTTGTCCGTGCTGTATCTGGCGCTGCAAGTGCATCAGAGCACGCGCGTGGCGAAACTCGCCACTCAAGATGCTGCAGCCACGGCGCTGCGCGACGTGACCAAACCTTTGATGGAGAATGCCGAACTGGAACGCATCTGGCGAATTGGCCTGGAAGACATCGGCGCACTCTCAGTCGAAGAACGGGCGCGATTTTTCCATGCTGCTTACCAGTTCTTGAAAGCGTTCGAGACAATTCATTTTCATTATGTCTATGGACTGATGGACAAGCAGCTATGGGAAGGCTGGCACGGACTTCTGCGGCACTATGTCGTCGCGCCCGGGATGGCTCATTACTGGAAACTTCGACCTGAAGTTTTTTCAGAACGGTTTCGCAACTTCGTTAACTCACTCGAACCGCCAGCGGATCAACGCACGGTAGGCACTCTTTTCGGAGAGGAACGAAAATAAAGGTCACTTACACGGGCCCGGGACGGGAATAACGAATTTGCCGTCTTTCTCGGCGATGAGGTTTTCTGTGTTGCTGGTGGAGCTTCCGTTAGCGTCTTTTTTCTCGATCTTGATGACGAGCTTTTTGGTTGGTTTGAGGGTCAGGCAAACTTTGCCAGTTGGTCCGTCCATTGGCGTTGTCGCTTTTTTCACGTCCTCCGGCGTGAGAGCTAACAAGCTCAATCGTGGAAATTTTCTCTCCGGCTTCCCCCGACTGCATCATCTTGTAAAACTCGACGGCCGCCGGGTCTGAGCCTTGCGTATACAGGAAGGACTGCAGCGTGGCTGTGTCTTTGCCTTCGATTGCTGTTTTGTATTTGTCGACGAAGGCCTTTTCTTGTTCGGGCGTGCCGGCTTCAAGTCGCAAGGCAATCGAGGACAAGGAGCGCCAAGACCAGACTGGAGATTTTGATGAATGTTTGTCATGCCTGCCACCGTAGTCGGCTCGGTTTCGTAACGGGCAAGCCAATTTGCAAAAGAAAAATCTTTGCTGATCTGTCTTCCGCGGGCTATTCCACTCTCTCGCGGAATTCTGCGAATGAACATTCACGAATATCAAGCCAAAGAATTGTTGCAGAGATTCAACGTGGCGACCACGCGTGGCAAAGTTGCCTCAACACTCGATGAGGCGGAGCAAATCGCGCGCGAACTGGGCGATGTCGACATCGTTGTTAAAGCGCAGATTCACGCTGGCGGACGCGGCAAAGGAACGTTCAAAAATGGATTCAAGGGCGGAGTTCACGTTCGCAAGACGCCCGAAGCAGTACGGGACGTTGCCGCAAAGATGCTCGGGCAAATCCTGGTCACGCATCAGACAGGCGCCGGCGGTCGCGTGGTGAACAAAGTGCTGGTCGCCGAATCGGCCGACATCGCGCGCGAAATTTATTTTGCGATTCTGCTCGATCGAGCCACAGCTGCTCCTTTGATTGTCGCAAGCACGGAAGGCGGAGTGGAAATTGAAACCGTCGCAGCAAAATCGCCTGAGAAGATCATTCGTGAGGCGATTGATCCATTGGCCGGTTTGCAACCGTTCCAGACACGAAAACTGGCGAAGCAGCTTAGCTTCGAGTCGTCGCAGCTAAAAAGCACTTCGAAATTATTTGAAGGACTCTATCGCACGTTCATCGCGTTCGATTGCTCGATGGTGGAGGTGAACCCGCTGGTGGTTACCAAGAGCGGTGAAGTGCTCGCGCTCGACGCGAAGTTCAACTTTGATGATAACGCGCTTTATCGGCACCCGGAGATCGCGGCGCTGCGCGACGTAGCGGAAGAAGATCCACGCGAAGTGGAAGCATCAAAGCATGGGCTGAGCTATATCGGGCTGGACGGCAACATCGCGTGCCTCGTGAACGGCGCTGGCCTGGCCATGGCTACAATGGACATCATCAAATTTTATGGTGGCGAGCCGGCCAATTTTCTCGACGTCGGCGGCGGCGCAACGGAAGAGCAGGTGACTGAAGCGTTCAAAATTTTGATCGCGGACAAGAAAGTAAAAGCGATCCTCGTGAACATTTTCGGCGGGATCATGAAATGCGACATCATTGCGCAAGGCATCATCAACGCCGCGAAAACGCTGAAGCTCTCCGTGCCGCTGGTTGTTCGTCTGGAAGGGACAAATGTCGAGCGAGGGAAGCAGCTATTGAAAGAAAGCGGCCTCGCGTTGATCGCGGCGGATGATCTTGCCGATGCGGCGCAGAAAGCAGTGGAGCAGCGGCCGCAACCGCAAATCCCAAATCCCAAGCTCCAAATCCCAAGTAAACGTTCAAATCCCAAATTCTCAAAATGGAAGGACGGCGCGAAACCTCGTGATCTCGAAGATCGGACGTTTCAGCTTCGCGCAATCGGTGCGGACATTCGTGAAGCAGTTGCCGAGGATTAGCAGAAGAAGCCCGCGAGTTAGTGCTGATATTTTCGTCGATTATTTCCAAGAGCGAATGAGCACGACGTCCTATTTGAGATTTGGCGATTGGGAATTTGCCTGGGATTTGGGAACTGGGATTTGGGATTTTTCGCGCGGCAGCAAATGAAGCTCGCAATCGTCTTTTTCTTAACGATTGGTTCGTTCGTCGCTGGGGATGATTTACCACGTCACGCGAAGGCGCCTCGTGAAAGTTATTCGAACGTGGATGTGATCTACGACTCGGTGACGGCGCCCGACGGCAAACGATTGCGTGCGATCATTACGAAACCGCGCAATGCGAAAGCAAAACTGCCAGTCATTTTCGTTGCCGGTTGGTTGAGTTGCGATTCGGTTGAAGCGCCGGCGGGCACGAAAGATGCCAGCGGTCTTGTTTTTCAAGGCCTCGCGCGCTTGCCGCAATTCTCACTGTTTCGTGTCGATAAGCAGGGCGTTGGCGACAGTGAAGGCGTTTGCGCGGAAACAGATTTCGACTCAGAGCTTGGCGGTTATCGGGCTGCCTTTCGCGCGCTGAAGAAATTACGAGTTCATCGATAGCAACCGAGTTTTCATTCTTGGAATCAGCAACGGTGGCGGCTTTGCGCCGCTGATTCCAGAATCGCCTGCGCGAACAAGCAGCAAGTGCGCGGCTACATTTCGGTCGGCGGATGGGCCAAGACCTGGTTCGAGCACATGCTCGAGATCGAACGGCGACGCTTCACGCTGGTGGGGAAAACGCCGGCCGAAGTCACCGAGATGATGAAAGGAGCAGCGACACTTTATTATGAATGGCTGATCAAAGGCCGCGCGGTCGGCGACATTCTCAAAGAGCAACCCCAGTTGGCAGATGTTTGGCCAGAAGGAAAAGATCATGCCCATTTGTATGGACGTCCGCTCGCGTTTTATCAGCAGTTACAAAATCTGAATCTTGCCGCCGCGTGGTCGCGCGTGACGGCGCCCACGTACGCATTGCACGGGGAGTTCGATTGGATTATGAGCCGCGAAGATCACCAATTGATGGCCGCGTATGTTTCAGCAAACGGCGGAGACGCGTTCGCGTACGAGGTGCCGAAGATGGGTCACACGTTTCAGCATTATTTGAGCCTGGCTGACGCTTTCAAAGGCAAGGAAGCGCCGTTCGATCCAAAAGTAATCGGGTTGCTAACCGACTGGCTGATGAAGGAAGGAGTGACTCATGAAGATTAAGAAGATCGGCTTTGTGGCTATTCCGGTGACGGATATTCCGCGAGCACGAAAGTTTTACGAAGAGGTACTTGGATTGAAGGTGTCAGATGAAATGATGGGCGGTAAGTGGATCGAATACGTGGTTGGCGAAGATACTTTGGCGATCGCAAATGTGAGCGACACGTGGAGGCCGTCTGATCAGGGAACGGGCGCCGCTCTTGAAGTGGAAGACTTTGATGAAGCAATCAAGCGATTGAAAGACCGCCATGTGCGTTTCGCGGCCGAGCCCTTTGAGACACCGTGCTGTCACATGGCGGTTGTGCAAGATCCGGACGGCAACAAGGTAATAATTCACAAACTTAAACCTGAAAATGAGAAAGGAGTCTGCAAATGATCACAAACGAAGTAGCCTTCATTGCTATCGCAGTGTCTGATAAGGAACGAGCACGAAAATTTTATCAGGAAACACTTGAGCTAAAGCCGACACATACCGCGATGGAGGGCGCGTGGGTCGAATACGATCTCGGTCCCACAACGATCGGAGTTGGTTGCCATCCCGCTTGGAAACCATCGCGTGATGGGACGACGGTCGCTTTCGAAGTCGAGGACATCGACGCGGCCATCGCGAAGCTGAAAGAACGCGGAGTCACGTTCGACATTGAAAAAAGCGAGACGCCGGTTTGCTGGATGGCGCAATTTCGCGATCCAGACGGGAACAAGCTGGTGATTCACAAACGAAAAAAATGACGAAGCCCGATTGACGAATGTCGAAGGAATGATCGAATGGCGAAGCCCGAAATAACGGTGAACATGCGCTCGGAGATTTTCGTCATTCGAACTTCGACATTGATTCGTCATTCGTCATTCGTCATTCGTCATTTCGCTCATGTCCATTCTCGTCGATAAGAACACTCGCCTCGTGGTGCAAGGAATCACTGGCAGCGCGGGCGCGTTTCACACGCGGCAGTGCATCGATTACGGCACGAACGTGGTGGCGGGCGTTACGCCGGGGAAAGGCGGCCAAATGTTCGATGGCAAAGTGCCGGTATTCGACACCGTTTGGGAAGCGCGACAGAAAACAGGCTGCAACGCTTCGATGGTTTTCGTGCCTGCGCCTGCGGCTGCGGATTCAATTCTGGAAGCAGTCGATGCAGGGGTCGAACTGGTGGTTTGCATCACGGAAGGCATTCCGGTGATGGACATGATGCGCGTGAAAGCGCTGATGCGCGGAAAGCAATCGCGGCTGATCGGTCCGAATTGCCCGGGGATCATTACACCCGGCGCATGCAAGATTGGCATCATGCCGGGCTACATTCACAAGCCGGGCAATGTTGGGGTCGATCTCGCGTTCCGGGACGCTTACCTACGAAGCAGTGTGGCAATTGACATCGCGTGGCTACGGACAATCGACCTGCATCGGCATCGGCGGCGATCCCATTCACGGGTTGTCGCATCTCGATTGCGTGAAGCTTGTTCAACGAAGATCCTGGCACAGATGCGATGATTCTAATCGGTGAAATCGGCGGCTCGGCAGAAGAAGAAGCCGCCGCATGGATCAAAGCGAATTGCAAAAAACCGGTGGCAGCCTTCATCGCAGGCATGACAGCCCCACCGGGACGACGCATGGGTCACGCCGGGGCGATCGTTTCCGGAGGGAAGGGGACTGCGGCGGGAAAAATTGAAGCGCTAAAGGCTGCAGGAATCGCAATTGCTGATACGCCAGCCACGATCGCCGATACATTGATTGCGCGAATTGAAAGCATGATCATAATCCGCGCGGGTTAGATGTTTGGCAGTTGACGCTGAAGGACAGATGAAGCGGATTCTTCTCATCAGGATGGAGGAATTCCGCGTGGTGGAAGTCCCAGTCTCGACAAATCCGCGATTCTCGGGCACCAGTCATTACGGCGTCTGGAATCGCTTGTTCACATCGTTCCGCGACTTGCTTGCGGTGCGCTGGATGAAATTAAGAAAGATCCGATACGAAATCTCCGAATCAGTTAACATTGCCTATGAACATACTCGCACTCATCGCTATCACGTGGATCGGGAAAGAATACCGGTTCCTCGGTCTGGATTGGAGTTATATCATGATTCTTGGCTTCATCGGGAACGTTTTGTTCTCGATGCGTTTTTTTGTCCAATGGCTTGCCTCAGAGCGTCAGGGCGAAAGCGTCATCCCGATATCGTTCTGGTATTGGAGCATCGCCGGCAGCGTGATCATGTGCTTGTACTTTATTTTCAGACGGGACCCGATCGGTATCTTGGCATACTTGCCAAACTCACTGATATACATTCGCAATTTAATGCTGATCCAGAAAGGCCGGTCTGCTCCTACTGCTGCCGCACCTTCCCAACACCCACGCGAAACGGGTTAGACCCGCTGGCATTAGCGAATGCCAGAGTCACACTCCACCACGAGATGATTCGCCAGCCGGCAAGTTTGCGGCTTTCCAATCCATGGCCATGCGGATCCGGGCGCGGCCGCTGGGATGATCGAAAAAGATGAATTCTTCCAGAGGCGTCGGATCGAGTTTGCGATAAGCGCCGAGTTTGAGCGCCACTTTCGCCATACCATCGGGCTCGCGCGAAGTGTTGATTCCGAACGCATCTGCTTCTCGTTCTGTGACGCGTACCACCGTGTTGATAAACGGCGTGGCGATGAAAACCAGCGTGCTGAATATCAAGACCAGCAACGGAAGTCCGGCAGGGATCGGCAATGCCGCGCACGCCCCATTTTTCGCCCCAACGCCTGACCGCCGTGTCGAACAGCGCACGAGTAAGCGCGAATCCGATGAGAACAAAAATTCCAAAATAAGTCAGCAGTTTTGCACCGTGGTTAAGAACGTAATGGCCCATCTCGTGCGCCATCACCTCGCGGATTTCCGGGAGCGTGCATTGCTTAAGCAGATTGTCATTGAGCGCGATCCGCGTCGTGCCTAGCACGCCTGCGACATTCGCGCTGACACGCGTGGTCTGCCGCGAAGCGTCCACCTCAAAAACTTGCTTTACCGGAATTTGATTCGCCCGCGCCATGGCGAGGATCGGATCTCGAATCTCGGGATTCGTCAGCGGTTTATAGGTATTAAAGAGCGGCTCGATGAACACGGGCGCGATAAAGACCAGGATGAAGGCGAAAATCACCGCTACGACCGTTCCCCAGATCGACCACGTTCGCGGTGCTCGCCGGAAAACAGCGTAGAGCACAGTCAACAGGATCGTGCCGCCCACGATGGCGATGCCGAGACCAATCAACTGGTCCCGAAACCAGGGAAGGAAAGCTCTGTGTCGCGAAGCCGTAATGATGTTCGCGAAAAAAGTTTTCATACAGATTCAGAGGAAAACTTAATACGTAGACAATCACCAAATACGGCATCGCGTAGCAGGCTACTTGCAACCTCTTGAACCTGGTTATTCGTTGTGAAAAATCGCGCAGCCGCGCCGAGATTCGGGAAGCCAGCAGAAAAGATCGAAATCGCCGCGGCCAGAAGAAAATTCCACAGAATCAGCCAGTAACCGCCCTCGAAATATGCGTCTGATTTTTCTCGCTCGTTCTCTCGGCACTGTGGCCAACCACGCTTGGGTGGCGGCGGCGGGATCGAGCACCTGTACATTTTGTTGAGTTTGAGGCGAGGCGACCGGTACGGGAGTCTCTTGGGCCGATGCCGCAACCAGCCACAAAGACAAAGCAGACGGTTATCGGTAGCAGCAACCAGACGCTTGCTCATGGTTGCATTGATAATGAAGCAGCGCTCAAAAGGAAAGGAACGTGAACACGATCTACGCTACGGAGGAATCGACTCGCATCTCATTAGACTGGACAAAGAATTCTGACAGCACAGAATGGCTTCCATGAAAACGGCCGGGACGCTTATTCTCGCGTTTACCATGGGTGTTGCGCTGACACTGCAAGCGATTGCAGAAACACAACCGGACATGGCGCGTTACGGATCATACCCGGCCAATTACAAGGAGATAGTGACGCAGTGGCTCAACAAACAATTGATCGACCCGGACAGCGCGCGCATTGAATGGAATGGGGAACCTAAACCAGCCGATCTGGGCGAGAACGGCGAACACCTCTATGGTTATCTGGTCAATTTCACCGTGAACGCCCGGAATCGCTTCGGCGGTTACACGGGCAATCAAAAACATGCCGTTCTCATCCGAAATGGCGAAGTAATCAAGGGCCTCGGATTCGGCTACTAATTAATTATGAAGAAATTGAAAATGAATTCTCGTTCGAAATCATCCGGGCAAGTCATTGTTATCCTCATCATTGTGCTGGGATTGGTTGGCGCAGGTTTTTGGTATCTCAACTCAAACAAACAAGAGATGGCCCGCGAAGGGAAACAATTCGCCAGAGACGCGGTCCAGCGAATTGTTGTCCAGCGTGATATCAACTTCTTCAACTCGCACCTCAGCCCGCAGGCGCGCATGAATTTCCCGGGTTCAGCGCAGCAGGACTTTTTTGCGGAGATTGCCAAGCTCGGAGCGCCTGCTGGCGCGATTGATGTCCAGGGCGACATCGAGTTTAACTCGCAATTTTTCGAGCCTCACGGGACCTTCAAAGCGCGCATAAATTATCCAGGGAGATACGCCGATATTAACCTGGTCATTTCGCATCCGGTCGGTCGCTGGCAGATCGACGACGCCAGTTTTCTGCCGCAAAGGGCGCTCTAGGCGTCGCATTTGTTTTACGTCAACAAACGGTCGAGCGAATCAAGGCAGATTTGCGACCAGCTCTCCATCGTTTCGCGACGCGCGAGCAATTCTTCTTTTGGAAGAAACGTTAGCCCCGTGATCATCGCTTCACGCTTTTCGATCTTTGGCTCGGCCAGTTTGAAAACGTGAACGATGCCAAGATGCACGCGTCCCACCTCGGTTGTGTCGTCATTTAGAAGGGCAACAATTCGGTCCTCGAACGGACTGTCGATTTTGATTTCTTCGTTCACTTCGCGCTCCACGCCGGCGCGATAGGCTGCCTCATCAGTCGAATGCGAACAGCAATTCTGTCGGCATCTTCTGTTCATGTGACCGCCAATCCCGATTGAACCTTTTGCGACCAGACGCTGTTCACCCGCTTTTTTCCCGCGGACGTAATAAGCGACTTTATTCTCAAACGCGATTAGCGCGTAGGGAATAATTTGTTTGTAAGCCGAATTAATCTCAGCTTCAGGACGCGGAAGAAAGAAGTTGTTTCCGCGCGACAGGAATGCGTCGAGATATTTCTGCGGCTCGAAGTTGAGGCCTTGGAAACTCCCAAGCTGATCGAACAAACCGCGCCTGATGACGAGGACGTTTTCTTCGGGCGGGTTCATCAGTTCGTCATTCTGAGCGGAGCGAAGCGCAGTCGAAATCTCTAATTCTCTCCGCGGCCCCCCGTTGAAAATCAAAATCCAGAGATGTCTCGACTTCGCTCGACATGACAGCAGAAACTAGAACGAACAAGTCACGCCCACCTGCGGCCCGAACAAATTCAGACTCGGATTCGGATCGGTCTGTCCGCCGTTGGAGAGATGCTGGTAAAGCGCTCCCACGTTTATCTTCCAATGATCGTTCACAATGTAGGAAACGCCGGCCGCCGATAAAATATTGAAGGTAAAATCCTGTCCCTGTCCGCCGGCAACTTCCGGATGACTATCGATCCAGCCTGCGCCAACTCCGCCCGAGAAGTAGGGGACGAGTCTGCTACCCGGCCGAACAAAGTTGTAGCGCATGCCGAGATTGAATCCGAAGTAATGGTTCTCGATTCCGCTAAAAATCGGCTCGACGATGCCGCTGATGTAAAATTGGTTGTAACCGCGCAGCCAGTTGTCGCTCCGCACCACGCCCCATCGAACTCGCGCCGTCAGAAACTCCGCGCCGATCTGATAATCAGCCGGAGGATTGATGGCCCCAAATAAATACCCCGACTCGACTGCGAATTCGAAACTTCGAGGATTAAGTTCAGTCGAACTAACTTCCGCGGTTGAGGGTTCTGTTCCGCCGAACGCTTGCAAGCAAGTAAGAGAAAACGCCAAAACGACGGGAGCGCGAAGCGTTTTCATTCGGCGCGCCTACCATAGGAATAGTTAATCGGATTGCAATCCGCATACTGTCAGTGTTGCTGTAGCGGCGCTCTGTGAGCGCCGAAAATTTACCGTTCTTCCGTCGGCGGTCATAGACTGCCGCTACAGAATTCCGTGAGATCAGCAGGCAACGGGCTCTTCCATTCGGATTCGCCCTCGATCGCTAGTTTCGCTGAATGCAGCGCCTGCCGTGGCAAAAGTAATCGTTGCTCGAGCTCAGCAGTCCATCCGGTCTCAATGAATCGAAGGTAGAGTCGCTCGTCCGGGCCATAAATTTTGTCGCCAACAATTGGGTAACCGACTGAGCTCAGGTGCACACGAATCTGGTGTGTGCGGCCCGTGTGCGGAATTGCGCGGATCAGGCTGAATTTATTCCCGGCTATTGTCGATTTAACAAAGCGGCCTTCGACGTGAAACTCAGTCGCCGCTAGCGCGCCAGCGGGATGAATCATTTGTTTCAGCCAGATTGTTGACTGTTGGTGCTTAGCCTGCCGATCCAACGGTGCATCAACGGCTTTGGATTCCCATTCCGGCCAGCCCCAAACGATGGCGAGATATTCTTTGCGCAACCGTCGCCGTTGCATCAGCAGTCCGAACCGGCGCGCGGCCGCGGCGGTTTTTGCGACCAGAACCAAGCCGCTCGTCTCGCGGTCCAGTCTGTTCACAATGGACACCTGCCCGCCGCCAGCGATTTCGAATGCAAGCAACTCGCGCAATTCTTTCCAGAGATTTCGCGTCTCGCTGGGCTTGGTGGGGTGAACAAGAAGAAACGGCGGTTTATCGACGACGACGTAATCGTCGGTTTCATCGATGATATGGAAATGAAGCAGAGGCATGCGTGAGCTCAGTGTGATGACGATAGCTCAGCGTGCTGTCGAATGACGAAATCCGAATTACGAACCTCAGGCTGATCTGTTACTAATTCGTCATTTGATCATTCGGACTAAGTCGGCATTCGACATTCGAGCTTCGTCATTGACTTGACCTCGCTGCCTAAAGCTGCTTTACCTAAGCGCTCAGCCTTAACCAGAGGAGCAGCGCTTGGATCCTAAAGACCTAAAGGAAATTAAAGCCATCATCGACCTGATGAAGAAGCATGACCTTTCGGTCTTCGAGATCGAAAAGGAAGGATTCCGTCTTAAGCTTGAAAAGGGGCCTTCTACTCAAGAAGCAGCGGCTGCGCAACCCGCGGCCGGTCCGCCCAAGGCTTCACCCGGCACGCCTGAGACCATGCCTGCTGCACCCAAAGCAATCGAAAGCGTGCCGTTGAAGGAAATCCTTTCTCCCATGGTGGGTACATTTTATCGCTCCGCGTCGCCGGACGTGCCGCCTTTTGTTGATGTTGGGAAAACCGTCACGGAAGACACCGTCGTTTGCATTATCGAAGCGATGAAAGTGATGAACGAAATCAAGGCAGAAACCGGCGGTATCATCGCCGAAGTGACTGGCCGAAAACGGCAAACCCGTACAGTTCGGACAGGTGTTGTTCAAAGTCCGTTGATGTATCGCGCGAATTTCAATTGTAGGGTAGGCGCATCGCCTGCCAGAGCGCGTCCCTAATCCGGCAAGCGGAGCGCTTGCCCTACAATTACCCATGTTTGAAAAAGTCCTGATTGCCAATCGCGGCGAAATCGCGCTGCGGGTGATTCGCGCTTGTAAGGAGTTGGGCATTCGCACTCTGGCAGTCTATTCAGAGGCGGATGTCGATTCGTTGCATGTGCAGCTCGCAGATGAATCCATCTGCATCGGGGCAGCGCCGAGCTTGGAGAGTTATTTAAAAATCGATCGGATCGTGAGCGCAGCCGAGATTGGCGATGTCGACGCGATTCATCCGGGCTACGGATTCCTGGCCGAGAACCCGCATTTCGCGGAGGTCTGCGAAAGCTGCAATATCAAGTTTATCGGACCACCGTCGCGCGCGATGCACGCCATGGGCGATAAGAACGCTGCGCGCGCATGCGCGCGCAAAGCTGGCGTGCCAGTGACGCCGGGGAGCGATGGAATCATCGAGACAGAAGAAGAGGCGATGAAGATCGCCAAGAAAATCGGTTACCCTGTGATGATCAAAGCGGCTGCCGGCGGTGGGGGACGTGGAATGCGCACCGCGCACAATGAGCCCAGCCTGCAGTCGGCTTTTCACAGCGCGCGCCACGAGGCGCAGAAAGCGTTTGGGAACGATCAGATCTATCTCGAAAAGCTCGTACCTAATCCGCGCCACATTGAATTTCAGATCGTCGCCGACGGTCATGGTCGCGTCATCCATCTCGGGGAACGCGATTGCTCCATTCAGCGGCGCAATCAGAAAGTCATTGAAGAGTGTCCTTCGCCGATGATGACGCCGAGTCTTCGAAAAAAAATGGGAAACGCCGCAGTGAAGCTGGCCAAGTCGGTTGGGTACGAAAACGCAGGCACGATTGAGTTCTTAGTCGATCATGACCGGCGTTTTTATTTTATGGAAATGAACACGCGCATCCAGGTGGAACACACGATCACCGAGGAAGTTTACGGGTGCGATCTCGTAAAGGAGCAGATCCGCATTGCGGCCGGCCAGCCGCTTTCGTCGCATATCGCGCGCGCGGTCCCCCGATTGCATGCGATCCAATGCCGCATTAATGCCGAAGATCCGGCCAAGAATTTCCAGCCGACGCCCGGCCGAATTGATTTTTATTACGCGCCTGGCGGCCACGGAGTTCGAATTGACTCGCACGCTTATACCGGTTACACCGTGCCGCCGTACTACGACTCGCTGATTGCGAAAATAATCACAGTCGGCGCCACGCGGATTAACGCGATTGATCGAATGCGTCGGGCACTGGGCGAGTACTACATTACCGGCATTAAAACCACAGTGCCCTTTCACGCAGCCATGATGCGCAACGGCGACTTTCGCGATGGCAACTACGACACTGGATTGCTCGACCGCCTCATTTCGGCAGGTAAACTCGAGCTGGCCTCGCCGCCGATTCGTTTACATGAGTAAAGCGCGCTGTGCTGTAGCGTTTGCTGTCCTCACCGCACTGGGATTGAACCTGAGACAATCCGCTGACAACAGTGGACACTACAGCGCGTCATGAAAGCGCTCAGCGAGTGCCGTCTCTACGGAATTATTGATCTGGGCTACGTCCAAGAATCCAATTTCTCACACGTGGCCGAGCAAATGATCGAGGGCGACGTTGACATGATTCAGCTGCGCGGAAAAGGCAAATCGCTAGACGAACTCGCGGGTTACGCCGCACGCTTGCACGAAATTACCGCGAGATATTCCACGCCGCTCATCGTGAATGATCACGCGGAAATTGCCAGCCAACTGCCAGTAGAAGGCGCGCATGTCGGACAGGATGACGATTCGGTCGAAGTCGCACGGCGCAAGGCGGTACGCGCCGTTTTGATTGGGAAATCAACGCACAGCATCGAGCAAGCGCGCGCAGCGCAGCGCGAAGGAGCGGACTATATTGGATTCGGCCCGATCTTCGCCACGCCTACAAAGCCCGACTACCGGCCAATCGGCCTTTCAGACATCAGCCGGGTCCATGCAGAAATAAGTCTGCCAATCTTCTGCATTGGCGGAATCAACATCGACAATCTTCAGAGCGTGATCGACGCCGGGGCAAAGCGCGTGGTCATGGTTTCCGCGCTGCTGAAGGCGCATAGCATTGTTGATTACGCGCGGTGCGCCACCGATATGCTTGCATGAATGACGAATGACCAATGACGAAGGAATGACGAAATCCAAACACCAAGGCCTTTCTGTCATTCCGAGCGGAGTCGAGGAATCTCTGGATGCTGTCATCGAGAGATGTCTCGACTTCGCTCGACATGACAGTGAGTACCAGCTTCGTCATTTGTCATTCGTGCTTAATTCGTCATTCGTCATTGGTGCTTCGTCATTCTAATCATGTCCCTCCTGGTTGTTGGCTCCATCGCGATCGACACGGTTAAAACGCCGGTGGAAGAGCATTCCGATTTGTTAGGCGGCTCGGCTTCCTACGCTGCGCTCGGCGCCAGTTTCTTTTCGCCGGTTCGGCTGGTCGGGGTCGTGGGCGACGATTTTCCTGAAGCGGAATTTCAGTTTTGGAAGTCGCGCAAGATCGATAGCAAAGGCGTACAGCGAGCGAATGGGAAAACTTTCCGCTGGTCGGGCGAATATTCGTGGGACCTGAACACGCGCGAGACGCGCTCAATTGCGCTCAACGTCTTTGACAATTTCAAACCGATATTGCCGGAAACGTATCGTGAGACCGATTTCGTTTTGCTGGCCAACATCGCGCCGTCGCTGCAAGCGCACGTGCTCGACCAGATGAAACGCCCGCGCTTCGTTGTCGCCGACACGATGGACCTCTGGATAGAGACGGCGCGCTCTGATCTCGACGCGTTGCTTCAACGCGTTGATCTGTTGATTCTGAATGACAGTGAAGCGCGCGAGATCACAAAAGAGACAAGCCTCATCAAGGCGGGGCGTCGCATTCGAAAGATGGGGCCGGAGTACGTCGCGATAAAAAAAGGCGAGCATGGCGCCATGCTTTTTGGCGGGGAAGACCGGTTCTTCAGTTGTGGCGCTTACCCGCTTGAAGACATTCACGATCCAACGGGGGCAGGGGACACGTTCGCCGGCGGCATGGCGGGATATCTTGCCGGTACAGTGAAGAAGGTGCACTTCAACGATCTGCGCAGAGCGATGATTTACGGAAGCGTGCTGGCCAGTTTTTGCGTCGAAGCATTCAGTCTCGAGCGCTTGCGTAAGCTCTCGATGGAGGAAATTTCAAAGCGCTATGAGACGTTCAAGCTCATGAGCCAGTTCGAGGTGCCGGTGTCATGACGACGCACGAAGACGAGTATCGCAGATTGCTGCGACGCACGTTAATCGCAACGACTGTTTGCATCGCTGCAGTGTTCATCTGTTACTTTTGGGTTGATCGTCCCGTGGCGTTTTTTGTCTATCGCCACCATATCAACACGATCCAGGTTTTTCGATGGCTTACTTACCCGCCTCCGGAAGTCCAGAATTGGTCGGCCCTTGTGCTGACGATCCTGGTGGTTCGACGAGCGTGGGGACCGTTTCTGCGCTGGCAGAAGGTGCTGCTTGTAGCGTGTATCAGCTTAATTGTTGCCGATGATTTCCGCATCTCGTTAGGCGACGTTTTCGGTCGCTATTGGCCGGAAACCTGGACCCATGATAATCCATCGCTCATCGGCACCGGCACGTACGGCTTCCATGCATTTCAGCGAGGCGATGATATCGGCAGCTTTCCGTCGGGTCACGCCTGCAGAATCCTGGGATTCGCAGCGGTGTGGATAATTGCCATGCCTCGCAGTCGCACCGTACAAATCGTAGTGATCGTTCTCTGCGCTCCGATGCTCGTGAGTCTTGTGGCGATGAACTATCATTTTGTCAGCGACGTCATTGCCGGCAGCGTTTTGGGCGCGCTCGTCGCTACGTACGCGGCGCATTTGGCCTGGCTGGAAAGACCGCAATTCTGATGTGGCGCAGGTTTTCTATTGGTGAGTTTGCGACACCGCGAGTTGCGGCATTGCGCTGCGCAGTCGTGATGGTCGCTTTTGCCGTCCTTTGGGTCGGGGCTGTCGATCTTCGAGCTCGCGCTGAATCGAAGGACTGGGTTGTATTGGAGAATTGCCGTCTCATTCTGAACCAGGCGAATGACGGCGACAGTTTTCACGTGAGCGCAGGCGCGAGAGAATACATCTTTCGCCTGTATTTGGTTGATGCGCCCGAAACAGACGAAATGGTCCCGAGACGCCTTGTTGATCAGGCGAAATACTTTGGGATTACAGTGCCACAGGCGATCGAAGTTGGCCTGGCCGCGAAACAGTTTACACGACAGAAATTGTCCGAGCCGTTTACAGTGTTTACGCGCATGTCAGATGCGATGGGCCAAAGTAGGATCGAGAGGTTTTACGCCTTTGTTCAGACGAAGGAAGGAGATCTCGGTGAACAGTTGGTGCGCAACGGACTGGCACGAGTCTATGGCTATAAAGCAGCTCCGCCGGGATTAAAGAGTTCGCGGGCGGAACTTCAGAAGCTTCAACTCCTCGAGGTTCAGGCAAGGCAGGAAAAGATCGGAGGCTGGGGTGCTGATGCCGGGCGAACAAACGTTCGCGCGCAAGCGCCGCAGTCTTTTAGTACGTTCATTGCGGAGAAGAACCTTGAATCGCGCCCAACACCTTTCCCAGCCTCGTTCTCCAGAACTTTGCCAACGCCGGCCCGCAGCGTTTCCGCTCGCGCTGTTGTTCAGCCGCCCGCGACAAGATCGCATCCAAAAGAGAAGACGCCGCTCGGCAGAATCGACATCAACGCCGCGACAGAAAAAGAGTTGACGACAGTTCCTGGAATTGGCCACGTGATCGCGGCGCGCATCATCGCGGCGCGGCCGTTCCGAAGCGCTGACGATTTAAAACGAGTGAGCGGAATCGGTGACAAAAAATACGCGGAGATGCGGCCGTATTTTCAGTGACCGGGCTGGATTGTCGGGGCAGCTGTTAGCTTCCCGATGCAACTGTGCCGGGCAATTGTAGCTCGAACAAACATAGCAGACAGTCTTTTGACGAATGGCCAAAAAGAAGCCGACCAAGCTGAAAGCACCAGAGGCATGTCCGGTGTGCGGCGAGGACGTTCAGCGTGGTTCGTTGGCGTGCCCCGAGTGCGGCGCGGATCACAATTCGGGTTGGCGGGAAGATTCCGATGTTTACGACGCGGTGGATTTGCCGGACGAGGACTTCAACTATGAGGAGTTTATTCGCGCGGAGTTCGGGGTCAGTTCCGAAGCCAGCCGGGATAAAAAACTTCTGGTGGATTGCCGCTATCGTTCTCATTGTTGTTTTTATCGTCATTTATTTCTACGCGGCCCATTAAATACCGAACGGGCCGCCTCACTGCGGTTCGCGATTTTGCCGATCTTCCCGCGCCGAACCGCAATCGCCAGCGTGGCTTTCAGCGGGCGATTTGCAGCTGAATCGTTTTCAATCTTGCCTAACTGGTTCGGAAGCGCAGATGATCGGGCGATGCAGCTTTTTAAGCCAATCCCGCCCGTGTCGCAGTACGGGCTTCACGGGAAACGCGCGTGAAGGATTTGCTCGAACGTATACTCAAGCAGTTGCCGGGTTACCTGCCCGATCTCGCCAGCCTCGTCACCAGACCGAAAACAGCAATTCTTCGCTGGGTGGGAGAAGCAGCAGGCGATCTTACGCGGCCGCTCACTTTTGTCGGGGTATCCGTTGCGATTGGATTTCTTCTGCAACTGCCGCAGCTTGGCAAGGAGGATGTGTTCACGACGCTCGTAGCAAGCATGGCCGTGTTCAAAGTGCTCGCGCTGGTGATGTTCGCAGCCATCATCCAGCTCGTGTTCCGAATGGCCGGCGGGCACGCGAGCTTTGTCGCGACTTTCTCGGCTTATCTTTACATTGTCAGTCCGCTTTATATCGCTGGGGTAATCCTGGAGATCGCCAGACTCGGAATTCTGCGCGCGTACGACCCCGCGACCGCCGTGGCAGTGCGTGTCGATCCTGACTACCTGGTAGCGAACACGGAGCGATGGCGAACATTTCAGACTGCAGCGCCTGGGCTCGCGGTCGTTTACCTCATTCTGAGCTTGGCCACAATCTTCGTGTTTCTCGGTTGGTTCGTTGCTTGTTGGGGTGCCTTTCGCCATCTTCACGGGATCGCGCGTTGGCGTAGCACGCTCGCTGGCGTTGTAACGCTGGCTGCCGGGGTGATCTTCTTCTCGGGCCTCCAGTATATCTTGCTCGGCATGTTCGGTGCGCGCGTGCCGCCGTTGCGCTAAGAAGCAAATCGACCTGTGATTGAAGCGAAAAAAGCGCGCCCGAGAGGATTCGAACCACTAACCTTCTGATCCGTAGTCAGATGCTCTATCCAGTTGAGCTACGGGCGCCCGTGAAGAGCGGTTAATTTGCGAGTAGAACGCTAGAGCGTCAAATCGCTAACGTGATCCGTGAAGCGACCTTGCTGCGTTTTACCGTTCACAGATCACTGTTCACCGATCATTATATTCAAGATGACCATCTTCCTCGGGTGCGGTTTTGCAGCGAAGTATCCCGAAGGCGGCGGAAATTTTTCCGTGCCACTGCAATGGATGCTCGGATTACGGCGATTGAAGCTGGACGCGATCTGGTTGGAGTTACTGCCGGCGACAAACGATGTGGGAGCCGATGAGGCCAGGATCAACAATTTCCAAAGGCAATTGCGCGCGCAGGAATTGGCTGGCCGATACTGTTTGCTTTATCAGAAACCTGCATCCGACACGCACGATATACACGGCGTTCGTTGCATCGGAATTTCAAAACGTGAACTCCTCGACCGCCTTGGTGGACCGAATGTTCTACTCAATCTCGCTTATTCAATTCATCCACCGTTGCTGTTGAAGTTCGAGCGCCGCGTCTTTTGCGATCTCGATCCCAGCGAAATCTTCTATTGGATGACGAAGATGGAAATGGGTCAATCGTATCATCACGAATTCTGGACCATCGGGCTCAATGTTCACGGAAGCGACTGCCAACTGCCGAAGTCACCGCTGCACTGGAAGACATTTTATCCGTTGGTGGACACAAACTGGTTGCGACCACGACCGCGGCCGCGTACGCCGAAATTTACAACAGTTGGACAATGGTATTGGAGTGGTGCCGTTGAGGTTGCAGGTGAATTTCCTGATTTATCAAAAAAATTCGCGTTCGAGCCTTACTTGGATCTTCCACGCCGAGTACCGCAGGCGAAGTTCGAACTGGCGATGAACATCGCTGCGGAGGACCCGGAACGACAACGACTACAACGGCACGGCTGGAAGATTACCGATCCGCACCGAGTCGCGCGCACACCGCGAGCTTACCGCCGCTACCTCGCCACCGCGCTCGCTGAATTTACGGCGATCAAAGGCGTTGACGTAGCGTGGCGAACCGGCTGGGTGAGCGATCGGGCCGCGGCATTTCTGGCATGCGGGCCGCCCTGTCATTACCGAAGCACACCTGCGCCGAACGTTATCTGCCTGCGCAAAGTGGATTCAGTTTTGTGCGAGACGCGGATGATGCGGAGGCCGCTGTTAAAGACGTGTTGCGCGATTGGTCGCGGCTGTCCAGGCAAGCGCGGGCTTGTGCAGTGGAAGTTTTCGATTCGAAGTAAAAATCTCAAACGAATTCTGGATCAGTGATCCGGTAGACGAGAGGCTTACCGACGTTACATGACTGTTACTAAAAAGCCCGTCGATTTGGCGTTGCAAAACGATTTTCGGGTGTTACTCGTTGTGCCGTTATGGCTGACCTGATCAAAACTGCGGACCTGAAAGATCGCATGAAAAAGATTCCGGAATGGGAGCTGGAGAAGAAACATATCGAACGCACTTTTGAGTTTGATGATTTTGCCGATGCGATCGATTTCGTAAATGCTGTGGCCGAAGTGGCTGATGAAGAAGAACACCATCCCGACATCGACATTCGTTACAACAAAGTGCACTTGGTCCTTTCGACGCATAGCAAAGGCGGGTTGACCGAGCTTGATTTTGGCCTGGCCGAGCGAATCGACACGCTCGCGGAATAGCCGATGGGAAATTCCAAATCCCAACATCCAAACTCCAGTCACCCGATTGTCATCCTGAGCGGAGCGAAGGATCTCAGATCGTTTTTCTAGCATGCCAGGTTATAATCAGAGGTGTTTCCGCGGAGCTTGTCCTGAGCGAAGTCGGGCTCAACATGACATCGCGGAAGTGGCCGCGTAGTGTTGGCGCTCGAAAATTGTTTTGGGTTTTGGGATTTGAGTTTCTGCCCTAAGGCAGTCGTCCTTCGTCGGCATCGATAAATTGGAACGACGTCTCGATGTCCGACCTATCAGCTCATTCCTGCCTCTGCTTTGCGCCGTTTGAGTATCTCGGAGACTTCGTCGTTCCACCCGCGCTTGCGCATGAATTCATTCCAAACGTAAATGTCGCTTTCGGACGGTTTGCGCCCAACGCTGAAGCACCACTGCAAAATCTCCTCGTCGGTGCCGCCCTTTTTCACGCGTTCGACTAATTGATCGTAGTTCACTCGTAGAAAGGTCACGCACTTCTCGTCGAAGCCCTTTCCGAGATTGGCGTGGTAATCTGAAGGCAATTCGCCTTTGGCGTGCACTCGGATTTTGTCGAGCATCCGGCCGAAATAAAAAAGGCCGCCTACTTTTTCCAGAAGGACTGCGAAGGGGAAATGTGAGCCATCAAGGAAACTTGAGCCTTCTTTGCGCGCGGTTCAACAATCGCGAAGCAATCCCTCACCTCGATCCTGTCCCTTTGCCAAAGGGAGAGGCGTAATTTCTCGCGTCGTGGGAATCAATGTCATGTCGAGCGGAGTCGAGACATCTCTGGACCACACATGCCACCGCAGTGCCGCAGAAAATAGCTGGAGATTCCTCGACTCCGCTCGGAATGACAGGAAGGCGGGGAGAGGATCAAGGTGAGGGACATTCTTTTTTCATTTAGCCAATTTAGTGATTCAGTGATTAAATGATTTCGATTCGTTAAACCACTCACTCGTTAAATCGCTAAATTGTTTCAATGGATCGGATCGTTGGAATCGAAACCGAATACGGCTGTCTTCTGAGTGAAGACGAACCGCACGTCAATTCGGAGCTCTGGCCGGCCAAGGTTAAAAACTATCTGTTCCGAAAGGCGGACGCTGGCACGATCGATTTGCATTACCGGGACTACGAGGAACCACCTGGTAATGGAGGATTTCTCCTCAACGGCGGACGTCTCTATCTCGACATGGGACATATCGAGTACGCGTCGCCGGAATGTTTGCATCTGCACGATCTTGTTTCTTACGAGTTGGCTGGGGACGACCTGCTGCAGTCTTCACTCGTTGCGCTGGGCGCGGAGGATCGCGTGTCGTTTATCAAGAACAACGTGGATCATCACACCGGGGCAACGTTTGGTTGTCACGAGAATTATCTGATGAAACGGGAGGCGCAATTCACGCCGCCGATTCTGGGAACGCTGCTGACTTTTTTAGCGACCCGGCAGATCTTTCACTGGCGCGGGGCGCGTCGGCCAATCGAATCCGCTCGCGTTCGATTTCGAGCCGCCGCAACCGGATGCCCAGGTCAATTTTCAGCTGAGCCAGCGCGCGGATCACATCGTGAATGACATTTATCAGTGGGTGCAATTTAATCGCGCCATCATCAACGCTCGCGACGAGCCGCTGGCTGATTACCGAAAATATCGCCGGCTTCATTTGCTCATTGGCGATTCCAACATGAGCCCCTACGCCAATGCGTTAAAGATCGGGACGACGGCATGCGTTCTTTCATTGCTGGAGGAAGGCCGTCTCCCGCGAAATCTTGTCTTGGCCGACGCGGTGCAAAGCACACGCGACATCTCTCGTGATTCCACTCAGCGATGGATTGTCCGGCTCGAGAACGGCAAAACCATCGGCGCACTCGACGTGCAGTGGGAATTTCATCACCTGGCGCAGAAATATCTACGAAATAGCAGCGCGGAAACGAACTGGTTACTGGAAAATTGGGGATTTGTTCTTGAAGCAATCCCACACAATCAGCACGCGCTGATTGGTGGCGTTGATTGGATTACCAAGAAATGGTTGCTCGAAGCATTTGTCGAATCTGAAGGAGTAAGCTGGAACGATCCATGGCTGCAAAGCATCGACCTCGAATATCACAACATCGATCCGCGCCGCGGATTGTTCTTCGGTGTCACGCCGGGAAAACGAATCGCGGAGTGGAACAACAGCGTCCGGCGTCCCAGCGCGACGCACGTTCCTCCCGCTAACACACGGGCATCAGGTCGCGCGCGGGCAGTCGCGTTTTTTCAGTCCCGCGCCTGCGGGATCCCTTACGTGATCAACTGGGACTCGATCGCCTGCGACAGCCGCGATTTCCTTGTCATGGGCAACCCATTCGAGACCTACAATGACGAAGTAGAATGCTTTCTCTCAAAGCCGCGCACAACCGGCGCGACAGAACAACAGCTATGATCGCCGAATTAGACGAAAAATGTTCGAGATGTTTTACGAACTTTCGTCTAATTCCCGTTAGGTCCTCACTCATAAGCTTTCTTTCGATCCTTCACAGCATAAACTTGAATCACCTTTCCCGCTAGAACGAAGAGAACCCGATACGTGCCGATTCGAAGCCGATAGCGATTACCTTTTTCTCTTAGTTTAAGCACGTCGCCGCGGAGATCGTCGCGCATTGCTTCCATCGATACCCAATATTGCGACGTATTTCTTTGGGCAGGGCGCGCAACTGTTCGCGAGCTTTCTCACTGACCTCAATTCGATAGCGCACTGCCGATATTCTTCTGCGTCGCTCCGGCGGTGACAAGTCTGCTCGTCCGCCGCGAGGTCACTGCAGTCTCTGCAGTGAAGAGATGCCGTAGTTTTCTTGAAGCGCGGGCGCTTCGGCGGCGACTTGCGAGGCGTCGAGCTCGATCTGTTTTGGATCTTCCTCGGTCTCGATTTTGATGAAACCGTTGGTGGGTTGTTTCGCCGCTTCGGCGAGGTCGTCTAACGATTTAACTTCTTTGCCGTTCACCTTAGTGACAGTCAGATACGAGAGGTCATCGTAGCCAATTGTGCTGTTGGCCGGGAGAACCTGGCTGAGAATCACGACGCGTCGATTTCTGTCGGGGAAGAGCTCGGATTGGAAATGGTCCATGTAAACCAAACGCTGGGGAGCTTCTCGTTGCCAGTTGGGTCCCCATTCCTTGAGATATTGACGGGATAGCTCCTGAAAAATCAGGCCGCCCAGGACAAAATATCGCGGCGGCTGATCCAGATTATACGGCGGACTCACGTAATCCTTCGCATCGCGATGTTCGAGAGTCACATTTAGCTGCATCGGCTTGCCCTTACGTTCAATGCGGAAAGGAATAACATCGCCCGCGTAGGCGTGAGCAGTCAGCAGGTTTGTGAATTCGATTTTCCCGTAGAGCGGGTCCACATAGTTGCCGTTTTGATCGATGTCGTGATTTGCCACAGCCGTCACAACGTCGCCAACCTGAAGTCCGGCCTTCATCGCAGGCCTGTCCGGTTCCACGTTGGTAACGTACACGCCGCCGCCTTTGCCTTTTTCTTCGGCGAACTCACGCAGTTCCGGATCGCGCGTTGGAAAGAATGAGAATCCAGCCGAGGGGAAGCCTTGATATTTCTTGCTATCGGCTTCCTTCAAAAAATGTGTAATGACCGGGGCCGGGATAGCGTCCAACAGTTGCGAGCGCGAATCGTAGCGCAGCAGCAATCCTGCGAGCTTGTTATTCTTGACCAGGGGAACTGTGTAACTGTTTTCACGATATTGCATCGGAATGCTGATGCGGTACGTGAGGAATTGCCCAACGTCGATCGGGTAAGGCATCATTTGTATCGTCGTCACCAAGCCTTCGGTCGCGAGCAGAGCGCCAGTCGGTTCCAATTGCCACGCGGCGAGGTGGTCGCCGACCACCGTATCCGGTGTGATTTCCAACGGCGTAATTCCGTCGAGGAATGTTTTCTCTGCCGGTTCAAGCAGCGCCAGGTTCGCTTCGTAATCGATCACCTGCACGTTGGCCGCGGTTTTTTCGCCCGACTCCGCGCGCTCTAGCTCGACGTAATTTTGGTTTGCAACAAGATCGGCAGTGACAAGGACACGGCCCTTGGACAAAACCGCTCCAAGCGCTCGTTTTGAAAACGGCGCTTTCTTTTGCCAGGGCCGAAAATAATCATAAGACTGGCCGGTGACATTTACGCGAACCAGCGCCAGCTGTTTTTGCTTACCTGCCGCGGGCGGAATAGCAGTTTCCTTTTTCGCCAGCGTCCCACTAGCTGCGACAAGAACAATGCTGAAAGCAATGAGAGAGTGTTTTAGCATGCTAAGTTTTGTTTGCTTGCCTTGATTCGGCTGATTCCGGCTTTTCCTGAAGATTTTGCTCTTTCATTACATCGTAGCGCGTCTTGATCCGCTCGCGCGCGGCTTCCACCTTCTTGCGATCGAGCACGAGTGGAGGGCCCTCGCCAATCATCCGGATAACCAATTGCTCCGGTGCTTGCGCGAAAGCATCCGCCAATTCATCGAGAGTCCGAATTTTCTTGCCGTTCACTTCATCTACAATCTCGCCGCGATATGGGGCGAGATAAGTGTTGATCGGATCAGGCAGAATATTGCTCAGCACAATGACGTCCGGATGCTGCAAATAAATTTGGTCCAGAATGAAATATTCAAAGAAATGCCGGAGGCGAAGGTCGGTTGAGTGATACGCTTCCAGCATGTCGAGGTTCAAGGGTTGAAAAAGCAGGCCGCCGTAAAGGACGTAGCGCGGTCGCACGTCGTAGCTATGGCCTTGCACCGAGTACGGCCACGGTTTGTATAGCTTGATTGTCACCGTCATCGGCTGCTTGTCGCGCAAAATATCGAACTTGACTGAATCACCCTTGAACTTCCGCTCGACGACTTCCTCGAACTGCGCGCGCTCGCCTTCCACTTCGACGTTCGCATCGCTGGCGATTGGATGCCCGTCGATAGCAAGAAGGACGTCCCCCTGTCGGAGAATGTTGTCCGATGGCCCAGCCGCGACGACAGAACTGACAAGCACGCCGCGATCGTCATCTTTTAATCCCAGAAACCTTCTCTGAGCGGGATTCTGCAATTTCGCATATGTGATCGCGAGATCGGGATATTCGTCGTAGTGCCCGCTGCTGATATCTTTCAAAAACCGATTGATCACCGGTGTCGGAATCATGTAGGCCACACCTTGGGCCACGTCGCCGCTGTAGCCCTGGAACGCGACCCCGACCACTTTGCCGTCCTGCATCACTGGGCCGCCGCTATTACCGGGGTTGATCTGCGCGCTGATCTGGATCGCCAGATGCTGATCAATAGAGGAATGCGAGTAGAGTTGAAAATCGACTCGCGACACGATCCCGGTCGTGACCGACATCCGTTCACCGCCAATTGGGTAACCGTAGGCCGATACGGTCGATTCCAGCGCAGGGATGCCCCCGAATTTTACCGGGATCATATTTTTGAAAAAATTTGGAGCCGCCACGGTGATTGTCGCCAGATCGCAATCGTTCGCGATGAATTGCACCGTAGCTGGATATTTGTTTGGGTCACCGTCGCGCTCCACGGTCACATACCGGCTGTTAGCGACCACATGCGCGTTTGTTAAAATACGGTTGCCACCTATCACAAACCCGGCGCCGACGCCGCGCTGGAGCCCTCCTGCATTCCACGGGGCCCTATAATCAGGCTCCACCGAGGTGGCTGTAATTCGGACAAGACTCTTCTGGACCGGCCCGTTTGGCTTTGGCGGCGCAATGGGAACGGGAACCGGCACTAATGCCTGTCCAGGCGGACTCGATCTCGATGCTCCGGGCTGCTGCCCCGGGACTTGTGGTTCAAGAGGAGGCGGCGCGGGCGTGCTGTCCTGCGCGTGCAAAAACGGCGCAAACAAAAAGCCAAGGTAAATAATAACAAAAATACGCTTCATGGGCGCAAAGGCTGAAAACTTAAACGGCGTAATCGAAAATCAAGATTCGGATTTGAATTTGGAATCGGCTTGTCGCACACAATGACATGCCGCATGCTTCGTCGTTCAAAACTGACTTAGCCGCAATTTCGCACCATTGCCAAGGAATCGCCAGCCGAAGATTTGCGCTGAAGGCGGCGAGTTGCGTTTGAGACAAACGGCATTTGGCTCAGGCAACCTGGTCTAGAACAGTTTGCAACTCGTCAAGGTCCACCGGTTTAACGAGGTGAGAATCGAATCCCGCTTCTTTCGAGCGGCGGAAGTCTTCATCCGTGCCGAAACCGGTCATCGCAATTGCCTTGATCGGCCGTCTTCGCCTTGCTTACGAACAATCTCGTAACCGCTTCCATCCGGGAGTCCGATGTCGCACAAAAGCACGTCGATTTTTCCCGAGGCCAGTAGTTCCAGTGCGCCTTGTTTGTTATTCGCGGTAAGAACTTCATGTCCGAAATGGGTGAGCAGGCGCGAAAATGTGCGTCGCGTGTCCCGATGATCATCTACGAGCAAGATGCGTAAACGCTTTCGTGGATGTTGGACAGCCCTGGACCCTAGATCCGTTTGTCCGACTCCTTCTGGCAACGTGTCCAGCGTCACCTTAAACGTGGCACCGAAACTCCGGCCACGGCTCTCCGCTTCGATTTTGCCATGGTGGAGATCGACCAGATGCTTTGAAATCGCGAGGCCCAGGCCAAGGCCGCCAAACTGCCGGGTCACAGAAGCATCCGCCTGCTCAAACGGCATGAACAGCGAAGCCAGTCGCTGGGGTTCGATTCCAATGCCGTTGTCAGCAATTTCGAAACGGAAACGGCCACGCTCGTCGTTCGAGGTGGGATGGCGATCTGTCCACCTGGCTGACGTGAATTTTACGGCATTGTTGATCAGGTTCCAGAAGACTTGCTGAAGACGGATGCAATCAGCCAAAATGTAGTGTTCTTTCGCGTGCAATTTGGTCGAGAGTTTCAATTTCTTCGCCGCGATGGCGGAACTTGCGGTTTCAATTGCGTTGCGAATAATCGAATGCGCGTCGCAACTTTTCAGATCGAGGTGAAGCTTGCCGCGGATGATGCGGGTAAGATCGAGAAGATCGTCAATCAACCGTGCCTGCAATTTCACGTTGCGTTTTATTAGTTGTACGTCTTCTGCGAACTCCGGCGGAAGTTTTGCCGCGTTGTCTTCCAGATAAGTCGCTGCCGCCAGGGCAGGTGTCAGCGGCGTGCGCAGCTCGTGGCTGAGTGCTGCGAGAAAGTCGTCCTTGGCCTTGCTTGCTTTTTGAGCCGCGATTTTTTCCGCTTCAAATTCCCGGCGCGAATCTGATCGGTGATGTCGCGCGTGACTTTGGAATAGCCCCGAATGTTGCCGTTAGCGTCCCGCATCGCCGTTAACACGCACTTCGGCTTCAAAAGTGGATCCATCCTTGCGGACGCGCAGCCCCTGATCGCGAATGTGTCCGCGCCGCGCCGCTTCGCGCAAATTGCGCTGGGGCTTGTCCGCAGCGACGTCCTCCGCCGTATAGAAGCAGGCAAAGTTCTTGCCGATGATTTCGTCCGCCGCTGTACCCTTTGATTTTCTGTGCGCCTGTGTTCCACGTCACCACGTTGCCGCTCGGGTCGAGCATGTAAATCGCGTATTCTTCGACACTATCCACAAGAATGTGGAATTGTTCGGCTGTGTCGCGCAATGCGGACTCAGTGGATTGACCGTCAGCCATCGAGAAAAAAAGCGGTTTTGCATGAGATTCGGAGCGCCGCTGCCATTTGGTTCCTTGGCAACGCAATTTAAATCAAGAAAATGAAAAATTGCGCCTGCATCGAGCAGTCCGGAAATATCTGCGCGATCGAGAATTGATTTAAGCACCTTTTCCGCTTCGAAGAATTCGCGGGCAACATTGTAAGCAGCCCTGGAATGTTTCGCGTAATCGGCGTTGATTTTTTTCACGGCCTCGGCGATTTCCCCCAGGGATCGAAAGGATAAGAGACCTGCTTTGCCGCCATAGAGTTTTCGTGAAGCCAGTTTCCTGAATGATGACTGGCCGTCCTGCTGCCAGATAACAGGCGCTCCGGTCGCTGAACCAGCCGGTGTTCAGCCGGACGTACTGGTCCTTGGCTACGGTGAACTCGCCTTTGGAGCGCTGGATGTAATCGCGATAGCAGCCAGTAATCGACGCTCATTTGCAGCGGACAGCACAGGCGCCAGCCGTTGCGCTCAAATTTTCTGCGCGTCGCGGCGTGCTTGATGTTTGTCGCCAGTTCAAATGTTTCACCAGCTTTCTTTGGCGCAGCGACGAACCGAAGAAATTCGCGCGACTTGCTCCAAAGATATTTCTGTCCGCGCCACGAAATATCTTTCAAGCCGCTCGTGGACCAATTTGCTACTGACGTAAAAACTGCAGCCCCGAAGGAGATCGCTTCGTTTTCCACAAATCGGTCACCACTGGTTGCCGCGTAGGGAGCCATTTGAATCCATGCGTCGGAACGGGAAAACTTTTTGTCCCGACGTTTTCGCCGAATGTAAAAAGCGCGCGATGCCGTCGCAGATATTCGATGGTCGATTTTACTCCCTTGTCGATCTTGATTTGCTCAACGCCAGGGTCGCTCTCGACGTAGAGAATTCGATCGGAAACAAGTAAATCGTCGTTGAATTCCTGCGTCCCACAAACGTTCAGGATCGCATCGGCCTCGCGATAAAGTTGCCGAATTTTTTTTAGCGACAGACCGGCAGTTGGATTGCCTGGCAAATAGCGTGCGCAATATCGCCCAACGATTTTTGAAATCAAAGTCGCTTGCCAGACGGGCGAGAACTTTTGCTGCGTAATCGAACTCGTCGGTGACTTCGAAACGTTTCCGGATTGTACGGCAGGCGCGCTGAATCTTCGATGAAGAAAACGTCATGCCCAAGGCGTTGCAGTCCCACGATGTAATGAATGTGCTGCCAGACCACGCCCGCGATGGGCATCGAACCCATGAAGCCCATGACGACGATGCGTTTGCGTTTCATGACCTACCACTGAGAGCGCAGAGGCGTTACAAACAAAGAATTCATCTCTGCGAACTCAGCGATCTCTGTGGTTGAATTTTCTGACGACTACGGCTGGATTGCCGGCGACCACGACATTTGGCTCGACCGATTTGGTGACGACAGCGCCTGCGGCGACGACCGAGTTTTGGCCGATGGTGACGCCTTTCAAGATCACCGCGTTCATACCGATCCAGACGTTGTCCGCGATTTTCACAGGAGCGGTTTTTAGTTTGGGCCGGGCCGGTCGATTTTTGAAATAAGGCGCGAGCGCTTGCGCGTCGATCAAGCGTTGCGCCGGCTCGAGCGGATGAAAATCGGAGTCGGCGATACCGACGTTCCATGAAACGAGGCAATGCGATCCGATCTCGATTTTTTCCTCCGCCATGATCAGCGCGCCATTGAGCAGCGTGAAATCGCCGATCGTGCAATGCCCATTCTCGCCGATCGCGAACGAACAGCCCGCGTAACATGAAACGTGCTTGCCGATAATTACGGCGTCGCGGCTTCTTGCTCCGAAGCTTTCGGAAGATTTGCGCTGTCTCGCAATAGAATCCCTCGCCAAACTCGACATTTGACGGAATCGGCTCCGGCCACCAGTCGCCTTCTATGTGTCGATCTTCTTTAATGTTGCTCACGAAGGAAAATGTCCCGAGCTGTAGAGTTTCGCGTAAACACCGCGGCGCGCGATCAGTTCCGGACCGCGGCCTTGTTCTATGATCCGTCCGTGATCGAGCACGATGATTTGATCGAGGTTGTGAATCGTGGCCAGACGATGCGTTGCGATCAAAGTTGTCCGGCCGCGCATTAATTCTTTGATCGTTTCCATAATCGCAGCCTCGGTAGCCGGATCGAGCGCAGAAGTTGGTTCGTCAAGCAAGAGAATGGGCGCATTTTTCAGAAATGCTCGCGCGATTCCAATGCGCTGCCGTTGACCGACGCTCAGATGTCCGCCCCTTTCGCCGACGAGGCTGCTGTACCCCTGAGGCATCTCGCGGATAAACTCGTCGGCCTGCGCCCGACGCGCCGCTTCAGTAATTTCTTCTTCGGTCGCATCCGGCCGACCATAGGCAATGTTTTCGCGAACCGTGGTCGAGAAGAGCAACGTGTCCTGGAGCACGATCGCGATCTGCGCCCGTAACGATTTCTTTGTGATCTGGCGAATATCGCGGCCATCGAGTGTGATCGAGCCCGTTGTAGGATCGTAAAAACGCGGCACGAGACTGAGCAGGGTGCTCTTGCCGGCTCCGGTGCCGCCCGCCAATCCAACGATTTGATTTGGCTCGATGCGTAGATCGATTTCCCGTAGCACGTATCGATCTGCGGCGTAGCCGAAGCTTACGGCTTGAAAGCCAATTGCACCTTGAGCGGATGAAATGGCAATCGCGCCGGGAGAATCAACCACGTCGTCCTGCCGATCCAAGATCTCGAAGCAGCGTTTCGCACCCGCAGTGGCGCCTTCCATTGCCCAGGCGGTATAGGTCAGGGACTCCAGCGGTTGGTAAAGCATTAGCAGATACGCGCTGAAAACCAGAAGCGAGCCGAGCGTGAGCGTACCCGCCAGAACATGCAGCGTCCCAATATAATACATCACTGCCGTGCCTACTACCATCAGCGTGCTGATCACGAGGGCGCTGTTCACGTTCGTCAAAGTCAGCCGCAGGTTCGCTTGCAGACTCTGGCGCGCTTGCTGTTGAAATTGCCGCACCTCAAAGTCCTCACGCCCGAACGCGTGCACCATCCGAATTGAGCTCAGGCCTTCCTGCGCTTGCGCGAGAACGGCGCTCTCGTGTTCTTGGATGGATGTCGATTCGCGGCGAATTCGGTGCGCAAAGAGATAAATGGCGCCAACCACCAAAGGAACAATCCCAAGGGAAACCAGCGTGAGCTGCCAGTCCAGTTGCAGCATGATAACGAAAGTTCCGATCAAGGTGATGACCGACCCAAAGATGTTGGTGAATCCCTTGTTGTAGATTGTCTGAATCGATTGCGAGTCGTACGCAACGCGGAAACTGGAATCACTCGACCGCCGCGCGTCGTGATACTTGAGCGAGAGCGATTGCAGATACGAATACAAATCCGTGCGCAACTTGAGCAACGCCTGTAGTCCAATTTTCACGAACAAATAATTTGTGATCCAGTTAATGATTCCCCAAAGAAACTGGATCCCGATCAGCGCCAGACATAGAACCAGAATCCAGAAGCGCCAGTCTGCGCGAACCTTCGAGCCTGCGCGCAGAAAATCGTCAACGATGATCTTGAATGGCCACGGCTTGAGCAGGTTCAGGCCTACGCCAACCAGCGTCAGGCACAATCCGAAGATCGTTTGCCACAGGAATGGCCGGTAGTAGCGGAGAACGCGCCGGTAAATCGACATGTAAATTTCAGATTGCGGATTTTAGTTTTTCGACTGAACTAGGGCGAGTTTATTCGGCGACGTCGAGAGATTCCTCGACTTCGCTCGGAATGACAATATGCATCATCTTATTCAATTGTGGTTTCAGTTGGTTGAGCAGTGGGGCTATCTGGGAATCATTCTGCTAATGGCGATGGAGAGTTCGATCTTGCCGGTCCCCAGCGAAATCGTTATTCCGCCAGCGGCATTTCTTGCCACAGAAGGAAAACTAAACATGTACGGCGTTATCGCGGCGGGTACATTCGGTTCCTGGCTTGGTGCGGCAATAAGCTATTGGGTTGCATGGTGGCTTGGACGTGTCTTCATCGCTCGGTGGGGACGCTATTTTCTTGTCAGCGAGCGAAAACTCGAACGGGCTGAAAGATGGCTGCACCGCTACGAAGCAGGCGGCATTTTCTTTGCCCGCCTGTTGCCGGTTATTCGCCATCTCATTTCTATCCCAGCTGGAATTATTCGGATGGACTTTGCCACATTCAGCGTCATGACATTGGCTGGATCGGTGACTTGGTGCTCAGTACTTGCTTGGTTCGGCCAGAAAGTGCTTACGCGATCAATGATCGAGTCCAAGGACGCGACGGCTTTAATTAAAGCCGTGAAGGACAGTGGTAATTTTCACACTATCGTGATCGCATGCGTCGCCGTCACTTGTCTTTACCTGCTGGTTGTGAGTTTGACCGGTAAAAAGGGAAGTGCCTGACGGTCGTCTGCACTTCCGTTCAATCCTGACCGGCATCGGTCAGATTAATGCCGGAGTTTTCATCCGTAATCCTGATGGCATCGCCTTCCAGGCGATTCACCCGCACGGATGCCGATCCAACGGCGCTCAAAACTTTTGTGTTTGAAAATTGAACAAAAGTGTCGCCCGGCGGTCAGACGTAAGGTGAACAACATATGAATAACTGCATGGGGCTTATGGATGAGATATTCGCAGTTGGGAATGGCACGGGAACTGCCTTCCGAAGAAATGGACACACAATGAAACGAAATCAGCAAATTTTAAAGCGACGCACCAGGTTTTCCCTGGGTGATCTGATTTTAGCAGTCAGCTCCTGCACGAACAGCAACCGGGAGACGGTCGCTGCGGTGGCGGATCTTCTCGCCAGTGGCCAGGTGCGCGTGCACGACAACGGGCGTTTCCTGCGCGCCCGCGTGTGCTAGCTTATCGGCCAAAACGGTTTTCAACGGTCGCTCCGATGATTTATCGCCGGAGCGATTTTGTTTCCAATTCTTATTAACACCTCGCTTCAGCGAGGGGGTTCAACGCAGTTCGGACGAAACCGCTTCAGCGGTTTACATGGTCAGGTCTGCCGCAAAACCGCTGAAGCGGTTGAGAAGATGCTTCGTCCCGTACCACCGCGCTAAAGCACGGTGTTAATGAAAATCACAAACTCTTCCGAGCACGACAGAGCCGTTGATTCCGCCGAAACCGAACGAATTGCTCATGACGTAATTCAACTCTGCAGCGCGGCCGTGGTTCGGCACAATGTCGAGATCACATGCGGGATCAGGATTTTTATAGTTGATCGTCGGCGGAATCCATTGACGATCTAACGCAAGCGCGCAAAGCGCCGCCTCAATGGCACCGGTCGCGCCCAGTGGATGCGCGTAATAACCTTTCGTCCCGCTGACAGGAATTCGCTGCGCATGTTGGCCAAACACTTGTTTGATCGACGCCGTTTCCGTGCTGTCATTGAGCTGCGTCGAACTGGCGTGTGCATTGACGTAATCGATTTGCTCGGGCGCCAATTGCGCGTCCGCGAGTGCTTCGCGCATCGCGCGAATGCACGATTCGCCGTTTGGCAGCGGTGAGGTCATGTGGAACGCGTCATTGTTTAAGCTGTAACCAAGCACTTCCGCGTAGATGTGAGCCCCGCGCGCTCGCGCGTGTTCGAGTTCCTCGACGATCAGCGAAGCGCCGCCTTCGCCCATCACAAATCCGTCGCGCAACAGGTCGAATGGACGACAAGCCAGCGCTGGGTCGCCCGTCCATCTGCTCATTGTCTTAATGATGTCGAATGCACCGATGGTAATTGCCGTCAGTGGTGCTTCTGCTCCGCCGGCGACGATCACATCCGCAAAATCATCGCGAATGTAACGAAGCGCTTCGCCAACTGACACCGTGCCACTGGCGCAACTGTTTGAATTTGTCGTGCCCACGCCGCGAAACCCGAATTCGATCGCGATATTCGAATGGGCCGAACCGCCAAACACCTGGACGGCAAGTGTGGGTTGAACGCCGCGCGCACCTTTTTTCAAATATCGGATGTATTGCTCCTCAGCTTTGCAGACACCGCCCAGCGCGGTGCCGAAGCTGACACCGATGCGATCCTGTGGTTTTTCGCGGGAGTATTCGATGCGGGCGTCGTCGAGCGCGAGCTTTGCAGATACGACTGCGAACTGCGCGTAGCGATCGAGCCGTTTCAAACGGTGCGGCGAAAAAAACTCTTCGGGATTCCAATCGCGAATCTCGCCGGCGCAACGCACGCGGAAAACGCTCGGATCGAAGCTTGTGATCGCGGAAATGCCGCTTCTTTCGGCCAGGATGCTCTGCCAAAAATCATCGACGCCGATGCCGATGCATGTGATGGGGCCGATCCCGGTAATGACCGCGCGTCGTTGTCGCTGATTCATGCGATCATCTTGTTCGCGCTCGCTTCCACGTAAGCCTTGATACAGAGCAAGGTTTTGTTGGCGACGTTATGAATAAAAAAATCGCCGATGATCGGATCGAAAATTGGTGCGAGGACCGGAATACGAAATCGCAGATCGTGCGAGATCGTTACCAGCACGCCATCACTGTGACCAGAAAATGTCCAGACGACGTCGCATCCCTTTTGTCCACGCTTTCAGATGATGAAAACGAATTTCGAGCCGGGAGCGGTCGATAATTTGTTCAGAGGTCCATGAGATTGGAATCCCGGAACGCTCCGCTGCCATTACCACAATGTTGCGATCGGTGCCGCGCTCCAGAAAGCGGATGTAGCGGTAATGCGGGAGAATTTTTGGCCACAGCTCCAGGTTTGCCGCTGTTTCGAAGATCGTCATCTTCGGTGCGTGCATGAGCAGGGAATTGGCCTTGTGCATCCTTGTTGCGGTTTATGATAAGATTCAAATCGCGCAGCTTACCAACGCTGCGCGGCTTGTAAGCGACCTCAATCCTTCCTCGAAAACCATTTTGGTGAAAGGGGAAAATTGCTGCAGGAAAGGTTACGCGCTTGTTACCGGTCGGGCTGCTGGTAGCGGGAACGAATGAAAATGGAGCCTACGGGATTCGAACCCGTGACCTCCTCAATGCCATTGAGGCGCTCTACCAACTGAGCTAAGACCCCGGCCAAAGATTTTCAGATTGTAAATTTCAGATTGCCAATTGCAACCTCGCATGCCGTCTTTCTACGGCTTACAATCCAGCCTGCAGATCCGCCACTGACCCTTGCCGAGGACGCTTTTCGGCTTGTTAATAAGGTGCGAAGCGGCAATATCGCCGCGCAATGAAACCGGCCGTACTGATTCCCGCCATGGTACTGGGGCTCGCGGTATTGCAATTCGCGCTGGCCGACGATTTCAAGACGATTAATGGGAAAGAGTATAAAAATGCGAAGGTAAGCCGCGTCGAAGCGGACGGGATCGTGATTAGAACCAAAACGGGAATTTTTAAGGTCTATTTCATTGAACTTCCTAAAGACGTTCAGGAACGGTTCCGTCCCAGTCCTGCGAAGACCCCTCGCAGCACAGAGCGAGCTTCGGTCGAGTTAAAGAGCTGGGCAGCGGCGATCGAAAATCCGACTTCCTTTGTGTTACTCTGCGTTGGCGGGGCTAGTCTTGTTGCCGCCTCGGTGTTTGCTATCGTCCGCAGTCGTCTTCAATGACAAGCAACGATGCGAAAAAAATCTAGGTGAAATCCTGGGAAATCATCGCTGACAATCTTAGCAAAGCCGGTTGGAGTTTGGGCTACGTGTCAGCGGTCGATTGTGAAGGGCGAACGATCTGGATTGCGGACGCGCACCGTGACGACAGAGCGTTTCGTTGTGCGCGCTGATGAAAAACTGACTGCGTTTGTGGAACTGGAATCGGCGATTCCGCATGGGCCGCGAATCGGCTTGACTACTACGCAGAATGTTCGCGAGACTCCTCGTGGCTAAACGCATCTGAATCAGTGGGAGGACCTTTCCCCGCTCGGTTCTTCGGCCCTATCCAGACGCGCGATCCAAGAAATCAAGGCAGCGGGGAAAAGGAGAGGAAAAAGGATGAATCGACTGATTTCAAGAACGTCGAACAAAATTGGAGTCTTCTATCGGCGCAGGAGAACCGTGGAGGGCAGTATCATAGGAAAGTTAACAATAGTGCTCTGGCTGCCCGCGTGTCTTACGCTGATCGGGTGCGATTTCCGGAAACCGGCTGTAACCGCGACTACGGTGCAGTCGCCAACCCCGATTGTAACTCGGGGTGGATCCCAGGGTGGGTCCCCGATTCCCTGCCAGGGTGGGTCGCCGGCTGGCCCCGTGGGTCCCTGCTCGGACGGCATTCAGATCATGCAAGTATGTGGGAACTGCGAGGCTGATTCTGGCTACCCCACTAGCGCGAACCGGTACGGTTGGTGGTGCACCAACAGCTTTGACGAAGCGGTGAACATGCTCGGCTTCACGCACAATTGTAAGGTTAAGCGCGTCATCAGCCAGGAAGAATGCTGCAACCAAAGTTGGTAACTTTCCGGCACGGTTAGCAAAGATATCATCCTGACAAAGTGAGCCGTTTAGCGCCCCGGAAGGCGGCAATTTGGACCACCAACCTCCATTAATTCGACCAGTACCGCGACTGACTCGCTCCGGGCAAGTCTTCGAGCGAAAGCCAATCAAACAATGGCGTGGATTTGACTAAAATCCCCTCGGTGACTTTAACACTCCTGTTAAGTTTTGCTTTATAACTTTTGGGATTCCGCGAGGCTTCTAAAACAAAATGAGCGCGAAAGTCAAAGTCGAGCAGGACGAAGAGACGGGTGCTGCGCTGTCTGGTGATGTGATTCGCGGCAAACGCTAAGCCGTTAATGACTGGGGCGCCTAGACAAACAACTAGGCGCCCACTTCTTGCCCGGTTCATAGCCATTGATTCCAACGGGCAAACGATCTGGATTGCAGACGCACATCGCGATGAGAAGCAGTTAGCGAGGCCCTTATGCGTCATGAAAAAAAGCCAGGCCGGAACACGACCTGGCCTTTTGGGCGAAATAGCCCAATTGAAAGTACGGGGTGCTCGATCTATTTCCCCGTCGGTGCTGGAGCTGGAGTGACAACCTCCTTGTGTTGCGCACAAGCTCCAAGTTCCAAAGCAGTGACTAGAACGGCCACGATCATGATCATTTTCAGAAATTTCAATCTACCTCGCCTCCTTTCGTCGCAGGTTGCTCCGTTCCGTTTAGGCGGGGAACCAAGGAGAAGCAATGCTTTTCTTCACTTTTTTGAGCCGTCACAAATTGGCCGGCCCGGTTTATTTCGGGTAGCCGGTAGTGCCTGCGCCTGTGGTCACTAATTCCTTCTTTTGCTGCGCACAAGCGCCCAATCCCAAGACAGTTAGACTCTTGACCAATCAGTGAGCGCATTTGTACCACGCAAGGAACGCGCAGTCCTTTGCGCGTTGAATCATCTGTGATTTTGGTATAATTGGCCCTTAACCTTTGCCAACTTTGCTAACGTGATTCGAACGGTTGTTTTCATCATTGCATTTAGCCTTTGCATAAATGCGATCTGGGCGAGCGACGAAAGATCAATCAAGAAGTTGCGTGACGCGCTCGTGGCGCTCGCCCCAGACGTAGATCCAGGCGAGGCCGAGCTGGTCTCGGTGACGGCGCACACCGCCTCGCGCAACCTTGCGCGCGAATATCGCGTCGTCTGGTTCTCAGGGTTTCAGAACTTACTGATCCACCTGGGCAAGCGACAACGCGGCTATTGCGCCGATTATACGCGTGATATCGGCGAACGCCTGAAAGAGCTCAGGCTCAAGACGCTGGTGCTTCACTGGGGTGCTGCTTATGCAGGAACCCCGGCCGAGAACAATTGTCTGGTAGTCACCGCACGCAATCAGCCTTTCGAGGAGGGCATCGTCATGGATGGCTGGCGTAATAGCGGCGAATTATTCTGGTGTCCACTCAAAGAGGACCTAGCCTATCGTAGGGTTCCGAACCCATTTTTGCAAAGATCCCCCGACGGCGGGTTCCTCGACAACAGCACGGCATGGAAAGAAGACCCGCTCTACACCGCTTGGTTGCAGGACTACACAAACGGTTACAAATGGCAATGGCAACCGACAGTGCGATAACTTGTTAGCCATGCTACCACTCTTTGAACTCGCCCGCGTGCTTGTACGTCGGGATCACATTGCCCGCTTCATCGTAAACGCGAATTACAGCGTGAGATGAACGGCTGTAAAACTTTGCGTAGCTGGGGTCGTAAAGCGTGCAGAATGAGATAGGCGACGGGATCATCCTGCCATCCGCCAATCATCGGCGATTCTAGCGCGATCCTGTGAGGCTGCATACGCCATTCGCGCAGCGGCGGCAAAAACCGCAGAGGCGCTTTATCCCAGAGATTTCTTTATCCACCGTTTTATCCACCGATGGGAAAAATTTCGGCATATTTGAGCGCAATGAGATCAGCGATTTCGGCGATTTACCTAGCGTTGAGCACGTGAGAGCACATCGGGATAAATTGAGAAAATGCCCCGGAAAGCGATGCCATTGAGGCGCTCTACCAACTGAGCTAAGACCCCGGGAAGATTTTCAGAGTGTAAATTTCAGATTGTCGATTGCAACTCGCATGCTGGTTTTTTGTAGCCGCTTCGCTGTGACGCCGAAGCTTTCGAAGGCGGGTGGAAGCGTGAATGGGGATGGTTACAGCGCGTGCGCTGCGCGTCTCACAGAGACGCGGCTACAGGAATAACTTTGAAGGCGTTTCAGTCGAAGCTTGCAACGAAGAAACTTTTGTGATGTTCAATAGTCGGAGCGATTTATGAAAGAATTCAAATTTTCGGCGCTCTGCTTGATCGCGGCGCTCTTCGCAGGCGTCCAGAGTGGCTCTGGACAAGCAATCAACGCAAGCGTGCAAAATGTCTCTTCGCGCCCGGCGCCCAGCCGCGCGGCGCCGCGTGTCGTTCCCAGGCCCGCGAGGTTCGTCCCTCGAACTATCAGCTCATACGTACCCCGCACTGTCGCCCAATCTGCTCCGAATCTTCTGCCGAATTATCCAGTCGTTCCGCGGTCATTGAATCCTACTGTCGCAGCGATTAACGCGCAGCGGATTCAACGGATTGACGGGCAGGAACCGATCACGCTTGATCCAGCGACGCGTCAACGGGAATTGCGCACTTTGGCCGCAATGCGCCAACGGCGCAATTTCGGAACTGAGAATCGAACGCTCGCGGCGATAAATCCTCAACCACCTGTCATGACCCACGATCCAGCGGTGCAACCGCAATCAGGGACGCGCGAATCACCAACAGACGCGGCAAGAGCAAAATGGCACAACAGGAATGATCGGCCCAACTATGCCGACGCGTTGCGCCATCATTGGCACGAATGGCATGATCGGAACTGGTGGCACGATCATTGTGACACGATCGTTTTCGTTAACACCGGATATTATTTCCTGGATGGAAGCTATTGGTACCCGGCCTGGGGTTACGATCCATTGCAGAGCAACTACGATTACGACGGGCCGATTTATACCTATGGTAATCTGCTCCCGGACGAAGTGATCGCGAATGTCCAGACCGCCTTGCAAGATGCAGGCTATTATTTGGGAGCCATCACTGGCTCGCTAAATTTTGAATTGCGGACGGCTCTTGCGAACTTCCAGCGCGATTACAGCTTGCCAATCACCGGAGCAATTGACGAACCGACTGTCGAGTCGCTGGGGTTGGGTCAGTCTGAGGTGTACCAGTCTGCCGACGTGCCGAATTCAAGCTACTAGCGCCCCCGCTCGCGTCTTGGAATGCGAGCCGCGCTCCGCCGCTTTCGATTCAGCACTAAAAACTGGAAGATTGCCAATCACGGTTCGCGATCGTCCAGCGGAAGCATGATTGGCTTGATTGCCGCGCATAGAACGCGCTAAGAGTCCTGTTATGGGCGACATCAGTTTCCAGAATAACGTGCCCGACGCGTTGCTGGCGGGAAAAGAATTGCCGACTTTCAAATTCGAACTGGAAAAATCGAAGGGGAAGGTTCTCGGCAATAGCTTTGGCAAGGAAGTAACTGTCGAGCAATTGCCGATCTCGAAGGGAATCGCTGGCGTGTCGATGCAGCTCGAGCCGGGTGTGATGCGCGAGCTTCACTGGCACGCTACAGCAGCTGAATGGGCGTTCGTGCTGAAAGGTCGGGTGCGCACAACTGTGATCAATCCAGCTCGGCAAACCGAAACCAACGACTTTGATCCGGGCGATATTTGGTACTTCCCGCGCGGACACGCTCACATGCTCCAGTGTCTCGGTAATGAACCCACGCATTTCATCCTCATTTTCGATAACGGCTATTTCTCCGAGTTCGGCACGTTCAGCATTACCGACTGGATCGGACACGCGCCGCCGTCGATTCTGGCGAAAAATTTTGGCCTGCCCGAATCAGCCTTCGATGGTTTTCCGAAAGAGGAAGTTTATTTCGCGCGCGGCGCGATCCCACCCGACGAAACCCCCGAGAATTTGCAGGGACCTCGTGTTGCTCCGCCGCAGACGCACAAGTTTCGAATGCTCGCCGGCGCGCCGCATGCGGTGTTTAAAGGCGGGCGCGAATGGCGCATCGATTCCACGCGATTTCCGATTTCAAGCACAATAACTGGCGTGATTCTCGATTTGGAACCAGGCGCGCTGCGCGAGTTGCACTGGCATCCCAACGCGGACGAATGGCAATACGTCATCGACGGCGACCTCAGCGTGACCTTGTTCGGTTCGCACGGCCGCTTCCGCATTGAGCGATTGCACTCCGGCGACGTCGCTTACATCCCACAAGGCTATGGACACTCCATCGAAAATGTTGGTAGCAACCCGAGCCGGCTTCTGATCGGATTCAACACAGGGATTTACGAAGCGATTGATCTCTCGGCGTGGGTTGCCGGAAATCCGGTGGACGTTCTGACGACGAATTTCAACAAACAGGCATCGTTGTTCGAGCACTTCCCGCGCAAGGACATTTTCATCTCACCGAATGAATAACTTACCCGAACGAGAAATCGTGTGATGGCCGAGACTTCACAAAAGTTCATTGGTGGGAAAATTGTGCGCGGCGAAAGCCCGCTCAATCTCGAGATGCCCTTTGAAAAGCTGGAGCGGTTCATCACGCCGACTGAATTGTTTTATGCGAGAACGCACTTCCCGATTCCAAATATCGACAGGGATGCGTGGTGGGTCCGCATCGAGGGGGCTGTGGAGAATCCGTTCGCGATCAATTACGAACAGTTGCTCAACTTGGAATCGATCACTGTCCCGGTCACGCTGGAGTGCGCCGGGAACAATCGCAATTTTCTCGAGCCAAAAGTCAAAGGAGTGCAATGGCACCTTGGCGCAGTCGGCACCGCGGAATGGACCGGCGTGAGATTGTCGAGCTTGCTTGACCGCGCGATTGCGAAACCAAACGCGCGGGAGGTGATCTTTGAAGGAGCCGATGGCGGCATGCTCGAGGATCCGAAGAGCCCACCGGGCAAGCTGCACTTTGCAAGGAGCATTCCCTTGGAGAAAGCGCGGCGCGACGTTTTGCTCGCCTACAAAATGAATGACATCGATCTGCCGCCGGAACACGGGTTTCCGGTGCGCGTGATTGTGCCGGGCTGGTATGCCATGGCATCGGTAAAATGGCTACAGCGGATCATCGTCACGGACCAACCGTTTACCGGCTATTATCAAACGATCGATTACGCTTACTGGAAAAGGCGGGAGCAAGAAGCTGAGTTGACGCCGCTGACCGAAATGCAAATCAAAGCACAAATCGCCAAGCCGGTTGAAGGCGAAACGGTTCCGGCAAATTCCAACCTCTGCGTCCACGGTGCCGCTTGGACGAGCGATGCCGAAATCATAAAGGTGGAACTTAGTGCCGATGCCGGTGCGACTTGGAACGATACGAATTTGCTTGGGGAACCGAAGGCAAACGCGTGGCGACTTTGGGAATTCAATTGGCGAACGCCCAAAACGCCAGGAGAGCAAACGCTCATCGCGCGCGCGACCGATTCACTCGGCCGAACGCAACCGGTGCTCCACGATCTTGATCGTGGCACATACATGATCAATCATCTGCTGCCGATCACCGTAGAAGTGCGGTGACGATTCTGGGGAGCGCACGCGCCTCGCGTGCTGGCGATGCCGCCTCGTCATCGCGAACTTTTCTGAATCTGCCGCCTCGATTCCCGACAGAGCGTTTCGGCGGGGCGCCAAAACGGGCACGCGAGGGCGTGTGCGCTCCCCAGAGTCGACTTCGCGATTCTGTTGAAGTTGCGCACATCTTCGCGTTAAATCTGAACGATGTCGCTCGTTTTTAAAACCATTCAAACCGAAGGTATCGCAGAACTGTCGTATCTCGTCGGTGACGATGACGACGGGATTGCAGCAGTGTTCGATCCTCGCGCGGACTGCGACGTTTACATTGACGCAGCTCGCGAAGCCGGCGTGGCCATTACGCATATCTTTGAGACGCATATTCACGCCGATCTGGTGAGCGGTTCGCGCGAACTATGTGCGCGCTTGGATTCGGCGAAGATTTATGCGAGCGGCGAAGGCGGCGCCGAGTACGGTTTTGAGCCCGAGAAAATCAAAGATGGCGACCGCTTCACATTTGGCGAAGTGGTAGTAACGGCGCGGCATACTCCGGGACATACGCCAGAACACATGTCTTATTTGCTGGCAGAAGCCGAGCATCCGGACGAGCCGTGGGCCGTGCTGACGGGCGATTCGCTCTTTGTTTCTTCTGCGGGACGGCCAGACTTGTTAGGCGAGAAACACACGAAGCAGCTCGCCGAACAACAATTTCACACGCTCCACGATTTCTATCTGAAGCTCCCGGATCATGTGATGATTTATCCGAATCACGGCGCTGGCTCGCCATGCGGCGCAGACATCGGCGCGCGCTTGAGCAGCACCATCGGTTACGAGCGGAAATTCAATAAATTCTTGCAATTCGCTGACGCAAAAAGTTTCACCGACTTTGCAATAAAAACTGCGCCACCGGTCCCGCGCTACTATCCCGTAATGAAACGCGTGAACGCGGAGGGCCCAAAAGTGTTCGGAAATCTTCCACGCGTTCCCGGTCTTCCTCCGCAAGCTTTTAAAGAAGCGATCGAGAAAAAGGCTGGAGTCCTCGTCGATGCGCGCAACATGCTGGCATTTGGTGGCGGCCATATTGCAGGCGCACTCAACATCGCTGGCACACCTATTCTCTCCATCTGGGCGGGTTGGATGCTCGACCCCGAAGAGCCGGTACTTCTCGTGATGGAAAGCGATGAGGACCTTGAGAAAATCGTGCGCCTGTTCGTGCGAACAGGTTACACGAAGTTTGCCGGCTATTTGATCGGCGGGATGAAAGCGTGGCACGCGGCTGGATTCCCACTCGAACGAATCGGCCAGATGAGTGTGCACGAGTTAAATGAGAGAAAATCTTCGTTGCAGGTCGTCGATGTGCGTTCGCCCGGTGAATGGACAAAAGGTCGTGTCCCCGGTGCAAGTCACATTTTTGTCCCGGAACTTGGCAAGCGGATGAGTGAACTCGATCGCAACAAACCAACGGCGGTTTATTGCGGCAGCGGCTATCGCGCAAGCATCGCCACGAGCATTTTGAAACGTCAGGGATTTAAGGAGCTATGGAATGTTCCCGGCAGCTGGGAAGCGTGGAAAAAGGCAAAGCTGCCAGTGGAAGGAGTCGACGGCGAATGAATGGAACGACAGCGTTACCGCCCCGTTCATTCGGCGAAACAATGCGTGCCGACATTTGGTGGTTGCAACCCCTGCTCGTATTTGTCGGCCTATCTACTTTTATCGTCTACTCGACGTGGGCGGCGTTTCAGGGCAAAAATTATTTCGTTGGGAACTACCTTTCGCCGTTTTATTCGCCGGAACTGTTTGGCGATTCGCCACACAGCTGGTTCGGGCCGAAGCCCGCGTGGTGGCCCACCTGGCTCATCTTTTCCCCGGCGCTTTTAATTCTTTGGGCGCCGGGCGGGTTCCGGCTCACTTGCTACTACTATCGCGGCGCCTACTACAAAGCTTTTTGGGCGGACCCACCAGCGTGCACTGTCGGCGAGCCGCGCAAGAGCTATTGGGGCGAACGCTCATTCCCGCTCATCATGCAAAATGTGCACCGTTATTTTCTTTATCTGGCACTCGTGATTATTTTGATCCTAGCCTACGACGCTTGGAAAGCGCTCTGGTTCACCGATGCGGTGACGGGCAAAAGCTCATTCGGAATCGGCGTCGGCACGATTGTGCTCGCGATCAATGTGTATTTGCTGGGCGGCTACACGTTTGGGTGCCACTCACTGCGACATTTGATTGGCGGATTTCGCGATCAAATTGCGAAGTCGCCCGCTTGTTATCGCGCTTACGCTTGCGTGAGCTGTTTGAATCGGCGCCACATGCTTTGGGCATGGATGAGTCTGTTCTGGGTCGGCTTTAGCGATCTTTATGTCCGTCTGTGTGCGATGGGAATCTGGCATGATGTGCGGCTTTTGTAGCCGGAATTGCTCAGTTAAAAATGTTACAAAGTTAAAACGGTCTGCCTTTGTGACAGTGTAACTCTTTTAACTTTTTAACTCTGCTTTGCCATGCCCGATTACGAAACATTCACGCACGACGTTTTAATCATCGGTTCCGGCGGCGCTGGACTGCGTGCGGCGATCGAAGCATCCGCAGCGGGCGTTTCGGTGGGCATGGTCTGCAAATGTCTTCTCGGCAAAGCGCACACCGTGATGGCGGAAGGTGGCATCGCAGCCGCGCTGGCCAACGTTGATGATCGCGATAACTGGAAGGTGCATTTCGCCGACACGATGCGCGGCGGTCAGTACGTGAACAACTGGCGCATGGCCGAGTTGCACGCGAAAGAAGCGCCGGCTCGTGTGCGTGAGCTCGAAGCGTGGGGCGCCGTGTTCGATCGCACCAAGGATGGTCGTATTCTGCAAAGAAACTTCGGCGGCCACAAATATCCGCGCCTTGCACACGTTGGCGATCGTACCGGTCTCGAAATGATCCGGACGCTGCAAGATCATGGGATCCATCAGGGAATCGACGTGTACATGGAGGTTTGCATCATCGCGTTGCTAAAAGATGGCCCGCGAGTGGTTGGGGCATTCGGCTACGATCGTGAGCGCGGACACTTTAAGATTTTTCGCGCTAAAGCAGTCGTGCTCGCCACTGGTGGGATAGGCAAAGCTTACAAGATCACGAGTAACAGTTGGGATTGCACCGGTGCTGGACATTCGCTCGCGTATCATGCCGGGGCGGCGTTGATCGACATGGAATATGTGCAATTCCATCCGACGGGCATGGTCTGGCCACCGAGCGTTGCCGGGATGCTCGTGACCGAGGGCGTTCGTGGTGAAGGCGGGGTTCTGACGAACGCCGATGGCAAGCGTTTCATGTTCAACTTCATCCCCGAGAACTACAAAACTCAGACGGCCGATAACGAGGAAGAGGGCTGGCGTTATACTCAGGGCGACAAGAACGCCCGGCGGCCGCCGGAATTATTGACCCGCGATCACGTCGCTCGTTGCATCGTCCGCGAGATCAAAGAAGGGCGGGGGACACCGCACGGCGGCGTTTATCTCGACATCTCCTGGATCAGAAAAAAAATGTCAAATGCGGAGGAGCACATCAAACGCAAGCTGCCGAGCATGTATCATCAGTTCAGAGCGCTTGGCGATGTGGACATCACGAAGGAGGCGATGGAAGTCGGGCCGACCACGCACTACATCATGGGCGGCGTGCACGTGGACGCCGATACCCAGATGTCGGATGTGCCGGGGTTATTTGCCGCAGGCGAATGCGCAGCCGGGATAAATGGCGCCAACCGGCTTGGCGGCAATTCGCTTTCTGACCTTTTAGTCTTCGGAAAACGAGCCGGAGAATTCGCGGCGAAGTTCGCGAAAGAAAATTCGCACGGCACGATCGACAACGAAAAGATCGACATCTACGCACGCGAAGCGCTGAAACCGTTTGAGAACAGCCGCGGCGAAAATCCGTATTCTGTGCAGCGCGACTTGCAGGAAACCATGCAGCACAACGTCGGCATAGTGCGCGATGAAAGCGAAATGTTGGCCGAACTTGATCACCTAAGAACGTATTGGGAACGTGCCGCCGGTGTCGGCGTAATCGGCAATCGCGATTTCAATCCCGGATGGCACACCGCGCTCGATCTGAAAAACCTGCTGACCGTTTCGGAGGCGATCACTCGCGCGGCGCTGGAGCGAAAGGAAAGTCGCGGCGCGCAATTCCGTGAAGATTATCCAAATAAGGACGACAAGTTTTCGAAAGTGAACACGATCATTCGAAAAACCTCCGACGGGACAATGGAAGTTCGACTGGAGCCGCTGCCGGAAATGCCGGATTATTTGAAACAGGTGATTGAGGAAATGAAATGACCGCACAGAAGCAAGCAACATTCAGGATCTGGCGAGGCAACTCGAGCGGCGGCGAATTTCGCGATTACACGACCGGCGTCTCCGAAGGGATGGTCGTGCTCGATGCGGTCAATCACATCCAGGCCACGCAGGCGAACGACCTCGCAACTCGCTGGAACTGCAAGGCAGGAAAATGCGGATCGTGTTCCGCGGAAATCAATGGGATGCCGAAACTGATGTGCATGACGCGGTTGAGCGAACTTCCACTCGCCAAGCCGGTCACGGTTCAGCCCATGAAGGCGTTTCCGCCGATCAAGGACTTAATCACCGATGTCTCGTGGAATTTTCGGGTAAAGAAAAAGATCAAGCCGTTCAAGCCGCGACCGCCCGACGCGCCGGATGGCACATGGCGGATGCAGCAGGAGGACATCGATCGTGTGCAGGAATTCCGGAAATGCATCGAATGTTTTCTGTGCCAGAACGTTTGCCACGTGCTACGCGACCATCAGATGCACGACGAATTCATCGGTCCGCGTTTCCTGATTCATGTCGCAGCGTTGGAGATGCATCCACTCGATACTGAAGATCGCATGGAAGAATTGCGAAATACGCAGGGAATCGGCTACTGCAACATCACGAAATGTTGCACGAAGGTCTGCCCGGAAAGCATTCAGATCACGGACAACGGAATCATTCCGCTGAAAGAACGCGTGGTGGATGAGTTTTACGATCCGTTTGGTTGGATTTGGCGATGGTTGAAGAAGAAGTTAAAAAGCTGAGAGGTTAAAGAATTACAAGGGAATCTCGCGACTTCATTTTAACGATTTAACCATTCAACTTTTGCCAAAGCATGAGCGAACTGAAACGACTGCATAAAAACGCAATTCCCGCCGCGCTGGAAAAGGCGGAGCGTTATAGGCTGCTCAACGAACCGGGCGAGGCTGAAAGCATTTGCCTCGACATTCTCTATGTCGATTCGGAAAACCAACAGGCAATCATCGTGCTGTTGCTCGCGTTGACGGATCGTTTCGAGAAAGGTTACGGCGTCAGCGATTCGCAAACAAAGGAATTGCTGGCGCGGCTAAATTCTGAATACGACCGCGCGTATTATTCCGGAATCGTGGCCGAGCGGCGCGCGAAGATGAAACTGCGGCAGCACACGCCGGGCTGCCGGTTTCAAGCGTATGATCTTTTGCGCGAGGCAATGAGCTGGTTCGAAAAAGCCGAACCGCTTTGTCCACCAGGTCATGACGATGCGATCCTGCGTTGGAATACCTGCGCGAGAATCATCGAGCGAAATAAACTCGTTCCGCGCGAGGAAGAAGAACCAATCGAATTCCCGCTGGAGTAAATTTGTAGGGCAACTGCTTCGGTTGCAGTCAGTCTGAAAAGCTTGGCAGGCGGAGCGCCTGCCCTACAATTTGTCAGAATGGACGATGAATTTACCCGCTTCGAGCATGAAGGCTGGGAACGGGTAGCGCACAAATACGATTCTGTGTGGTCGTTACTGACTCGCGCAGTCTATTTCGTATCTGATCGCAGATGCCGCGGCTTCACCCGGTGTTGTCGGTGTTAGATGTGGCGTGCGGTCCCGGTTATGTGTCGGCCGCATCAAAGCAGTTTGGGTGCTGTTCCAATAGAAATCGATTTCTCAGAAAACATGCTCGCGATCGTAAAGAAAGTGTTTCCTGGTATTTCGTTTGTGCGGCGTGGCGCTCAGGATCTACGGTTTGAAGACGCCGCTTTCAATCGTGTACTGGTGAAACAGGCGGCGAAGGGCTCGAAGAGACACATTACGCAGGTCCCCCTCCAGCGGCGCGCCGGCGCAGGCCGCCGGGACATTCAACGTGCCCATGAGCGAGGTCGACGCCGAGATCGGTGGGCGCGGCCAAATCCACGGGCGTGGCAGGACTTTCGTCGCGCCGGCGATCGCGATGAAGACCAGCGCGAGAATCGACCGACGCATATCAGATGAACGAATCCGGATCGAAGATCTTTTTGCACGAGCGGTTGCCGCTCCCCGCGAATTACGCTAAGTCTTGCGCCATGAGTGACACGGTGGGATCGCGTCGCATCACCAGATCTGCGCCGCTGGGGCGCGCCTTGCCGATGACGCCGCGCGTCTCGAAGCCCGACAAGGGTCCGCCGCCACAGCCCGCGCACGGCAAGACCATGCAAGGCGACGTCTTCGATTTTCAAATGATGTACCACGCCGGTCAGGCCAATCCGTATGGCTTCGGATACTCGCTCTACCGCGTCCCGTCTTTCGGCGCCGACCCGCAGCTGATCAAGTCGAACCACCTCGGCCACTTCAAGCCCTCATCGGCGCACAGCTACTCGACGCACACCGTCAAGGACACCAGCAGCGTCAGTAAATCGATCAGCGGTTTTTCGATGATGAAGCTGATCTCGCTCGTGCCCGAGGTATCGCAGGCGCATCACACGATGGTCACCACCGGGACATCCGCCGCCACCGCCGCCTGGCGCGCGCTGGTCGATCACTACTACAACCTACCCATCACCACGCTGCTGCCGTCGCCGCCGAGCGGCGGCACGGACTGGGAGCACATCCGCTCGAGCCTTTCCGACGGCCAACACCATCCGGCGCTCAACATTCGTATCTCGGATCTGCTCGGGCACCGCAGCGGGCTGGCGTTCCGATCCAACGGCAAGCCCATCCTCGACAGCCAGGGCAACGGCATCGACAGCGACGACTATACCGGCATCGAACGCTGCCTCAAGGATTGGAGCAAGGCCGCGTATCAAAATGCGCAGACGACGGCGGTGCTGCAGTACGCCAACGCCAACTTCGCCATGATGCGCTACGTGATTCCGGCGTTCCACGCGCGCCACGTGCACTCGCCGGCGTCGCCGGCGACGCACATCGGCGGGAACGCCTCACTGTCGGCGTCGTACGTGTCGCTGACGCAGCAACATCTGTTTCCGACCTCGGTGCTGAGCTCGACGCCGGACTGCAAGCCGTGGGGCAGCGAGCGCTCTTGGTTCGCCAGCTTGGGGCCCAACCGCACGTTCGTCGACTGGATGAACACTCAATCGAACTGGCCCATCGTCTCGGGTGCGCAGGGCTGGAAGATGAGCGTGCACCAGCTCGGCTATTTTATGGCCAACGTCACGAGCGGACGCATTTTTCCAATCGAATACTGGCAGTATCTACTCGATCAGATTGCGACGCTGCCGGCGGGATATACCGCCGGCATGGGCGTCAGCAACGGCTTTTACACCGGTATCCCGCTCTACGGCCACAACGGAGGCGACGGCGACGGCCACGCCGAGAGCTCAACATGGTGGCTGGCGTTCGACGACTACGTGCTCGCCATGATGTGCAACTCCGACGTCGTGTCGTTCTTTACCAACGGCGACTTCGTCTGGGAGTGGTTCTTCATCGCTGACCTGGCGCTTTTCTCTTCGTACGGCTGACCTTCTTTTTCGCCTTCGTTTCCGCAAGCTCAGCTACCGCATCTTGAGCGGGCATGTCGCCTCTTGAAGCCCAGGGGCAAATTGGGTTTTACTGTTTGGGCCGGACCAGAGCAGAACCCGGGCGCGAAGATCGTTAATGACGCAATCGAAGCACATGCTCGATTTGGATGTCGGGTTACCCGAAGGTCCGCCGCATTATTTGTACGGCGAGAGGGACGAGTGCAGAGAAGTCTTAGAGAAATCCGGTTTTGATGGCGACTCGATGAGTTATGAAACGCGCACGGTGGAATGGCATCTTCCAACTGCATCCTATTTTTTCGAAGCTGACCGCGATGCCGGCGTTCGCACCGCCGGGCTTCTCGCGCGCCAGTCGCCAGAAACGTTGGACGCGATTCGCGTCGCAATTGAAAATGGCATCCAGCGATATGCTAGGGGAAATGAAATCGTACTGCCGATGGCTGCGCGTGTGGTTGTCGTGTCGAAGGCCTAAGCGTAGTTCACCCCTCGTCACATATCTAACAAAGGATGAGTGACCCCACTCCCGTGAGAAATTGGTCATGGCGGTGGTCGGCGCGCGGCGTATGGATGGGGCCGGTAGCATTTGCGCTGTCGCTCTTCGGCACGGAACTGCTGCGCCGCGAGTCTTTGCGATCATGGGCTGTGCTTTTGTTACTCGCGGCGGGCGTATTAGCAGTGCTGGCTTGGAGCGATGCCCGATGGTCGCCTGCATTTCCAGCAGACCAAGGCGCTAAAGCGCGCCTACAAACATGGAGAAGTCCGTCCGCGCTGGCGACGCTGGCCAGCGCGGTGCTCCTATTAGCACTGTCACATGTCGCTTTCCTGGCTGCGCCTCGTGAGACCTTTGGTGCGGCGGGCTGGCTATGGCTGGCGGGGATCACCGTAGTGATGGCTGCGGCCGCATTTCGTCCTGTTGGCCATGCGCGACAGAACGATGGCGGCGCCGGTGATTCACCCGCATGGACGTGGTGGGAGGTGGCTATGGTTGCGTCGATTGCCGTCCTGGCGCTGGCACTGCGCGTACGGGACTTGAGAAATGTGCCTTTCAATATCTACCCAGACGAAATCATGACTGGGTCGGTAGCCGAGGGAGCTTATCTCAGCGGACTGACTCACGCGCCTGTGTTCAGCACGCTATGGGGTGACGTCGAGCTTCCGGCGCTATGGTTTGCCATTGTGGCAGGCGTGCTCAAGCTAGGAGGTATAAGCTTGGGAGTCGTTAGGCTGCCTCCGGCCCTGTTCGGCGCGGCGACGGTGGTGCCATTTTATGGGCTCGTGCGTGGCGTGTGGGGGCGAGTTGCAGCCATCGCAGGCGCGAGCATTATGGCGTTCAGCGCTGCGAATGTGCACTATAGTCGCATAGCGCTAAACAACATTACCACGCCGTTCTTCTGGACGGTGTGCTTTTTCTTCCTAATGCGAGGGCTGCGTAGCCGCAAGCCGACAGACTGGACGCTCGCCGGCCTCGCCGCAGGTCTGAGCGAACATTTTTACTACGGGACGCGCCTGCTGCCATTCATTCTCGTGGCGTTCATGGCACATCTGCTCGTCGTACACTGGCGTCACGCACGACACTACATGGAGCAATTCGGGTGGCTGGTGCTTGGCTACCTTATTGGGTTCGGACCGCTGCTGAGTTACTTCATAGCGCATCCGGGCTTGTACTACGGCCGGGGCGCAGGTCTAATGACTTGGAACCGGATACCTGCGAGCTGGCATGACTTACAACAGATGTGGAACACGCTGTGGCCGATCATGTCCGAGAATCTGCTGGGCATTAGCACTCAAAGCGCGCAGGACATCATGTACTACGCTCCGCTGCTGCTGCCAGCAGAGGCCGCGCTGCTGGTGCTGGGAGTAGCGCTGCTGGTATGGCGATGGCGGGATCCAGCGGCGTTTTTGATCCTGTTGTCTGGCCTTGGGCGTACTCTTCGTTGGCGGTACGTTGATACTATATCCGAATAGCTCGCCGCCGATGCTGGCGCATTGGACACCAGCTTTCCCTGCGTTTTACGCGGCCATTGCCATTCCTATCGGAGCGTGGGCAGGATCTGGTGAGCTTTGGCTGCACAAAAAACAGAGATGGATAACGATCGCAGTCGTGGTCGTCGCGCTGATGACACTGGCCTACGCCAATATCAACTTCTATTTTTACAGGTATTATGCGGACCCGGAGCTTTTAAGGAACGAGCGCTACAAGACTGCACAGAGACTCTATGAGGAACAGACAGTTCAAAGCCGGTACATGGCTTCGCTGGGCCCAGCCTACCGGGTTGTAGTGGTGGGGCAGTCGCCATACCCATATGACGCAGACACAACAAGGTATCTTGTAGCAGGACAGGAATACATCAACGATTCGCGACCCACAGGAACAGCTCTCACTGGAGCCAGCGGCCGGGAAAGGATTGGCCTTTCTGTTCTTCCCGGGAAACGAGCAATACCAGGAGCGAATCCGTGAACGCTATCCGGGCGGGCGCGCGGGGGAGGTGCGCAACCCAGTGGGGACGGCTTCTGTTTTACACCTATGTAGTAATCGCGCCGCCGCAAGTGGAGCCGGCGCCAGCGGTGCAACCGAAGCAGTGATTACCAGTCATGATTTCCCGATTTTCGATTGAGGCGGGATCGATGTCCCAGAGAAAGAGCGGCCGACCACTAGCATCGCTGTGGTAGGGCGCGACCGCCGGTCGCCCGGACGGCTCGGCGAGCCGTTCTAGCAATCCATTGCATTCCAAGCTGCTGATTGAAATCGCAATCGTAAACCTCCCCGCGCCAGCCGACGCTGATGGTGTTGCGACACATCAAGCCGTTAATGGTTGCGGGGTTAAATGCCTGAATTAGCAGCTGCATGTATTCATCGAACTTATTGTTACGACGCAGATAACTGGCGAACCGGCCGATCGGAAGATTCGTCAGTGCGTAGAGTTTGTTAAACACGATGCCGAAATGTTTTTTGAGTTCCCGTTTGTAATCAGCTTCAAGCTCCGCCTGCGACGGCGATAAAAACGCGCCCACCGGGTTGTAAACGAGATGCAGCAGAAGATCCGAGTCGATCCCGTAGCCTAACGAGTTAAGCAATTGCAACGCAGCGATGCTGCCTTCGAAAACGCCTTCGCCGCGCTGCGCGTTCACATTCTCCGCAGAATAACACGGCATCGATGCGATAATCTCGACCTTGTTTTCTGCGAGAAATTCTCCGAGATCTTCATAGCCGCGTTCGAGCAGGATTGTTAGATTGCAACGATCGATCACATGCCGGGTCGGCAGGAGTTCTTTTACTCGCTCGATGAAGTAGCGAAAATCGGGAATCATTTCCGGCGCGCCACCGGTAAGATCAACGGTTGGAATGTCGGTTTTTGCGAGCCAATCGATGACGCGATCGATCGTCTTGCGCGACATAATTTCCTTACGCTTCGGCCCGGCGTTCACGTGGCAATGCACACAGGTGAGATTGCAAAGCTTGCCGACGTTCACCTGAAGAATCTCCGCGGGGCCGCGGCGCAGCGAGATCGAATGCTCCGATAGTATCTGTGCAAATCGAGTCATCGGTCGCAGGATTAGAGAATAGTTTCTTCGCAGCGGAGATCGGTTATCATTGATGCGAAGCTTTAGCAGGTCGCTGTACTTCTGAAAAGCTTTCGGTTCTAAGCTGCTTCGGTCTTTCGCAGCGCTTTGCGCGCAATCCTTGTCACGCAAATCGTCACGACGATGGTGGCAGTGAGACCGATGCTCATGAACGTCCAATATTGCCAGCTGTGTCTTACAGCTTCGCTACCTGCAGCGACCGACACAGCAGCTTCTCCGGCTGTTCCGATGTAAACATACAGAAACGTGCCGGGCATCATGCCGATCCAGCTCGCCAGCACGTAAGGCCAAAACTTCACTGCGGTGAGGCCGTAAAAATAATTGCTCACGTTAAATGGAATCACTGGACTAAGCCGAAGCAGAAAAATCAATTTCGCGCCTTCCTTTCCGATCGCATCATCGATTCTGCGGAACTTTTCATTTCGCCGCGAAATTGCCACGACCTTTTCGCGCGCGACGAAGCGCGCCACGAGAAAGGCGAGAGCAGCGCCCAGAGTGGAACCAGCGGAGACCGCGAGAAAACCTTTCCACAACCCAAACGCGAACCCGGCCCCGATGGTGAGCACCGACCCGGGCGCGAGCAGCATCGTGCCTGCGGCATAAAAACCGATGAAAATGAAAATACCGGCCATGCCCATTTGGCCAACCCAGTCATTGAAATTTTTTGTCCATAGTTCAACGGGCAGAAATTTCATCGCCAGGAATAGCGCGATCAGAATCACAATCAGCGCAAGAAGCTGAACAATTGGACTCCTCTCTCCTTTATCGCCATCAGCTTTCATTACGGCCCAGTCTTTTGGAGTGCGGCAACATGTCGCCGCTTTTTAATTTGGCGCAATTTGTTGAGGGCTGCTGTGGACATCGGCTTGGCGCCTTCGCTTTTCCGATTTCTTGACGACCGATCATTTGGCTCTCAATCTTCGGAAATGTCTGGCGTTCGGATTTTTTTTACTGAGCTGCACGCGTGGCAATGGATCGGGATCCTTATGGCCCGGATCGCCGTAGGTTTGCTGTTTCTTCTTTCGGGACGCGGCAAACTTTTTGTCGCCGAGCGGCGAGAACAGATGCGCCAAACATTGATCGCGGCGCGCGTTCCTTTTCCCGATCTCAATACTGTGTTTGTTTCTACTGTAGAGTTTGTGTGCGGATTGCTGCTTGTCCTTGGCGCGCTAACACCTCTAGCGTGCGCGTTTCTCGGGTGCGTAATGATTATGGCCATTGCGACGACCGCCATTCCCAGTATCAAAGCAGCATCTCCGCTTAACTGGCTTTCGGAATTTTTATATCTTCCCGAGGTGCTCTATCTGGTGATTCTTGTTTGGCTTTTTCTTTCCGGTCCTAGTTGGCTGAGCGTCGATTGTTTGCTTCTTTTCAAATCTAGCGCTAAAGCGGGAGCGTGAGGGATTCAGTCGTGTGCGATTCATTAATTCGGTACGGCGCGGAGCAATGAAAGTTTGTAGGGCAGGCGCTCTGCCTGCGAGGCTTTCGGGCGGCAAGCGAAGCGCTTGCCCTAGAACGGCGGGTGCGGAATCACTCAGCGAGTTTATCTGCTGGCTGCCGCTCGCGCTCTGGAATCTCGCCGCTGGGCAGTCGCCACTCACGCTGGCCGCGAAATGGCAGTGCAAACAGTTTCCCCAGGGTAAGCTCGTGTTCATCGCGATACGCAGCGACACCAATAGTAACAGCCTCCTGCGGAATATCGCGGCGCAACGTGCGATGGAGTTTGTCCCACCAGCAAAAAATCGTGCCAAAGTTTGAATTGGTCTCGCGTTGCACGATCGAATGATGAATCCCGTGCATCCGCGGCGTCACGACTGATCAGATTCAGAATTCGTTCGAGTTTAATCGGCAGACGCCAGTTGGAATGATGAAAGAGGGTTTCGGCCTCGAACGCGATGAAAAACACGACCAGCATGATTGGACCGATGCCAAAGACGCTCACCGCGAGCGAAAGAAAGCCGATGGAAAGAATCATTTCGCCGAAAGTGAAATCGTGCAGCGGTCGTCACGTCGAGATCGAGATCGGTGTGATGCACGTTATGAAATCGCCAAAAGAACGGCGCCATGTGCATGGCCCAGTGCCACCACCAATAGGCGTAATCCATTAGGAGAAAAGTCGCGATCACAGCGGCCCATCCCGGGAAATGAAGCCAATTCAATAAGCCGACATGTCTTTCTCGCGCCCAGATCGCAATTGCGATTGGGATCGGCAACATGGCCAGACGAACGATGGCGAAACCTGGAATCGAAAGCACGAAATTGCGCACGAGCCGATGCAGCACACTGAAATGCTGGCGTCGCAGCGGAAATCGCCATTGCAACAACAGCAGCGCAACGAATAGACAAGCCAGCAGTGGCCTGCCGACGTAATCCATCAGAGGGATTTTTGGCATGATGCGGCGGTATTACGCTGGACTCTATCACCAGTCAATTTGCAGAAACAATAGTGGCGCAGGTTAAAAGCGGCGCAGCGATGCGACAGACGCATCGCACTCCGAAAACAGGCCGTCGTTGCCCGAGTGCGACTGTCGCTTGCGTCCTAGAGCGCGGTGCTCCGGCGCTTTTGCAGGGTCGTCCGTAGACTACGTCGTAGTGACGCAGATTCATGCACCGATGCGCCGGAAACTGAAAATCGTCTCGGGCTTGGTTACTTCGCCGTTCATCTCAAGCACCGGATAAACGAGAAAATTGATCGGTCCGCTGTGCGGTTCCGGATCGACCACCAGATCCCGGCCCTTCGTTAGTTCGAAGCGGTTCGCCGGGTTGTGGCCAAAATAATAATCAGCGAGCTTCGGATTTTTCCATGCTTCGCTGATGTCCACTGGGACCCAGCGTCCATCTGCCAGAAATTCCGCCCAGCAATGGTAGCCTTCGATCGTGCCTTCGTTTTTGTCGGCTGGAATGGTAGCGCCAATGGCAAAACGCGCGGGAATACCGATGCTGCGCGCAAGCGCAATGAAATACGAGTGGAAATCTGTGCAGTTACCGGTGCGCACGTCGCAAGCGCGTTTGGCGTCGCCACGGCCCCAGCCTGTGCCTGACTTGTCGTAACGCATGCGGCCCATCACGTGATCATAGAGGGCTTTCGCCCGTTCGAGATCATCGCTTTTTCCCGCCGCAGCTTTTTCAGCAAGTGTTTTGAAGGTTTCGTTAATCGGCACCAGGTTTTCCGGCCGCAAGTAGCGCGCCGCTTCATCACTCTTTGCGGAGTAGGTTGACTTTTCCTTACGAACAACGCGGTATCGCACTTCGATCGTTTTACCGCTGTCAGCGGGCTGAGGATGAAGGACGCAAATATCATTGCCATACTCGTGGTCCTGAACCTTTTCCCATTTCATTGGAATGTTGAGTTCTTCCACGGTCACGGTTTGAAATGCGTCCGTTTTCGCCAGCGGTATCCAGACGCGAGCTTCGCCAGTGATCTCCGGAAGTTTGACGTGATAGACAAACTCGAATTGATCCGTGCCTTTGATTATGCCGATATCGCCCGCGGCGTGAAGAGAAACTGCGCTCAACAGAAAACCAATTGGAATAATCAGAAGAGGTGTTGATCTGCTTTTACATAGCGGAAGTGCTGTACCCACCGGTTCGCCGCAGGACGAATCCGTCCGGTGTGCGGACCTGTGGCCGGTCTCTCTCAAGAGTTTCGTTGTCTGAAGGACGGCCCACAGGGCCATGGCTACAAAGCGGTGCATGAACTCCTTTAACTTGCCGGCACTTTCTCCCACTTACCGTTTTCTTCTTTCCAGTTGTAAAGCGGTTTGCCGTCGATCTTGTGAACGGAGGTTTCGGTGACTTTCATTTTACCCGGCTGCCCAGTCAGAAAGAAATCAATGTCGTAGGTCTTCCCGTCGGTCCCTTTCATATCGACACAAGCGAAGTATTTCCCACCGCCGAGATCAGACAGGCGATCGTCGTGCACTCTTATCAAGTCGAGAGCAAGATCCTGACCCTCGTGTTTGACATGGAATTTGGCGTCGCTGCTTTTTTTGCTTTCGGTCTCGATGTTCGTCTTAATACCGGCGGAAATGTCAGCGGTACTGACTTGCTTCTTGGCGCCGCCTCCTTTCGGGTGCTCCGGATGCTCTTGGGCATAGAGGGCCACTGTCGGAGTGAAGAAAAGCGTGATTGCTGCTGTCAGGATAAGCCTTGATATCATAATTTGAATTCCTCCGTTTTTAATTTGGTCTTCCGTTAACTGCCTGGATGTCTTGGTAGATTTTGATTCTCCCGCACTGTAGTCAAGGGAGCAAGTATGGCTATTTCTTCCAATGAATGCAAAGGCGCATAAGCGTGGCGTTTTATTCCTCCCGTACACCGCGATTCTGCGGGGAGCGACTTGAAAAGAAGTTAAATGCAGTTGTCGATCATTGTTCCGGTTTTCAATGAGGCGCCCTTGATACGGCGATTTCTCACGCATCTTCGCGAGCGAGCGCCTGGAGCCGAGATTATTGTGGCCGACGGGGGAAGTACCGATGGAACGGTTGATCTCGCTGCAGGCTTCTGCGATCGGCTCGTTAGCAGCAAGCGGGGTCGTGCCAGCCAGATGAATGCCGGGGCAGACGCCGCGCGCGGAGACATCCTTTGGTTTGTCCACGCTGATGCCGAACTGCCATTGCAATGTTTGGATGAGATCGCGCGCATCATGGCGAATTCGAATGTCGTCGGCGGCTACTTTCGGATTCGCCTGCCAAGAGGTCCGGTTTATCGGTTAACGGACAGTTTCGCGCATTACGCAGGCATGCTGCTCCGCATGCGATGTGGCGATCACGGAATCTTCTGCCGGCGAACCGCATTTGTTGACGTCGGTGGATTTCCCACGGTGCCATTGATGGAAGACGTGGAATTCTTTCGCCGGCTTCATCCATACGGTCGCGTGGTTCACAGTGAGAAGAGAATTTTGGTAAGCCCTCGCCGTTATGAAGCAATCGGACCCGCACGCCTGACATTTGCGTACGGATTCATCGCGACACTCTATATTTTTGGCGTCTCACCCTCGATGCTTGCGTCGATTTACCAACGAATGTGCTGCGAGGCGCAATACCGGTCCGCCTGTGCGCGATCTTAAATAGCCCGAAGTGACACGCGCGACTGCGGCGCCTGATCCGAAAGTTGTTTGGAACGCAAATGAAAAGGAGGAGACCATGAAGATAACAAGTTTGATTCTCGCTTTGGTCGCAGCTGGAGCGCTCGCCGCGTTTGGGCAAGAAGGGACGGCCCAAGAGATAAAGCACGGGGCAAAGAAAGCGGGCGAGGCAATTAAGGAAGGAGCCGAGACCGTAGGCGAGAAAACCAAGGAGGCCGCAGAAACGGTCGGAGAAACCAAGGAGACGGCTGAGACTGTAGCCAAAAAGACCAAGGAAACCGTCGAAGGTACAAGCGAGACAGCGAAGGAAACTGCCAGGACGACCCACCGAAAATCTAGAAAGATATCGAAGACGGCTAGGGCACAAACAACCGAGGAACAGTCGACAAATCAAAAGCCCAATTCACCAAGCCCGAGCGAGCGATGAAATTTTGGCGCGTAGGCTCGGACTAGCCGCTGACTAATCGCGGCCAAACGCACGAACATTCTATTCGTTTCTGACTTGCTCAAGCTCATCGAGTGAGTCCTATTTGGCGCGGTTAAATGAGCAATTTGCGCCTAGGAGTGAACATCGATCATGTGGCCACGTTGCGACAGGCGCGTTATGCCACCATGCCGGAATCAAAGAACGCAGAGCCCGATCCGATTTTGGCGGCTTCAATTTGCGAGCGCGCCGGCGCTGGTGGGATCGTTGCTCATCTGCGTACCGATCGCCGACACATTCAAGATCGAGACATCGAACGCTCTGCGCCAGAGCATCATGACCAAATTGAATCTGGAGATGGGCAACACAGAGCCGATTATCGATGTCGCGCTGCGCATTAAGCCGGAAGAGGTCTGTCTCGTCCCGGAAAAACGTGAAGAAGTTACGACAGAGGGAGGCCTTGATGTCATTGCTCAACGCAAAGAACTCGAACCGACTATCAAACGCCTGCAACTTGCCGGAATTCGCGTGAGCCTGTTTATCGATCCCAGTTTGGAGCAGGTGGATGCCGCAGCCGAGCTCGGCGTGGAAATGGTGGAGCTTCATACCGGCAGACTCGCCAATGCTTTTACAGAGAAAATTCAAAAGGAAGAACTGGAACAATTGAGGGCCGCGGCGCGCGCCGCATCGGAATCAAACCTCCAGGTTAATGCCGGCCATGGTATCAATTACAAGAATATCGCGTTCATCCATCAGATTCCGGCTCTGACCGAGCTTAACATTGGTCACTCCATCGTCTCGCGCGCGATGCAGGTTGGACTGGAAACCGCCGTGAAAGAAATGCTCGCAGCGATGGCGAAGTATCCCGGATGAGTATCTCACGTTGCCCCAAAACTGTAGGGCAACCGCTCCGGTTGCCAACCGTAATACCCAGCAGGCGGAGCACCTGCCCTACAATATCGGGTCGCCCAGTCCGGGCAGCGAAATGAGCGTGATCGGTATCGGTGTTGATCTCGTCGAGTGCGCACGCATTCAGCGTTCCATCGATCGATTCGGCGATCGTTTTCTGCATCGCGTTTTTACGGACGGTGAGATTGAATATTCGATGTCGATGAAATTTCCGGCGCGCCATCTGGCTGCGCGTTTCGCCGGAAAGGAAGCGGTGTCAAAAGCATTCGGTACTGGCATCGGGAAAGCGATGAGCTGGCGCAACATCGACATCCGAAAAAAAGAGAACGGCGAACCGTTTCTCGTTTTTTCGGGACCTGCGCATGAGCTCGCTGCAAAGCGAGGCGTAACTTCGGCGCTCATCACTCTCAGCCATACCGAACATCACGCGGTTGCTTGCGTCGTGCTGGAGGGAAGGCAAGAAACGCCCAACGGCCAACGCCCAACGCGCAACGCCCAACTATCTGAATTGAACATTGGAGGCTGGACGTTGAGCGTTGGATGTTGAATCCCGAGCTGTTCCGCATTGCAAATTCCGGCCTTTTTCGGCAATAAAAGCAGCCATGGAAAATTTTCGGCAGATCATGGATATCGTCGGGACGGCGGTCGATGGCGTCGGCGTGTGTATCGTTGTAGGCGGCGCGCTTGTTGCCACGGTGCGCCTCGTCCCGCGCTTGCGGGATCGCATGCACGGCACTGGCAGTTATTATATGACTTACCGGCAGGACGTCGGACGCGCGATTTTGCTCGGCCTGGAGTTTCTCATTGCCGGGGACATCATCCGAACAGTCGTTGTCGCGCCAACAATGCAAAATGTGGTCGTTTTAGGATTGATCGTGCTGATCCGCACGTTCCTGAGTTTGTCACTGCAACTGGAAATCGAAGGAAGATTGCCGTGGCAACGCGAGGCGCCGCCCCAAGACCACTGAAGGCTAATTTCTTACACTCCACCCGTCGTCCAAACGTGATTGACATAAAACCATGCGGTGATTAGCCTCGCAGTCATGTTTCGGTGCGTTGGTCGGATCGCCACGATCAGCGCACTTTGTTTGGCGATTGGTTTGCATTGGATCGCTTTGCAATCGCTCGCATGGACGACCATGGTGATCGATTACTCGAAGCACGCGCCGCTGTGCCAGGCAATTGCGCAAACGTTCGACGGCGCTCATCCGTGCTCGCTGTGCCATGCGGTCAACGTCGGTAAGAATTCGGAAAAGAAATCTGATCTCCAATTGTCGACGCCAAAGATCGACATGATTTGCACCAAACGCGCGATTACGCTGCTCAGGCCATTTGTTCATTTCGAATATTCAGCGAGCAATTTTCCCTTCTCCGAAATCGCGTATTCGCCGCCCGTTCCACCCCCGCGCTCCCCGTTGTTGAGCTAGTTCGCTTGTGAATAGGCTCGGATCGTGCGGCGCACGATCCGCAGTCGTGCTCGTTAACAACGTCGAACAAAGCCGCAGTTTGCGGCGCTGTTCTCATTGATTGGAAGGAACCAAATGAAAAATCTTTCTTGGATATTCAAGAGTGGCATTGGCTTATTGACGGCTGCTCTCTTGCCGAGCACTGGTTGGGCTTGTGCCTGTGGCTGCGACATTTTCGAGGTAGGGACCAGCTCGATGTTCCCCAACCAGCCAGGTGGAATGGTCTTCGTCGATTACGATTTCCAGGATCAGAACCAGAACTGGAGTGGCACATCCACCGCGCCGGCGTCGCATAATGATGACAAAGAAATCAAAACCAACTTCACCGATTTGGGCTTGCAATATTTGTTTAACGCCAGCTGGGGGGTTCAGCTAGAGGTGCCGTATGATTTTCGGTCTTTCACCACGAAGAACGATGCTGGAAAGCTCGTCACGCGCGATTGGAGTCAGTTTGGCGATGTGCGCATTGAAGGCCTTTATACCGGATTCTCTGCCGACCTCTCGGCTGGAGTGAACCTCGGGGTAAAGCTGCCGACAGGAAGCTACAAGTTCGATCCAAAAATTGTTGATCGCGATACCCAGCTTGGGACGGGAAGCACGGACATTCTAATGGGTGGCTTCTACCGTCATCACATAAGCCTTCGCGCGAACTTGTTCTGGTTTGCCCAAACCGAGCTGGACTTGCCGGTGCTGACTCAGGAGCACTATCGTCCGGGGCTGGAGTTAGATAGCGCCGCTGGAGTGTACTATGCCGGCTGGCATATTGGTCCCGTCGCGATCTCTCCCCTTGCGCAAGTGATAGTCTCAGAACGGACCAGCGATGGCGGCGGAGCAGCCGCGCACCCTGTAGCTTCAGGTTTCCAGCGCGTTCTCCTGTCGCCCGGATTCGAGGTTGATATTCATAAGTTAAAGTTTTATGCCGATGCGGAGATTCCCGTGTATCAGAACTTCACGGGTAACCAAATCGCAGCACCGGTCTTAATTAAAGCCTCAGTCGCTTACGAGTTTTGATGCGTCGAACACATGCTCGCACTCTTCTGGATTGCTGCTCGGCTTCGGCGCATGGAATCGGCTGGCAATCAGACATGAATTTCACTAATCCACACGAATTGATTCAGACCAGCCGGTTCAAATCCATAATATTGGTGAGAATTCGTGCAATTCGTGTCTAACTTCTCAGTCGTGACTATCTGCAGTCTGAATTGATCGGTCACGAAGCATCCAAGGCATCTTCGTGAAACGCCGTTCCATCCGCATCGCGTTTGTCATCATCGCTCTCGTCAGTCGCCGCCGTGGTCGTGATTGGCGCTCTCGTGCGCCACGCGGCCGGGCGCAAGCTGCGCGAGGCGATTCTTGCGGAACTTCAGCCAGTCGCGTTGAAGAACTGTACGTTCAAGCGCTTCGGCAGCGCAAACGACGGCGGATACGTAATGTGCGAGAACCTGATTGAGCCGCTCGATGCAGCCTACTCGTACGGCGTCGGCCCGAACGACGATTGGGGATGCGAGATGTCGCGCCGGTATCACGTTACGGTGCATCAGTACGACTGTTTTGATCCGGCGCGACCAACCTGCAACGGCGGCACGTTCGTGTTTCACGACGAATGCGTCGGCGATCGGACCGGCTACAGGGGATCGCATTTCTTCGACACGCTGGAAAATCAGATCAGAAAGAACGGCGACACCGGTCGGCGCCTTATCATCAAGATGGACATTGAGGGCGGAGAATGGGATTCGCTCCTCGCGGCCCCCGACGAACTGCTCGCGTCGATTCCGCAGATCACGATGGAGATGCACGGCTACAACGATCCAAAAATTCTCGAGGTAATCCGCAAACTGAAGCGGAATTTCTATCTGGTGAACCTCCACTTCAACAATTGGTCGTGCACGTGGAAGGCGGCGCCGCTCCCTGCGTGGGCGTACCAGACCCATTGGGTAAACAAGCGCATCGGCGTACCCGATCCGGGGCGCCCGTCCCGGCACCGATGAGCCCGCTGAACGCGCCCGACTCGCCGACGTGGCCGGACTGTCAGTTGCGCACGCCGAGGTCAGTGCATTGACAGTGGCCAGAAATATTCTTGCCGGTGGCCCAATCACCTTCGGCGGGTACTAGCTTAAATCATGAGCAACGTAGGTCGGGCCGCAGCGATGCGGCCCGCTTGTTAATCTCTTATGCCGATCCTGTTTCGAAGCAGCGCGTAATGCGACTCTGGCAATTCAGGAGCTCGGCAACTCAAATTGTAACTGGGATTCAAATGATTCGGGCGAGCACAAACGCGAAGAAGAAGCCAATGACGTAGATGGCCGCAGAAAAATAAAAAATCGACGCTGACCAACGCCGTAATCGCATACACGACCTCGCCTGCGTGGGATCGGCCGGGCACGGCGCATTGCGATTGCAATAAGCTGAAACGCCCGACATTACGAGCATGAGACCGGCAAATGCGAACAGCGGAATCTTGTGTTCGGAAAGCCAGACAAGCTGTGGCACTGCGGTGATGACGCTGGCGAGCGCGGCGCCTGCGCCAATTGACACCAGCGTTGCTGGCAGCGCACAGCACACAAGCGTGCTGAACGAGCTGAGAATTGTCAGGATCTCCAGGATAATGGTTCGCACGTTGATTATTTCTGTCGCGCGACAGCGACGACCGTGTAGCCCGCGTTGCTGAGCAACTTCTTAATTTTCGAGTCGTCCAGTGTCTGCCCTTGCTTTGTCTGAATCGTGACCAGCTTCTTTGCCAGATCGACATTCACGTTTTTGACTTCCGGCTGGGCCCTGAAAGTTTTTTCAATGCCGGTCGCGCAGAAGCCGCAGACCATTCCGTTGACTGTGGCTTTGATTGTATCGGCAGAAACCGCTGCCGTTAGACCGAAGATGACGATGATTGTGAGTAGATATTTTTTCATGTTTTCCTCCTCAAAATTGAATCTGCCAGTTGACCATGATGTGTTGATTGCTGCTGTAACCCACCTCGAACAGGTAGGTTTTGTAGAAAAAGCGGATCAGTGGCGTCGCGACGAAGTGGTCGTGCTTCGCCGGATGATGATCGACCTGAAACATGATCCAGGTGTTCAAGTCGTTGTAATTTGCGAGATACGGCGCGATGCCTATGCGCGCACGCTGCCATACTGATTTCTCGATGTCGCCGTCCCAGACAAAGCGCGGCTCGTAGAGAAGTACCAGCGGCGCGATTCGTAATCGGCCAGGAACGCAGTCCAAAGACACGGCTGGTTGTCGTCGCGATAATGCGCGAGACCAGCGCCGCGTCATGTTGAAGATGTTCCCCTGGCCATCGGGCAGATTCCATCGCTTCAGCAGAGTGTTGAACTCCGGCGTGACCATGAGGATATCTTTGCCGTTCTCCTCTTGTTTGATGTAGAAGCCGAACGCGTTCGTTGGGATAAACGTGTAATCCAACGAAATCGTGTGGCCGGTCTCGTCGTTCTCCTGCATCGCCATCGTGCCGCCGACGTAGGAGAGCGGTTTGGCTTCCGAAACCAAAGCCGTGCTAAAAGTTGTAAGTAGTAGCGATAAAAAAGTTGTTGTTTTCATTGATCCAGGACTGCGGTTGAAGACCAGGTGGGCCAGCGAATGGGCACACCCCGGGCGTCAGCGTCCGTGGATCAGATGAGACGAATACAGATCAACGCGAGTGTCGGCGGCGAATGCCCGCCAGACACTGCGTTGGACAAGCGCGAATCGTTGAGTCGCCAAATTCCGGACTCGGCGAAATACCGTAGCTGACGCGATCGATATCGCGTTTAGGTTGTAGCTGGAGTCGGCTTTTACCAACGGCTGTGTTGCGGACGCTTTATGTGTCTTGGAGATGTCGCGCAACAAATCTTGTTAGCGCAGCACCCTGGTTGACAAGTTTTTTGCTCCGGCGCGCTGGAGAGCATGCATGATCGCGCGGTAAGACCCGCCGGAGCCGTGAAAAGCGCAGCGGACGTCGCCAGCGAAATGATGGTCCTGCTCAACATTGATGTGCGTATAGCACAAGTTAGACCGCACGTCGAGAAAAGCGTTCAGCGCTGTCATCGGTTAACAAACAAAGACCCCCGCCGGATTTCTCCGACGAGGGTCTCGTTGATTTAGCTTAGATAGCTACTTCTTACAGCACTTGGTTGGGCAACATTTTCCATTGCCCTTGCAGCAATCAGCCGCGAGTGACGTTGCCGTCGCTGTGCTGATGAACGCTGCAAAAGTCGCAACCAAAAGAAGATATTTCATAAAATCCTCCTCTTGAATTTCGTTGAAGAACTCGGCCACGACTTTCATTCGCGCCGAGCCGACGCTTAGGAGGACAGGGTACGCGGCGGCGGCACTGGCGGGCGCTCAACACGCGAGGTTACGACGTCATCACGAACGCCAACCACCCCGATTAATTGGATACGTGAAGAGAATGCCGTCCCTCTCGTAAAATAAAGTGCGCAACATGCCGATTGAGTTGTGCAGCATGACGACCCAAAAGCCGAAGTCGTCTCTCCCACGCTCGTAGGGCAACTGTGACATCTACCCATGTTCACGCTCGCACAGCGATCTGAAGTCTGCGGATTCGTGAGAGTCGTTTGAGGCGATTGTATCGGTGTGAGAAAACCGATGCTTAATGTAAGCGCGGTCAACAACAATCGTGCTGGCAATTTGATCACCGAATAGTTTATCACCTGTCAACGCTTTCCAAAGAAGATTCTCAATCCCGCATCGCCAAAATCGACGGCATCGACTTTGTCCAAAATTCCTTGCGATTCTGAAAAACTAAAAATATGACTACACGCACTTCCACCGCTAATTAGTAGAAAATCATGAAAACTGAAAACTTGGAATCTGTAGCAAGGAAACTGGTCGCACCGGGGAAGGGGATCCTTGCAGCCGATGAAAGTTCGGGGACGATCGAGAAGCGATTGAAAAGCATCAATGTCCCTTCGACGGAAGAAAACCGCCGCGCGTACCGGGAAGTTTTGTTTACCACTAAAGGCGCGGGCGAATTTATCAGCGGCGTGATTCTGTTTGACGAAACCATTCGGCAGAAAACGCGCGACGGTCGCACTTTCGTCGAAGCGCTAGAGCAGCAGGGGATCATCCCCGGAATCAAGGTTGATAAAGGCGCCAAGGCGATGGCGAATTTTCCGGGCGAGAAAATTACCGAGGGCCTGGACGGATTGCGCAATCGGCTGGCGGAATATCGACAGTTGGGAGCGCGTTTTGCGAAATGGCGCGCAGTGATTGCGATTGGCGAAAAAATTCCCACGCGCACTTGCATTGACGCGAACGCGGAGGCGTTGGCGCGCTACGCAGCACTTTGTCAGGAAGCGGACGTGGTACCGATCGTCGAGCCGGAGGTGCTCATGGATGGCACGCATACCATCGAGCGGTATTTCGAGGTGACCGAGCAAACGCTGCGAAGCGTTTTCGATTCGCTCGCTCAACACCGCATCGTGCTGGAAGAGATGCTGCTGAAACCGAACATGGTGCTCTCAGGAAAAGAATGTCCGCAGCAAGCGTCGGTGCAGGAAGTTGCCGAAGCTACGGTGCGTTGCATGAAGCACGTTGTTCCCGCGGCTGTGCCCGGTCTTGTGTTTCTCTCCGGAGGCCAGAGCGATCAGCAAGCCACCGAACATCTCAACGCGATGAACCGAATGGAAGGTCTGCCGTGGCAGTTGAGCTTTTCCTACGGACGCGCCTTGCAAGCTCCTGTGCTCAAAGCGTGGAAAGGCGATGCGGCGAACGTAGCTGCTGCGCAACAGGCATTCCATCATCGCGCCTGGTGCAATAGCAAAGCGCGCTTCGGCAAATACACCGAAGAGATGGAAACCGCGAAAGCAGCGTGATGTTTGGCGCAGTCAGCATGGGTCGACGGTGGTTAGGCGCAACGGCTCTGCTGCTGTTGGCGGGAACGTCTGGACAATCAGCTCCACAGGTCACGCCGACTGGCTTTCTCGTGAAGCTAGAGGCAAATATCAACGCGCCCGCAACGAAGGTGTACGATGCTCTCGTTAGGCAAATCGGCTCGTGGTGGAATCCGGAGCACACGTATTCACACGATGCGAAGAATCTTTCGATTGATCCGCGGCCGGGAGGGTGCTTTTGCGAGAAGCTGCCGAATGGCGGTGGAGTCGAGCATCTGCGCGTTGTTTACATCGCTCCGAACGAAACCGTTCGGCTCTCGGGAGCGCTTGGCCCGCTGCAGGCCTCTGGACTTGCCGGAAGCATGACGTGGAAACTGACCGGGGGAGCCGAAAATACACGCGTTCAACTCTCCTACAGCGTTGGCGGATTTATCCCAGGCGGGTTCGAGACGATCGCGCCAGCCGTAGAAAACATGCTCCGCGAACAGCTCGATCGGCTGAAGATGTTTGTGGAAACTGGGAAGCCGGCGCGAGGCGAGTGAATCGCAACCCGGCCAACACTCGGCACGCGGCAAAGTGACTCAGAATATGTGCGGATAACGAGCGAGTTCGTAGAGATTTGTCGCATCATGGACATCGCTACTGCTCTCGGTCACGCGCTCTGGATGGCGTTTGCCATGTTGTGGGAAATTTTGTGGCCGCTCATTCTCGGCTTCGGTTTGTCGGCGCTGGTGCAGGCGGTCGTTTCTAAAAGCGAGATGACGAAATTGTTGCCAGATGATTCCCCAAGATCCCTCGCGATTGCATGCGGTCTCGGCGCAGCGTCATCCTCCTGTTCCTATGCGGCAGTAGCTCTGGCGCGCTCGATTTTTCGCAAGGGCGCCAATTTTACCGCGGCGCTGGCGTTTCAGCTTGCTTCTACAAATTTGGTCGCTGAGCTGACCGTCATCATCATCGTGCTGATGGGATGGCAATTTGCAGCTGCTGAATTCGTGGGTGGACCGTTGATGGTCGTTCTTATGGCGTTGTTGTTCAGAAGATTCTTGTCGCGCAAGCTCGTTGCCGAGGCGCGCACACAGGCGGACAAGGGACTCAAAGGCAAGATGGAAGGTCACGCCGAAATGGACATGAGCGTGACGGAAGGTTCGCTGTGGCAGCGCATCACATCGAACGATGGCTTTACCGCGACGAGTCACTACTTCGTCATGGACTGGGCCGCCGTTTGGAAAGATATCGCGGGCGGCTTGCTCATTGCAGGCGCGTTAGCTGCCTGGGTTCCGCCGGATTTTTGGAAGGAATTTTTCCTCGTCTCGCATCCAGTCGCCGCAAAGATCTGGGGACCACTTGTCGGACCGATCGTTGCTGCCCTTTCGTTTGTTTGTTCCGTAGGCAACGTTCCGCTCGCTGCTGTACTTTGGAACGGCGGCATCAGCTTCGGCGGCGTCATCGCCTTCATTTACGCGGACCTGATCGTGCTGCCCATTATCGATATCTACCGCAAATATTACGGCTGGAAAATGGCGGGCCTTATCGTCGGCGTTTTTTATGTCGCCATGGCTCTCGCGGCGCTGTTGATCGAGTTTCTTTTCGAACTGCTGGGCCTGATCCCTTCTCAGCGCAGCGCTCAAATTGTCGAGACGTCGATCAGCTTCAATTACACCACTGTTCTGAACATCATTTTCCTGGCGATTGCCGCGCTTCTTCTCGTCCGATTTTTTAGAACCGGCGGGCCGAGGATGCTGGCGCACATGGAGTAAACGAGCGCGTACGGGTTTGCAGGTCAGGTGAACGCGCAATTATTTTGCTTCCCAATGGCATAAACCACACGGTAAACTGCGCAGCGGTACAGCAACCTTCAACCACTCACTATCATGATAGCTCGACTTATCGTCATTCTATGCGTTTCGCTATTCCTCACGTCCGGTTTGCCGCTTCTTGTTGTGGGGCAAATGCAACACCCTTTGCCTCTGCGGCAACCAACATTACAGAACCCGCCAGCAACAACAGCGAGTTCTCCGCAGGTCAGCGTCCTGACAAACGAAGTCACCACTGCCGATATCTCCGCCGGGATCAAAAGGCACATTGCCACTGAACGCAAGAGTTCCGCCGACAGAAAGTTTCATGTCAACTACCGCGGCAAAAATCTGGCGCTCGATTTGATCAAGGTCCACGATGATCGGCTTTCCAATCTCGGAGGCGGCAAATATTTTGCGTGCGTCGATATGAAAGGTACGGACGGCACAATTTACGACATCGATTTCTTCATGACCGGACAGCCAGGCAGGATGACGGTCACGGAGACTTCCGTTCACAAGATCAACGGCAAACCGCTTTACAACTGGAAAGCACAAGGCGGCGTTTGGAAAAAAGTGCGCGTGTAAGTTGTAGGGCGTCTGTGTCAGACGCCAAAACCCTACAAGTCATGCAATCCAACGAAAGATTGTAGGGCAGGCGCTCCGCCTGCCGATTTGTAGCTTGAGCATAAAAATGTTGTAGGCCGGGCGCTCCGCCTGCCAAAATTTCTCCGATGGGTCATCCTCCCCGGATTCCTGTTTGGCTGCCTTGGGAACAGCGGGTTATCTACTTCGTTACGATTTGTGTCGCGAATCGCGAGCCGGTTTTGGCGAACGAAGCCGCCTTTAGAGCTTTCAAAGCCTGTTCAGGATAATCCAGTGCGGGCTGGCCTCGTTAAACGCTCGGCTGATTGGCCGTATCAAATTGGCCTAGACGATTAATTCTCGCGCGACAGCATCGAACGCCGAAGAATTGGCAAGCGGGAGCGCTTGCCCTACAAGAGTTCATCCGCCAGTTTCTTCCCAATGCCGAAGACATTTTTCATCACCACAGCCATCTATTACACGAACTCGTCGCCGCACGTCGGGCACGCTTACGAGATGGTGCTGGCCGATGTGATTGCGCGCTATCATCGGCTCAAAGGTGGAACGAGAAAGTGTTTTTCCTGACCGGCGTCGATCAACACGGCCAGAAGGTGCAGCAATCCGCAGCGAAGGCAGGCGTTCCTCCGGCTGAATTCGTCAAAGGGCATTACGCAAAAGTTCATCGATCTCTCGAAGAAACTGAATGTGCAATACGACGACTGGGCGGAGACGACCAGCGATCGCCACAAGAAAGTCGTTCAAGGAATTTTGCAGCGGCTCTTCGATGAAGGCCAAATCTACAAGGACAAACAAGCCGGTTATTACTCAGTTCGTCAGGAACAATTCCTGACCGACAAGGAACGCGGTCCCGATGGCCAATTCGGTCCGGAGTGGGGCGAGATCGAATTTCGCGAAGAAGAAAATTATTACTTCAAGCTCAGCCAGCACAAAGAGTGGCTGCTTCGGTATCTCGACAATCGAGCGACGCAGTCATTCCCGATTTTCGCCAGACGGAATTGCGCAATGCGGTCGAGAGAATCAGCGGCGACCTCTGCATCTCACGTCCGAAATCACGGCTCGACTGGGGAATCGAGCTACCGTTCGACAAAGATTTCGTCACTTACGTCTGGTTCGACGCCCTAACGAACTACATCAGCTTCGCCGGCTACGATCCGAACGCGGGCGCTGTAGCCACCGGCCTGCGGCCGGTCGGGACTGATGCAAGTAGCGAGGCGCTCGGGACGGCCCACAGGGCCGTGGCTACAGCGATTTCAACGCGCAGCCGCAGAATTCCGCGATCAATGGCCTGCTCTCCAAATCATCGGCAAAGACATTCTCGTTCCTGCGCACGGCATTTACTGGCTGATCATGCTGCACGCGATCGGTTTTCCGGATGATCAAATGCCGCAATTGTTAGTGCACGGTTGGTGGAATCTCGGCGGCGCAAAGATGAGCAAGAGCGTCGGGCAACATCGTCGATCCATTCGTGCTCGTCGATAAATACGGCGCCGACGCGCTTCGTTATTATTTGATGAGCGACATCGCCACCGGCAAGGACGCCGATTTTTCGGAGGAGCGACTTCGCGACGCGCTACAATGCTCGATCTGGCAAACGGTCTGGGAAACTTGCTGAATCGCACGCTGAACATGGTAGCATCGCTACCTTGGCGGACGTCTGAGCGAAGCTTCAGGACAGCAGAGCACGAAGATTGCATCGATCGTGGCTTAGCTACGTCGAGCAATGGGGACTTGCCGGTGAGACCGACTTATTCAGAGGACTTTGACGGAGCACTATAAGACGCCATATGGCAAAGCGTTTTCCGTGCCGAAGTTCCAGGTTCATGACGCTATTCGTTTAGTCATGGAGACGATTGCAAAGTGCGATCGCGCGATAGAGGAGTCTGCGCCATGGCGGCTTGCAAAGGATCCGAACTAACGCAGAAGAGCTCTCGCGGATTCTCTACAACCTAGCCGAAGTCACTTCGGATTATTGCGATTTTGATTTCGCCGGTGTTGCCGAAAGCGGCGCACGGAATTTTCGATCAACTGAATTGGAAGATGGAATTGAGCGGAAAAGAAGAACGCTTTTCACTCGCAGATGCGGAGTGGGGGAGACTGCCGGACGGACATGTCGTCGGTAAGCCAGTGCCGCTATTCCCTCGGATCGAAAGATGAGTTCTGCAGCGGACGCGTCGCTGATTGTTCACGCATGGCTTACACGGATCAGTCTTTAGTCTGATGCCGAGCATTGCGAAACCTGAAGCGGATCGCGGATGTTTAGGCCAAGAATCAAGCCTGCTGCTGCGACATAGACCAGTGCGATGAATCCGAAGCTGGCTGTGAGCGAGTGCGTTCGATCGTTGAGGATGCCAATCACATAGGGTCCGGCTAATCCACCGATTTGCGCGGTTGAATTAATAAGCCCGACGCCGGCAGCGGCTGCCGATTCACTCAGGATCATTGTTGGCATCGACCAGAAAGCCGGAAGAAACGCATAGTAGAACCCACTGCCCAACAACAAGAATGAAATCGCTAACGCAAAATTGTGGCGCGCGGGGATCAGCAATGCATACATCGATCCCGCGACCAGCAGCGGTATTACACTATGCAAGCGTCGCTCCGTCCTTTTATCTGAGTGCCAGCCGTTAATTAGCATCCCAGCGATGCCAATCAGAGCTGGAATTATTAGCAGCGTTGTTACTCCCCGGTCGGAGAACCCCGAAAGGCGCTTCACGAAGGTGGGTATCCAATAGATGTTTCCGAGAGCTCCTGAGAGAACCAAGAAGAAGGCAGCAGCAAACATTAGGACGCGACGGTCACAGAGCGCTTGCGTGATTGTGTGGTCTCGAATTTTCTTTTTTGCTTGTAGCTCCGTCTGCAATTCGTTGGCGAGCCAGTCCCGCTCGTCATCAGGGAGCCAGCGGGCCTGCCAAGGCCAATCCGTTAAATAAAAGATCGTAACGATCCCAAGGATAATGGCAGGAATACCTTCCAGGATGAAAAGCCAGCGCCATCCGGCCAGCGACCACCAATGAACTCCCAGTAGCCACCCCGCAATCGGAGAGCCAATCAAGGAAGCTGTGGGAACCGCAGTGTACAAGCAGGCAATCGCCCGACAGCGATCGCGCGAGCAAAACCAGTGTGTCAAGTAAACGATCATTCCCGGGAAGAAACTCGCTTCTGCAAGTCCCAGGCAGAAGCGTGCTGCGTAGAACTGCCCGGCGGTGTGCACAAAGCCAGTCAGGATCGTGACTACGCCCCAGGAGATCATGATCCGCGCAATCCATTTTCTCGCGCTCCACCGTTCCACGATGATGGCTCCGGGTATCTCAAACAGAACATAGGTCAGGTAAAACATGCCTACGCCGAGGCCGTACATCCGGTCGCTAAGACCCAGGTCGGCGCTCATTCTGAGATTGGCGAAGGAAACGTTGACGCGATCGATGAAATTCACGACGTAGATCAGAAACACGAAAGGAAGCAGCCGGCACGCAATTCGGCGGCGTGCTCGAATACCGGCTTCTGGTAACTCCGAGATCACAGCTGTAACACCACCTTCAGTCGCATTTGATCCGTCAATGTGACCAAAGACCAAGAGCGCGCATTAAGTGCGGCGCTGCCCTATTGCTGGCGGAACTACCCATCTTGTTGTTAGCTACACTAGAAGCCTTCCGTTTCGCTCTCGGCCAGGAAGATCTTCGTAACTCAATTTGCTAAGACTCACTAGACAATTTCGGGAACTGGCGGGATGAGATCGCTCTTGATTGGATGGAACCAAACCACTTGCTCGAACCGACCTACCAGGAACACCCAGCTAATCCCTGACAGCAGGGAGACTCCCGCCGTTATCACCAGCGCCACTTGAAAGTGTCCGGTCCAATCCACGATAAACCCAGTGAGCGCCGGTCCTACCACACCTGCCAGGTTTGCAAAACCGTTTTGCAACCCGGTCCATCTTCCAACAGCGTGCGGCCCAGCTAAGGTCTGCGAAAACGCCCAGATGCCAGAATTGCCGATTCCGCACCCCACGGCGGTCACGATCAGCCACACTAAGTAAGAATCGGGTCCAGCGGACGACCAACCCAGGAAACCGATCGCTGCCATAGTCCATCCGAGCGCCATGGCTGACTTGCGCACGATCCCGGCAACCGAGCCTCGCTGAATCCAGAAGTCCGTCATCCAACCGGTTACAAGCGCTGCGGCAGCATCAACCGCGTAATACAACGCGGCGGTGTTGACCATGTCACGCATCGAGAGGTGCTGCTCATGCGAGAGGTAGAAAGGAAGCCACGTGATCATGAAATAGAGCGGGTAGGCAAGACAAAAGCCACCTGCGGCAGTCGCCCAGAATTGGCGCTGCCGTAAAATCTCGATCACTCGCGGGGAGACTGCCGGATGCGACGAGACCTCAGCACGCGGCATCGACTTTATCCAAGCAGGTAGCCAGGCGAGACTGAGCAGTCCAATTCCGATGAACACTGGACGCCACCCATACTTTGCCATGAGGACTCCCGCGCCAAGCGTTCCCACAACGGGTCCGCACTTCATCCCGGCAATGATGGCTCCATTGGCAAATCCGCGGTGGTGTTCAGGTAGGTTTTGCGCCAAAATCTTGGAATAACACGGAAATGCCACGGATTCGCCAATGCCAAGCAGGAGTCGCATCGCGAGGAACATTGTAAACCCGTAAACGAAGCCTGTGGTTGCCGTGGCGAGCGACCAGAGTAGAAAGCCGAACGCCAGCACACGATTAACATCAAAGCGGTCGATAAACCAGCCGCAGACAAACAGCATAACGGTATAGGTCCAGAAGAAGGCCGAGAACAAAATGCCCAGTTGTGAGGCAGAAAGGCCCAACTCATCCTTCAGTAGCGGCGCGGCGATCGAAAGGTTGCCGCGATCGATGTAGTTGATTAATACCGATAGGACTAACAGCAAAAGCGGGAGCGTAAACGGGCCTAGCTTACGTGATTCCATTTGCCTATTCTGGCGATCCTCCGCTGTCGGCCGGCTTGCGTGACCAAGCCCCAAGCAGCGGCACCACACTCACCACGGTGTTCGCTGCCGCAATCTCGGCACAAATCCTGTCTAGAAGCGTATCAAGGTCGCCAAGCTCTTTGAGAGAAACGTTGTGCTGCGCGGCCAATGGTTGCAGGCTGCAAAGCAGGTCAGAGGTCACTCGCAAGAAATCGATATCGCTACCCAGCGCTATCTCTAGATGCATGTTGGGCGCAGGCAGCCCGACCTCCTGGAACACACGATACAGGGCGAGTCCCATCTCCATGTTCATTCCAGAGCGTAAGGCGGTCTCATGGATAGAAGCGAGAAGCTTTGACCAGAGCGGCAGCCGGGAGCCAAGGGCCAGCATCGGTATCCACGATGGCTCCTGGAAAGCCAGCACTCCACCAGGACGAACCAAGCGAACAGCGGACCGCAAGACGGAAACCGGATCAGGAAGAAACATCAGAATGAAACGGCCGACGGCGGCATCAAAAGGCCGATCGATGGCAATCTTGTTCACGTCGGTGTTGAGAAAGCTCACGTTGCGCAATCCCGCCGCCGCTACGCGAGCCTGCGCCCGCTCAATCGAAGTCGCATCACGTTCGATTCCGACTACCTCGCCCGAAGCACCGACCAACCCGGCAACCAGCATGGAAACGTCCCCCATGCCCGATCCAAGGTCGAGCACACGATGCCCTACTCCGATACCTGCTTCGCGGAATAGGCGCTCGGTATGAGGAGCGATCAGCGTGGCTTGCCGAATCAGGCGTTCCTGCTCCGCATCGGTGTAGCCCAGCGCGTAATCGGCAGCCGTTTGATTCGTGGTCACATCAGCGGTTGTTAGCATAGTTGCTCTCCTCCGTTTCTCAAGCTTCCTGCGTTTGCTGGAAACCGTTACGTATTTGTCAAGTCGGGCGCCGCCTAATTTTTATGTAGGGCTTCGCCTGCTACGCCGCTAGCAGCAATTACTTTTGCCGTTGTCTCCAAAGATCGGAATCCGTGAAGGCGTTTGGCACAAACGCCCTACAATTTGAGTTCGGATTTTGTAGGGATCCGAACCTTCCGGGGTTGTCGAGGCGAAGCGCCTGGCCTCAATTTCTAGAGCCTCACTGCGCGCATTCTTCGAAGGCGGCAGGTTCGCCGCGCAGATGCGCGAGAACTTCGCCGGCGAAATGGAGTGAGCCGGTGATCAGAATTGGATTTGGTTTCGCGCGCGCGAGCTCGAGCGCTTCACCGATAGATGGAGTGATGGAAATTGTAGGGCAACCCCGAACGCTTTCGGGGTTGCCGGCAGGCGAAGCGCCTGCCCTACAAACAAAAGCAACGTTTGCCAAAATGTTCGCCAAGCTTCTTGGATCAGCTGCGCGTTCGCTGCGAATTTTCGGAAGAAGAACTGAATCAGCAATTGGCGCGAGCGCTTCGCAGATGCCGCGCAAATTTTTGTCGGACAGAACCGCGAGGACCAGTGTGCGCGTTCTGATCGCCAAAAATTTCGCGCCATGTTTCGGCGAGCACGCGCGCTGCAGCCAGGATTATGTGCGCCATCGATGATTGTGCGCTCGTCCCACTTCTGAAAACGCGCAGGCCAGTCGATCGCTGGCAAGTCCGCGCGCAATCGCTTTGTCGTCGATCTCGATCTTTGCGGCGTGAATCGCCGCGATTGCCACGGCGGCATTCTGTTTTTGATGCTGACCACGCAAAGCAATTGGCGACCGATCGTAAGGTTCAGTTACAAATTGCAACGGCGCTTCGCATTCGGCGGCTCGCGCGCGAATGACTTTTTCGGCTTCCGGTCGCTGCGGGCGCAGAAACAACAGGGATTCCGGGCTTGATGATTCCCGCTTTTTCACTCGCGATTTCAGCGAGCGTGTTTCCCAGCCATTCTTCGTGATCGAAATCGATCGATGTGATGACTGAGACATCGGATTGAATGGCGTTGGTCGCATCGAGGCGTCCGCCTATACCGGTCTCAAGAATGATGCCACATCGATTCTCTGCTTCGGAAAAATGTTTCAGCGCGAGCGCGGTCGTGACTTCGAAAAATGTCGGATGCGGATCCCAATCGGCGACCAGATTGCGAATCGTGGTCAAACCATTGGCAACCGCGTCCTCGGAAATCATTTCGCCATTTACGCGAATGCGTTCGCGAAACGTGACGAGGTGAGGGGATGTGAACAGGCCGGTGCGATATCCTTGCGCGCGACAGATCGAATCGATCATGGCGCAAACGGAGCCTTTGCCGTTTGTGCCGGCGACGTGGATGACTTTGCACAGAAGTTTCCGGCGAGGCGCCGGAAAGGGCACGCGAGGCGCGTGCGCTACCCAGACCGAGTTCGTCGAGCAAGCGCCGGATATTTTCCAGGCCGAGCTTGATGCCGAAGCGCTGGAGGCTGTAGAGCCAGGCGAGCGCCTCTTTGTAGGTTAGAGGAGGTCGCGGCACCGCCTCCTTCGCGTCGCCGCGGCGACCTACCAGTGCCGAGGCCTCTCCCACATTCACGGCGTCACAGCAAAGTAACTGAGCAATCGGCTGATTTCTTCGCGCAGTTTTTTGCGATGCACGATCATGTCGATCAAGCCGTGTTCCTGGAGAAATTCAGCGGTCTGAAATCTTTCCGGCAACTCCTGATGAGTGGTTTCCTTGATCACGCGCGGCCCGGCGAAACCGATCATGCTTTTGGGCTCAGCGATAATCACGTCGCCCAGCGAAGCGAAGCTGGCCATGACTCCAGCCGTGGTCGGGTTTGTGAGAACAGAAATGTAAGGGAGTCGTTCTTGCGCATGTTGCGCGAGCGCGCCGCTTGTTTTTGCCATTTGCATCAAGCTCAACATTCCTTCGTACATGCGCGCCCCGCCGGAAGCAGCAACGATGACGACCGCGCAGCGCTCAGCCGTTCCGTATTCAATCGTGCGCGTAATTTTCTCGCCAACGACCGATCCCATGGTCGCGGCGAGAAAACCGAAATCCATCACCGCGATGGCCACCTTGTAGCCGTCGAGAATGCCATACCCACTGATCACAGCGTCGAGGAGACCAGTGCTTCCCTGGTATTTTTTGAGCCGATCTTTATACGTAGCCATTCCTTGAAACCGCAACACGTCCACGGATTTCAAATCGGCATCCATTTCTACAAAAGTGTCCGGGTCGAGCAGATTCTGAATCCGCTCCTTGGCAGGTTGCGCAAAGTGATAGTCGCAGCGCGGACAGACACGTTGATTTTGCGCGAGCTCGATTTCCGGCACGACTTCCGAACAGCCGGGGCACTTCTGAAAAAGACCGCGCGGAATTTCCCGCTTTTTGCCGGCCTCCAGCCTTAATTGCTGGCTTCTTGAAAATTGCCATGAGACTTATGCGCGCGCTGCCGTAGCCGCGTGAACGGAGAGCGCACCGGCGCGTTTCAAAACCCGCGCGCATTCGCTCAGCGTGGAGCCAGTTGTCAGAACATCATCGATTAACAGCACCCGCAAACCTCGCACGTCTGCGTTTTTTCGTAAACGGAATGCGTTATGCAAATTTTCCATGCGCTCGGACCGATCAAGCGCGGTTTGTGTAGTGGTGTAACGAATGCGCTCGAGCACGGCCTGGAAGGAATCGAGGTCTGTGCGCTCAACAATTCTGCAAGCAAGCTGGCTTGATTAAAGCCGCGTTCTCGTTGCCGCGCGGCATGCAGTGGCACCGGCACGATGATGTCGAATCGGCTTCCGCGAAGTCGTTCGTCATCCAGCGCAGCATGGAGCCAGCGCGCTACAAGATGACGCAGATGAATTTGGCGTCCGTATTTAAATTCATGGATCATCTCGCGAACAATTCCGCGACCGCGATATGCGGACACTGCTGCGTCGAAGTAAATCGTGCGATGGGCGCAGTTGGCACAGGTAAACGCGCTGGTAATGGAGCCTTCGAATGGCTCGAGAGCATTTCTGGCAAAATGGCGCGACGATGCGGACTGCCTTTGCTTCGCACCAATTGCAGAGATATTCGCCAGCTCGAACGTTTTCCCCGCAAATTGTGCAAACTGGCGGGTAAAGAAGCGATACGGCCGCTTCCAATGGTTCAAACTTGTGAAGCGCGATCATATTTCAGCCAGGTTCGCATTATTATCCACGTTACTGCCGCTACGCCCAGCGGCACAATTCCAACAAGCAGATTCTTTCCCACCCAGGGAAGGGCAACCATTTGCCGATGCGTCAGCCAGCTGAAAGTGCCGCTCCCGAAAATCAATCCAGCATGCAAGCCGATCGGCAGCCATAACGAATGGGTATGCACACGCGCCACCGCGAGAATGCAGCCGAAAAGAAATAATGTCGCAAAGGCGGACGCCAGCATCATCGGGTCGCCAACTCGTCCAAAGCGAATGGGCAATCGAATTCAAGCCCGAGGTCCATGTCACGATGGCGGATGTTCGTTCCGGCGCTTTGAAAAAATGAACTGCCGCGAAGATCGCGGAGACGACGAGGATGGCGATGTACTTTCGACCTGTCCTAAGTAAGACGCCCAAAACAATGCCGCGAAAGAAGGCTTCTTCGATGAATGGAACGATGATTGAAGCAACAAGCACCTTGCCAAGTCGCGGCCAGGCAAAGGTGTGCCGAAATGCGTAAACGTGAAATGCAACGAGCAAGGCGCCGCAACAGAGCAGGGGAATTAGCGAGAGAAGAATTCCGGCGCACAGATCGCGGCCCCAACGTGGATTGGGTGCAAGACCAAGGTCAGCCATGGAACGCACATGGCTAATACAGAGAAAGGGCCAGAGCAGGAGCGCAGCCGCGATCAGGATGGCGCGATGAAAGAATGTTTCGAAATCGTATTTTGCCAGAAAGGAAAACAGACCGTGCGCTGCAAGCGACTGTGCCGACCAAAAGAGAATTGGAGCAAGCAGCGCTCCAACGATAACGATGCCGATAAAGTAGGCTGCCAATTTAGCTGCGTCTTTCAAGGCGGCTAATGTAAGGTCTTAACGCAATGCGGAGTCAACATATATGGACGGAGAGGAACCAACATGGGCAGAAACGCGAAGTGCGCGCCACAAAGTTCGGCGGCGTGTGGCGGCTCCAAGCGAAAACTGCGGGCGATCTTGACTGGACCTATTATGAGCGCCCGTTGTTAGACGACTTGTTAGCGTTAAAAGAAATCCTCGTGCGAAAATATCAGCGACGGCGCGCTTCGACTGAAGATGTTGCTTTGATCGAGAAACTAATTGTCGAGCAAACTGAGGTAGGGTCGGCGCGCTGCGCCGACTGGGCTCCGCAGCGCGGCGATCCTGTCGGGAAATAATGGACGAATGGATTCTATGTAAAGGCTTGATTGGAAGCTATCTTCCGCTTGCGATTACCTTAATCCCTGAAAAAGTATTAAGTGCTCCGAGGCCAAAGGAAAAGGCGAATACCTGTCCAGTGCCGCCCCTGTGCCGGGGCCAGGAACTATGCCAAGGAAGTTAAGGCTCGATCAGCTCCTTGTTCGGAGGGGGCTATTTCCTAGCCGCGAGCAAGCGCAACGCGCAATAATGGCCGGCGACGTCATGGTCGGTACTCGAATTGCGGGGAAGCCATCAGAGCTTCTTGAGGAAAACGCGCCGATCACCGTGAAGCCGACGCGAAAATATGTCAGCCGCGGCGCTCTGAAACTGGAGGCCGCGCTCGATCATTTTGATATCGACGTGCACAGAAAGACGGCGCTCGACATTGGCGCTTCAACTGGCGGTTTTACCGATTGCATGTTGCAACGCGGCGCCAAAAAAGTTTATGCGGTTGACGTCGGCCACGGGCAATTGGATTGGAAGCTCCGCAACGATTCACGCGTGATTGTCCTCGAAAAAGTTAATGCACGGTCTCTCTCTCGCGAGCACATTCCGGAACTTGTCGATCTTTGCGTCATTGATGTTTCCTTCATTTCGCTGACTTTGATCCTACCAAACGCATTCGACTTGATAACTCCAACAGGAGTGATTCTCGCGTTGATCAAACCGCAGTTCGAGCTGCAACGCTCGGATGTGGGCAAAGGCGGAATTGTTCGCGATCCGGGCTTGCACCGAAAGGCACAAGACAAGATTGTCGCCTTTGTGACGCGTCTTGGCCACGTGGCGACTGGCATCGTGCCGTCTGCTATTACAGGCGCGGACGGAAATCAGGAATTTTTTGTATGCATGCGAAAACGATCGGCTTAGTAGCACACACAGGGAAACCAGGCGTTGCGTGAGCTGATCAGCGCAATCGCCCAGGAGTTCGACCGTTTTTCGATCTCGACGCTGTTCGAAAAGGAAACGGCTCAAATTGCCGGCAAGAAATCGGGCCTCTCGGTGTCCGAATTGGGTGCCGCGGTCGATCTGCTGGTCGTAGCCGGTGGGGACGGGTCAATTCTGCGCGTGGTTGGTCAACTTGGCGAGAATATCAAGCCAATCTTCGGGATCAACGTCGGTTCGCTCGGCTTCCTGACCTGCGCCAGTTCCTTGACCTATCGTGAAGCGGTGGAATGCATCGCGAGAGATCGGATTAATTTTAGTCAGCGAGCGCTACTCGAGGCGCGTGTTCAGCTTGGGCGACAAAAGGACGAGCAAAGTGATTGGGCTGAACGATGCAGTGTTAAGCCGCGGCGAACTTTCGCGCCTGGTTCTGTTGCGCACACGAGTCAATGGCGAAGTGCTTACTGAATTCAACGCCGACGGTTTGATCGTCGCGACGCCGACCGGTTCCACGGCTTACTCATTGTCGGCTGGCGGACCGATTCTCGATCCTGAGTCGGGCGTTTTTGTGATCACACCGATTTGCCCGCATGTTCTCACGAATCGATCAATCATTGTTTCGCAAGAATCAGTAATCGAAATCGAAGCGAGCGATCCGGATTATCCAGTTTTCTTGACGCTGGATGGGCGGAAGCCGATCCATGTCGAGCGAGAATCAATCGTCACGATTCGCAAAGCAAAGGGAACGCTCCCGCTGGCGTCGCTGCCCGAAGCCTCATTCTTCAGCGTAGTCCGCCAGAAGCTCAAGTGGAGCGGAAGTAACGTCTGAGTGGCGTACTGCACGCCATGGCGATTTACTCATTTTGATGAAAAAATTCTCTTGACGCCGGTCACGCGGTGGATCGTAATTGGCGCCGGTTAGGCGGTGGGTCGTAGGTACTTAACACTTAACAAACTTCTGAAAGGAACATCTGTGAACAAAATAACCTTCCCGAAATCGCTTATTCTAACCCTCGTTGGCATTTTGCTTGTAACCTTCAGCGCGGCTGCAGGCACATCGTTGGAAGGGGTTGTGAAAGACCCAACTGGTCGCCCGATCAAAGGCGCCGATGTCCGGATTGAGGCGAAGAATTTTTCCAAGATCGTCAAGACTGATGCCAACGGTCGCTACGTCTGCAATGGCTTGGGAGTTGCCACTTATAAGGCCACTCTCGTTACAATGGACAAGTCAAAGCATCGATCGCCAACGCCAAGACGCAGGCGGGCAAGCCAGCTCAACTCAACTTCAATCTGACGGGGCAAACTAGCGACGGCCAAGAAACACACACATATGGTTTATATGCACCCCGACATAGATACGCATATCGGCGGCGGCGGACAGTGGGTTGAGGTCGATGATAACGGCAATATCGTGAACGGCGCTAAAAACGGCGCCACCACCGGAGCTAGCAGCAATGTCACGACAGTCACTGGAACCGCGGTGCAACAAACACTCAGGGTTAGTGTGCCGGCCTCACACTAAAGCCCCACCGGGGGTAACTGAAGTAGTCCGACCCTGAATTTATCCCCGCGGCACGGGTTTCATCTGCCCGGCGAGGATGTAGCAGATTTTAAGTCGTAACAAACCTGTCGGTTCACGGCGAGCTACGCTTTAAGGTGCCAGCGAAAGCGCATAGCTACGACTACTCCAACCTCAACACCGAGACCTACACCAACCCCGAGGATAGCTCCCACGCCTAGACCTCGGCAGACACCCCCACCGCGCCCATAGCCTAGTAGGTCTGCCTGCTGCGCAGATTGCCTTTTCGTCCCTGGGGAAGGGGTATGCCCGCGAAAAGTGTCTTATGAATTCCGCAGCGAAGGCTTCGGATCCTCTCATATGACATATAGTTCTTGACGGAATTTTTCGGGCGTGCAATTTCGCTGAAAGGGGAAGGCTCTCGGCGTGTAGTTTTAATTTAAACCTGACTTAGCTTTATCTCTTGACGTTTAAGGGTGTCGTCCAATATATCCTGTCGCATTAAACACGCGGGTCGAAGCGCACTGGCTTCGATGTGGCTTGCCGAGAAAGGGATTCGCGGGGTTCGAGACGGGCTTCTTGTTAACTCAACCTAGAAAGAAATTCAGCATGAAAAGATCACTAAGACCATTCCTGACCATCATCCTCATCGCCTTGGCTGGCGCGCCTTGCATACGCGCTCAAGACAATTCCGCGATTGAGACCAACCTTAAGCAGATGGAAGACGCCTGGGCGAAGGCCTTGAAGGATAAGGACCAGGCCGCGGTGGGAAATATGGTGGCGGACGACTATGCCGGCATTAACTCCAAAGGAGAAAATCAGAACAAAACCCAACTGCTCGACGAGATCAAAGGCAGCACGGACACTTTGAGCGCGTCAACCAATGACAGCATGCAGGTCCACGTCTATGGGCCGAGCCTGGCAACGGTGGTCGGCACATCGACGGAAAAGGGCAAAGACAAGAATGGGAAACAATTCAGTCACTCTTTCGGCTGGGTCGATACCTGGATGGAGCGCAACGGAAAATGGGAGTGCATTGGCGAAGCCGTCACGCAGCTTAAGAAGAAGTAATCTGCTTTTCGGTAACCCCCAGTGGTAACCGACGGCTATCGCGTCTATGGGCTGCTTTCCTGAGCTGCAGCCAACAGCTCTCGATTTAGCTGACATATAGTTTACAGAAATTTTTTGGCACGCTGTTGCCCCACTATAGAGGTTGCCATCTTGCAGCCTTTTTCGGCAAACTCCCCCTCTATGGAGGCAGAAATAGATTGCACGTTGCAGTCTAATTCTAGTTCGATGGATTCGAAATGACAGGGCTCGAGCTTGCTGACACCGCAGTAAAGATCGGGTTGGGTGCTCTGATTACAGGCGTCGCGACCTATCTTAACAGTAAACTGGGATTTAAACGCGACGCGGCGAAGACGTATTCCACGAGACGTCGCGAGTTGCTAGAAAACATAGGCGAGCAGATCGAAGGCTTTACTCATGTCGTCCTTAAATTTTGGGCGCGTGCCAGTGGAATCGGCAAGACGCTGGAGAAGGGCGACACGATATCGCAGGAGCAATCAGATCGGTTCGGCGCAACGGTCGACGAGCTATTCGATGCATTTAAGAATTTGTCGACAGCTGAAGCCCGTCTTCTTCTGCTAGGCGAAGATTTGGCGCAACAACGCGTGCGAGAGTACGGAGAATTGATCCAGACATTGCAGGGTGCCATCGATGCGGCAGGTAGTTTCAGCGAGAGTGAGAGTAAAGAATGGCGATTGCGAATTCTCGCGGCGCGGCAAGCAGTCTTTACCGAATTAAGCCGCGCCTATCGAACATTGAGCATCTAACTCGGCCACATAGCGACATCGCAAAGGGCAAGATCGGAAGCGGGGGAAAAAGAAACGCTTGGCAGACTCACGAGCCTAGGGACTCAGACATCTGCCAAGCGATAATAAGCTCCAATACCCTAGTTCGGAAATGGGCGCTCTAGCGCGCGTATCGGGGCAATCGGAGGCAACACCTCCCGATTTTGTCTGACATATAGTTTTTTACGGAAATTTTCGGGCGCGGGTTTTGCTGCCGCCAGGAAATGGCCTTCCGGCCCGGAGCATCGCCCAGAATTTCAACATTAGGCGCGGTCACCCTTGGTAATCGTGGCCCAATTGCCTGGACCAACTCCGAGTGAAGAAGTCATTCATCTGCTCTTCCGGTGCCTGCGCGACGTGCTGCTGTGCACAGAGCTGCTGATACCGTCGATGTTCCCGTTCTCCGCCCACATACTCCACGCCGGCTTTCTCGTCTTTAAAAACGTAGAAGACTTTGCCCTTCATTGTGCCCCGCTCGAGTTTGTTACTTGGAAACGCCGCGTAGAGCTCCTTTTGCTTTGCGGTCTGTGGAGTGTGCACACGGAAGCCGGCTGCGGAGAGTAACGATGTGGTCTTATTTGTTTCCATGCTGGCGCAGCCGGCAAAGAAAATGATGCCGCAGGCGGCCAAGATGAGCATCAGGTGCGAGTTGGTTATTCTGGTTTTCATGGTTCGTTGCGTGTTGATTGGCTACGACTTGCAGTAAAGCGCGCGTCGACCGCTGGCGTCAATAATATCTTGAGTCTGTCACGAAAAACAATCACGCGCGGATTGAACGGAGATGAAAAGCAAGATCCGCAACGCCAGGTCGCGCGATTCGCGGATTCAATCTGACATATACAGGTACTGATTTTGTCGGGCAGGGGATTTGCTAGATGAGGGCCCCGTTTTCAAGAGCAAAGGGCAAGATTGGAAGCGGGGGAAAAAGAAACGCTTGGCAGACTCACGAGCCTAGGGACTCAGACATCTGCCAAGCGATAATAAGCTCCAACACCTTAGTTCGGAAATGGGTGCTCTAGCGCGTGTATCGGCGCAATCGGGGGCAACACCTCCCGATTTTGTCTGAGATATAGTTTTTTACGGAAATTTTTTGGCAGGATCTCTGCCCTAGAATTGCGTTGAGGTTCCTCCGTCGGTACGATCTAACTGTCGTTAGATGAGATTCAGTGTGCCTTCGCTGCTAATCTAATCCACTTGTTTGCCAGGGTGACCCCGACAAACCCGGAATCATGGCATTGTGTGTTCACCGATATGAAAGCTACGGGCGCGGTGGCGGAGTTGGGCGCAGCCGCGGTGTCGGTCCAAGCCTTGGCGTCGGTGTTGGCGATGCAGTCGGCGTAGTTAGGAGGTTCGCATAGATTCGGTAAACCTGATCCGGCGCTGAAGGGTCTAAGCCGCACGTGGCTCCCCTGCGGCTCCAACTCGTGCAAGCCCCGAAGAAACCACTGGGGTTCCGCCACACAGCAGGGTCAAGGTCGGTGACGGTTCGATTAGTCCAACCCCACTCCCCGCAGCACATCGCTGTCATGTTGGCTTGGATCTCGACCCAATATTTGCCGGGAAATAGGATCGCCTGCTGGCAAGGGGGGTTGTCGCATATATGTAGAGTGAAGGTGCTACCGTTCTGCGTCCACAACGCGAAAGTTGGCTAGACCTGGTTGCCGGGAAAGCCATCGTTGTCAGCATAAACGAAGACAGTGAAAGTGTGGGCAGGTCCTGGCCCATTGAAGTACGCGCCGTCAACATCGATCCACCGCACCATCCAGGCGTAACCTTGCACAACAAAATCGTCTGCTAGATCGGAATTCATGGCAGAAGCGTCAGTGAAGGTGCTTGATAATGTCACAGCGGTTCCGGCGTTGTTGTACTGATCCCAGACTACTACCGCCGTCGCTGCGGCAACTGGCGAGGGCTGCGCCTCAGCGGATCCACTTGTCGCGTGTCCCACTGCGAATGAGCTCTTCGTGGGATCGATAGCGGAGTCAGTAGCGTTTTGCTGTCCGAGCGCGAGCCGGATCACGAACGCAGACAGGAGCAGAAGCAGGTAGAGCGTGCCTCGAACAACATGCGCCTTAGTCGACGGCGGATTTTGTTTTTTCATAAACCGGCGTTTACGCGTGGCGAGGGTTCATTCTGATCAAACGCAGATCAAGATGTCGAGAGTTTTGTATGACATATAGTTTTTTACGGAAATTTTCGAGCACGCGTTCTGTCCGAGGATCGCGTTGACGGTTCGGGTTCTAACTAGATGTTGTAAGCGCAGGGCGAGTGCGCTAAAACCGTCCGCATGTCGAAGGTTATCCTTGGTTTGATCGCTGGTGTGGTATTTGGCGCTCTCGATGTCGGTTTGATGCTGCCGATGTCCTTTCCCGATAAGACAGCGGCCCTGCTCGGCGCATTCACCAGCCGATTCGCCATCGGCTTCGTCATTGGCTGCGTGCAGTTGCCCTCCTGGCCCGGATGGTTAGTCGGGTTGCTATTCGGGTCACTCATTAGTCTTCCGGATGCCATTATCACCCACAAGTATGTTCCAATTCTCGTGCTCGGTGGGATTGGCGGCCTCGTGATAGGCGGGCTAATTCATGGGTGGAAAGTCCACATCTAATCAGGTCGAGCAATTTTACATGACATATATTTTTTACGGAAAATTTTGGGCGCGGGTTTTGCCACGAATCGCGGTTGACGCCCTGCAGCGTTTTCGGGCAAACTGCCTCTATGGAGGCAGAAATAGATTGCGCGTTGCAGTCTAATTCTCGTTAGGCCTCATGCCTGCGCGGAAAACTTCAAGTTATGCTATCGAGCATCAATACTATCGCAGATGTTGAACACTCTACGCACGTTTAGGCGAACGCGACTACGAAGCAGTGATGTCGTATTTGGCTGACGACATTGTCTGGATCGTGGCTGACAATTCGCCGTTGGCGGACCGCAGCCCTTATAACGGGATTGGTGAGGTGCGCTCAGGCGTGTTCGAACGTCTCACGGCGGGTTTCGACAAACTCGTCTTTGCCACGGACGAAATCTTTGAGTGCAAAGGCGGCGAGAAAGTCGTGGCTCTCGGCTACTATTACTTCAGGTTTCACGGGCAAGCTGAAGAACGCAAAGCACAGGTCGCCCACGTGTGGACGATCCGCGACGGTCGGGCCGTTAAGTTCCAGCAATACCTCGATACGCTCCGGGTCGCAAGAGACGCGGGAGCGCTCTAAGGCTCCGGGCCCTCGATTTTGTCTGACATATAGTTTTTTACCGAAATTTTTGGGCAAATTGTGGCCCGGAATTGCGGTTGAGCGTACTGCAGGGTTCCGCGGCAGACTGCCTGAGCTTGCAAGTTGCAGTCTAATTTATATTGAGGCCTGATGACGCTGCCCACGCCAGCAGTTTGGTCCGCAGTCGCCGCCTCATTATCTGCTGTATCAGCGTTCCTTATGTGGCGGATTCAGCGGTGTAACTTCTTCGAGGCTTCACGTCCCGAACTAGTGTTAACTGGATGGCGAAGACAGCCCAACTTCGAAGGCGGTAGCTCTGACGAGACAATTTTCTTCGACACTGTCCGAAACATTGGACAGGGAGCTGCAGTTGGTGTCTCGATAAAAGGAGACTTCCCGAAAATCCGGTGACTGCTGTAGCCTCAGGCGACAGCATTGATATCCTTGCTGCTGGCGAAGCAACAAAAGTCCAAGGCAGGGTGTCGCTGTGGTGGAAGAATGCACCTGCTGAGGGCGACTTAATACGGTTCAACATCTATCTGCGGTTCGAGGATGATCGCGGAATGCACTATGAGACTCGCTACGGGCTCTTCACCGGGAGGCTTGGCGTCGAAGTCGGATGTTATCTGAAGAGATGGCCCCCGGGTTGCATTTGGGCGAACGCAGCACCAAAAGCATGCCGCTACGGCGGCGCAACCTATTCAAGCGTCTCCGACGGGTCCCGAACACGGTTCAAACGATTTTTTGCTCCCAATCGTTGAGGCGTGAACTGTTCCCCCTAGAGGAAAGGGGTTTGGGGGAAAACGTGGTTTCCCCCAACTAAAAGCGCTTCTGTAGGCATTCGAGCGCGCCTCGAATTAGTGCGAAATTCGGACACAAAAATGAATCACGGCCTCGTCTGAGATATGTGTAAAAATATAAATAAATACTTGACAAATAGGTATTTATATGTTATAATTGTGCTATGACAATGGGTAATCGAGCTTGTGAGCCCCGAATCGGCAACGGAATGGCAGCTCAAGCTGATCGTGTGGGAATTTTTCTGCACGCTCACCTGGGAGTCGCGGGCGCGGAGCTGTGTGCGTAAGAGGCGGGAACATGTAACGCGCTGGCTACGTTATTGGGCGCGAACGGTGCGCCCAGGGGTGAGCCATGCATTGGAGCAACTCGCGTATGTGATTCGTTGGGAGCGAGGCGAGATCGGCGGCTTGCCGCATTGTCACGTTTTGATTTCGCGATTTCCTTTGCGGTCGATTCACCAGAGCACGTGCTTTGCGATGATACATACCTGGAAGCATGGAATCGCACAGGTTCGTCTGTATGACCCTTACGGGCCGGGCGACGCCTGCAAATATCTTTCGAAGGGGCGTTTCTCGTCAGCGGCAGATTGCGAGGGCGCGAATACATACGAGCTGCGCAAGTTCAACCGGGCGGACTGGCTTTACATCAGTCCAGGCGCTTGGGCAGAAATGCGAGAAGCTCGAACGGTGGCCATGAGAATGTCGCCGCTTCTGTCGTAAACCGATTATACGCGGAAGTGCTTTGGTCACCGCGAGGGTTCCCGGCGAGCGCAGCGAGCCGGGTTCCTCTAACTAGTCGCTTTGACCCGCAGGATTGATTCGTGATTGGGCGGAGGCGGAACGAACGTCGTCGGTGGTATTACCTCACTGATCGTCCCTGGCTTGAATCGCCAATGCCGAATAGGCGCTCCGTCGGGATATTTGCTCACTTCCAGTTCGGCCTCAATATATCCGTCCTGCGGTTGGGGCTGAGGTTGTGGTGATCTGAGCATCCTAGATGCAGCGACGAACGAAGCCAGTGCAATCGCTACAACCAGAAGATTGTGGAGAACGGAACGCATTTCTAACCAATCACAAAGCTTAAGCCACGTCATCAAAAGGTGCAAGACGCGGGTCCGGGGCAATCGGAGGCAACACCGAGCGATTATTCAGGAGGTTTCCTGAATGAGACGCCGAAGGCTCGACGCCATACTGAACGGCGAACATTTCTGTGATTTCGGAAAAACTCGATTCGCCCGAGCTTCATCGCCTGATCGACAGTGATGCCTTCTGGCAGGAACTCGCTAGCGTGCTTAAGGATGCGCTTTGCCGCATCAGGGTCAGGGTGATCAGGATGAAGGAGAAAAAACGCACGAAATGTACGCACGTACAGCGTGACGTTGCCAAAAATCCGCTCAAAGGCGGTCAGGGCATCAAAAAGAATCGGAGCGTTTGCGGACGGCAGAAGATACTAGGCCGGAATAAGGATTACTAGAAGCATGACGCAAAAAATCATAAGCGGTTGTAAAGATTTCCGATCCGATTTTAGACTGAAGACGCGGGCCTTTTCCAGATTTCTTTCCCAGTGCTTCGAGACACTGATAGAGCGGCCATGATAAGCAGGTGGATAGGCAAAGGGTCTTTCTCGAAAAACCAAAGCCAGATTGCGGTGTCTATCAGCCTAGCAACCGCGTCATAACGAGAAACTGTAATCACCTTACCAGTTGCGCGTGCGGCAAAGTGAGCTGGGCCTGGCGGTCCTACGGTTCTTCTTTTCTGGGTCTTACCCACGCGACCTTAAACAAGCTTGTTTTTGACAATGCTACTCGCGGCCTTCATGGGTGATGTAAAGCTCTGGTTCAACTCCCATCATTCCAAATCCAGGCAGTTGAATCAGGAGACGATCACGTAACACACCGCAATGATAATCGGCCATTCCTTCAGAAATGCCAATAGCGTGGGCGATCTGCGACAAGGTAAGGTCGTGGTCGAACAGAAGTCTCAGGACTTCTCGATCGAGTCCTCTGCCAAATCTCGTTTTGGACGAAGGCGCTCAAGTTCCAGTTCAAGTTCTTCCACCTTTTTCTCAAGGTTAGAAGTCTTCGCAATCAGATCGGATTTCTCGCCTTCGAGCGTGACAATTTGCTTCGTAAGCAAATCGAGCTGCTTCTCTTGAAGATCAATTACATCTTTTTTGACTCCGGCATTTCTGAACGCTTGCATGATGCCGCCCGCGATCTCTTGCCAGTTCATTCCGAGTCAGTAGATCAAAACCAGAATGCCGATGGCAACCCAATAATTCGACAAGTATGCAACAAAATCGTATATGTAGATTCATGGCAGACCGTGACGCTAACAAAGAGGCTCTCGATCAAGTCGAGCACGCTACCGAATCAGAGCCAGTCAAAGGCGATGATCTTGTTGGAATCGTCAGAGGACTCAAGCGTCAGTTACGCGAGGCTAAAGAGCGGCTTAACGCCGAAGCCAATTCGGCGAGCAGCCGGTCTAGCAGGCCGGAGAAATTCGTTTCCCGTTTCTTCGCTCGCTTCACGTTCTTTTCCGTGAGCGTGACAGTATACGGCGCTCTTGCCCATCTGGCTTTCGGCCAGCGCCTTTTCGTTTTCCCGCCTCTGTTGGTTCTTGCATTGAAAAAATATATATCTTTTCTATTGACTATACTGTTGAATCTATATATATTATTTCAAGTAGTCAACCAACATTTATGGCAAACAAAAGACTCTCCAAAGAAAAGCAGACTTTAGTTCTAATGGCGCTCTGCGAAGGGACGCCGATTCGCGCCGTGCGCTCGCATGTTCAAGACTAGGCAAGAACACGATTCAAGCGTGTCATTCGTGAAACCGGCGAAGCGTTCGCAGATTACATGGACAGAAACTTTCGTGATCTGCCGTGCATCCGAATCGAGATGGATGAACAATGGCAGTATGTCGGCGTCACGGAGGCAGACTTCCGATAAGACGACAAGACAGAGCGCGGCGATTTTTGGCTGTGGTGCTGCATCGACGCGGACACGAAACTGGTCTTTTCGCACAAGGTTGGAAAGCGTGATTGCTGGACGGGCAACACGTTTGTTGAGGATGTTCGCAATCGCGTGAGGCTTCCGGTTCAGATCGCAACCGACAATCACAGGCCATACGCTTTTCACATTCGCCAACATTTCGGATATGAGGGCTACAGCTACGGAACCGAAACAAAGGTATTCGGCGAGCCGAAGCTGCCAGACGGCACGCTGGCACGTCTCGGACGCAATGAAGGCGTCCGCAGGATGCAGACAGCGGAACGCGCGGCAGTGGTAGGCTCGCCGGACTTAGAAAGCCTTACCACGAGCCACGTAGAGCGCGCGTTCCTGACCGTGCGGCAGGAATTGAAGCGATTTGAGCGCAAAGGACTTGGCTACAGCAAGAGCTTGGAAATGCACAAGCTGGCGGTCGCGCTGCATTTCGGCGTTTACAATTTCGTGCGGAAACATCACAGCGCTCGGAACTACGCCAGCGGTAGCCGCTGGCTTGAAGAAAAGCCGTGGAGTTTAGAACAGGTCGTGGAAATGACGGAAGCCTATTGCTCGCGACGAAAATGAATCTGACCCAACACCACATCGATTTTATATGACATATATTGTCTGATGTTATTGGCATGCGCCGTAGGCCTGTTGCCTGAGGCCCTTTCGAGTCCTTCCCCTGCATTGGTCCCCTGCTGCGGTCTTTTTTAAATTAGCGGTGGGATTCGCCTAGTTGCGCTACCTTGACGTTCCTGCGGCCGGTGTTAGCGTCGCGAAATTTCGGTAACGTGTAGATATGATGAAGACTTTGCGCAGCGGTTCGATTTCTTGTCTGATGATCGCCGCGCTTTTCATTCTTGGCTCCGCGAGACCGGCCTGGGCAGCTGACCAGGTCCTCTCCGGAAGCATTAAGGAAATGATGTCTCCGGAGGAATTTAAGGCGGCAGGCCTAAATAAGCTCTCGTCCGAAGAGCTGGAAAAGCTCAATGCCTGGTTGCAGGGATACCGGGAAACCACCGAGAAAGTCACCGAGAAAAAGACTGAAAAGAGGGTTGCTGCGATCCAATCATTCTTCCACCATGACCCGATCGTAAGCCGGGTCGATGGTTCGTTTGCCGGTCTTAAGGGCCACACAGTGATCAAGCTCGAAGACGGAACGACCTGGAAGCAAGCAAACCTAGACGACCACTGCGGGCCCGAGTCCGATCGACCATCCTGGAGCGGCAGTTGTGTGGGCGGGTTTGGGTTACAAGATGCGAATTCAAGGTGTGGCGGAATTCTATGTTAATCCGGTGAAAACGCCGCCTAAGTGATTTGCGTTAGTGTGATTTACGTCAGCGGCTGCGTCGCAGCGGCGGCGGACATCAATCGAGCCAGACCGAACTCGCTGTGTATCAGGCGCGCTGCGCGCTCCGCATCCTTTTCGTCGATGACGACCGCGATCTTGATCTCGGAAGTGGAAACCAGTTGAATGTTGATCTCGCCGCGGCCCAGGCACTCGAACATTCGTGCCGCGACGCCGGAGTGCGATCGCATGCCGATACCGACCACGCTCAGCTTCGCCACTCCGCTTGACGTATTCAGGCGTTTCGCGCCGATCTCCCCGACTACGGGCATCAGGATTTTACGGGCGTTCTCCAGTTCGTCCTCGTGAATCGTGAATGAAACGTCGGTCGTTCCGCTGATCGACGCATTTTGCACAATCATGTCCACGACGATGTGCGCCGCGGCGACGTTGGAGAAAATTCGCCCCGCAATTCCTGGTTTGTCGGGCACGCCTGCGATGGTGAGTTTCGCCTGGTGACGATCGAGGCTGATCCCGCGAATCACCACATCCTCCATGCTGGCGCTCTCTTCTTTCGCGATTGTTCCCCTGCTCTTGTTGAAACTCGAGCGCACCTCGAATTCGACGCCGAACTTTTTGGCAAATTCTACGGCTCGCGACTGCATTACTTTTGCACCGCCACTGGCCATTTCGAGCAGTTCGTCGTAAGCGATCTCGTCGAGTTTCTTCGCCTCTTTTACAATTCGGGGATCGCAGGTGAAAACTCCATCGACATCGGTGAAAATCTGACATGCGTCGGCATTCAACGCGCCCGCCAGGGCAATTGCCGTCAAGTCTGAGCCGCCGCGTCCCAGCGTGGTGGTTTCTCCTTCCGGAGTCTGCCCTTGAAATCCCGCGACGATCACGATGTAATCGTCCGATAGCAGTTCGTGAATTTGCTTCGGACTGATGTTGGCGATTCGCGCCCTGGCGTGGTTGCGGTCAGTTAAAATTCCGGCCTGCGCACCGGTCAGCGAAATGGCTCGTCCACCAAGTGCGTTCACCGCCATCGCGGTCAGAGCAGTGGCGGCATGTTCGCCAGTCGCTAGCAAAATATCGAGTTCGCGCTCGGTAGGATTCGGCGATATCTCGCGCGCGAGTTTGAGCAAGGTTGTCGGTCACGCCCGCCATCGCAGAGATGACCGCCACCACCTGACAGCCTTGACGTTGCGTTTCAACAAGCCGGCGTGCAACGCTCTGAATACGCTTCGGAGTGCCGACGGAAGTGCCGCCATATTTTTGAACTACCAGAGGCATGTCAGATGGAGCTTAATTCCGTGTTTTCATAACCGTCATTCCGAGCAGAGTCGAGGAATCCCGTTGCGATATCTTAAGCTTCAATCGCGGGATCCTTCGACTCCTCCCGCGACGGCGGGATCCGCTCAGGATGACCGCGTTTTCCGTTCGTTCGTTCGGGCTTGCACATTCCTTCGTCATTCGTCATTAGGATTTCGTCATTTTCAGCCATGTCTCGACTTCGCTCGACATGACACGTGGTCGGACGCGCTACAGTCCAATTGCGCGTCGCACATCGTTCACCGTCGCGGCAACGGGTTTGAGTTTTTTCATGCGCTGAATAACTGCGTCGGGATCTTTCAAGCCGTGTCCTGTGACTGTGCAAATTATCCGACTCGTCTCGGGAATTTCTTGGAATGAGTACGCCGCTTCGCGTGAATCGCAGCATTTGAACAATCCGGCGATCGCTGCCGCGCTGGCAGGTTCGACAAAAATTCCTTCATGCCGAGCCAGCCAACTCTGCGCTGCGACAATCTCTTCGTCGCTCACCACGTCGATTGCTCCGCGCGATTCGGTGATGGCCGCGCGCGCTTGTTTCCAGCTTGCCGGATTCCCGATTCGAATTGCGGACGCGATCGTTTCCGGTTTTTCGATGATTCGGTTATGAAAAATCGGCGCTGCCCCAGCCGCCTGAAATCCAATCATCACCGGCAGTTTCGTCGAGTTTTCACGTGCGCGATACTCCCGATATCCCGCCCAATAGGCAGTGATGTTTCCGGCGTTGCCGACTGGCAGCAAATGAAAATCGGGCGCATCGCCCAATTCATCGACAATTTCAAACGCGGCGGTCTTCTGTCCTGCGATTCGGTCCGGATTGATGGAATTTACAACGACGAAGTCGCCGCTCTCGCCGAGCTCGCGCACGATTCGCAGAGCATCATCAAAATTGCCGTCGATCGCTACGATTTTTGCACCGTAAACGAAAGCTTGCAGTAATTTCCCCGTCGCAATTTTTCCCGCAGGCAGAATGACGACGCATGAAATCCCTGCCCGCGCCGCATAGGCAGCTGCCGACGCGGACGTATTTCCGGTTGACGCGCAGATGATCGCCTGTCGCGCCACGCTCCAGCGCCTTGGACACGGCCACGGTCATGCCGCGATCCTTGAATGAGCCTGTCGGATTGACCCCTTCGTTTTTGACAAAGACTTCACAGCCGCGGCCAACCCGATTGCTTAATTGCGGACAATGAATCAGCGGTGTGTTCCCCTCGCCCAAAGAGACAATCGGCGTCGAGGCAGAGAACTGGGAGAAATTCGCGGTAATGTTCGATCACTCCCCTACTCCGCTGTGATTTTGCTGTTGCCGAGTCCATCTAGATTTCTTATGCGAAGCAAATCCGCCCGATTGTCGATCTAAAAGCGCGATGTAAAGTCAACCGTATGCCGGCCCTTAGCAAAGAAGATAAGCTGCGGCTGTTGACCACGATGCTGGAGAGTCGCCATGCGGATTTGCGCGAGCAGAATCTGATTCGGCAGGGCAAGGGACATTTTCACGTTTCCGGAATGGGTCACGAGGCGCTGGCGGCGGTCTCCGTTCCAAATGGAACCGGGCGATTACATCGTTTCTTATTATCGCGACCGCGGACTGGTGCTCGGGCGCGGCATGACCACGCGGCAGCTTGGTCTCGAATATTTCGCCAAGAGAAATACCGGAAGCGGCGGGCGCCAGATGCCGTCGCATTACAGCAACGCGGACCTGCACATCTGGAGTGTGCCGACGCCGACCGGTTCGCAGCTGCTCCCCGCCTGCGGCATCGCCTGGGGCATTCAGCTCGATGGCAAAAAAAATCTCGTTGTAACCACCGTCGGCGACGCCGCGACTCGGCAGGGAGATTTTTTTGAAGCGATCTGTTTCGCCAAAGAGAAAAAACTTGCCCGTGCTCTTTCTCGTCGAAGACAACGCGTACGGCATCAGCATGCCCACGCGCGAAGACTAATCCACTCGCGTTGAATGTTCTCGAGTCTGAAAACTGGCGACGGATCGATGGAGAAAACGTGCAACAGGTCTACGACGCGCAGCGGAAGCGTTCGAAAAGATTCGCGCCGGTGGCGGGCCGTTCTTTTTCTGGATCAAGATGGAACGGCTCTCCAGTCACACCAGTTCTGACGATCAGAAACTTTATCGCAGCGAGGAGGAACTGCGGGGACTCGGAAAAATTCGATCCGCTTAAATGCTGGAAGGATCAACTGATCGAGGAAGGCATTATCAGTGCAGAGGAATTCGCGAAGCTCGACAACGAAATTAAGGAGCGCATTCGTCGCGAATACGCCGAAGCCGAAAAAGCCGAGGACCCCTCGCCTAACGAGCTTCTCGCCAACGTCAGCAAACCGCTGCCAAAGATCGACAAGGAAATTCTGCCGCCCGGGAAAATATCGGATTGGCGATACCGTGAACAAGACCTTGCGCGCGGGTTTAGAGGAAGATCCGCGACGAATTCTTTTCGGCGAAGACATCGAAGATCCAAAGGGCGGCGTGTTCCGTCTCACACAGAAACTTTCGACCGAGTTTCCGAAGCAGGTCTTCAATTCGCCGCTTGCTGAATCGACGATTCTCGGAGTCGCCTGCGGCCTGGCTGCGTACGGAAAGCGCCCAGTGTTCGAGGTGCAATTCATCGATTTCATTTATCCCGGATTCAATCAACTCGTTACCAACATCTCGAATTTGCGGTGGCGATCATTCGGCAACTGGAAATGTCCAGCCGTCATTTATGCGCCTTATGGTGCGTACCTCCCCGGCGGCAGTTTGTGGCATAGCCAGGCGAATGAATCGGCGCTCGCACATTATCCCGGACTGAACGTCGTCATTCCCAGCACGCCAGCAGACGCCGCAGGATTGCTTTGGACTGCGATGCACGGTGAGGACCCGGTGATTTTCTTAATTCCAAAGCATTTGCTCTGGGCCGAACACGAATATGCAGAGCCAATCCGGGCCGTTCCGTTTGGGCGTGCGCGTCGATGCACAAACGGCTCCGATGTGACGGTGGTCGCCTGGGGAAATACGATCGAAAAATCTCTCGAAGCGATTGCGAAGATCGACAATGAAATCAGCGTCGAGTTGATTGACCTGCGATCGATCGTTCCGTGGGACAAGGCCGCAATCGAAGATTCAGTGCACAAGACTAGACGACTCGTTGTGGTGCAGGAAGACACCGAGAACTGCAGCGTCGGGCAAATGATTATTTCCCACATCTCGAGCACGCCTGAACTCTGGAATCGAACTGATCAGTCCGCCGATTCTCGTCAGCAAAGCCAACGTGATGATCGGCTACAATCCGATCTACGAATACGCGGCGTTGCCGGACGTAGAACGCATCGTCGCTGCGATCAGGCGTTCAGTTGCAACCAAACATGCACGCGCAGTTGTAGCCGCGGGCGCTGACCGCGGCCGTCCGGTGCCAGAACCAGAGTTCGCCCGGCCGGGATCAACGCCCCCGGCTACAGCGGATACGGGCCAACGTCGCAGCGAAAGCATTACGGTGCCAGTCATGGGCGAAGGAATTCGCAACGCGAAAATTGTTTCGCTTTTGAAAAAGACGGGCGATCCCGTCGCGCTGGATGACGAATTGTGCGAAGTGGAAACCGACAAAGCGGTTTATCCGATCCAATCATCGTTCGCTGGAGTCATGGGCGAATGGAAAACGAAAGTCGGCGACACGGTCGAGATCGGTCAGCAACTTGGCACACTTCTCACCGACGAAGCGTCGCTTGCAGATCAGTTTCAACGGGCTGCTGAAACTTCGCCACATCGCGAAGCTGTAGCCGCGGACGCTGACCGCGGCGTCGCCTTGCCGAACCGCGAGGCAAGGTCACCGACCTGGGTTACAGGAATCGAGCCGGCGCTTTCGTCTACGATCACGCGCAAGCTCAGCCAAGTTATTCCGGCCAACCTGCAAATCGATGCGCGCTGGGACGCGATTCGGGAAGCGCGCGAGGCAGCAAAAAAGAAAGATCCGAAGCATGCTCCCTCCCCTTCCGTCATGATCGCGTGGTCAGTGGTGCGCGCGATGGAAAAACATGCGCCTTTCCGACGACTGATTCTCGAAGACGATCAGATTGTACAGAATGACGATTTCGATCTTGGCGTTGCGGTTGCGCTCGAGGGCGATCGCCTGGCAACCGCGGTAATCACAAATGCAAATAAAAAAAGCTGGCCGGAATTCGTAAAGATTTACGACGAGGCCGTTGCTGCTACTCGCAGCGGTCGCGTTGATGCTATGAATGCTCCAGTGGTAATCACGAGTCTCGGTGCGTTTGGAGTCAAAGCTGGCGCGCCGATTGTCGTACCGCCATCAGTCGGCACGCTTTTCGTCGGCACTGCGCATCACGAATTAATTCCTAACAAAAACAAAAACGAAAGTGCAGAGGTAATTACACTCTCACTCACATTCGATCATCGGGTCGTAAACGGCGCCGGCGCAGCGGCCTTTGCCAACGAAATCAAAGAACAAATCGAAGGATTTAAAATCCCGAAGCCAGATAAACCTGCCACCGCGTCAGCGTGAATAGCGGAGGTCTTATCAATATTCCCAGTGTGGGCTGGACAGCGCGGGCGCCGAGTGACATAGAAGAGGAGCCCGAAGGGTGAGCTCGCTGGCGCGAGCGAATCAAACGCCCTACAATTTGTCTACCCGCATGCCATGACTACGGCCAACAAAATTACCATCATTCGGATTCTGATGATTCCGGCTTTCGTCACGATGGCGATTTATTACGGCCAAAGCATTCAACGCGGCGCGCCACTCGAATGGATGCGCTTTACTGCAATTGCCATTTTTCTGATCGCTGCCGTCAGCGATGGTTTGGATGGCTACGTCGCACGCCGCTACAATCAAAGGAGTTCGCTGGGAGTCATTCTCGATCCGATCGCCGACAAGGGCCTGCTGTTGAGCGGCATTATTACGCTAAGCATTAGCAATTGGAGTGAGGTTGATCCTGACTACGGAAGATTCCCTGCATGGTTCCCCGTTCTCGTGATTTCGCGCGACGCCATTCTTTTCGTCGGCGCAGGCGTTTTGTATTTGCTCATTGGCAAGGTGCACGTGAAACCGAGCTGGACCGGCAAAGTGGCGACTGTGTTACAGATGATCGCTATCGGCTGGGTCATGCTGCAACTGCAACTGTTTCCCCTGCTCTATGTTGTGATTGCAGCCGGTTTTTTCACTTTAGTCTCCGGAATCATTTACGTCGCAGACGGCGTCCGGCAATTGCAGGCTGCGGGCCATGCCCACCCGGCGAAACCGTAATGCGGCCTGCTGCGGTGAACGACGCGAACATGCTGCCGAATGTTGCAATCGTCGGCCGGCCGAACGTAGGCAAGTCCGCGCTTTTCAATCGGCTGGTCGGCCGGAAGATTGCCATCGTTCATGATCAACCCGGAATCACACGCGACCGGATTTCTGCGATTTGCACTCGCGGCGCGCGCCCGTTCACCCTGTGGGACACCGGCGGCATGGCGGTCCCGCAGGCGCGGGATGAGCTGAGCGCGCAAGTGCGGCGCGCTGCAGACGACGCGCTGAGCGAGAGCGATCTTCTTCTTTTCGTTGTCGATGCCAAGGAGGGGTTGTCGCCCATCGATGAAGAGCTGGCGCGCCTGCTGCGCAAATCTCAAAAACCTGTTTTGCTCGTGATCAACAAGATCGACAATGAAAAGCACGAGCCGCTGGCAGCAGAGTTCGATTCGTTAGGCTTCGAACCGAGCTTTTCGATCAGCGCAGAACATGACCGCGGAATTACGGATTTGTTAGCCGCAATCGAGCAGCGTCTCCCCTCGCCCGTTGCTCCAGGTGATCTCAAACCTCAAACCTCAAACCTCAAACCTGCATTGGCCATTGCCATCGTCGGCCGGCCGAACGTTGGGAAGTCTTCGCTCATTAATTCAATTGTGCGCAGTGAGCGCGCGATTGTAAGCGAATTACCCGGAACCACGCGCGATGCCGTTGACATTCTATACGAACGCGACGGCCAGAAATTCGTTTTCATCGACACTGCGGGCATTCGCCGACGTGGAAAACATTCGAGTTCAGTTGAGGTTTTCAGCGTCATGCGCGCAGAGCGAAGTATTCGCCGTGCTGACGTCTGCTGTTTTGATTGTCGATCTCACGATGGGCGTAACCGCGCAGGACAAACGGATTGCGGGATTGATCCAAAAAGAGCGCAAGGCGGCTATTCTTGTTTTGAACAAATGGGACTTGATCAGACCGCAACGGAACCGAAAGCAAATGGTCTCGCGGCTTGTCGATGAAACGCGCGCGGGGATTTTCTTTCTGGAATTTTGCTCCGGTGCTGATTGCATCTGCGCTGACCGGCGAAAATATTGATCAACTATTTGCGCTCATTGAAAAAATCCAACGCGCGGCCCGGCAGCGCATCGGTACCGGAGTCTTGAACCGATTGTTGCGACAAGCGTTTGATGCAAATCCGCCGCCACTGGTAAAAGGGAAACGCTTGAAATTATTTTACGCAGCGCAAACAAGGAGCAGCGGCCTGCCCGCCGTAGCCTCGGCGAAGGCGCGTCTCTCGGCGTAGTCCCTGGACGCCGAAGCGTTGCGGCGAGCAGGGCGATCAGTCCGCCGAAGGAGAGGTTGACCGCATGTCACGCGGTGAAAAACCGCTCCAGCCTCCGGAATTCGTTCTTTTCGTGAATGACCCCCGGCTGATGAACGAAACTTATCGTCGTTATCTCGAAGCGCGCATTCGCAAAGCCGAACCATATCCCGGCCTGCCGATCATGTTAACCCTGCGCCCGCGGACACAAAATATGCCAGAAGCAGGGCGCAGATCGCATTCCTCTGGGAAAGCATCGCACCGGAAGGAGGCGGTTGCATCGGGTTTGATCGAACGTTCTCCCAGCCGAACATGTCTGACCAGACCGTATGAAATCGACGCAGGAAATTACGCAGGAAGTGCGGGAGCTGGGGCAATGGATTCCGGCACTCCGCCAGCAAGTCGCTCACGTTGTGGTGGGCCAGAAATATTTGGTGGACCGTCTTCTGCTGGGGCTCCTGGCCAATGGCCATCTCCTGCTCGAGGGCGTTCCCGGCCTGGCCAAAACGCTCACCGTGAAAACGATGGCCGCGTGTATCCAAACCGGTTTTCAAAGATTGCAATTCACGCCCGATCTTTTGCCGGCGGATTTGATCGGCACGCTCATTTACAACCCGCGCACGGGCGAGTTTACGACAAAGCTTGGCCCGATTTTCTCTAATTTGATCCTGGCCGACGAAATCAATCGCGCGCCGGCCAAAGTGCAGAGCGCGTTACTGGAAGCGATGCAGGAGCGACAGGTCACGATCGGCGAACAAACATACCCTCTCTCCGATCCTTTTCTTGTTCTCGCGACTCAAAACCCGATTGAACAGGAAGGAACCTATCAACTGCCCGAGGCGCAACTCGATCGTTTCATGTTCAAATTAAACATTGGTTATCCGCAGAAATCCGAGGAACGAACTATTCTTGATTTGATGGCGACTTCGGCGCCCGATTTGCAAGTAGATGCCGTGATCGAACCAAAGCAGATCATCGCCGCACGCAATGTGGTAAACGAAATCTACATCGATGACCGAGTAAAAGATTACATTGTCGATGTGGTCTGGGCGACGCGCGAGCCTGCCTCATATAATTTGATGCTTGAAGGACTGATTCGTTACGGCGCTTCGCCGCGCGCAACCATTTATCTGGCGCTCGGCGCGCGGGCCCATGCGTTTCTGAACGGGCGCGGGTATGTGACGCCGCAGGACGTAAAAAGCATCGGCCCCGATGTGTTGCGGCATCGGATCATCGTTAGCTACGAAGCCGAAGCGGAAGCGGTCACCAGCGAGACTATCATCGAGCGGATTTTTGCAGGGCTGCCTGTTCCGTGATTTTTCTCGGTAATGCAACGGGCTCCGTCGACTTCGCTTCGCTCCGCTCGGGATGACGAGCGCTCAGAGAAAACAAGCGAGATTCTCAAAAAGATCCGAACGCTCGAGATTAAGACCCGCGGCCTGGTCGAGACCGCATTCGCTGGCGACTACCACAGCGTTTTCAAAGGGCGCGGGATGAACTTTGAAGACGTGCGCGAATATCAACCGGGCGATGAAATTCGCTCCATTGATTGGAACGTCACGGCGCGGATGGGCAACGCGTTTGTGAAAAAGTTTACCGAGGAACGCGAGCTAACGGTGATGCTGGTTGTGGACGTCAGCGCCTCCGGGAAATTTTGGAAGCACAACACAATCCAAACGCGAGCTGGCGGCAGAGGTTGCCTGTTTGCTCGCATTCAGTGCGATCAGGAACAATGACAAGGTCGGACTGCTTCTCTTCACCGATCGCGTCGAGCTTTTTATTCCACCAAAAAAAGGCCGGTCTCACACGCTGCGGCTGATCCGCGAGATTCTGTTTTTCCAACCGCAGGGGCGCGGCACGGAGCCGGCGCTGGCACTTGATTACCTGAATAAGATCGTAACACGACGTGCAGTCGTTTTTTTCATCTCGGATTTTCAGGCGCCCGATTTCTCGCGAGCGCTTGCGGTAAGTGGACGGCGACACGATTTCATAGCCGTCCATATTCGCGACGAACGAGAAAGCGTATTACCAAACATCGGCATGATTACGTTAGAGGACGCCGAGACCGGCGAACAGATCGAGATCAACACAGCCGATCGCAAAACGCGCGGTCTCTTTATGGATCTTGTCCGCGGCCGCGACACGGAACTTTCCCGCACGCTGCGGCGGAACAACATCGATGCGATCGCGTTGCAGACTGGAGAAGATTATTTGCCGGCGTTGCGCTCGTTTTTCAAACAACGCGAACGCCGGCTGGGTGTTCGATGAATTGGGATCGTTAAGCCGGTGAACCGTTGAAGCGGAGCGAAAAATGAATATGCCGATTTTGCTCGCTGAAGAATTCCACGACATCGCGCCACCAGTGGATTATTCACTGATTCCGCCCTGGCTGGTGTTCGTGATCGTATTTGTGTCGCTCTCGCTTCTCGGCCTGGTGGTGTGGTTGTTCGCAAAGCGCCGCAGACCGGCGCCGCCTCCAAAGTTGCCGCGCGAGATCGCGCTGGAAGAACTCGAACGAATTAGTTGCGAAATTGAAAAGATAAGCCCGTATCAGTTTAGCATTCGTGTGTCGGATATTTTGCGCAAATACGTCACGCAGCAGTATGGGTTGCCAGCCACGCGACAAACTTCGATCGAATTTCTGACCGCGCTGGCAGAAAGCGCTCGCCGTTCTCCGCCGAGGAAAAATTGTTACTGGAGGACTTCTTGAACCGGTGCGATCTGATTAAGTTCGCGCGATACGAAGCGACAACGTCGGACAGCGAATTGCTACTCGGAGAAGCGATCCGTTTCGTGAAAGGAGGCGAGCTGGCGACGGTTGAGTCCATCCCGCAGCACGGCTCGACTTCGCTCGACATGACAAAGTTGTTTGATTGGTGGCCGGCAAACAGCGCGCTGACGTTTGCGCGGCCGTGGCTGCTCCTGTTACTGCTGGCAATTCCGTTGCTGGCGTATTTGCGTGGAAAACGTGGGCCGGCTGCGGCGCTGACTTATTCATCCACAGCGACCCTTCGGGCAATCGGAAAACAAAGCGCCGCGCGCGCGGGAAAAATTCTGAGGACGCTGCTACTGGCTTCGCTCGCGATTTTTGTAGTTGCACTTGCGCGTCCCCAACTCGGCAAGAGCCTCACCCAGATCGAGGCGAGCGGGATCGACATCATGCTCGTGCTGGATGTCTCGGGCTCGATGCTGACGAAGGATTTCACGATCGGCGGACAAGAAGCGACGCGCGTCGATGCAATCCGCGAAGTCACACGCAAATTTATTGAAGAACGGCCGAACGATCGAATCGGCATCATTGCGTTCGCCGGTCGTCCGTATGTCGTCAGTCCGATGACATTGGATCATGACTGGCTTCTGCAAAATTTGGATCGCGTGCGGATAGGTCTCGTCGAAGACGGCACTGCGATTGGATCGGCCATGGCAGCAGCAGCCAACCGGTTAAATGATAAACGTTCAAAGAGTCATGTTCTCGTTCTGTTGACCGATGGAGAGAATAATGCCGGCAAAATTCCACCAAATACTGCCGCCGAGGCAGTGAAAGCGTTAAAGATTCACTTCTACGCCATTGGCGCCGGCATCAACGGAATTGCGCCAGCGCCGATCTTCACTAACCGAGGGCCCTTAACCGATGCGCTGGGCAATATTCTCTACGAAAACCAGCGCGTGGAGTTTAACGAGACCGGTCTGAAAGAGGTTGCGAAAATTGCGGACGGGAAATTTTTCCGAGCGACCGACACGAAATCGCTTGAGCAAATTTACAACGATATAGACAAGCTGGAAAAATCTACCGTGAGCGTAAAGAAATATCAGCAATACCGCGATCTATTTCCGCTGTGCCTGATGGGTGGATGCGGGCTGCTGGTCGCGCAGATTTTGTTGTCGCAAACGATCTGGAAAAAGTTGCCATGAGAAAGCTGTCGTTCTTAAAAGTGGGAGGGACCTTAGTGTCCCGACTCATCCGTAACTGTCGCGGCACCAAGGCCGCTCCCACGTTATGACCTTTGGCGCACCAGAATGGCTTTGGGGCTTGTTGCTGATCCCACCCCTGATCGCGCTCTTTATGCGCGCGGAGCGTCGAGGATATCGGCGCCTGCAGGAATTCGTTTCAGCGCGTTTGCTGCCGCAGCTTGCCGGAACCGTGAATCGGCCGCGGCGCATCATAAAGTTTGCGCTCCTGTTGCTGGGACTTTCTCTGGCCGTCGTCAGTCTCGCGCAACCGCGCTGGGGTTACACTTTTCAGGACGTAAAGCGTAAAGGGCTCGATTTGCTGATCGCCGTGGACACGTCGCGCAGCATGCTTTCCAATGACGTCCAACCGAACCGCCTCGAGCGCGTCAAGCTTGCGGTCCAGGATTTGATCAATGAGCTCCAGGGCGATCGTGTTGGTCTGATCGCTTTTGCCGGGCGCGCTTTCTTGCAAGCGCCGCTTACGATTGATTACGACGCCGTTGTTGAGGCCATCAATGATCTGGACACGAAGACGATTCCCGAAGGCGGGACCAATATCTCCAGCGCCATTGCGCTTGCGACGCAGAGCTTCGGCAAAAGCGCAACTGGGAATCGAGCGCTCATCATCTTTACCGACGGCGAGGACTTAAGCGGTGACGCTGATAAAGATGGCGAAAGAAGCGGCCGACGCGGGCGTGCGAATTTTCACCGTGGGCGTCGGAACACCGGAAGGCTCGCTGATTCCCATCACAGGCGACGATGGCCAAACGGCTTTTGTAAAGGACTCAGCCGGCCAAGTCGTCAAATCAAAATTGGACGAGAAACGTTTGCGCGAAATCGCACAGGCCACAGGTGGGTTTTATATTCATTTGGAAAGTGGGCCCCGCACGATGCAGCAAGTTCAAACTGAAGGATTGGCAAAAATGCAGGCTGCTGAAATGGACATGCGTTTGTCGCGGCGTCCAATTGAGCGCTACGAGTGGCCGCTGGGAGCGGCGTTGATTGCTCTCGCGTTGTCGATCCTCATTCCCGAGCGGCGATCCGCCACCGGACGGATTCGCCGTGGCGAACGCGTGCGCGAGAGAGGCTACGTTCCTGCCGCTGCCAGGGCTGCGGGTGCGACGGCTGCCCTCCTGATGTTCCTCTCTTCATTTGCGCTTGGTGCAGCGCCGGGAATTGACGCCTATCACGACGGGAAATTCGAAGATGCTTACGGCCAGTTTCAGCAGACGCTGAAATCACATCCGCAATCGCGTGCCGAGGACAAGCTCCAGTTCGATTCGGGCGCAGCGGCTTACAAACTAAAAGATTATAACAGGGCTCTGGAATCGTTTAGTCAGGCCTTGCTTACGCCAGACACCGGTTTGCAAAGCAAAGGTCATTACAACCTGGGCAACACGCTTTATCAGCGCGGCGAAACGGAAAAAAGCGACGATAAAAAGCTGAGCGATTGGACAAACGCGCTGAGTCATTATGAGCAAACACTCAAGATCGATCCGCAAGATAAGGATGCCAAAGATAACTACGAGTACGTCAAAAAGAAGATCGAGGAGTTAAAGAACAAGAAGTCCCAACAACAACCCTCCCCTTCCCCCTCTCCGCCGCAAAAGAACAAACAGAACCAACAACAGAATAAGCAAAATCAGCAGCAACAGCAAAACCAGAACCAGCAACAGCAAAAACAGTCGCAGCAGAATCAACAGCAAGACCAGCAGCAACAGCAGAACCAGCAGCAAAACCAGCAGAACCAACAGCCGCAGCAGGGTCAGAACCAGCAAGAGCAAAAGGAGCAACAGCAGCAGCAATCACAAAATCAGCAATCGCAAAACGAGCAAGCCCAGGCGAAGAACGAGCCACAGAAGAAACAGCAGCAACAATCGAGCGAGACGCCTTCTCCCTCGCCGGGCGCGGAAAACCAGCAGGCAAACCAGCCTTCACCGTCACCAGGAGAACGACAAGCTGAAGAGTCACCGAGCCCAGGAGAAAGTGAAAGTGAAATGCCATCGCCCTCGCCGGGAGAAGGTGAAGGCGAAGGAGAAGAACCATCAACTACGCCCGCGGAATCGCCGCAGAAAAAATTCGCCGGTGAAGTGAAAGGCGCGGGCGAAGATAAATCGCAGAAGCCGCCAGACAAAAACGCACAGATTGCCGAGGCCGAGTTGGAAAAAGAGGGCCAGATGAGCGAGCGCCAGGCGCTGGCGCTGCTTGAATCGATGAAGGACGAAGAGGCGCGAGTTCGACTTGATGAACGCCGAGTAACGCGCCATGTCTATAAAGACTGGTAGCGACGTTTGTCATGTCGATCGAAGTCGAGACATCCAGGAAATATAGCTGTAGCGTGCGCTGTCCTCAGCGCACTTCCGTCGCATCACGTGTAACGCTGCCGGGGATATCCGCTGAGACAGCGGACGCTACACCACGTGGGACAAGGAGCTGTTCGCAGCGAAGTCGAAAGGCTCGGAATAACGCTTGCAAGCTAGCCTCTACGATGTTCCAGCGGATCTTCATCGCGGTTTTTATTGCACTCGCTTGCACTCAGTTAGCGTTTGCCGATTCGCCCAGCGTTACCGCGGTGTTGAGCAATTCGGAGACTGTTGTTGGCGAAACGGTTGAGCTGCAAATCAAGGTAATCGGCCCCGGCGATGCGAATCCTCCGGAAGAGATTTCAATCGACGGTTTGGAAATCCATTCCACCGGACAATCGAGGCAGTTCGAAATACACAATTTCAGCACCAGTTCGAGCGTGACGTACAATTACACGATTCTCCCGCTCAGGGCGGGCCGATTCACGATTCCGCCGCAAACCGTCCGCGCCGGTGGCAACTTGCTCAGGACGCCGGAGCTGACATTAAACGTCGCGGACGTACCAGGTCGTTCGTCCGCGGCAAGGCCGAGCCGTGGCATGCAGAGCCAGTCAGTCCGCGCAAGCGATCTGGTTTTTGCCGAACTGATTGTGCCAAAGAAAACTGCCTACGTCGGCGAGATCGTTCCTGTTCAGATCCGGATGGGATTGGACCCGCGCGTGCGCCCAAGATTGATCGAGCCACCTGAAATCACTGGACAAGGATTTACTGCGCAGAAATTACAGGAATCCGGCCAAAATTCAGAAACCATCAATGGCAGACCTTACGACGTGTTCACTTTTAAGACTGCGATCGCTGCGGCGCGCGCAGGAAAATTCGAGGTCGGCCCGGTGAAGGCCAAGGCGCAAGTTCTGGTTCCGCGTGTACGAAGTGCACCGCGAGCCCGCTCGCGTTCTCCATTCGATCTGTTCGATCTGGATGATCCGTTCTCGGATCCATTCTTTAGCAATCCGTTTGCTCAAATGGGTGAGCGCCGGGAGGTAGAGATCAAAAGCGAACCCGTCGCACTCGAAGTAAAACCGTTGCCGCCAAACGCGCCGTCGAGTTTTTCAGGCGCAATCGGGAATTTTACAATGACTACAGACGCTAACCCCAAGAGCGTGCAAGCAGGCGATCCCATCACCGTCACAACTGCAATCGCGGGCCGCGGCAATTTCGACCGCGTCAACGCGCCAGTAGTTGAAGACGAGCGCGGGTGGCACAAATATCCGCCGTCTTCCAAGTTTAAACAGGACGACGAGGTCGGCATCAGCGGCACAAAAACCTTCGAGACGGTGCTTTCGCCTAACGAGAAGAAACAAAGCCTGCCGTTGCTGGCATTTTCTTATTTCGATCCGGTGAAGGAACAGTACGTGACACTGCACAGCGAGCCGATCCCGATCGCTGTGCAGGGAGGAGCGGCTCCGGCGAATGTCGCCGGGGCCCAGCCGGCGTCGTCGCCCGCTGCTACAGTGACGCGCCCGGCATCAGCGGCCAAGATTACAGCCAAGCCGCAGGATATCCTTTATCAACTCACGGAACGACCGCGCGCAACGGAATCGTTTGCGCCAATCTACACGCGTCGCGTTTTCTGGGGCGTGCAAGGAATTCCGTTACTTGCTCTGATTGGATTTGTGGTCTGGAAAATTCGAAGAGCGAGGATCAACAATCGCCAGGCACAACGAATGGCTGCGCTGCACCACGAAGCGGCCGAGCTAATGCACAACTTGCGTCGCAAAGATGCAACCCCGCGCGAATATTATGCCGAAGCCTCCAGAGTCGTCCGGGTTAAAACCGCGCTGGCGTCCGCTAGTCGCGGGATTGATCCGAACATTGTGGACGCGGAAACCGCAGCGGACACTTTCAAACTGAACAGCAACGAGCGCGACCGGTTGCGCCGTTTGTTCGAACAAAGCGATGAGTGGCAATACAGCGGAGCGCATAACGGCCCGGGAAGAATTTCCCCGGAGAACCGCCGCGAAGTGCTGGAGTTGATTGAAAATTTGGGAACATGAATCAGCGAAACAAAAGTAGCGCATGCGTCCCCGTTTGCGAAACCTTCCTGACACGCGAGCGAGGGCGCTCGGGCTACGTTATGGGTGCCTGCTGTTCGGTGATTTGCCTGCTAGTTGCTTCATTGGCTTTTGCGCAGCCAGATGCAGACTTTGCAAAAGCGAATCAGGATTTTGCCCAAGGCCATTTCAAGGAAGCGATTTCGGATTACGAGGCGCTGATTCGCGACGGACAATGGAGCGCAAACGTATTTTACGACCTCGGCAACGCTTATTTTCGCGCTGGTGATTTCGGGCACGCCATTTTGAATTACGAACGCGCACTCGCCTTGGAGCGGCATCATCCGGAGGCGACGGCGAATTTGCAGATCGCTCGCGACGAGGCCGGCGCGCTGGAACTCCAGCCAAGCTGGCCGGAGCGTTATCTGAAGATTGCGAGTGTCAATCAGTACTGCATCGCTGCAGCCGTGGCTTTCTGGGTCGCAGCATTTTGTTTGGCAGCATTGACTTTCACTCCTCGCCGATCAGTTGCCAGGATCAGCTTGGTTGTTGTGATGCTTTTGGTTTTTGCTGGATCGATCTTTGCAATCTGGCAACTCGAGCGCGGAAGCAAAGGCGAGGTATTGGCTATTGTGACGGGCAAAGGTGTCCAGGCACGTCTGGCGACTGCGGACACAGCGAACGCCGTTCTGGCGTTGCCTCCCGGCAGCGAAGTCAAAATTCTGAGTACGCGCGGTGATTGGATCTACGCAGCGCTGCCGAATAATCTGCGCGGCTGGATTCCGGCGAAGAACGCCGAGCAAGTGCGATTGTAAACTGGAAGCGGCGGTCTCCAGTCCGCCGAACTTCAAGGAATAACGGATTCCCAGCCCCGAAAGCTTTCGGGGCTGCCCAGTCGCCACGGCGAATCCGTCCTGTGGCGGACCGTCGCTCCTTGAAGTTTGCGGCGATTGCGAATCGCCGTTACAGAAATCGTATGACTCCCGAGATGGAAATCGGCACCGATAGAAAGGCGCTGCAAATCAATCTGGATCCGGCCAAGTACGGGACGTTCGCAGAGATTGGCGCCGGCCAGGAAGTCGCTCGCCGGTTTTTCCGCATCGGCGGTGCCGCCGGCACCATCGCCAAGACCATGTCCGCCTACGACATGACGTTCAGCGATGCCATCTACGGACCGGCGGACCGCTACGTCAGTCGTGTTCGTCTCCAGACAATGCTCGACCACGAATACAATCTCCTCATCGAGCGGCTCGACGGGAAATTTGGGGCGGAGAAAACTTTCTTTGTCTTTGCAGACACGGTTGCGGCACGCAGTTTTAAACAGCGCAGCTGGGAGCGAATGGTCCCACCGGAGGTCGTGCACATAATCAAGAAGCGCGAATTTTTCGGCTACCGCAGATCGATCGCCGCGTAGCCACCTATCAATGTCATTCCGAGCGAAGTTGAGGAATCTCTAATTTTAAACGCAGCAAGAAAAGTCCAGAGATGTCTCGACTCCGCTCGACATGACAATGCCAATTGTTATATGAAAATTGCAGTCGCTCAGATTTCGTGTTCGCTTGGTGATCCGGAAGCGAATCTTCTTAAGGTCCGCGACTTTTCTCGCCGCGCCAAAGATGAGGCGGGCGCGGAGCTGATCGTTTTCCCGGAGATGACTGACACCGGTTACTCGATGCCGGTGATCCGAGAGCATGCGAGCGATTGGGCAAATGGATTTGTTCCCGGCGTCCAGGAAATCGCGAAGAGAATTTCGATCGCGATCGTCAGCGGCGTCTCGGAGCGGGATGGCTCATCGATCTACAATTCCCAGGTTTTTGTCGATTCGCAGGGCAACATCGCAGCGAAGTATCGCAAGACTCACCTATACGCGGTCGCGCCCGTCGAGGAACAAACGTGCTTTGCCCCGGGCAACACGCTTCGCGAGCTTTGCGCTCGGCGATCTGCGTTTTGGCTTCAGCATCTGCTACGATCTTCGGTTTCCCGAGACTGTACCGAAAATTGGCGATCGAGCAGAAGGTCGACGCTTTTGTCATCTCTTCTGCCTGGCCTTTCCCGCGCGACGAACATTTTCGAATACTTGCCATGGCACGCGCGATCGAAAACCAGAGCTACGTCATTGCATCGAACCGCGTCGGTAAAGACGATGACCTGTGGTTTTGTGGCAGCTCCGCGATCATCGATCCCCGCGGAGTCGTCATCGCCGCCGCATCAGCAGACCGCGAAGAATTGATTCACGCCGATATCTCAGACGAACTTGTGCAGTCAGTGCGACGACGCGTGCAATCGTTAGGTCATCGTCGCCAGGATTTATACGGCTAGTCAATTGCACTGAGCCGATGCATTCGGCGGAACGAATTGCGAGAGTCTATCCGGCGTGTTTTCGCAACGACCGAAGAGGCTCTCCTGTGCGCTAGTTATTTGCTTTCGTTAGTTCTGGATTGGTCCACACCTTGACTATTTTGTTTCGGAGTCGCTGCTAGTAAGTGACAAGCCGCTGGAAAAAAAAGCGAGAATCCGGAGAAGAGTCGCAGTTTGCTGCGATTCTCTCCGGATTAATTCATTGGGCGAGCTTACTTAGTCCGCACGAAGCCGTGCTGGTTGCCTGAGCCGTCGGTGTAGTTCCCGCTGATGTCGCCGCGGGCATTGACGCCCCGGTTGTTAGTCACGGTGGCCCCTGGTACGTCGGTCACTGTAAACGCGTTTTTGCTGAGTAGGAATGCATGGCCACCAGCATAGGTCCCCACGATATCGCCGCTCGAGTTGATGGCGCGGGCCGAGGTGTTGGGTCCAAACGGGACGTTAATCGTGCTGAACATGCCATTGTTGCTCAGCAGGAAACCGTGAGTGAATCCGGCAGCTGTCAAAGTACCTTCCAACAATATCGCCCTTGTCGTTGATTCCGTATGCCTGCGTGTCTGTTGCACCCGGATAATTGATGGCGGTGAACACTCCGTGGTTGTCGCGAAGAAAGCCATGGGCATTAACGCCATCATCCCAGAAGCCTACGATATCTCCGGAAGCATTGATTGCGCTCGGACTGGTGTCGGCCGCGCCTGGGTAATCTATGGTGGTGAAGCTATTTCCACTGCGGAGGTAGCCGTGGGTCGACGTGACGCCACCATCATCATATTCGCCGACAATGTCGCCCCGGGAATTGATTCCCCGGCACGTTGTGTCCACAGCTCCGGGCACATCAATGGTCAGAAAGGCTCCCCTTGCGAATAGATAACCATGAGCAGGCTGTCAAACCAGCAGCATCGGCATTGTAGAACCCAACTATGTTCCCACCGTCATTATTGCCTTGGCCAGACGTCAAGCCGGCGCCTGGGACGTCGATGGTTGTGATCGTCGCCGCCTGCGCGGACCATGGAATTAGGATCGCCAGCGCGACCAGAACAATGAGAGATGGCGCGAGCCGGCAAGAGATTCTTGATTTTCCTAAGTGTAGAGTTGTCATATTTTTTGTTTTCATTTTTGGTTTTAATTTTCCTTTTCTTGTTTTGGCCTTCTTTGACGTCCCGTCGTGGGAAGCCATTTCCGGCCGTTCACCGATGTACTGCAGGAAATCGGATGTGAGGTTACGCAGGAAGAAACTGAAATTTTTAACCAGAGGGAAACAAAAGCAGGCCCGAACGCTTTCGAGTTGTCTTCTGCTTTGAAAGAAGCTCGATCGCGAGGGCGCAACCGCTGACACGCGATTGCGCGATCCTACCCAGACTTACTTCAGCGCGACTGGCTGTTTGGCTTCCTCTAGGATTTTTTCGAAGCGCGGATCGCCGCGCAGAGGGTCCCAAAAGGGCAGCAGTTTCAACTCGCCATAGCTGAGATTACTCGGGCGGCGGATGATGCTGGCAAGCTGGTCGAGGGCAAAATCTCTATCGCCCACCCAAGCAGCGATCATGGCCAAATACTTCGCCAGGACCACGCCCTCGAGCGCGTCTTTTTTGACGAGCTCGACCGCACGCCGGCCTTCGCGCAGCGCTTCTTCTTTGCGTCCAAGTCCTGCATCGATTAAACCAAGGAAGACAAGCCCCTGGGCGAAATTGGGTTGAGCCTGCACAATTTTCTCCTGTTCCGCGCGTGCGGCCGTGAATGCGGCCTGCGCTCCGGCACCGTCATTTGTCATGCGAGCGAGAATGCCTTCGATAAACGGACGATTGAAATCAACACTCTCGCCGAAGGAAATTGGACTCTGGCCTATGGCGACTAAGCCATTTTCGGCAGCTGCAACATTCCGTTCGATTAGTGCGCAGCCAAGCCAGTAATTGGGCCAATACGGCAGGGCACCAGGATTTGCGGCCCGAATCGAATCGATCAGTTGATGCAACGGCCGGATATCGGCTTTCTCAGCGTAATCAACGTACGCAAGGTCAACTTTGGCTTGGACATTGCTCGGCTCGACGGCCAATAGCCGATTCAACGCCGATCTTTCCTTAGCATACCGTCTGAGCCACCAGTAATTTGTTCCAACGCGATTCATCAATTCGCGATCGCGCGGGTTGAGATCAAACACGCGCTCAAGATTTCGCGTGCTCTCTTCCCAGCGTCCTTGACGCCTCTGGATAGCACCCGTCATCTCGAATACCCGCGCATCATTGGGCAGGGTTTGCCGGGCAACATCCAGTTCGGCCAGCGCACCGTTGTAATTGAGGTATCCCCAATAAAGGTTTTGTGCACGCGCCAGGTGCGTTTCACCACGGTTGGGATTAAGGCGAGCCGCCGCTTGAATGGCCGCTTCTGCCAAAGCCAGGCGGCCGGAGGTATGGTCTAGGAGATCCCAATAAAGCCAGTCATGAACGCCAGGCCAGTTGGCAATAGGCATCGAAAAATGATGGATCACGCGCCACGGCCTGGTTCAGCAGATCGACTGCCTCAATATAAATCCGCTTTCTCGGTGAAGCTGTTGTCCGATTTGAGAACAAGATTGTTGGCGCGGCTGTAGAGATCGAAGGCTGTAAGATCCGCAGTTGGCTTGCTCTCGATGGCCAGTTTCTCAGAACCCGAGATTTTCGCGTGGAGCTGATCGGCAACTTTTTGCGCAATCTCGCGCTGGACCGCGAACATGTCGTTCAACTCGCGATCGTATTCTTCAGCCCATACGTGGGTGTCCGTGCGCGTGTCAATTAACTGCGCATTCAAATGAATTCTGGATTTGTCTCGTCGCACGCTACCTTCAAGCACGTGCGAAACGCGAAGCGCGTCCCCGATCTGGCGCGCATCTTGTTTCCCGCGATACTGCATAACGCTGGTTCGGCTGATCACTTTGAGATCGGCGATCTTTGCCAGCTTGGTCAAAATGTCATCCTGAACGCCGTCGGCAAAAAACGTGTGCTCCTTGTCGTCACTTAAATTTTCGAACGGCAGCACGGCGATACCGGTCGTAATCGGGCGGCGCATCAATTCACTTTTCCAAACGATCCAACCCGCTGCGGATGCCAGGGCGAGCAACGACGCCACAAGAAGAGCGTTAGTTGGATTGCGCCGAACCCACTTTCTTCCGTGCTTGAAAACTCCAGTGCGCCGCGCCTGAATCGGCTCGTGTTTTAGCCAGCGCTCAACGTCCTCGGCCAGCGCGAGAGCAGAAGCGTAACGGCGCTGCGAATCTTTCTCGAGGCACTTAAGGCAGATCGTCGCTACGTCGCGATCTATTTTCGGATTCCAGAGCCGCGGTTGCCGCGCCTCGGTGTTTAAAACGAGGTGGACCGTTTCAAACGTTGTCGCTCCAGCAAAAGGCGGGTGCCCGGTGAGCAGTTGATAGAACACCGCGCCAAGTCCGTAAACATCTGTGGCTCTGCTGACGCGCGTGTTATCTCCCTCAGCTTGTTCTGGCGACATATAGCTGGGTGTACCCAGAACATCGGATGAATGGGTGATTGTGCTTTCCTGTTCGAGCAGCCGCGCCAATCCAAAATCGGTCAGGTGAGGTTCACCGCGTCGATCTAACAAGATATTTCCCGGCTTGATGTCGCGATGCAGGATTCCGTGCTCATGTGCGAACTGAACCGTGCGCGCAATCTTCACCAGCAACTCGGCCGCGTGACGGGGAGATAGTGACTCGCGTTTTAGAATCTGATCGAGCCGGCCCCCTTCGATGAATTGCATACTAAAATAACAAAAGCCGTCACGCTCACCGATTTCGTAAATCGGAACGATTTGTGGGTGCTCCAGACTCGCCGCCGCCTCAGCCTCGTGACGAAAACGTTTTAAATGTGGCGTGCTCGACCATCGCCCGAGGCCGATCAGTTTCAGCGCGACGATCCGATTGAGGCTTTTCTGACGCGCCCGATAAACAACCGCTTGTCCGCCGCGTCCAATCTCCTCGAGTAATTCGTAATCGCCGAATTCGCTCATCGGCGACGCCACTTTTGCGCCGTCACCTGCAAGGTTGACCCCCTCATCGTCGAGCTGTCCGAGCGCAGTCTCAAGCATGCAGGCGCTGCAAGCTTTTGCGTCTCCGAAAAGCTTCGCGCCGCATCTGCGGCAGGTTTTGACATTCGTGTCCATCAAAGGAGCACCGGTCGCACTCTCACTCTCTACTGCAGGAGATTCGCTCACAGGTTACGCTCGCAAGACAGCAATTAGATGGCGCAGCTCATCTTCGATATCGCCAGGCACTGCGACAGTGTGCGCAATTTCTTCACGCAACAACTCGCGATAACGCCTACGAAAGCGATGATACGCCTGCTTGACGGCGTTCTCTGTCATGCCCGATTCGGCGGCGATCTGCGCCTGCGAGAGTCCGTCAGGCTTGTCGGCAAGTAATTCCTTGAATCGCTCGAACAATCGATCGTTACCCGACGCATGATATTCCTGTCCAAGCCGATTGAGCACCTGCTCCAAAACTGTCAGTGCCCAGCGACGCTCGTAAATTCGGTCCGCCGTCAATAGATCCGCCGGCTCGGGGTCAGTGCGCTCACGCGCGACGAGTGCGTCGAGCGGAATTGCCAGACGTCCTTCACCGCGTTTGATCGACATCACTCGCTCTCGTTCATTCACCAGAAAATGTTTGAGCGACCCGAGCAGGTACGAGCGCAAGCGCCCTTTCTCTCGCCGCACCGCATCGAAATCCCGCCGCTCCAGCAACCGTGCGAAGAAACTCTGCGTCAGGTCCTGGGCCTCTTCGATCGTGCGACCTTCTCGCCTGATGAACGAATAAATCGGCGGCCAATAAGTGCGGCAGAGTTTTTCCAGAGCCTCCTCTGCTGCTGGGGACCGATCTTGCGCCTCCAGCACCACGCTCCAATGAGTCGTAGTAAATGCAACGCCGCTCCCGCGACTGCGGGACCCGTTCGAATCAACATCAGTTAGTGACGTCACCTGATCATCAGCAGGCACTCTGACATCGAACTAAAGACGCGGGCGAAAATCAAGCCACGACAGTTCAAGTCAGTGATTTCTTCCAGCTAGAACTGTGCGAGTTGCGCAGGGCTAATCGTCACAAATTCGCTTTCGTGCAAAACGACGCGTTTTGTCCCGCGAATGAGCTGCCACCATTGTCGTGCAGAGCTGAGCACGATTGCCGCGCACGAGCACGAGAAAGAAAACGGCAACAAGCGCATCGAATCGCCAGACACCTGCCTGCCGGACGAGCTCCGCGGCCTTAGCGGAATCGGCCATTCCCGACGCCTCACGCAAAAGTGATCGTGCACCACTTAGAAAACCAAGTCTCGGATCAGACGAAAACACTTTGAGATAACCGGCCGAGAAAGTGACGGCGCACATGAAACAAAGCGGCACAAGCGTCACAAAGAGATATTTGCTTTTGTGCATCTTGATCAGGAGCGTCGTGCCGAGGCAAAGCGCGATTACTGAGAGCAATTGATTCGCCAGTCCAAACAGCGGCCACAGCGAGTTGATGCCGCCGAGAGGATCAATCACGCCTTCATACAGGAACCAGCCCCACGCCGCCACAAGCAACACACTCGAGATAAAATTCGCGGCTCCACGAGCGTGTGTTGCCGAGCGGCCCCCAGATGTTGCCTAGAAAATCCTGAAGTAAAAACCGCCCTACGCGTGTTCCGGCGTCAATCGTTGTCAAAATGAACAGAGCTTCGAACATGATGGCGAAGTGATACCACAGCGCCAACGCAGACGGCTTTGCGGAGACTCGCGAAAACATATGCGCCATTCCGACTGCAAAGGTCGGCGCGCCGCCTGCGCGGTTAAACATGGTGGATTCTCCAAGGTTCGTGGCGAGCTTCTGCATTTGTGCCTCAGTCACTGGAAACCCGGCAGCGGAAGCCTTGGCGACGACTTCTGTAGGCGAACCCTTGGTATTAATCGCGAAATATTCTCCCGGTTGCAGCACGCACGCGGCGATCATCGCCATCAACGCGACCATCATCTCGGTCACCATCGCACCGTATCCAATAGGGCGTATTCGCGATTCGCGTCTTATCATTTTTGGCGTGGTGCCCGAGGCAATCAGAGAATGAAATCCTGAGACTGCGCCGCAGGCGATGGTGATGCAGACGAACGGGAACACTGGCCCCGCAAAGACAAGACCGCTGCCGTCGATGAATTTTGTGATCGCTGGCATTTGCAGCGTGGGATTAATCAGCACCACCGCAGCCGCGAGCAAGGCTACGGTGCCGAGTTTCAAAAATGTGCTCAGATAATCGCGCGGCGTGAGCAACATCCAGACAGGCAGGACCGACGCGGCGAGTCCATAGATCATGATCGCCCATGCCAGCCATTTCTGGTCGTGACGGAACCACGCTTCAATCGCAGGAAAGTGCGCAAGAAATTGTCCGCCCCACACGCCAAATGCAAGACCGAGCAATCCAAAAACCGTAATTGCGATGACGCTTACTTTTCCCGTGCGCAGCGCGATGCCCATGATCAGCGCCAGAGGAATAGTCGTTGCGATGGTGAAAACACCCCAGGGACTTTGCGCCAGCGCCTGGACCACCACCAACGCCAGAACGGCCAGCAGGATAATCATAATCGCCAAAACACTGACAAGAGCGAGCAGGCCAACACCGAACCCGATTTCGTCCTTTACCATTTGACCAAGCGTTTTTCCGCCGCGCCGGATCGACGCGAACAAAACAATCATGTCGTGAACACCGCCGCCGAGCGTTGCGCCGATCAGGATCCAGAGCGTGCCGGGCAGGAACCCGAATTGCGCAGCTAACACGGGCCCAACCAATGGCCCGGGTCCGGCAATTGCCGCAAAATGGTGTCCGAACACCATCCATCGATTGGTCGGCACGTAATCCTTGTTGTCATTTTGCAGGATTGCTGGCGTGGCGCGCTCCTCATTCAACACAAGCACCTTTGTCGCCAGCCATTTGCTGTAAAAACGATAGCTGATGGCCAATGCGCAAAGCCCAGCCAGAACAATCCAAAGCGCGCTGATTTGTTCGCCGCGGGAGAGCGCCAGGCGCGCCATCGCCCACACGCCCAGCGCGGAGACGACAACCCAGAGCACCTTTTTCCACCAACTCATTGCATTTGCAGCTTAGTTGAAATTGTTGCGGTGCGCCACAAGCTGTGATCTATCCTACGGTGCGAAGACTCAAGAAACTTCCTCATAAACTTAAGAAGGTTCTAAATGGCGAAAGCCTGGCCAGTGCAAGAAGGCACACGCTCAGTCTTTTTCTGCCAAACCGTTTTCGTTTGGAGACGAAGCGAGTAATCGAAACGATCGATTCCCAGGGTTTCGAGCAGATCCGGCAGCGTTACGCCGTTGAAGGTCCCACCGAGGACTGGCCCAAATTTCTGGATCTCGAACGGTGGATTGGCGTCAACATTCGCCGGATTCGCAAAATCGAAATCGATCTGATGCGTCCGAAGCGAATTCTCGATCTCGGCTGCGGTACAGGGTATTTCCTGTACATCGCTCAACTGCTCGGACACGAAGGGCTCGGGCTCGATTTGGATGAGCTCCCCATGTTTGGGGACCTTACGCGCCTGCTCGGCGTGCGTCGAGTGATCTGGGAAATCAAAGCTTTCGATCCCCTGCCCGATCTTGGGAAAATTCGATCTCATCACTGCATTCCTGATCTGCTTCAATCGTCATAAACAGGCCAGTGTATGGGGTGTTCCTGAGTGGGAATTTTTTCTGGACGATCTATCGAAACATCTAACGCCGCGAGGTCGCGTCTGGCTCGAGTTAAACCAGGAATACGACGGGACGTTCTACACACCTGACCTAAAGAAATTTTTCCAAAAGCGCGGCGCAAAAATCGACCGGCACAAAATAGTTTTTTAATTCAGCTCTTCCCTTCGCTGGTTTCGACCTCGCCAGTTGTGCGTTGAGATTTTTGGACTGCGGCGATCCCGCGACTGCGGGACCACTTTGAAAGCGCAGACACGTCCGCGCACTCTAAACCGCGAGCCGTTAGGACAAGCTATCGCGTGCCTGTTTCAGCTTCGCCAGTTGTGCGCTGAAATCTTTCACGCGTTTCCGATGCTCGTCCACGACTGCCGCCGGTGCGCGATCAACAAAGGATTTGTTTTTCAATTTGTTCTCTGCGGTTCGCAGTTCGTTTTCGATTTTTGCGATTTCTTTATCCAGCCGCTCTCGTTCCCGAGCCGTGTCCGCTGCGGCGATGGCTAGAAAAATCTCGCCGAGAGGTGTGACCGCCACCGGATTGCCAGCCGGAGCTTGATATTTCGCGATCCAGCCTTACCTCTTCGGCGTTCAGCAGCCGTGTTAACGTCGGAAGCTGCTCGGAAATCAATTTCTCATTTGTGCGTAAAATAAATCCTATCTTCCTGTTCGACGGCAGCTTGGATTCTGCGCGAAGATTTCGCCCAGCCTGCACCGTTTGATAAATGGCCGAGACAAGCTCGCGTTTGCCTGCAAGATTCGTTACACCGTCTAGCGCCATCTTTTTCGGCGGGGCGGCAAATTGAATCGAGGCCTTTCCAAAGCCCAGCAACGACCACAGCTCTTCGGTGATGTGCGGCATGAAAGGATGCAGCAATCGCAAGATAGCCGAGAGAGCAAAATCCATTGTAGCCAGCGTAGATTTCTTCCTGGCCTGGTCGTCGCCGAAGATTTCGGTCTTGGCCGCTTCAACAAACCAATCGCAGTAATCGCTCCAGACAAAATCATAAAGACGCTGTGCAACTGCGTTGAATTGATAATCGCAATACGCCGCGTCGATCGCATCAATCGTTTCGTTTAATCGCGAAAGAACCTCGATCGCATAGATCGACAGATCCTTGTTGTCGATTTTTGGCTCGGCGGCATCGGGTCGGCCCATGCATTTGTCGCAAACGCGCCACATTCCAAAGCTTCGTGGCGAAATTGCGACCCTCTTCGATTTGTTTTTCGTCGTAGCGAATGTCCTGACCACTTGGCGCGATGCGCATCAGACCAAATCGCAAGCCGTCGGCGCCATATTTATCGATCAACTCGAGCGGATCCGGCGAATTGCCCAGCGACTTCGACATCTTTCGACCGAGTTTGTCACGAATCAAGGCCTGTGAAATAAACATGGCGAAACGGAATATTGTCTTCGTCGCGATCCGATTTACCCGGTTTGAACTCAAGCCCCGCGATAATCATGCGCGCCACCCAGAAGAAAATGATGTCCGGTGCGGTCACGAGCACGCTGGTCGGATAAAATTTCCTCCGCGTCTCGTCATCCATCGTCTCATAAGCCCAAAGCCACGATGAAAACCATGTATCGAGCGTATCGGCATCGTGGACCCAATTCTCCGGATCGGTCGGCGGCTCGATGCCCACATAAATTTCGGATTTCGGATTTCGGATTTCGGATTTTTGCTTCGGGTACCACGCCGGTATCCGATGTCCCCACCACACCTGCCGGCTAATGCACCAATCGCGGATGTTCTCCAGCCATTGAGCGTAAACTTTTTCCCAATGCACTGGGAAAGAAACGGATGAGGTGATCGCGCACGACGGCGAGCGCTTCTTTCGTTTTTGGATAGCGCAGGAACCATTGCTCGCTGATGCGCGGCTCGATCGGCACATCGCTGCGATCGCTGAACCCAACATTGTTTTCATACGGCTCGGTCTTCGCCAGCGCTCCCCTCGCCTGCAATAGCTCCGCCGCTTTCTTTCGCGCTTCGAATCGGTCAAGCCCATTCAACTCCGGAACTGCCGGACAATTGATGCGTCCATCCGGATGCAGCACATCGACAATCGGCAGGTTGTGGCGCTGGCCGATCTCGAAATCCACGGCAGTCGTGCGCAGGCGTGACTTTCAAAACGCCGGTGCCGAATTCCGGATCGATTGCTTCGTCGGCGATGATGGGAATTTTCTCGCGCGCGAGTGGACGCCATGCATGTTTGCCGAGGAGACTGACGTATCGCTCGTCGTTTGGATGAAAAGCCATCGCCGTGTCGGCCATGATCGTTTCCGGCCGCGTGGTTGCGACTTCGAGAAAACGACCCGGTTCTTCCACGATCTCGTAGCGAACGAAATAGAGATTTCCTTTCTGCGGCTTGGAGACGACCTCCTCATCCGAGAGCGCAGTTTGCGCAGCCGGATCCCAGTTAATCATCCGGCGACCGCGGTAGATCAGACCTTTGTTGTAAAGATCAACAAAAACTCTTTGGACTGCGCGCGCGTAATCCTCATCCAGCGTGTAGCGCTGGCGCGACCAATCGCAGGAGCAGCCGAGCCGTTTGAGTTGCTCGATGATGATGCCGCCGTGCTTGTCCTGCCATTCGAGAACGCGCCGCAGGAATTCTTCGCGACCAAGATCGTGGCGCGTTTTGTTTTCAGTCCGCCGCAAATATTTTTCGACCGCCGTTTGCGTCCCGATCCCGGCGTGATCCATTCCCGGCAGCCAAAGGACTTCGAATCCCTGCATCCGCGCGCGGCGGGAGAGAATGTCCTGGATCGTATCGTTCAAAACGTGGCCGAGCGTGAGCACGCCGGTGATATTCGGCGGCGGCATCACGATGGAGAACGGCGGCTTTGACGATTTCGAATTCGCAACGAAATCGCCGTCGGCAATCCAGTGCTGATACCATTTCGGTTCAACCGACTTTGGATCGTATCTTTTCGGAAGCTCAGCCATTGCGATCAATCATCCGAAAGCATGGCCGGGTTTGCAAATCGGACGGCGCGCCCGGCGGTCGCGCCCTCCCATCCGCTTGCATCGGGATGCCCTCACCGCGACTTTCCCGCTGCATGAGCGACGCGCGACCGATCGGCGTTTTTGATTCGGGAATTGGTGGTCTCACCGTGGCCAAGGCGCTGCAGGAACTATTGCCGAACGAAAGGATTTTTTACCTCGGCGATACGGCCCGGGTTCCTTACGGGAACAAGAGCGCAGACACGGTCGAGCGTTACAGCATCGAGTTGGCAAGCATGTTGATACGCGAGAACGCGAAAGTGATCGTGGTCGCGTGCAACACCGTTTCCTCGGTCGCCATCCCAAAATTGCGCGCGCATGTCTCGGTGCCAGTGATTGGTGTTATCGAACCGGGCGCGCAAGCGGCTGTGGCCACGACGCGTAATCGACACATCGGCGTGATCGGAACGCGCGCCACGATTCGCAGCGGCGCGTACGAGAATGCTTTGCGTGCGCTGAATGTGCATGTTCGCGTGACCAGTCAGGCGTGTCCGTTGTTCGTGCCTCTGATCGAAGAAGGCTTGCTGAACGACGCGCTGACCGATCAGACGATTAAACGTTATCTCGATCCAATGATCGCGGACGGAATCGACACACTGGTTCTCGGCTGCACCCATTATCCATTGCTCGCGGGTGCAATTGCCCGCGTTCTTGGCGAGAAAATCAAACTCGTCGATTCCGCACGCAATTGCGCCGTTGCGGTGAAGGAATTGTTGGATCGACAATCACTCCGCGCGCCCATTTCCGAAAAAGGTTTTCTGGAAATAACTTTGACCGATTCGGCCGACAATTTCCTCGACGTGGCGAAGGAAGCGCTGCAACTCGAGATCAGCGATTTAGAGGTGCGATCAGTTCTCTAATTTCTTGCGGTCAGCCTTCGGCAGACTCTTCGTCACCAACTCGTACGAGTGATCGATCATCTTACGCAGTTCCGCGTCTGGTATTCCGCTGTCAATCTCCACAGTGTTCCAGTGTTTCTTGTTCATGTGATAGCCGGGCCGAACTTGCTCATATCGGTCGCGAAGTTCCAGGGCCAAATCAGGATCGCACTTTAAATTTGCGGTCGGTCGGCACTTCGTCGAGAGCTGCCAGTGCGAACATTTTGCCGCCGACTTTGAACACAAGAACATCGGGCCCGAATGGCGTGCCCTCAGTTGCGCGTGGTTTGCTCAGGCAGTATTCGCGGAACTGCGTGAGATCCATCGGCAGAAAGTTAGCTCTCAAGACGCTTGTCCTACAATCAGAGGAATGGAACCTTCATGATGCCCATCAACGGCCAGATCAATCGAATACTCGCCAAATCTAGGCAGGTTTAACTGCTGAATTACCAAGCACGAGCGACGCAGTTGCAGTTGAGTCAGTGGGCCCGAATCGCACCTGCGTGGTGGCATTCAGAGTTGGCATGACCGGTTTTCCGTCGGCATCGACAAATTGAATTCGGATCGATTTCGTTCCTTCTTCAACACGTTCAAATCTCAACTTGATGGCTAGCGCACATTGAGGGTGTATCACCGGAACCTGCGTCGCATTCAGCCGATCAAACGAGCCCAGGATATTCAATTTGCCAGCGGCGTCTGTTGTCGCGGCATCACATAAAGTGAAAATTTCAACTTTCACGATTCAAAGCACTGCACATCCGCACATATCAAATCCGGATAAATCAACGAATGCGCGGAGTCAAAGTTTCCACCAGATCTTTGATGGCAACGCGTTTCTGTTTCATCGAATCGCGATCGCGCAACGTGACGGTATCGCGCAGCGCGGCATCTTTCTCCCCGAGCGTTTCGAAATCGACCGTGATTCCGAACGGCGTGCCAATTTCATCCTGCCGGCGATAACGGCGGCCGATCGCGCCGCTCTCGTCATAGAAGACAAACATGTGCGGTCGCAAAAGATCGACAATTTCTTTCGCCTTTGCGACGAGCTGCTCTTTGTTCTTGAGCAGCGGAAAGACCGCGCATTTGATCGGCGCCATACGTGGATGAAAACGCAGCACAATGCGCGTTTCCATTTTTCCCTTCTCATCGGGCGCCTGATCTTCTGCATAAGCTTCGCAAATCAGCGCAAGCACGGTGCGATCTACGCCCGCACTCGGTTCGACTACGTGCGGAATAAATCTCTGTTTCGTCTCCTCATCGAAATACTCGAGCGATTTGCCACTCGCCTTTTGATGCTGCGACAAATCGTAGTCGGTGCGATAAGCGACGCCTTCGAGCTCCTGCCGGCCAAACGGAAAATCGTATTCGATGTCGTAAGTCCCCTTGGAATAAAACGCGCGCTCTTCATCCGGCACGTTGCGCACATGGAGGTTCGCGCGCGAGATGCCGATGTTTTCATAAAACTTCAGTCGTTCTTCTTTCCAGTAATCGAGCAACTTCATCCCCTGCTCTGGCCGACAAAAATATTCGAGCTCCATCTGCTCGAACTCGCGCGAGCGAAATGTGAAATTACGCGGATTGATTTCGTTTCGAAACGCCTTGCCAATTTGCGCGATGCCGAACGGCAATTTTTTGCGCGACACTTCGAGAACGTTTTTGAATTGAACGAAAATCGATTGTGCTGTTTCCGGTCGTAGATAGGTGATCGACGATTCGTCTTCGGTTGCGCCCGACGTAGGTCTTAAACATTAAGTTGAAGGCGCGCGGCTCGGTCAGAAGTGAACCATTTTCTGGATTGTATCGTGTCGTATTCTCTACCTTTTCCGTGCGCTCACCGGTCAACGTCGGATTAGCCAAGCCGCGCTGCTGATAGTATTGAACGGCTACCTTACGGGCACTCTCGGGTGGCTTACCCTTCGGCAAGAAAACTGAAAAAGGCTCGTCTACTCGAATTGGTCGCGCGATTTGCCCCAATCGTTTCTTCGCAAATTCACGAACGTCCGCATCCGGATGCTTTGTCAGATCATCGAGGTTTTTACATTGCCGATAGTGGTCTTCGAGGTCGCGACGCTTAGGTTCGTCAATGTCACCAAAATTGTAATCAAAGGTTTCGCGAAGTATTTTTTCATCAATCGCGCCAGCAAAATGGAGCACCGTCCCGGTTTGAGGCTCGATCTGATCAGCACGGAAACGCTTCTTAGTTAGGAGACAATCGACCATCGGATCGCTGAAGGTGTCTTCGTGACCGCTCGCTTTCCAAACGGCGCGATTCATGAGAATCGAGCCGTCCATGCCGACAACGTCGTCGCGCTCATGCACCATGACGCGCCACCAGTAGTTTTTCAGATTGCGCTTCAACTCGACACCGAGCGGGCCGTAGTCCCAGAGACCATTTAGACCGCCATAGATTTCGCTCGATTGGAAAATGAAGCCGCGCCGCTTGCACAAGCTGACGATCTTCTCCATTCGTTGCGCAGTCGCGTCGGTCGTAGTCATGATTTTCGCCACAGATTAATGCACTGATTGCACAGATTCAAAGCAAAGTTGCGGGAATCGCCTGCTATCTCCAAGAACGCGAGCGATGTTCGACTCCGCTCGACTATGACACGCGCTGCAAAGCGCCATCGTGTTGATCAGTGTAAATCTGTGGCTAACGTCTGCGGCTCGACTTTGACCTCGGTCTTGACCGAATTAGCGATGAAACATTGCTCGTGCGCCGCGTGATTCATTTCTTCGAGTTCCTGCGGCGTGGGTTGTTTGTCGCCGGAGAATTTGAGTCGCTGCCGTAACGTCACCCGGGTGATGGCCAATCTGCCTTCGGAGTTTTTCTCCATAATACCGACCGCGTCATCAACATATTCATCGAGCACGAACTTCTTTTTGCAGGCGATCGCCAGAAACGTGAGCATGTGACAGCTCGAGAGCGATGCGACAAACGCTTCTTCTGGATCGACGAGTTCTGGATTGCCCAGATAAGCGGGAGCAGCCGATGCCTGCATTTCGTGGCCTCCGTCAAATTTCCAAGTGTGATCGCGCGAGTATTTCTGATATTCGAACGGCTTATCGCCGCGTTTCCAAGTGAGCGTGATTTTGTGTTCGGACATGTCTCTAGATAAAATGCGACGCGTTGTAGGGCAAGCGCTTCGCTTGCCGACCGTCGCGTCTGGCAGCCGGAGCGGCTGCCCTACAATTCCAGCCTGACTGCTTGCGCTCCCCGGCACGCTCTCTATTTTCTCGGCTTCTGAAAACGTCGCGCGATTAGCTCAGTGGTAGAGCACTTGCTTCACACGCAAGGGGTCGCTGGTTCGATACCAGCATCGCGCACCAGATTCTTTCGTTTCACAGTATGGCAAATAAATCCCAAAATTCTATGGTTCTCATTCAGGAAGTTCTCGAGATCGTCAAAAAACGTAATCCCAACGAGCCTGAGTTTCTTCAGGCAGTGACCGAGGTGCTGGAATCGATCCGGCCGGTGATCCAACGCAGCAAGAAATGTCGAGACGCCAAAATTCTCGAGCGTCTGGTCGAACCGGAGCGGATGATTCAGTTTCGCGTTCCGTGGATCGACGACAACGGCCAGATTCAAGTAAACCGGGGTTTTCGCGTGCAGATGAATAGCGCCCTTGGTCCGTACAAGGGCGGCTTGCGTTTTCATCCGACGGTCTGTGCGAGCATCATCAAGTTCCTTGCGTTCGAACAAGTTTTTAAAAATTCGCTAACAGGTCTGCCGATGGGCGGCGGCAAGGGCGGCTCCGACTTTGACCCAAAGGGGAAATCCGACAGAGAAGTCATGCGGTTTTGCCAATCGTTTATGACGGAGCTGTTCCGTCACGTCGGCCCGCATACCGACGTTCCTGCGGGCGACATCGGCGTGGGCGGTCGCGAGATCGGCTATCTCTTCGGCCAATACAAACGGCTCGCGAACGAATTCACAGGTGTGCTAACCGGAAAAGGGCTCAGTTGGGGCGGGTCGCTGATTCGCCCGGAGGCGACCGGCTACGGCGCAGTGTATTTTGCGCAGGAAATGCTCAAAACGCGCAATGAAGCTATTGAAGGTAAAGTTTGCACGGTCTCAGGCGCTGGTAATGCGGCGCAATTTACTGTGGAAAAATTAATCCAGTGCGGCGCAAAGCCTGTGACCATGTCCGACTCCAGCGGCTTAATTTACGACAAGAACGGGATCGATGAAGAAAAGCTCGCCTGGGTCAAAAGTATCAAGAACGTGCGACGCGGGCGCATCAGCGAGTACGCCAAAAAATTCCGCGGCTCAAAATATGTCGCTGGCCAGCGACCGTGGGGAATCAAGTGTGATTGCGCGTTCCCATGTGCGACGCAAAATGAGATCTCCTGTTGAAGACGCACGGAAATTAGTCGAGAACGGTTGCTATTTGGTCTCCGAAGCGGCCAACATGCCAAGCGTGCCGGCTGCTGTTGATCTTTTCCTGGAGAAAAAAATTCTTTTCGGTCCCGGCAAAGCGGCCAATGCCGGCGGAGTGGCCACGTCTGGACTCGAGATGAGCCAAAACTCCATGCGCCTGCCGTGGCCGCGGGAAGAAGTTGATTCACGTTTGCGCCACATCATGTCCACGATCTTCAAGAACGCGTGGGAAACCGCGGAGGAGTACGGCCAGCCTGGCAATCTCGTTGTAGGCGCGAACATTGCCGGCTTTGTTAAAGTGGCGGATGCCATGCTCGACCAGGGAGTAGTTTAGTGGCATAGATCCGCGCAAAAAGATTAAACAGATGATATGAAAAAGAATTCTTATACTCGTCTTAGCACCGAAGTTGGCGTCCCAGCAAAATGGGCACTGATAATTTGCGCATTGATCTTTGTTTCTGCCGCTAATGCCCGTCAGCCTTCGGGAGGCTCTGCAGCCGGTCTGGACGGTCAGTGGTATCACGACGGCAAACCGACACGGATTTTCGTCGCGCCTGATGGGCAAAGCATAACGATCGTCAATGAATTCGGCCAGCGTAACGACGGCTACGCGAATGGCCCCCGCAATTTAGTCATCCCCTCGTTGGGTATAAGCGGTGAGGTTAACAAAAAAGGACGACGAATCAGTTGGACGAACGGGACGGAATGGACACGCGACTCAAACAATCCCGGTCCGGATTCTGGAGTAAATCTCAGCGGACGCTGGTTTCGCAACGGCCAGGCGACAAGCATCAATGTCGCACCCGACGGCAGAAGTTTCACCATCACGAATGAATGGGGACTGCCGGGGGTCGGCTATGTAACCCGGAGCGGCGAATTAAAGGTCCCAACTTGGGGAGTTACGGGTCATCTGAGTAAGAACGGCCAACGAATCTTTTGGTCAAACGGCACTGAGTGGACGCGTCCGCGACTGTATTAGTTCTCCCGGTCAGGTGTCGTCGCAGGCTACGGAAGAGTACCATGAAATTCACATGGTCATGTAACCCGGGCGGCACGTAAATCCTACGTGAAATCCGAATATCAGTTTGTATGAAAATGAAATCCCTTATTCTCCACGTTGCTTTAGGTTTCGCCGTGCTCTGCGCAGTAGGCTGTGAAGGGTATTACGGTGCTTACCCGGGCTATAACGGACCCTATTATGGTGGATATGGTGGACCGTATTACGGAGGTTATCCGGGCTCCGTAACGATCGCGGTTGGCGATCGGCCTTATTACGCTCATGGGCCTGGTTATTACACAGGCCACACGTATTACGCCTGGAGGTCAGGCCATTGGGCATGGCGCCATGGTCAGCGAGTCTGGATCCACGGGCATTATGTCGTTCGAGGATACTGATCGGACAGGGTCTCGTAGCAATCGATATTCAAACAATTGGCTGAGCCAGGCCCCAGCGCGCCAAACGGAAACGCACCGACGTTGCCAGGCAACCTAGTCCGTAGCGCACGCTTCTCCGGAAATTGATTGATGACGCTTCGGGCATGTACCGAGCTGGACACGTCACTTCACCGATTGCGGAGCCGAGAGCAATAATTTGCGCAAGGACCTGGTTGTCGAAAACAAAGTCGTCAGAGTTCGCCTCAAGCGGCAGCCGTTCCAATAATTGGCGCGAAAAGGCGCGATAACCAGTGTGATATTCCGAGAGCTTCGCGCCGATGAGAAAATTCTCTACCAGAGTCAGGAACCGGTTTGACACGTACTTCCACCAGGGCATGCCGCCGCGCAACGCGCCTCCGCCAAGAATCCGTGAAGCGAGCACGCAGGGGTAAAGGCCGCTTGCTACTAGCGCGGCCATCGCAGGAATCAATTGTGGCGTGTACTGATAATCTGGATGAATCATGATAATGATGTCCGCATGTGCGGCCAGGGCGAGCCGGTAACAGGTTTTCTGATTCGCGCCGTAACCGCGATTTTCCGGATGCACTTCCACCTGCACCTGTGGAAGGGTGCGCGCAATTGCCGCCGTGTCATCGTGACTGGCGTCGTCCACGACAATCACATGATCGACAATTCCATGCACCATCACTTCATCATAAGTCTGGCGCAATGTGCGCGCGGCATTATACGCAGGCATTACCACCACAATTTTCTGGCCGTTTAGCATCTTCGTAGTCGAATATCCGCTGGATCGCTGACTTGCAACCTCGATGACGATTTTTTACGATCCGCGCTGCCTCGAATATTCGATGCCCGGTCATCCGGAACGGCCGGAGCGGATTGCTCGCACCGCGCCATTGCTCAAGGACCGACATCCTGAATGGGATTGGCGCGAGCCGATCGCGGCGACTGCTGATGAATTGTTGCGCGCGCATTCGCGTCAGCATATCGAACGCGTCGCCAGTGAGTGGCAAGATTTCGATGCAGACACGCCGTGGTATCCAAGCATCGAAACACATGCGCGGCGCTCGGCTGGAGCTGCGATCGAAACGGCACGCACAGCCTTGCGCGGCGAACCGGCGTTTAGCTTAATGCGGCCACCGGGGCATCACGCCACGCGAGATCGCGCGATGGGTTTCTGTTATTTCAGCAACGTCGCCATCGCTGCGCTCGATGCGCTCGCTGTAGCCGGCAGCGATGATGCCGGCATGCTGGGGTCAACGCCGCTGGTTACACCAAAGGTGCAGCGCGTTGCGATTTGGGATTTTGATGGACATCATGGCAACGGAACCGAGGCAATAGTGGCGAACAACCAGCGAATTCGATTCGCGTCGATCCATCAATTTCCGGCGTATCCGGGAACCGGCGCAAAATCGTTCGCGAACATCGACAATTATTCGGTCGCTCCTTTCACCCCGCGCAACGAGATTGTTAAGATTGCAAAGCAGTCGCTGGAAAAGCTAATTACATTTAAGCCTCATCTGCTACTTGTTTCCGCGGGATTCGACACGTATGCGCGCGATCCGCTTTTGCAGATGACGCTCGAACGCGAAGACTTTGCGACATTCGGCGAGTGGTTGAGCAAGATCGACGTCCCCATCGCCGTTGCCCTCGAAGGCGGTTACAGCGATGAGTTGCCAGAACTCATCAATGCGTTTCTAACAGCGTGGCAGAGTTAGCGCCTTTAATCGAAAGCCCCGGAGCACCGGCGCATTCCAAGACGCAAGCTGAAAATTGACGCTTGCGATCGCACCCACGCTTTGGAGTGCGGCGCTGCTGCGCCACTTTTCGATTGTTTTACCGCGTGCTCCAATTCGGCAGCTGCGCTTTCGATTTCGGTGTAGTCGTATTGGCGAGCTCTGGCTTTCACAGCGAGCACGCCGCAGCGGTGCACATTTTTGAAATCGCCGTAGGGGAATTTGTATCTCCGTTTCGTGTTCGCAGGGTACCGTTCATCGATTCCGAGATGCCACTTTGCATATTCGCCGAATCCGTGCAGACGGATAAACTCATTCTCCTCGTCTGTTGAAGGGCGATGTTTGCTCCACGCGCCTTTGCCGTCCGCAATAACATGCCCCTCTTTAATGAGTCTCGCGGCAAACGCAGACGCATCTTCGTTCAACTTGATGGTCCCGCGTGCCTGAGCGCAAACATCGCGGGTCGCACAGAAAAGAACTCCAACTGCGATCAAACTGAGAAATGCAGGTCTTGAGATAGCGGATTTCATCAAATCAGCCGGAAACATTTGCCTCAGACCCGGAAGTGGCAAACAGTATTCGCTCTCAGCGGGCTGTAGTTCAGCTTGGTAGAACGCTTGAATGGGGTTCAAGAGGTCGTGGGTTCAAATCCCGCCAGCCCGAGAGGATTTTAAGCCACGGATTAACACGGATGAAACACAGATTATGCGTGGTGAAAATACAAATTTATTCGTGTAAATCTGTGTCCATCTGTGGTTGAATGCTCAGCGCTGGAATTGTCGGTCTGCCGAACGTCGGGAAATCGACGCTTTTCAATGCGGTCACGCGCACCCACAAAGCGCCCGCAGAAAATTATCCGTTCTGCACGATCGATCCGAATGTCGGGGTGGTCACGGTGCCTGATCCACGACTGGCCAGGATCGCGCAAATTTCCAATTCAAAAAAGATCACGCCGACTGCCGTCGAGTTCGTCGACATCGCAGGTTTGGTGAAAGGCGCAAGCGCGGGCGAAGGACTGGGAAACCAATTTCTCCATCATATTCGCGAAGTGGACGCGATTGTACAGGTGGTTCGTTGTTTTGAAGATCCGGACGTTCATCACGTCAGCGCTACGATTGATCCGATCCGTGACATCGAAGTGATCAATACAGAGCTGGTGCTCGCTGACTTGGCCTCATTGCAGAAACGACGTGACCGATTGCAGAAGCAACTGCACGCCGGTGACAAAGCTGCAAAGATTGAAAATGCGATCATCGAAAAGTTGCTCACGCATCTCAACGCCGGGAAGCCCGCCGTCACGGTGGAGTTAACTCCGGAAGAACAGGCAATCGCGCGCGGTCTTTTCCTGCTCACATCGAAGCCAACAATTTTTGCCTGCAACGTGGCCGAATCCGACCTGGCGGCAATCTCAACCGGTGATCGAGGAAGTGCGACCGCACGACATGTCGATCTTGTCCAGGATTACGCGCGTCATCACTTTGCCACGGAAGCCATCGTGATCAGCGCGCAGATCGAGAGCGAACTCGTCGATCTCAGCGAGCAGGAGGCCCTGGAATATTTACGAAATCTTGGCGTTGAAGACAGCGGTGTGCACGCGCTCATTCGCGCTGTCTATCATCTGCTCGGTTTGCGCACGTTTTTTACCACCGGCGAAAAGGAAACGCGGGCATGGACAATTCATGAAGGCGAGAAAGCGCCAACTGCGGCAGGAACGATTCACTCCGATTTCGAGCGCGGCTTCATTGCTGCGGAAACGATTCACTCCGATGACCTGGCCGCGCTCGGCTCCTTTGCGAAAGCTCGCGAAGCCGGAAAACTGCGGCTGGAAGGAAAAGAGTATATCGTGCGCGATGGCGACGTGATACTCTTCCGGTTCAACGTCTGAGTTGTAGAAGCGGGTGTGTCAGCCGCAGAGCAGATTTGCGCTTCGCACAGCGAAGCGGCTACAACGCGCCAAGATATAAGATCCGGCCGCATTGCTCGCAGTTGACGATTTCCTTTCCCGCTTTGACCCGCGCTGCGGTCGCCGTCGTTACTTTCATGTGGCAACCGGTGCAAACACCGTGCTCGACGGCGACGATCGCAGCGTCGCCTTTACTGTTGAACAGGCGCTCGAACTGGTCGAGCAAATCGGCGTCGATCTTAGACGCAAGCGCTTCCCGCTCATTTTCTAGTTCTCGCTGCTGCGTTTCCAGCGTTTTGGATTTCGTTTCGAGATCGCCTAATTGCCGTGAAATTGATTCCTTGGTTGCCCGCGATGCTTTATCCGCCGCTTCAAATTCGGCTTTGAGCTTATCGGCCTGGATCATCACTTCCAGCTCTTCATCCTCCAGCCTTCGGATTTCATTTTCGTACCGCTCAATTTCGTGACCGATCGCCTGAAACTCATCATTCTTGCGGGTCTGATACTGCTGGGTTTTGAGACGCGATATCGTTTCGGTCCGCGTGCCTACATCGAGCTCCAATCTCTTGCGATCAATTTCAAGCTGCCGCCCCTTTTGCTTCAGGACCTCAACGCCAGCTGTAGTCGCGGCCAGTTGGGATTCGAGATGATTACGTTGCAACGGCAGTGTTTTGATCTCAGTCTGAATCTGTCTGATCTTTTGTTGTCGATCTTGAAGAACGAGCAGTTGTTCCAATTCAGAATGCACGCGCGCTCCAACGTATTGATTCGGTGGAGCGGCGTCAATCACTGCCCGCCGGACCCAATTTGATCGAAGGCATTGAGGACTTGCTCTGGCCGGGCGCGGACGGCGATGTTCTCCGTAAGATTGACCCAGCGAACCAAGCCGCTGGAATCAATTAGAAACTCCGCAGGTCGCGCAATGTCCGCGCCTTTTGGCCCCGCTCTGGGATGCAATACATCGTAACGGCGAATGACTTCGGCTTTGGGATCTGAAAGCAGCGGGAATGTGTAGCCGCGTTTTTGCGATTGCCGTCGGTTAATCTCCGGTGAATCGACGCTGATGCCGACGACGCGGATCCTGCGCGCATCGAAATCCGAAAGCCGTCGCTGAAAACTCCGCAACTCGGAGTTGCAAAGCGGTCACCAGAAGCCGCGGTAAAAAATCAGCACGACCGCTCTTGAGCCGGAAAGCAAATCCGCCAGGGCGACTGATCTTCCATTTTGATCGACCAACGTGAATTCCGGCGCCTTTTCCCCAACGCGCGGCGCCTGAGTGGAGAGCGGAACCTGGCGAAGGACGTAAAAAATTTCGTAACTAAAAACTGTGAAAAGAAACAGAGCGATCGCTGTGAATATCGAGCCGAAGATTTTACCACGATAACGCTGCGGCCTGCCAAACGCGCGAAAGAGGCCGAGGAGCAACAGCGAACCGCCAATTCCAAAGAGCAAAAGATTAGCCCAGGGAAAATCACGGGTGATTGGATATCGGGCGAAGAACTCATAGGAGAACAATCCGCCGACGGCGACGACAAAACCGACCCAGATCGGCCAATTCCATTTCCGTTTCATGTCGATCTTGCCGCCGCCATTCGCAAGATCCAGCGATACAGAACGAAAGTAATCACCGCAAAAGCGACGCCGCCGATGATTATTCCGGCAGTCTCGTACGCCGGGCCAACCACGGAGAGCGGGAAATCCTTGCCTGAAAACACCACGAGTGCCGATATGACAACTCCAATAATGCCCTCACCGACGATCAAGCCCGATGCCAGCAGCACGCCAAGCTGTTTGGTCGCTTCGGGCTTTGGCGTGCGATTAGCGCGCTGATCGAAAAACCAGCCGACGATTGCGCCGACGACAATCATCAACGTGCTTTGCGTGGGCAGATAAATTCCCAGACCCACGGCCAGCGGCGGAACACGCATGTGTTTCGTCGTGCGAGCCAGGATTTCGTCGAGCAGAATAATGCAGATGCCGATCAAACCACCCGTGCGGATCAGACTCCAATCGATCTCACCGGTAATCACGCCTTGACCCAGCGATGAGATCAGGCCGGCTTGCGGCGCGGGCAATGGATGCGGACGAAGTTCAGCACCGGGTGCGCCGACGAAACCATAAGCGTGATTCACGAGATCGAGAATGGGTGGAATCACGAACGCACCTGCGACCACACCGATCACCAGCGCTACCTGTTGCTTCCACGGCGTCGCATCCACCAGTTGTCCGGTCTTGAGGTCCTGGAGGTTATTGTTTGCGATCGCAGCCACGTTGAAGATCACTGCCGTTGTGAAAAGGGCGAACGCCATGAGCGCCTTTCCTGCGTCCGGACCAACGTACGGTTTCACGCCGATCACGAGCAGCAGCGCCGCGCCGATCACCACTAAAATTCCAATACCTGAGAGTGGGCTGTTGGACGAACCGATCAGCCCGGCCATGTAACCGCACACCGCGGAAACGAAGAAGCTCATCAACACGATGTAAGCAACGCCGCCGATGATCAGCGTTGGCAGATGCGCGCCGAGCCCGCTGGTGTTGCCAAAATAACCGAGCAGCCAACCGATCGGCAGCATGCACGCCAACGTCGAAAACCCGACGATGCCGATTGGAATGTCGCGCTCAGTAATCGGCAGCGTGTCGGCTTTGCCGGCTTTGCGCGCGCGCGACGCTGCCATCGCGCTCGTGAGGCCACGCGCGACCGGCTTTACCAGTTTAAGCAACGTCCAAATCGCCGAGACGCCGATCGCGCCCGCTCCGACGAAACGCACTTTGTGACTCCAAGTGCTTTGCGCGAGCGTGGCCGCGGCCGTCGTGACATCGCCGGCGATGCCCGAAAAATGCGGGACACCCCAGCCCCAGCCAATGAATGCGCCGATGAGCATTGCAATGCCGACGGACAAGCCAACCAAATGGCCGATACCAAGCAGCGCGAACGAAAGAAAAAAATCGTAACCGCTGACCGCACCGCGTCTGCCGATCCGGAACGTCTGCGCTATATCCGAAGCGAATACTTGCGTGGCTACAATTACTGCGAACACAGCGGCAACGATTGATCCCCATAACACAGCCAGCAGACCGGAGCGGCCGTGTTCGATGTCGTGACGCATCCTTGGCCTCACCGCCGCTGCCGACCTTCAGCACTTCGGCACAGGCGACGCCTTCCGGATACGGCAAATCCGAAGTCGTGACCAACGCACGGCGCAGCGGGATTGAATACATCACGCCGAGAATTCCGCCGAGCGCGCAGATCCAAAACGAAGTCCAGAAAGGAAACTCCGTCCAATAGCCGATCATGATCAAACCCGGCAGCACGAAAATGATCGACGAGAGCGTGCCGGCGGCCGAGGCGACCGTTTGCACGATGTTGTTTTCCTGAATGGTCGCGTCGCGAAAACCGCGCAGGATCGCCATCGAAATCACCGCCGCCGGGATCGATGTCGAAAAGGTGAGACCCGCCTTGAGGCCGAAGTACACGTTGGCCGCGGTGAAAACCAACGTGATGATGACGCCGATAATGATGCCGCGGACAGTAAGTTCCTTGCGCATGTTTGCGTGGGATTGTGTAGTGCGACCGTTTCGGCTTCAAGCACGACTTAAGAAGCAGTGGCGCTCGGCGACTCCGGTGTTCGTGTTAAGAGCGCTCTGATCGTCAGCGTAGACTGACTCCCGAACATCGAAAGTGATTAGTACCGCTCCACTGGCGAGCGTTTGCTGTCTTCGACACTGCGTTGTTTGGCGCGTTCTTCGCCCAGAGTTGCGACGCGCAGATCCCAGATTTCATTGTCGATCTTTCGGAAGGCGGCTTCGGAAAATTCGTCGCGGCGGCGTGAGATTGTCTTCTTGAACGTCGCAACGCTCGCAGGGCGCGATCGATTTGTTCGCGCGGCAATTTGCTCCAGAATCTCGATGCACGTTTTCGATTTCGGGAATGCGATGACAAATCATCACCAGATCGTTTCCAGCGCCGATCGCGAGACGAATCGTTTCTTCAAGCCCGTAGCCGTTCAAGAATCGCACCCATATCGAGATCGTCGGTCATGACGAGGCCCATCGAAGCCAAGTTCGTTGCGTAGCAAATCGGTGATGATCCGCCGCGATAAACTGGCCGGCGTTTTTTCGTCTCAAAGCACGGATACCAGCCATGGCAAATCATCATGCTGTCCACGTCGTCAACGAATTTTGCGAAAGACCGCCAGCTCGTTCTGATCGAGTTCTTCGCGGGTGCGATCGATTCGCGGCAACTGGTAATGAGCATCTGAAGTCGCGGCGGAGTATCCGGGGAAATGCTTGCCGCAGCTTGCGATCCCCTGCCCTCTCATCGCTTCGTTAAATGCGCCGGCGTTGCGCACGACTTGTTCGACTGTTTTGCCGTAGCAACGGCCGCGCAACGAATTGTCGGCATCGTCATCAAACGAAATGTCGAGGACAGGACACAAATCTAAATTGAATCCGAAGAGGCGCAGCAAACGCCCGGTGATGTCGCCGTGACGCCGGATCAATTCGACATCGTCTTTGTCGCGCAATTGTTGCGCGTTCGGCGGCTCGTTGCCGATCAGACGCAATCGCGAAACGCGGCCGCCTTCCTGATCGATAGTGATGATCGGCTCGACTTCGCTCAGGTCGCGCAAATCGTCGATGAGCTTTCGCAGTTGCGCGGCGCTTTCGATATTTCGGCCGAAAAGAATAAATGCGCCCGGTTGCACTTTGCGGAAAAGCCTGGCCGTCGCCGGCTCGAGCTCTTTTCCGGGCACACCCGTCATGATCAGTTGACCGAGCGAATTACTTTTCATGTGCTTCAAGCAATTCGAACACGTCTGCAACGTCCAAAGCGCTCAACGTCCAAAGCTCATTCTGGCAGGATCTAGTTGAACGTTGAGTGTTGAGCGTTGAGCGTTGAATGTTGAAAAAGATCGGCATTTATGGCGGCTCATTCGATCCGATCCATCACGGTCATTTGATTCTGGCCCGCGAAGCGCGTGAGGCTTTGAATTTGGAGAAGATAATTTTTGTTCCCGCCGCACTGTCGCCGTTTAAAGGGCGCGCCGCGGTCGCGAGCGGCGATATGCGATTAAAGATGCTGCGCGCTGCGATCGAAGGTGAAGAGGGATTTGCAATTGACGATTGCGAACTGCGGCGGCCACCGCCATCGTGGACGATCGATACGGTGTTGGAAATTCGGAAACGCGAAGCCGACTCCGAGATTTATCTCCTGATCGGCGAAGATACCGTGGCGACGCTGGACCGTTGGCGGCGGTTCGACGAGTTAAATAAACTGGTGAGCTTTGTAGTCCTCGACCGCACCGGCTCACAAACGCAGAGCAATTATCAGGTCGTGCGCCGGAAGATCGACATCTCAGCCACGGACATCAGAAAGAGAGTTGCGCGCGGACAATCGATCCGTTATCTCGTACCGCCAGCGGTGGAGGAAATTATTCAGCGCGAAAAACTTTACCGGGAGCAATCGAAATAACGCCGGAAAACTTAGCAAAGACCTGCGCGGAACTCGCCTCGAACAAAAAGGCCGAGGACATTGTAGTGCTGGATTTGCGCGGCATCTCGACGTTTACGGATTTCTTCGTGATTTGCTCCGGCACGTCTGAGCCTCAGCTGAAAGCGATTGCAAACGAAATCGAGACGCGCTTGCGCGAGGATCATTCACTGCGACCCGTAGCGATCGACGGATTTCCGGCCAGCCAATGGATGGTCCTCGACTACCTGCAAGTGGTTGTCCACATCTTTCACCGAGACAAGCGCGCCTTCTACAGCCTGGAAGACTTTATGGGGCGACGCGCCCCGCATAGAATGGGAAACGGCAGCGGCACAAGGATGGCCGCTAATTTCTATTTGCCCCCGCGATCAGCGCGCAAGTTGACGCCGATCGAGGACAATCGACGCACCTCATGCCAACTCGGCGGACGATATCGCTACAATTATTTCGGCGATGGCTTGGGCGGCGGCGTAGCTTTCGGTGCAGCCGGTGACCCAGGTTTGGAACCTTGAGGAGCCGGCGTCGGAGGCGGTTTAACGTCCAGCAGTTCCACTTCAAAAATCAGAGTCGCGTTCGGAGCGATGTCCGGACCGACGGCCCGCTCGCCATACGCCAGGTTCGACGGGACGAAGAATTGATATTTTGATCCCACCTTCATCAGTTGAAGGCCTTCCGTCCATCCCTTGATGACGCCGTTAAGCGGGAACGTGGCCGGTTGCCCGCGCTTGTATGAACTGTCGAACTCCGTGCCGTCAATCAGCGTGCCACGATAATTTACTGTCACCATGTCGGTCGCTTTGGGTTGCGGTCCTGTTCCCTCTTTTTCGACTTTATATTCCAACCCGCTGGCAGTGCTCTTTACCCCGGGTTTCTTTTTGTTCTCCTCGAGGAACTTCGCGCCTTCCGTCCTTATTTTTATCTCCGGCTGCCTTCTGTTTTTGTTCCATATCTTTCTCGAATTGCGTCATGACGTCCTTGACTTGGTCCTGTGTGAGCTGCGGTTTCCCGGCCATGGCGTCTTTTATGCCGGCAACCAGCACATCGGGATTGATATCCACCTTCTGCCGGTTCAGGTTCAATCCGATATTCATGCCGATGCTATAACTGACCTTGTCTTTCTGGTCTTTTAGTTGTGTTGATTTCTCTTGCCCGAACAAAGGCAATGCCAGTAAGGATGCGCTGACAATAAGAATAAAACGTTTCATAAGATGGTTTTCCCCGCGTCGCTTTAGTTAAATTGATCGCCGCGGAAAGTCGCACGCTAATGGATAAATGCCGCCCGTCAAGAAAACACCGTTGGCGCCAAATCAGGCGGGTAGCGCTGGTCATTTTTCGGTTTGCGGGATCGGGTCGCCTCGCCCTTTGTAAGGGAGAGGGGAGGGTGATTGTGGTTCTAGTATGATTGAGGCTATGGAAGCTGACTCCTCACCTCAATCCTCTCCCCTTCAGCTAGCGGAGAGACGGAAAGAACCGCGGGGGGTCGGAACGGCTAATCAACGAATCCCACTGTTCAGGTTCCCTGGAATTTTGGCTATACTGTCCGCTATTTTCACAATCGTCCTCTGGTCGAACGTATCGTGTGCAATCACGCTCTCGCATGCGGACATTCTGAGAATTGGAAAAAGAGTCTGGCAAAATGAATGCAATGGAACGATCTCCGGACTTACTTCATGGAATGAAGGCGAAGACTTCGCATCGCTGGGCATCGGGCATTTCATCTGGTACCCGAAGGGGCGACCCGGCCCTTTCGAAGAAAGTTTCCCCAAACTTGTGAGCTTCATTTCAAAGCGCGGCGCCAAATTGCCAACATTACTCTTGACGAGCGGCGAACAGCCATGTCCATGGAACTCACGGGCCGAGTTTCTGCACGCGCAACACACACCGGAGATGAATCAGTTACGCCAGTTTCTCGTCGATACAATCGATCTTCAGGCTGAATTTCTTATTGCGCGATTAGAGGAGGCGCTGCCTAAAATGCTGGATGAAGCAGCGCCTGGCGATCGAGCAAACATACAGCAACAGTTCGAGCGCCTGTCGAGGACACCGCGTGGATGTTTCGCGCTGGTCGATTACGTAAACTTCAAGGGGGAAGGCGTGCTGCACACGGAGCGTTATCAAGGCCAGGGATGGGGTTTGCTTCAAGTCTTGGAAAGCATGCATGGGACTTCAGACGCCGGTGCGGTAGATGAATTTGTGCGCGCGGCGAAGGCTACCTTGATTCGACGCGTGCAGAATTCTCCAGCCGAACGGCACGAGTCACGATGGTTACAGGGTTGGATTCGGCGCGTGAACAGCTACAGTGGCGGCTAATTATGCGGTCAAAACTTCGCATACTGTTTTGCGCCATGGTACTGGCTGTTCTCACCAGTTCGGTCAACGGTCAGTTCCATCTCTTCGGACCAAGATCACCCAGACCAACGCCACAGCCGATGCGCAAAGCCTCCGAGTTTATTAGCAGGCAACCACCGTTGAAAGTGAATCAATCTTTACTTAGAGAAGCGACGCCGGACAACACGCACATCGTCGTTTCGATTCCGAAGCAGCGCGCTTACCTGATGATCGACGACCAGGTCGTGGCAGACGGTCCAATCTCGACCGGCCGACGCGGACACGAATCGCCAACGGGCCACCTGCACGTGCTTGAGAAGGACCCGAATCACTATTCTAATATCTATGGCGATTTTGTAGACTCTTCGGGTCGCGTAGTGCGCGCTGGAGTTAGCGCCCGGATCGATTCAGCTCCGAGCGGCACGCATTTCGAGGCGCGTCGATGAAATGGTTCCTGCGTTTGACCGATGAAGGCGTCGGCATGCACGTGGGATTTTTGCCCGGCTATCCAGCTTCGCACGGTTGCATTCGCCAATCGGCGACGGCGCAAAATTATTTTACGATCACGTAAAGGTCGGCACGCCCGTGGACGTGGGCGACTATTGAACAAAATTGTCATGTCGAGCGGAGTCGAGACATCGCGAAATAATCAGAGATTCCTCCACTACGGTCGGAATGACACAGAACACAACGCGAACTGCTACGCGTGTCCGATCAACTTGCGCCGCAACATCTCAAGTGCCGCCTGGGAAGTTAATTGTTTGAATGTCTCGCGATCAGTGGGGAAAAAGAATTTTTTCGCGATCGTTTCCGACTCTGCTGAAGCCAAAGCAACGTAAACTGTTCCCACTGGTTTTTCTGGCGAGCCACCCGTTGGCCCGGCAATTCCAGTTGTTGCGAGTGCGTAGTCAGATCCTGCACCGGCACGGGCTTGTTCGGCCAGCGCGCGCGCGACTGGCTCGCTCACGGCGCCGTGCGCTTCGATGAGCTTTGGATCGACATCCAACATGTCAGTCTTGGCGCGATTGGCGTAACAAACATAGCCAGCCAGAAAAATCTTCGATGCGCCGGGAACGTTCGTGATGCGGTTCGCAAGCAGTCCGCCGGTGCACGATTCGGCTGTGGCCAGCGTTTGATTGCGTTTTGTGAGCAGTTTGACGATCACGTCTTCAAGGATTTCGTCCGCTGTAGAAAAGATCGAGACGCCCAGCGTCGATTTGATGATTGACGTTCCGCCTGTTCGATCGCCTCTGCTTTTCCGATAATCCGCACTTCGACTTCGCCCGGGCGCGCGCAGTAGCCCAGCTCGATTCCCGGAATCGCGAGAATTTTTTCACCGATTGCTTCTTCAACCAGCGACTCGCCCACTCCGGCGATCCTGTACATTCGCCGCTCCAGTAATGCCGAGGGCGGTACGAGCGAGCGCAAGATCGGCATAACATATTTCGAAAACATCGGCTGAAGCTCGCGCGGCGGGCCTGGCAGAACAAAAACGTGCGGCGATGGAATGCGTGGATTGATATTTGTCTTCAAATAGAATCCGGGTGCGCTTCCGTTTTCGTTTGGAAGAACCTGCGCGCCAGCTGGGACGTTGGACTGACGGGCAATTCCCGCGGCCCATTTGATTCCGCGAATTCGGAGTCTCTGCTTGAGGGAACTCAGCAATTCTGGATCCTGACGCAGTTCCAATCCGAGCGACTCCGCAACCATCTCTCGTGTGATGTCGTCGGTGGTTGGCCCCAAACCGCCAGTCACAAAAAGAATTTCGCAACGGGGAAATAATTCAGCCAACGTATGCCGGATTGCCTCGCTATCGGGAACCGTGCGCCGCTCCTCGATTCTCAGACCCAACGGAAAAATCTCACGCGCAATGAACGCCAAGTGCGCGTCTTGAACGTCGCCGAGCAGAAGTTCGGTGCCGGTGTTGACGAGAATTGTTCGCATAAGAGCAGTGAAACGCTCAACGTTACAACGTTCAACACTCAACGTCCAATTCGCTTTGGGTTGTAACGTTCAAAGTTGAACGTTGAGCGTTGGATGTTTGTCAGCGATTGCTACGCCGCGGTCTTGTCCTGCTTCTTGCGAATCAGCGGTAGCTTTTTGCCTTCTACCACCGCGCGGTTGATCGTGACTTCGGCGATGTCTTCGCGACTCGGCACATCATACATGATGTCGAGCATGATGCGTTCGAGCATCGAACGCAATGCGCGTGCACCAGTCCCCTTTGTGACGGCCTGCGCAGCCAGCGCGCGCAAGGCATCCTTGGTGACCGATAAGACGCACACCTTCCATCGAGAAAAGCTTGGTGTACTGCTTCACCATCGCGTTCTTTGTCTCGGTCAGAATGGCTACCATTTCTTCCTCGAGTCAGCGCATCGAGCGAACTGACCACCGGCAGGCGTCCGATGAATTCGGGAATCATTCCAAAGGCGAGCAAGTCTTCCGGTTCCACATGGCGGATGGCTTGCTTTCGCAATGCTTCCTCCACTTCGAGCGTCGGGCTGCCAAAGCCCATCACTTTTTGGCCGATGCGTTTTTGAATGATTTTGTCGAGTCCGATGAATGCGCCACCGCAAATGAAAAGAATTTTCTCGGTATTGACCTGGATATATTCCTGATGCGGATGTTTGCGGCCGCCTTGCGGTGGAACGTTGCACATGCTGCCTTCCAGAATTTTCAAGAGCGCCTGCTGCACTCCTTCGCCGGAAACATCGCGTGTGATGCTCACGTTATCGGTCTTGCGGCCGATCTTGTCGATCTCGTCAATGTAAACGATGCCGATCTCCGCTCGTTTCACGTCGTAATCGGCATTTTGAAGCAATCGCAGAATGATGTTTTCGACGTCTTCGCCGACGTAGCCGGCTTCGGTCAGCGTAGTCGCGTCGGCAATGCAGAATGGCACGTCCAGGATTCTGGCCAGCGTTTTGGCCAGCAACGTCTTCCCGGAGCCCGTTGGTCCAATGAGCAAAATGTTGCTCTTCTCAATCTCAACGTCCGCAAACGGGTCCGGCTGAAAAGTAGTGGAGGCGTCACCTGGCGATGCGCTTTGCAACACGCGCTTGTAGTGATTGTGCACAGCCACCGATAGCGTCTTTTTGGCGATGTCCTGGCCGATCACATACTGATCAAGCGCGCGCCGGATTTCTGCGGGCTTCGGGACGCGAATGTTCGAGGACTGACGCCGAGCGTCTTCGTTGAGTTCTTTATCGAGAATGCTTTTGCAAACGTTGATGCAGCTATCGCAAATATAAACGCCCGGCCCGGCGATTAGTTTGCGCACCTCTGCGTGGCTCTTGCCGCAGAACGAGCACATCGTGAGGTTGGAAGCGCGGGCCATATTGTTTGGGGGGTAAAAACGCTGTTATCCCGACAGCTTGCGCGGTAACGCCACCTCCGCGACTTCTACTGACCGATCAGCGGACGGCGGCGTGGCGCCATCGAGCAACTTTATTTCCTTTCGCGACTTGATCACTTCGTCCACCAAGCCCGTATGCCTTCGCCTCTTCGGCAGACATATAATAATCGCGGTCTGAATCGCCCCGGACCTGCTCCTCGGATTTGCCAGTGTGTTGCGCGATGATTCGGATGAGACGTTTCTTCAGCTTGAACATGTAATCGACCTGGCGTTCCACATCACTCGCCGCGCCTTGCGCGCCGCCGGAAACCTGATGGATCATGATGTCGGAATTTGGCAGCGCGAAGCGTTTGCCTTTTGTACCCGCGCACAGCAAGACCGCGCCCATGCTCGCCGCCATGCCGAGACAGTACGTTGTCACGTCGCAGGTGAGAAATTGCATCGTGTCGTAAACGGCCAGCCCGGCTGTAACTACGCCGCCGGGACAATTGATGTAAATGTTGATGTCCTTCTTGGAATCCTCCATCTGCAAAAACAGCAACTGCGCGATCACAAGATTCGCGACGTGATCGTCAATCGGCGTGCCGATAAAAACGATCCGATCTTTGAGCAGCCGCGAGTAGATATCATAGCTGCGTTCGCCACGGCCAGTCTGCTCCACGACCATCGGGATCAGCACCTGCGAAACGTTTTCGTCTGACGCGCTCATGGTTTTTCTTCTTTGACAGTGGATTCTTGTGCAGGTTCGATGCTAACATTCGCCTTCAGGAAATCAAGGGTCTTACCCAGCAGAATCTGTTCGGCCACGTCGTCCAACGCGTCTTTTTGCTGCAATTCCTTGCGCATTTTCTCAGGCGAAATGTTGTAATGCGCCGCCTCCTGTCTAATTCGAAGATCGACGTCTTCCTTCTTCACCTGAATGTTCTCGCGCTCTGCGATCCGATGCAGAATGAAATTTGTTTTCAACCGATGAGCCGCCAGACTCCGGCGGCACCGTCGATCAGCTCTTTTTCTTTTTCCTTCAGCATCTCATCGGTAACACCACGCTCGCGATTCCGTTGCACTAATTCGGCCAGCGCGCGGCGCGTTTCGTTTTGCAGAAGCGCCGGAGGCAACTCGAACTGGATGTGCTCATGCAAATATTTAAGGATCTGCGCTTCCTTGGCCCGCTCGACATCATGCTCTTTTGCGTGCTCGATATCGTGCTCGATCATCTGGCGCAAGATCGGTAAGCGTTTTTCCGGGAACCAGTTTGGCCGCAAGCGCGTCATCGATCGCTGGCAAAACTTTCTTCTTAATCTCACGCAGCGTAACGGCGTAGTCCGCTTTTTTGCCTGCCAATTCTTTAACCGGAAAATCCGCTGGGAATTCCACGATCACCAGGCGCGTCTCGCCCGGCTTTTGTTCGACCAACTGCTCGCAAAATTTCGGCAGAAAATTGTCAGCCGCCAGGTGCAGCCAGAATTTCTTGCCGCCTTGTAAATTCTTGCTGGCCTGCGGCGCGATTTCGCTGATCGGCTTCGTGTCCACCGAACCTTCGAAATCGATCACCGCAAAATCGCCCATTTGCAGTCCGCGTCCCGGCACATCGACAAAATCAGCTGATTGATCACGCAAACGCTCCAGCGCCGCTTCAACTTCGGAATCAGAGACTTTTGTCTCCGGCAACTGCACCGAAATGTTTTTGTAATCCGGCAGCTCGAACTCGGGCGCGGTGACGATAGTCGCGCGGAAACGCATCGATTTATCCTCGCCGAACTGGATGTCTTCGATGTTCGTCAACGAAGCCACGCGCAATTGCTCCTGTTCGACTGCTTGGTGATAACTTTTCGAGACCAGTTTTTTGGTCAGTTCATCCTGGATTTCCTTGCGAAATCTTTTGTCGATTACGGTGCGCGGCGCCTTGCCCGGCCGGTAGCCTGGGATTTTGGCAAATCGCGCAAAGCTGTTCGCGATCGCGTCCCACTCCTTCGCCACTTCTTCTGGCGGCAATTCAATCTGTAGCTTCGAGACCGAGCCGGGCTGCTTTTCTACTTCAACCTTCATTGTTAGAAAGCGACGATTGTAGCGGCGCTTGTGTCAAGCGCCGGCCACGCATTCGCCTTTCGCGTAAACCAAATGCAATTGCGGCATTCCAAACCAGTACGCCGATCTCGCGAAAATCTTCGCAATCGAAGGTTGCGAAGTTGGCGAGCTTCCCCTCCTCCAGTGAACCCATCGTGTTGCCGCGATTGAGGCTGTAAGCCGCGTTGATCGTCGCTGCTGTTATGGCGTCCGCAGGCGACATTTTCATATGCGTGCAAGCCAGAGACAAAATCATCGGCATGCTCGGGGTCGGTGACGAGCCAGGGTTGAAATCAGTCGCAATCACAACGGCAAGCCCGGCTTCAATCATTTCGTGGGCGCGCGGATAATCTGACGACCCAAGCGCGTATACGGAACCTGGCAACAGGTACAGGCTGCACGCCAGCGGATTTCATTACCGCAATCCCACGTTCACCCGTTTTTTCCAGGTGATCAGCAGTCGTGGCCTCCAATTCTGCCGCCAGTTTTGCGCCTCCGCAGTTACTGAGTTGGTCAGCGTGAATTCGCAGCTTTAGCCCGAGTTTTTTTGCCGCCGTCAAAATTCTTCTCGATTGCTCGACGTCGAAATAACCCCGTTCGCAAAACACGTCGCAGAACTCCGCGAGCTTTTCTCCTGTAACCCGTGGCAACATCTGATCGATCACAAGCTCGATATATTCATTGGCGTCCATGCCGCGCGGCACTGCGTGTGCTCCGAGAAACGTCGGCACAATCTCGAGCGACGATTCCTCATTGAGCGATCGCATTACGCGCAAGATCTTGAGCTCATCTTCAAGCGTCAGCCCGTAGCCGGATTTGCTCTCAATAGTTGTTGTCCCGCAGCGTAGAAACCAATGTGCGTGGTTCTTTGCCTGCGCGAGAAGATCGGCCTCGCTGGCTGCACGCGTCTTCTCGACCGTGGACCAAATCCCGCCGCCAGCTTTGGAGATTTGCTCATAAGTTTCGCCACGCGCACGCCGTTCAAAATCGTCGAGCCGATTTCCGGCAAAAACCAAGTGCGTGTGCGCATCGACAAATCCTGGCAACACAACGCGCCCGCAGGCATCAACGATCTCCGCACCGCGCGATTTCTTTTCAATCTCATCGCTCGTGCCGACACTGTCGATCTTGCCGTCACGAATTAGCATTCCGCCATCGCGAATGATTGCCAGCTCGGCCATTTCTGACCCGACGCGCGGTCTTGTGGGTCCTGCTAGCGTGACAAGCTGTGCGGCATGAAGGACAGCGAACGAGCCCATGATTCGTCAGATGTTAAGAGTCAATCGTTATTGTCATGTTGAGCGGAGCGAAGACATCTCAAACTGATTCTCCCATGACCAGCGCTGGAACGACAACCAGAGATGTTTCGCTTCGCTCAACATGACAGGCTGAACACATTAACGGTTCAACGCTTCAACCCAATTTGCTTTCCACAGCTTGAATAACCTTGTTGAACTGTGTCCTCTGAGTCGGCGCTGAGCTTCCGAGCTTTTTCAAAAAGAGATGATTTGAATTTTTCGTCCTTCAATTGGCCGAGGTTGATTCGCACGTTTAGCGCTGCGCCTTCTATGCACGCGTGAGTAGCCAGCGCGCCGACACCCACATCCGAGATAGAGGCCGGATTTCCTTTTCCGGCCATTTCTGCCAGCAATGCATACGATTTCAATGCTATTTCCATAACTTTCAGAGGCACTTCCGCCGCGCATTTCGTCGCCGCTTCAATTGCAGCCGAACGCGCTGTCTTTTCTTCCGCCGACTCTTTGGGCAGCGCGAATGCGTCCATCACCTTGTTAAACGCAGCAGTGTCTTCGTCCACCAGCGACAGCAATTCATCTTTGAGTTGCTGCGCTTTGACCGCCCAATCGCTGAAATATTCGAGTTTGTCGTCCCAGCCGCGCTTTCCAGCCGAAAGATTCGCGACCATTCCGCCTAACGACGCACCTAAGGCTCCCATTAACGCTGCAACGGAACCACCGCCAGGCGCAGGTGAATCGCTCAATGTTTCATTGCAAAACTCGCGCACATCCATTTTTACGAGAGATTTTTTGGACTGATCCGATTGAATCTTTAATTCAATCACTTTTTCGTTTGGATCAAAAGGCTTGAGTTCGCTCAAGCCCATGGAGCGAATTGCGATATCGATCAGTTCTTCCTCCGAAACCCCTTCGGACCATCGTTGCTTGTGCAAAAAATAGCGGCCGGCGTCGACCAGACATTTCTTTGGCACCATGCCTACAATCTCTGAGCCTGTTATACGCATGCCACGTTTGGCTGCCGCCTCGCCGCACGCGTCGAATGCAACGTGCAACGGCATCTGCTCGATGTTCGTCAGATTCATCGACACCTGAGCGATCCCGTACTCTTTCACGAACCACCCGATGGCTTTTACATGTTTCAGCATGCCGGGAATCCGAACAGGTTCGCCGTTTGAATCCAAAACTGGTTTGCCCGAAGGCGTGCCATCTTCCGTCTTTACCCTCCCCTGCTCGCGCACGTCGAACGCAACCGAGGTCGCGCGCCGCACTGATTTTGTGTTCAAGTTCACGTTGTAAGCAACCAGAAAATCGCGGACACCGATTACGGTCGCACCCGACTTCTCATTGAAAACTGCCGGACCGAAATCCGGCTTCCATTCGGGTTGTTTTATTTTTTCGAAAAACCCTTCGTATTCGCCAGCGCGAATCACTGAAAGATTCGAACGTGCCTTATCCCTTGCCGCTTTTTCGTAGAGATAGACGGGAATTTTTAATTCCTCGCCGACACGTTTGCCTAATTTGCGCGCGCATTCGATTGCTTCTTCCCAACTGACGTTGCTCACAGGAATGAACGGGCAAACATCGGTCGCGCCCATGCGTGGATGCGCGCCTTTGTGTTTGCGCATGTCAATAAGCTCAGCCGCCTTTCCAATCGCACGAAATGCAGCTTCCACCGCTGCATCGGGATTCCCGACAAAAGTCACCACTGTTCGGTTCGTGCTCGCCCCCGGATCAACATCGAGCAACGAAACGCCCTCGACCGACTTGATAGCATCGGTGATCTGCCGAATAACGTTCTGATCACGCCCTTCAGAAAAATTCGGCACACACTCAATCAGTTTATGCATTGTTCAGCCTTTTCTGTAGCGGCGGTCTGTGAGCGTCGCAAATTTCTCGGCTCGGCCGAGTTTTTGCGAGTATAATATCTGGCCACGATGTCGACGCTCGGTTCAAAACGTTCGAAATCTGAATTCTCACGCTCAACCATCTCGCGACGCAGAAAGTCGAAGATCGTTCAGAAGGCACCGTACGTCGCCCGCGGCAAAGGCAGTTCACTATTGGATGCGATGCGGCCTTACACAGGAAAACTTTGCGGTCCTGGCGATCTCTCAACCAAACATGCCCGCATGAAGGGGTACGGCGCGTCGCGTTCTCGTCGATGCCGAGAACGGTAATGGGTCATCTTTACAACTGATCGCGATTTTCTTACTTACCGGCGCAATCGCCGGGAAAGAATTCCGCTGATCAGCCCGTTCTGAGGAGTCGAAACCAAAAGAGTGAAGATCAGGGAATCGAAACAGATAGCTGCGACGAAATCGAAGCGCTGGCTAAAGTTGCCGCAATTACCCGAGCCGGTGCCGATGCGACCACTCGGATATTTTCAGGATGGCTACGATAAGAAGGCTGTCAGGGAATCCAACGCGCTCGCCGCTCAATCGGTGCGGAGAATCATTAAGTGAGCAGGTGAGCCCTCAATGTCGGGTCGCTATCGCCCGCAAAATCACGAAGACGCTTCAGTGGCGTAGCCGTGGGTTCCTTCAATAGTTAATCGCGCGCTTGCGGCTGCATCGGGATGTTGATTTTGTTCGCGGCAGCAAACTCGATGGCGCGCGAATAACCGGCGTCAGCGTGGCGAAGGATGCCGGTACCGGGGTCGCTCGTAAGCACGCGCTCAAGACGGCGTTTGGAATTGTCCGTGCCGTCAGCGACGACGACCATTCCAGCGTGCTGCGAAAAACCTATACCAACTCCGCCACCGTTGTGAATTGATATCCACGACGCCCCGGCGGCAGTGTTAATGAGCGCGTTGAGCAACGGCCAGTCGGCGATCGCGTCGCTGCCGTCGAGCATTCCTTCGGTTTCGCGATTGGGCGATGCGACGGAACCGGAATCGAGATGATCGCGCCCGACCACGATCGGCGCTTTGATTTCACCGCGCCTAACGAGTTCGTTCATGGCGAGGCCGAACTCCGCGCGCTCGCCATACCCGAGCCAGCAAATTCGCGCCGGTAATCCTTGAAACTGAATTCGCTGCTCGGCGAGCTTCATCCACCGCGCGAGTGTTTGGTTTTTAGGAAATAATTCGAGCGCGAGTTTGTCTGTTCGCGCGATATCAGCAGGATCGCCGCTGAGCGCGACCCATCGAAATGGACCACGGCCCTCGCAAAACAACGGCCGAATGTACTCCGGAACAAAGCCAGGAATGTCGAATGCGTCTTTGATTCCAGCCTCTTTTGCCTGCGCGCGAATGTTGTTTCCATAGTCGAAGGTGACGGCACCCTTCTTTTGCAGCGCCAGCATGGCCTCGACGTGGACGGCCATGGATTGCATTGCGCGCTCGATGTACTCGTCCGGATTTTTTCGGCGCAACGCGAGCGCGTCTTCGAGCGACATCCCGTGCGGCACGTAGCCGTTTAACGCGTCGTGCGCGCTGGTTTGATCGGTCAAAATATCGGGCACAATCCCGTGTTTCACGATTTCCGGCAGAACGTCAGCGCAATTGCCAACAAGTCCGACGGAAAGCGATTTGCGATCTTTGCGCGCCTGATCGACCAACTGAAGCGCTTCATCCAGCGTTGACGCAATCTTGTCGCAGTAACCGCTTTTCAACCGCTTCTCGATGCGTGCAGGATCGACTTCGACGCCGAGGAAAAGCGCGCCATTCATCGTCGCAGCGAGCGGCTGCGCGCCGCCCATTCCGCCAAGCCCGCCCGTCAGAATGAACTTTCCATCGAGCGACCCAGCGAAATGTTTTCGGCCTGCTGCGGCAAAAGTTTCAAAAGTTCCTTGCACAATGCCCTGGCTGCCGATGTAAATCCATGAGCCAGCCGTCATCTGGCCGTACATTGTCAGCCCCATTCTTTCGAGCCGATTAAACTCGGCGTAATTATTCCATTGTCCGACGAGATTCGAGTTCGCGATGAGCACACGCGGCGCTTCTTCGTGCGTCCGAAATTTGCCAACTGGCTTGCCAGATTGGACGAGAAGCGTTTCGTCATTTTCGAGTTCGCGCAGCGAGCGAACGATCGCGTCGAAAGCCTCCCAGCTTCGCGCGGCGCGTCCCGTCCCGCCATACACAACCAACTGGTCCGGATTTTCCGCTACAGCCGGATCGAGATTATTCATGAGCATCCGCATTGCAGCTTCCTGATGCCAGCCTTTGCAACTGCGCTCGCTACCACACGGCGCGTGTATGATTCGTTTTCCGCTCACGTGATAATGATGCCAGTTCTATAGCGGTCGGCAATTCATCTTGCCTGGTCGGCGGCGTCGAAGGCAAAGCATTGCCGCCGCTGTCAACGCTCCGCTGTCTCAATTGCAAAATCGCGCATACAAATCTACAAAATGCCACCGGATGCCTAAGCCACGCCTTCCCAAAAAGCGTCAACAGAGTTTCTGGTGGCAATTCAGAGAATTCTCACACGTTGCGCGGGATTGGCTGCGTAAAGTGCGCCGAAGCACGCGCAAGGCTTTGATGGTTGACGAAGCTGCCGCAGCCCTAAAACGCACGCGGATGATGATTGCATATGGCGCTGTCCAGCACGCCCGCCGCGGTCGTCGCACCGCAATGTTGGGCCGCGCCATTGGCTCCTTCTCGCGACACACGGCGCCTAAGGGCGCGCATGTTTGCGAGATCAATTCGCTTAGCGAATTTGATGCGGGTTGCGCGCGATTGGCATCGTTGCTCGGGAAGCTCCCCAAGCCGCGCTCGCCGGTTGAATTGGAATTTCTTCAATCCATCCCCAGACGCCGCAAAATTTCGTACGTAGGTAGTATCGGACCGAACGATTACCTTTTCCTCACCGCCGTCATTAGCATCCTCGCGCCGACACGCGTGGTGGAGATCGGAACACTGACCGGGTTTTCAACAGGGTTGATTGCGGCGGCGCTTGCCCATACCCACGGGAGCAAGCGCGAAAACTGCGTCGATACAATCGATCGCTTGGCGCAATGCGCGATTGATCAAATGCGGCCGACCGGTTTCGAGATTTCGGAGGTGTTTGGCGAATTTGCCTCGATGATCCGGGTGCACGCGCCAAAGGATGCGCGGTTCGTTTCGCAAATCGCCGAACTCAACGAGCTGGAGCTAGCATTTATCGATGCAGACCATCGCCATCCGCTGCCGCTACTCGACTTGTTTCAACTCGCGCCCTACATGCGTCCAGCCAGTTGGGTGCTCTTGCACGACACGCGCCTGGGCACGATGACTCGCCAGGCACTGGACCCCGGCTGCAAGCCGATGTTCGCGCTAGAGTATGGAGCCGAATGGCTCTTCGAACATTGGCCATTCCGCAAAATTAGCGGCGGTAACATCGGCGCGGTTCAGCTACCGGTGGAGAAAGGCGCACTTATTCCCTTCGCTCTGCGGATGATGAGAATTCCGTTCCAAATCACGGGCAAGCTCGAACATGCCACCCGAGCCGCGATTTACGAGAGTCTCGCTGCCCTCTGCTAATGAATCTGCCTGCGCCGCGGGAGCGATCCGCCGTCGCAAGAGAAGGGTGCTCCATTCCGCTCCAGCGGTTGCACGATCAACGAATCACTTATTTTCAAAATCGCCCCGGCGATATCGCTTCGGCAACATGGGCAATGTCAGCCGAGAGCGGTCGATCTTCCGTGAGCGGCGACGCGATTTTTCGCACAGCCGCAAATGCGCGCTCAACGCCAACGCCTGCTTTCAATGGCCGGCGATGTTCCAAACCTTCAGCAGCGAGCGAGCAATTCGATGGCGAACAAATTTTCGGCAAGATCGACAATCGCACGCAGCTTTAGCGCGCTCGTCATTCCCATGGAAACATGATCTTCTTTCCCACCGGAAGTGGTGATGTTGTCAATGCTCGCAGGATGCGCGAGCACGCGCGCTTCGTTGACCAATGAAGCAGCCGCGACATGCGCAGTCATGAAGCCGGATTGCACGCCTGGCTCTCGCGCCAGAAATGCGGGCAGCCCTTCGTTCTTGTCTGGATTAACGCAATCGATCCGTCCGGCGTTCGCTCATGCTCATCAGATCGGCAATTGCAATCGCCGCGTAATCGAACGCGAGCGCGAGCGGCGCACCATGAAAATTGCCGCCCGAAATCACTTCACCACTCTCCGCGAACACAAGCGGATTATCGGTCGCGGATGCAGATTCAATTAGCAAAACATCTTCGCAATGTGCCAGCGCGCCGCGAACCGCTCCGTGCACCTGCGGCATGCAACGCAGGCTGTATGCATCCTGAACGCGCGGATCGCTCCTCGAGATGCGACTCGCGAATTTCGCTGCCTTCCATCAGCGACAAGAGATGTTTGGCCACGGCTTTCTGGCCCGGGTGCGGGCGGGCATCATGGAGCCGCGAATCGAAAGCGGCAGGCGTGCCTTTCAGCGCTTCCAGACTCATCGCGCCGGCGACGTCGGCGATGCGCGCAAGGCGTTTCGCGCGCAAAAGCGCCAGTCCGCCCACGGCGTGCATTGCTTGCGTGCCGTTGAGCAGTGCCAGACCTTCTTTTGCCTCGAGTTGCACGGGCTTAGTTGAGCACGTCGCAGTGCTTCGGCGCTCGTCATCCGTTTGCCTTCAAAAAATGCCTCGCCTTCGCCGATGAGACTCAAAGCCAGATGTGCCAGCGGCGCCAGATCGCCGCTCGCGCCAACCGAGCCTTTTTCCGGAACCACTGGACAGACGCGTCGGTTGAGCATTTCGCAAAGCAGCTCGATGACCTCGCAATCGGATTCCACTGAAGCCGAGGGCCAGAACATTCGCCCGCAGCACCATCATCGCGCGCACCTCCGGCCTCGGACAGCGGATTTCCAATTCCGCAGGCGTGGCTGCGGACAAGGTTCAACTGAAGCTGACGCAATTCGCCGTGCGGAATGCGGACATCGGAGAGCTTGCCGAAACCGGTGTTCACTCCGTAAACGACCGCATCGCGCTCAACGATTTGTTCGATCGCTTTTCGCGAGGCGAGAATACGCCGCGCGCGCGACCGGAGAAATTTGAACGGCCTCGCCTCCGACAGCGACCGCTGCAAGTTGAACGAGAGAAATCTGCTCGCCCTTCAGCTCCATTCGCGCAGTTTAGTCAGAATCGTCGAAGCGGAAAAAGAAAAAGGCCAGGCCGTAGCACGACCTGGCCTCTTGGGCGAAACCGCCCCGATTAAATTGGGTGCCGGATTTATTTTCCGCTCGGCGCTGGAGGTGGTGTCACTACCTCCTTGTGTTGCGCGCAAGCCCCCAGTCCCAAAGCGGTGACCATAACGGCCACGACCATGATCGTTTTCAATAGTTTCAATCTATCTCACCTCCTTTAGCAGCAAGTTGCTCCGGTCTGTTTAGTTAGGGAATCAGGGGGACGCAATGCTTTTCTGAAGTTTTTTTTGACCGATCGCAAACTGGGTGCCGGCTTTATTTGGCGTAACCGGTCGTTCCCGCGCTTGTGGTCACAGTAGCCTCTTTGTGTTGAGCGCAAGCACCAAAACTCAAAGCAGTGGCCAAAATGGCCACAATCATGATCGCTCGTAAAAGTTTCAATTTATCTCGCCTCCTTTCGTCGCAAGCTGCACTGCCCGTTTAGGATCACACGGAAACAACGTTTCTCTTGTCTTGTTTGGATGTATTACCGGGACGATTTCACCGGAAGTTCCAGGCACCATTCTGCTGTCATGTTGAGTGAAGCGAAACATCTTTGATCTCTTCCGTTGGTGACCGGCGGTAATCCGAGATCCTTCGCTCCGCTCAGGATGGCAGGCGACGGCGTTGCTTGGGCACGGCTAGTTAGTCTTCAGAAGTCATTCCTCAATTACGACCGGCGTGCCTTCGTCCACCAAATCGAATAGTTCGATTACATCCGCATTCCGCATCCGGACGCAACCGCAGCTGGCGGGCGTGCCGATCTTGTCCTCGTGTTTGGTGCCATGAATGTAGATGTAGCGGTCGCGTGTATTGGCATTTTGCTCGTCCAATCCGTCGAGCCATAAAATACGGGACATGACCAAATCCTCGGTCGGAGGAAGCGGATCAACGGGCTTGAGCGCGACGCGGCTTCGGAAAACAGTCCCGCTCGGCGTGTCGCCGCCAATCTTCTCCGCTACTCGAAAACGGCCAGTTGGCGTTTTCATGCTTCCCATTTCCGTGCCGATGCCGAATCGCGACGTGGACACTGGGTAACTGCGGATCGGCGTGTCGCCGTCTTGCAACGTAAGCTTCTGATCGCGGATCGATATGTGGATCTTTCGCGAAGTTTGCATCGAATCACCCAGGCGATAAACTGCGCCTGCAGATGAAAGGTTATCATATCGCCGTCGTTGGCGCGACTGGCGTTGTCGGGCAAGAGCTTTTGCGTGTGCTGGAACGGCGAAATTTTCCAGTGGCAAGTCTGCGTCCGATCAGCTCTGCACGTTCCGCCGGCAAATCAGTGCGATTTCGAGATGAATCAGTCCCGGTGCAACAACTCGCCGAAGATTCATTCGAAAAGATCGACGTCGCATTTTTCAGCGCCGGCAGCGAAATCTCGCGGAAGTATGTGCCGATTGCTTGCCAGGCGGACGCAATCGTTATCGACAACTCGTCGGCGTTCAGGATGGACGCACATGTGCCGCTGGTAATTCCCGAGATCAACGCCGAGGATGTGCGACGGCATCGCGGGCTCATCGCGAATCCAAATTGCACAACGGCGATCACGTTGATGGCGCTTTTTCCTTTGCACCGGGCGTTCGGTGTCCGCCGAATTTTCGCCGCCAGTTATCAGGCTGTTTCCGGCAGCGGCGCGCGCGCGATCGATGAATTAACGCAGCAAACAACAGGCGCGGGGCGGGAACCAGAGCGCGCTTCCCGGCCGGGGTCAACGCCCTCGGCTACAGTTTATCCGCATCCGATCGCATTCAATCTGTTGCCGCACGTCGATTCTTTTCTGGAGACCGGTTACACAAAGGAGGAAATGAAGATGCAGAACGAGGCGCGCAAGATCATGCACCTGCCGCAGTTCTGCGCCTCGGTCACTTGTGTGCGTGTGCCAGTGTATCGGGCTCACTCAGTCGCGGTGAGCGCTGAATTCGAAAGAACGGTTTCAGTGGAACAAGCGCGCGAAATTTTGGCCAAAGCGCCGGGGCTCGAGCTCGGTGGACGAACCGCAGAATAATCGTTACCCGATGCCGCTAGGCGTTACCGGAAAAGACAATTGTCAGGTAGGCCGGGTGCGGATGGACTGCGCTTTTGAAAACGGGCTGTCCTTTTGGGTGTCAGGCGATCAGTTGCTTAAAGGCGCAGCGTTGAACGCTGTCCAGATCGCCGAATTACTGTAGCGCGGAATGCCGAAATTTGTAGGGCGTTTCTGTGAAACGCCAAGGCTTGGTATCTGAATTTGCGTGGCGTCTGGCACAGAGGCACTACAACGTATGCTTTATGGCTCGACCGCCACGCATTCCGGTGATGCTACCCTGGGAACGCAAAGTCATTTATTTTATTACGCTTTGCATCGTGCCTCGCTGCAAGGCGCTGGCGAATGACGCCGCTTGGAAAGCGCTGTGTGAAACGCTCGGCCGGTTGGACAAGTGGAATACGTATTGCATCATGGCAATGCCCGATCACATTCACTTGCTTACTGCGCCGTGCGATCGAGAGCTGAGCGTTGCTGCTTTTCTAAAATGGTTCAAACGCTGGTTTAATGAGTCGTATGGCGCGCGTGAAGAATGGCGATGGCAGCCGGGCGGCTTTGACCGTCTCCTTCGAACGTCGGAATCAATTCACGAAAAGTGGAACTACATTCGAGAGAATCCAGTTCGAGCCGGTTTGGTCGCTCACTGGAAACAGTGGCCATATCAAAAAGGTTTTGCCGACGACGAGTAGATCATGGCTTGGCGTCTGACACAGACGCCCTACAAAGGCGCATTCAAAAAGACGGCCCCGGAATTTTTACTTCCGGAGCCGCTATCGCAAATTACACCAGAGTTATTGTGGCCCTGGCCGGGGAGTTCCTTTCTCTGGTTGTTTCTTGCCGTGTTGTGGCTGCTCCTGGCCGCGCTCAGCTCCCGGCGCAGGTGCTCCGCCTGTGGCTGGACCGCCAGCAGCGGGCGCTCCGCCTCTTGGTGGCTGCGGCCCGCCGGGTTGACCATAAGCGCCCTGCCCTGTTTCTCTCGCGCCTCCTGCTTCACCCGGAGGTGCGCCGGTGGGCGGCTGGACCGATGCTCAGGTCCACGCCGCTCATATGCACCCGCGCCCGCTGGTGCCGACGGAGTGCTGAATCGCTGACTTTCGAGTCCCTTGCCGCGACCTTGTGGCGGAATGTTCTCAGGACCACCCGCGCCGGGACTTGGACTTTCACCCAGCTTTCGCGCCGGTGGCCGGCCATGCTCTGCAGGTGGTACGGCGCCACCTTCGCGGTTAATCTCAGATGGGACGTGCCGCCCGGTTGCGCGCCCGGTCTGCCGTGAGGCTTGCCCCGCTCAGAGGGCGGAGCTGCCTCGCCCGCTCCGGGCGGAATCGTACTGCCCGGTTGCAGCCGGGCCTGCCATGCGCCTTGCCTCGTTCAAATGGCGCAGGCGAAATACCTGTTGGAGCTGCTGTCGCGCCTGGCGCAACGCGCCCGGGTTTGCCTCGCAGGCCGGGCGACACTGGCGGCTGGGCTCCGCCCGCGGCCGGGCTCCCACCAACAGTCGGCGCGCTGCCTCCCTGTCGTGCAGCCGCACGCGTTGGCGGGGGAATATTCTTCGGGTTCTCGGTTTTAATCTTCTGTTCCAGCTCGGCTCTGATTGGAAACACCTTTCCAGCCGTGTTCAATCTTTGGTTGCGCGACTTTGGCTTTCACCGCTGGCGGCGCAACACTGGAAGGCGCCTTGGTGAGTTTGAGCGGTGCCGCGACCATGAGCTTGTTACCCTGCACTTTGGTGAGCGCTCCGGATTTAGCCGCGGCGGACAAATCACCGGCAGTCTGCCGCTCGATAGTGAGCCGCTGAATCGGCCGGCTCGAGTATCGGTTAACGACGTTGTAATTCGGTCCGTAATTATAGACCACGTTGTTCTGAACGTAGATGTTGGTCACGTTCACCGTGTTCGTGATGTAGGTAATGTTTTGCGTTGGCGGAAAGATCCGGTCCCGCAAAACCGGTTCACCGATAAAACGAATGTCGCAGAAGTTGTAATATTCCGGGCCGATATCGTATTCGACGTCCACGCTGGCGCCGATAGGCTGTCCTTCATAGACGACCTCCGGACCGCGCGGAGGCAAGGGCGCCCAGCCAATGTAATCGCCACCGGTTCGCCACGACACCCATGCCGGTCCCCAATCCAAATCAGTCCCCGGAAACCACGTCCAGCCGTAATCCGCGAGATTCGCCCAGCGACCATAATGATAGGTGGCCCAACCGAAATCTTCGTAACTGATCCAGGTCCATCCGTAATCTGTGTATGCCCAATAGCCATCCGAATAAGGGCGCCAGTTCGGATCGCTTACGGCTATGTCTGGCTGCCAGCCATAGCCGTAGCCTTCGACATCGATCCAGTTTCCGCCGGAAAGATTGTTGTAAAAGAAATCGACCGATATGTCGGCTCCCCTCGCCTGCGCAAGAGCAGACGCAACACAAGCAAGCATGGTTAATGCAAAGAGAATTTTTTTCATAATTGTTAGAAAAGGTTTACGAAGCCTTCGACTTTACTGCTCCGCGATTTATTCAAGTTATGATTCGAAAACAGCGTTCGCATCGCGCGTGTTCATTGGACGGCAGAAAAACATGCAGAGAGTTCAAACCACGAATAAACACTAATCGACACGAAGGAGCGTACCGTCAAAAGTCTGCGCCTAGCCCAGACGCTAAACAAATTCGTGTCCATTCGTGTTCATTCGTGGTTAATTGAACTAAGCGAAATTCTCTTTCAATTATCAGGAATTCGACCAAAGATACCCGAACACCCCGTGCACACCGAGCCTGACTCATCAATATCGCCGAAGGAAGGATCCGGTTTGATACACAGCTTCGAACCCTTGTATAAGAAAAGTGTGGGACGCAGAAAAATGAGGCGCCTATTTCTGAGTGGCATGCTGTGCGGAGTGATGATTACGGCCGTGTTTACATTTGTGTTCGCAATTCCGGCCAATAGCGATCACTGGCGGTGGGAGATCTGGCAACGCGGCGGCGGAGCTTGGACCGCCGACAAAAATGGCCATCTTGGCTGGAAGTGGATAGTTGAACCGATCCGCGATGCTCCGCCAAAAAAACCAGTTATCGTACCCTCTTCTCAAACGAAAGTTTCTACCGAGCAGCTGTAGATCAACCCAGGGTCAGCTAGAAAGCACTGGCCAAATCGCGCAAGACGTCCGGGCATACCACCCGTGTCCATCTTGAGTTGTGATCCATTGCGTCTTCTAAAATTTCGTGTGTAAGCGCTCGGGCCTGCGGCCTAGCAACGAAACCCTCGCACAGCGTCAATTACTTGGCTCTGCTCCGAACTGCTCACATTTATCTCCAATGGGTCTGCTCTTTGGCGCACGCGAGGGCGATTACCCTATCACGGAAGATTTGGCGGATCGCCTTCTGCGCCTTCCGTTTTTCGCTGGAATGCCGCTACCAAATCCGCAGGCAGATAGCTCAAGCCGACATCGACCCAAGTGTACCTTGTCGATCAGCCCCGGAAAAATCTGCTTCGGTCCGTTCCCTTTTCCCGAAGAATTTCGGCTCGCTCAGTGGCTTTGCGCGGTGAAGCTGCCTTCGCCGGAAAATTTCGGCGTCGCGATTGCGTCACGGATGTAATCGATCTTCTCGCGAGTAGCGATTGGCGGTTGAATGGAACGCGGATCACTATCCATTCGCTGGCTTTTTTGCGACCAGCAACAGGGAACCGCCGGCGGGAAATGCAACACCAAGTCTAATCACCGTTCGCTCTATATTCATGATGCATTCCAGGAGAAAGTTCCCTGGAATGCTGAGGTTAAATTCCGCCGCTGGGTCTAACTCGTTATTGGCAAGGCGCTGCTTTAGACGTGCAATCAACATTAGCGGTAGGAGCAGCGAGACGAAGGAAGTTGTCCTCAGCGTCTTGAATCCTGCTCGTTCAACTTTGGTTTTCAACTCGGATAGGCTGTATCGGCGTATATGTCGCGAGTATTCATCGATCGTGCTCCAAAGGAAGGAATGTTGCGGGACGGCTAGAAGAATACCACCCCCTTGGCGCACTGCCCGGTACATTTGCGAGAGGACCAATTCGTCATCCCTAATGTGTTCTAGTACGTCAAAAGCGCCGATCACATCAAACTCATTCTCGAAAGGTATTTGGCGTGCGTCCATTTGGAATAGATCTACACCAGGCAGTCGATCGGCGGCCAGGCGCAAACCTGCTGAGAAAACTTCGCCGCCCGCCAAAGTAAGCCAGGGCAGCGCTTTCCTGATGCCCGCCAAGACGAAACCGGTTCCGCAGCCAATTTCGAGAAAATTTGTCGCGTCTGGAAAATAGTGTTCGAGTGCCCAGCAAAGCAAGCGATTGCGGGAACGAAACCAGAAACTGCCTGGTTCTAGTTTCGCAAGTCTTCCAAAATAACTGGCGTCGAATCCTTCGCTGTTTTCGTCCAGTTCCGGAGCAAAAGCCAAATGGCCAGCGAGCATTTTTGGTTGATAACGGCAAGCCGGACATTGCCAACTCGGATGATCGAAGGGTTTGCCACAGCTAATGCACAATCTCATCCGAACTTGCGGTAACGGCGACTAATTGAGAGCCTGCCTCCGTTCCCACCTGAACTCCTTTAGGCCGGACAGAACTCGCGCCTGATCCGCTTCAGTTAGATCATTATAGAACGGTAACCGAAGCAAGCGGTCGCTTACCTCTTCGGTTACGGGACAGTCTCCGCTTTTTCCTCCAAAGCGCCTGCCCATGCTTGAGAGATGCAAAGGCAAGTAATGAAAAACGCTATTGATTTCAAGTGCGTTCAAGTAAGTGATCAATGCCTGACGCGCTTCAAGGGAGGGCACAAGTAGGTAAAACATGTGGAACGGTTGCTCGCAATGGGATGGCACTGACGGGAGTTGCACGCCGTAATCGACCGCCCAATCCCTAAGGTGTTCCTCGTAACAGTTCCAAATCCGCTCCCGTTTTGACTGTATAATTTCGCGAGCTTGCAGTTGAGCGTAGAGGAAAGCCGCGAGAATATCCGAAGGCAGGTAGCTCGAACCGATGTCCACCCAGGTATATTTATCTACCTCACCGCGAAAAAAGCGGCTGCGGTTTGTCCCCTTTTCCCGAAGGATCTCGGCGCGCTCGATGTACCGAGAATCGTTAATCAACAGGGCCCCGCCTTCTCCACAGGTGAAGTTCTTGGTTTCGTGAAAGCTTTGCGTAGCTAAACAGCCAAGGGTACCGAGATAGTTACCCTTATACCTACCGAATAAGCCATGCGCATTATCCTCCACCACGGCAATACCATGCCCCCCCGCCACTTGCAGAATAGCATCCATTTCACAACCAACGCCGGCGTAATGAACGACCACAATTCCCTTAGTGCAACGAGTCACGAGGCCTTCCAGCTTAGTCTCGTCCAGATTGAGAGTGTCCCGCCTTATATCTATGAAGACGGGACGGGCGCCCCGCAGCACGAAAGCGTTGACCGTCGAGGGGAAGCTGAACGAGGGTACGATGACCTCGTCGCCCGGTTTGATGTCAAGGAGTAGCGCGGCCATTTCGAGCGCGTGCGTACAAGACGTAGTGAGCAGTGCTTTGGGAATGCCAAGCTCCTTCTCAAGCAGAGCATGGCATTTTTTGGTAAACGCACCGTCTCCAGAAAGCTGCCAGTTAGCGATGGCTTCCTGAATGAAATCAAATTCTTTTCCAGAAAAGAATGGTCGATTAAATGGAATGCGCAAAGAGGCGAAAATCTCCTTTTAATTATGGTAAAAGCGCGCTCTATCCGCGGCTGCCGATAATGATCCCCGCCACTATCAGTATGACGCCAATCATTTTAGGCATAGTCACTGTTTCGTGGAAGAAAATCGCACTCAGGATTAAGACGAAGACAAAAGCCAGGCTCATAAAAGGATAGGCATAGCTCAAGTCGAATCGCGTCATCGCTATCATCCAGCAAAGGAGGGCAAGGAAACCGGCTGCCACTCCGCTGATGATCCAGGGATTAATGAGAAGCTTAAGAAGAAAAATTAGCCGTTCCGACGTGGCCAGTGGATAAGCGCCAGCCTGGGCTACCTGCCATTTAACAACTAATTGACCGTACACGGTGAAGAGGACCGTAGCCAGGATGTATAAAAAATTCATGATGCTTTTCCAATCCGATTTCGGCTGAAATGTCGTCGGCCCACGAAGTGGTGCCATTATCCTTGCCCCCTGCGATAAAGGCGTTCTTTTTCCGGGCGATAGAATTCATCCAAGCTTGTCACGACGCGAGTGTACCAGCCCAAGAGCTGTTGCGTTCGCGGTTGTTGCGCGAGCATACACTGGTCACCTAAGGCACGCACGTAATCTATCTGCTGCTTGATGTATGAACGGGTAAACTGTTGGTTAATCGCCAGTCTATCTTTGCCTGAGATATTCGGACCAGCGGCATGCCAGAGCGTCGAATCGAAAATCAACATCGAACCGGCCGGACACTCCATGGCAATCGCGTTCTCTTTCAGGTACTCCTGGCTAGGCGCGGAATTCCGTTGATGGGTTCCGGGGACGACCAGGGTGCCACCGTTCGCGGCTGAGAACTCGTCAATCGTAAACATCACGTTGATAGATGCGAGATAACCGTTAAGGACACGATGGAAATCCTGATGAAAAGTGTGCTGAAAAACGGCGGCCGTTTCTTCCCGCGAGGACGACGGTAAAATGAAGCCGTTTTGCAAATGCAGGATGGCCGTTTCTGAAACGGTGTTATCGATGATGGCAATCATTTCAGGCATCTCCAGGAATTTAAAAAAGTGAGGCTCATACTTCATCATTAAGCGCAGGACGCCTCTCTCTCCGGCCCTTCTTAGGCGTTCTTCACCCACGTCGCGCAGGATTGCTGCCTGCGCACGATACATTGCCTCTCGAGTCGTTCGAATGAGGGACGTTTCCAGCAAACCTTCAACCACCGCGTACCCGGTATAGCGCAGGCTTTCCAGAGCGTTCTGCAAGGACTTGCCGTTTTTGCCGACCGACATTTTACTCATTGAGAAAGGTGAACTTCAGCTTAAGACCGGATGAGTTTCAAGTCCGAGTTTTTCCAATCGCTGTCGAGCGTAGTCATAATGAACTTTGTTCATTGTCAGAAGCACACACTTAATACGAGCGGGGGACTTCTCACCCAAATTCTGCATCTGATTCAACAACCTGCCAAAGATGCAGGCTAAAGTTAGACGTTCATGGATGACCGAGCCAAACTCCTTGGTCCTGAAATCCAGTCTTGCGTGCGTGCTGCCGCACCGAGACTGAATGTTCTTTCAAGCGGCAGAGGTCGCACACTTCCGGATTGTATGGCCTATAATCTCTTCGCTCTCTACTTCGTTTTCCGATTAAGCTCAACAGCTTCGATCGAGCACCGCTAGTCCGATGCCAGTCCGACCGTAGCCGTTGCCATTATAGAGCATATAATATGTACCCTCATTTTCAAACACGTAAGGATACTCGATCATCTCGGAATCCCATCCTGACTCTGAGACGTCAATTCCACTCTGTGCGTCTTTTCGATTCCACTCGATTCCGTCCGTCGATTCGGCGTAGCCGATGCGATAGCTCTCGCCTCGGTATGAATACCACATCCTATACATCCCACCGTCCTTGAGCACACAGGGACGCGCAATCGCATACTCGTCCTGCGACTCATAGTCGATGCAGACTCGGCCTTCTCTGCGCCAATAAATTCCATCGGACGATTCGGCATATTTGATGTGGTAGCGGTGGCGTAGTTGAGCTTCTTTCATTTCCCATCCGGTGCCGGAGACATACCACATTCGCCAAGTGCCATCTTCAACAAGGACGCAGGGCGACGCAGTGAGATAGGGATCAACCGCGTTCCTCTCCAAAACAGGGGCAGCAGATATTTTCTTGTAGCTCTCGCCGCCATCGTCGCTCAAGGCGAGCCCTACATAGAAGTAGAAAGGAACACTAACGCCCAGGCTCCATCCTGAATAATAGTGATATTTCTTTCCTTGATGAGTAACGATCCACGAAGTTGTAACACCGTTGTCATCAAACGCGCCCGTCTGACCTAAGCCGATAACGGGCTTTTCCGACAAGCGCAGAATTTTGTCAGGTGCGCTTAACTTAATGTCAAAGTAACCAATCTGTGCTCGCCCTGCTTTGTCTCTACTGCTAAAATAAACGCGATGCAGCTCCCCGACCCGATCCGCCACCGGAAGTGCCGCATGGGTACGAAGCCATTCGGACGTGCCTGGGGGCGCAAAAATCAGACCCTTCTTAAGCCATCTTTGTATGCGGCCCATCGCTAGGAGCTATAACTCAATCTCATCACTCTTCTTTGTAAATAGCTCCGCTCGCTGCGGCAGGTAAACGCCCTTCGGCTGCGTGTTCTTCATAATAACTGCGCCTGCGCCAATCAAAGTCTCAGGCGCGATATCGATGGAGTTGCGCAGCGTGGCGTTCACACCAATGAAACAGTAAGGATGAATATGGACATGTCCGGAGACGACGATGTGAGAAGCAAGAAAGCAGTGGTCGCCAATGGTAGAATCATGGCCTATATGATTTCCGCTCCAAAGTGTGATGTTATTCCCTATCTTGACGAACGGTTGAATCGTATTGTCTTCCAGAATAAAGCAGTTGTCTCCAACGGGGTAGTCCGTGAGAAGGGAGCAGCGGCTGCTGATATAAGTAACCAGATCATATCCCAAACCTTTAACCTGGTAATACTTCTCTGCCCGGAGCCTGTTCATTTTTGCATAACTCAAGGCCACAAACATCTTGTAATCCTGCGGTGGATAAAGCTTGGCGACGTCTTCAAAGGCAACCAGTGGCAGTTTTAGAAAGGACTCGTCTTTGATGTACTTCTGATCAACTGTGAAAGCGGCAACTTCGTGTTTGCTATCGTGCGTAAAGTAGTAGTGAGCCAGGCGAGCGATGTCGCCCGCTCCAAAAATTACCACCTTCGCCATAAAACTCCTTGCTACTCCTTCCTGACCAAGAGGGTGAACTCGTAGAGCGGATAATCGTGAAGTAAAGTAACGAACCGGGAGAATTTCGTCTTGCAGTAGTCAAACAGGAACAGTGGGTCGGCGTAGTAAAGATCAGGACGTTGCAATTCCGGGTCGGAATATTTCGTTAGAACGTTGAACGCGAAGCCGCGTTTGCTCAGGCCGTTGATAGCGGCCAACGTCCGCAACATGTAGCCTCGCCACGCTTCGGTAGCGGCCTTCAACCTGACGTTAAAAATCCCACTGGCCACGGTGTAATCTGCTTCTTTCAGGTCGCGTTCTTTACCGACAAAAGCGACTCCTTGCATCCCAGCGTGCAATTCGTTTGCCTTCGCTATCATCTTCCGAGAGATGTCAAAGCCCAAATATTGAAACGCATAACCTTCGTTGCTCAGGTAATCGGCGAGAGCGCCATAACCACAGCCGTAGTCGTTGATAGTGAATGGTTGATTGTGATCGATGAGCTTCAGAAGTTGAACGAATCTCAAACGTTGAGAATCTGGCGAATTCCAGTCCACCCCTTGGGCAGTAGGTCCGTGAACTTCTATTTTGTCGCTGTAATAGCTCTCAACCTCACCGCGGATCTTAGCATCGTCCATCGCTGTCTGCTTGTTTCTCTTGTGGCGCGTCGTAAAACAGTCGCTTACCCAGACTGGAAGGGAGCTCCTTCGTCTCATAGACCTCCCTAATAATAGTGTAAGGTCGTTGTTTCACCTCGATGAATATTTTCGAGAGGTAGATGGCGATAATGCCAACACAGAAAATCGTAATTCCACCCAATAGCCAGATAGAAACGATTAGGGAAGCCCAGCCTTGGAGCATAACGCCGAAAAAAATCCGTCTGATAATCAGGTCAAGGGCGGCTACACCTGAAATGAGGATAAGGATAGACCCAAGGTAAAAAATGAGAACTAGAGGTTTGCCACTGAACGAGGTGACGGAGTTGACGAGATGTGAAAGTTTGCGTCTAAGTCCATAGGAGCTCTCGCCCTTATGATGCTTTTTTACAGTGATTGGGACCTGTTTGAATCCAGTCAAAGCCCATAAACCCGACATCACAAACTCGCGCTCTTGATGACGGATAAGGGCAGCTACATATTCGCACTTCATCAACCGAGCGGTAGTAAGATTTGGAGGAATTGGATAGGTCGAGAGCAGGTTGAACACTTTAAAGTACAAAGATCCGCTTATCCGCTCGAACGCCCGACCCTTGCGTTTTTGTTGCACGCCAAAGACAACGTCGGCTCCCGTCTGCTGTAACTTCTCGTAAAATGTATTTAAGAGCTCAGGTTCCTCTTCGAGGTCGCTGTCGAGCAAAAATACCATGTCGCCGCGGGCATGGGCGAGACCCGTCATCATGGCCTTATGATGGCCAAAGTTTCTCGAGAGATCGACAACTCGGACACGCGCATCTTTTCGGTAGAGCGAGAGCCCTATCTCAAGAGAATTGTCCGGCGAGCCGTCATTAACGAGGATGATCTCGAAATCACTCGTCACTCTTTCGGCGACGACACAGGTGCGAGCATAAAACTCTTCTAAATAAGGGGCTGAAGCGTACAGTGTGGTAACGATTGAAAGGTCCACATTAGAAACTCTTCATATACTTGGTGGCCTGAGGGCCTTCGTTGAAGATGAGATCAATTATGCTGAGTTGCGGTTGGAACGGCGGGTAGAGCTGAGTATATTCCCGATAGCCAGAATAATCCACGTAAGAAACGACGATACCCTCCTTCTTAAATAATTCTTCATCGAGGTAAGCTTTTGCCAAAGGTCCCGAGAGGTACGCCGTCGCACCTGCTTGCTGGCATAAATGAACCAATCTTTCGGTTTTGTCCCCAATCAAATTGTAATCCATTGACCATGATATGGTCGTTCTTATTCCAAGAATTCGGCAAATTGCGACGATGAAGCGATAGTTAATCTCAGAGAGCAATTTGTCATCCGCTTGCAAATACAACTCTTCGAACAACTCTTTCTGCATAGGGAAATATTTTGCCCTTGAGTAGCTATGCGCGATGGTCGCCCAATGTCTCCGCCGCCAGGTCGGATCACTGATCCTGGTATCTTTTATCTTTTGCAGATACTTACCTTTTACTTGAACCGGTATCGTTAGCCACAGAGGCCCGCTCGAGGTCTTGATGATATTTCGGTTTCGCCAGTCTCTGATCGTGTACTGCACGTCATCGTAGAGAATAAATTCGTCTACGGAGTTGATTAAATCAAAGTACCCTCGCCAAGGAATGTAATTCGATTGAACGACAGCTATCGTTTTGCGCATGGCAGGATCACATCGAAAGCCGAGATACGATCGCTTGCGACGAAGAGCAGCGTATCTCCAAGGTCAAAAATTTCACGCACCTTGCCGCTGCGGACTTTTCTAATTCGGGGAAGTTCGATTGACGATTCTGTAGCGATCTGCATGAGCAAATGCTCAATGCTCAACGCTCAACATTCAAGTTTCAACTCACATGTCGCTTGTTATGTCGAGCGAAGTCGAGACATCTCTATTCTAATCTCCGAGAGATTCCTCGACTCCGCTCGGAATGGCAGAGTAATTGAGCGTTGGAGGTTGAATTCCTTTATGGCCGGAATTGTTGTTAACCCGCGAGCCCGAATTTTTCATGGTCACGATTGGGTGGTTTCCAGCGAAGTCGTGAAGGTTTTGGAAAACCGACGGACAGCGATGTAATCTGACTCAAGGATGGAAAAGACCGCCTGAAGATTGATGCAGATTTCGCAGATGTCGGGCAGAAATGACAAAGTGGATCAAAATTAACTCTGTAAAAATTCTGTTGATTCGGTCGAAAATCGCCGGAGGAAAAGGAGCACAATCGATTGTTGGCCTGAATTTTCCTTGCTCATGAAAATTGACAATCAGAAATGGGCGGGCGGAAAATTTTTGAGGTTGCTGATTGTCGTGGCCGGAGTCGTTTTTGGGCAGGCAATTTTATACGGCCCATCGTTGACTGGGCAAAAAATACTTTTGCCGCTCGATCTTCTTGCGCGACCGGGAACTTACATTCCACAAACCGCGGAGACGGCAAAAATTGTGCCGCATAATAACATTTTGTCCGACCTGATTTATGTGTATGAGCCGGCGCGGCGTTTTGCGGCATCGGAAATTCATCAGGGCCGATTTCCTTTGTGGGCGCCATATCAATACGGCGGCGTTCCGTTCGTGTGGCCGAAATACTCGCTCTTTTTGTTCTTGGAAAGCTGCGTGAAATCGCCGGTCGTCCTGGCATGGGCGCAACTGCTGGCCGCGCTGGTCGCGGGCGGGGGAATGTACTTATTTTGCCGGCGAACGTTGCGCGTCAGTTTTTGGCCCGCGGCGGTATGCGCCTGGTGCTATCCGCTCACGGCGTTTTTTGTCTTGTGGCAAGGTTCTGCTGTCCCTCTGCCGGTTTGTTGGTTGCCGTGGATTTTTTTGTGCGTGGATAAAATCGTCCGCGGCGGCGCACTGGCAATCGTCGGGTTAAGTGTCGTGACGTTTTTGGTTTTGACCAGCGGGGCGCTTGACGTCGCTTGTCAAGTGTTGCTGGGTTCTGGAATTTTTGCCCTTTGGCGTTTGTGGACTGTTCACCGCCGCAAACGCCATTATCAAAAACCAGGATTGGTCGTGGCAATGTTGGTTATTGGCTGGAGCTTGGGATTTTTTCTGGCGGCGCCGCACTTGCTGCCCCTGCTGGAATACGCGAAAACCGGGGCGCGCATGGAGGTTCGCAGCAAGGGCGCGCAAGAACGGCCGCCCGTCGGCTTGACCGCGGCGCCTCAAGTGGTGTTGCCCGATATTTACGGCGACACGGTAACCGGCAGCACTTTTATTCCGCCGCAATTTGAACCCAACCTTTTGGAAAGTCCGTCTGCCGCGTATTCGGGCGTGTTGGCCACGCTGCTCGTGGCGCCGTTGGCGTGGTGCAGGCGCCGCCATCGCGCCATCAGTGCTTTCTGTCTTTTTTTTCTGGCCGTGTTCGGAATGAGTTGGTGTCTGGACATTCCGGGATTTGTGCAATTGCTGCGCCTGCCGGGAATGAACATGATGTCTCACAATCGCCTCACCTTTCTGAGTTCATTTGCAATTCTTTCCATGACGGCCATCGGACTGGATTGTCTTTTGCGGCATTCGCTGAAAAGACGTTGGTGGTTTTGGCTGCCGGCTGTTTTGCTCGCCGGATCTTTCGGCTCGTGCATTTATCTCAGCTACGTTTTGCCTGAACCGCTGGCCACGGAGATTGAAAACGCACTTCTTCATGGACAAACATTTCAGAGGATTCACAGCGTCCACGATTTGCGGCAAGTTCAGGTTTGGTTCACCCTGCATTACACCGTCATGGCGGTGCTGAGCGGTCTGGGCTTTGCAGGTTGGTTGTTTTTGTGGTTTCGAAAATCCGCGCAGTTTCGTCTTTTTCCGATTCTGGCAATTTTCCTGGTGGGCGATTTGCTGTGGTTCGATTACGGCCGCAATCCACAATGCGACCCGGCGCTTTATTATCCGAAAATTCCAGTTTTGGATGAAATCTCAAAATCCATTCCCGGTCGGGTGATGGGGTTTCATTGTTTACCGGCGTTATTGGCCAGCATGGCGGGATTAAACGACATCCGAGGTTATGACGCCGTTGATCCCGCTCGGATGGTTGCCCTCTTGCAACGGGCATCCGAACCGATAGAAGCATCGTCTTACGCAGCAACGCAACGCTTATCGCCCATGGGACGTATGCTGCCGCCGGGCAACATCCAACTCTTGCCAACTCTGAACATGCTTAATGTGCGCTACGTTATTTTTCGGGGCGCTCCGCGTGAATCCATCCATCCTCCATTTCAAGGAGACGATTATTGGGCGCTGGTCAATTCAGCCGCGCTCCCGCGCGCGTTCGTTCCGAAATCTGTCCAAACCGTTTCCAACGCTTACGATGAATTACAGCAAATCGCATCACAACAATTTGACGCCGCAAAGACGACATTTGTCGAGTGGCCGATTCAGCTGCCAGCCGATTGCCGTGGCGTGGCTCAAATCACGAATGAAATTCCAAGCCATATTACAATTTCAGTGAAAATGGAAACGCCCGGCCTTGTGGTGCTGGCCGATAATTGGGACAAAGGCTGGCGCGCGTTTTACAACGGCAACTCCGTTCCGATTCTTCGTGCCAACTACGCCATTCGCGGTGTGGTTGTCCCGGCAGGTAGCGGCACGCTCGAATTTATTTACCGGCCCGCCAGCCTCATGCTCGGACTATGGCTCGCCGGTTTTGCTACGACGGTCTTTTTATGCTGGCTTGTCGTCCTCTGGATTCAAAATCAAAGGAAATCAAAACAATTGCTCAGATCCAGCTGACTGCCCTGTTCAAAATTTCGAATACGGGCTGTCATCGGGGCAACCGAGTACAACCACGGATCACACGAATGTCACGGATACAATTCTGTCATTCGTCATTCGTGGTCCGTCATTCAACGACCATTCGTGCCATCCGTGGTTCCCCCACCCTGCCGAACTAAGCGAAATTCTCCTCGTGCCACTACCTTTGCGGGCCTAACTGCGCCTGCGCCTGGCGCAGACCGTCGGCCGCAGCTTTCGACTTCGGGTCGAGACGCAGTGCTGCCTCAAATTCCGGAATGCTCTCCTGGGCTTTACCGGATGAAAGGAGGAGCGACCCCAGATTGGTATGGGCAGGGGCGTTTTGGGGATTCAACCGCAGCGCTTCGTGAAATTCATCAATAGCCTCCGGAATTCTGCCCAGCCGCGCCAGCGCCGCTCCAAGATCGTTCCGAATTTCCGCGTCTTTGGGTGCTAACTTTGCCGCGCGGCGCTCTTCATCGAGCGCGGCTTCGTTTTGGTTCTGCATCGCCAACGACATGCCCAGCAGGTCGTGCGCTTTAGCCGCGTCCGGCTGCAAACGGATTGCTGCCTGGGCATATTGGATGGCTTCCGGTACCCGGCCCTGGTAAAAACGGCAAACGCCCAGGTACAACAGCGACGTGTCGTCATCGGGTGTGAGCTGGAGTGCCTTCTCAAAATGCGCCGCGGCTTCATCGAGCCGGCCGCTCCTTTGCAGGGCATAGCCCAGAGAGCGTTCTATGGCTTCGTTAGGCGGGGTGACTGCGAGCGCGTGCTTAAACAAAGTGAAGCTGTCACTCCAAAGATGAATCTGCGCGTTGGTAAGCGTAGCAAGAACCAGCACAACCACGTTCGCTATTACTGCACTGACCCACGGCGCAACGCGTCGCCTCTCCGCGATGTCCGCTAATCCGAACACAATGGCAATGAACAAACCGATTGATGGAATATAAAAGTAGCGGTCCGCCATGGTTTGCCCGCCAACCTGAACGAGTCCAATGACCGGAACCAGTGTTCCCAGAAACCAAAGCCAGCCTACGATGAGGTAGGGCCGGATTTTCCGTTGGAAAAAACAGAATGCCGTAATTCCAATCAATAGCAATGCTGCGCCGCTGATCTGCCAGGCCGGTATGGCCGTCCCCGGGAACGGGTAAAACACGGCAAGATCATTTGGCCAGAACGCCCGCAGCACGTATTTCGCATACGAGACAAGCGCGTTCGATAGGCGCAGCGCAAGAGGACAATCCGTGAATGTGCGCACAGCGCCATGAGATTGCGCGACGAACGTGACAACCGCGGACGCCGCCACGAGAGCAAACAACGGTATCTTTTCGACAACAAGACCACGGACTACTGACCACCCGCTCGAAGAGGTAGGGACGCCGCGCTGCGGCGTCCGGACATCGCAGCGCGATGTCCCTACCATGGATTCTGAAATCGTCCAACGGCCAGTAATCGAGCAGCAACATGACAAAAGGCCACGTCACCAGCATCGGTTTGGCCATTAGTCCCAGCGCGAGCGTGATAAAGGTCCACGCATAGCGCCTGATCGAAGGCGCCTCCGCGTAACGCGCATAAGCAATCAGGGACAGCAAGCCAAAAAATGTGGACAGCGTATCTTTGCGTTCAGCCGCCCAGGCAACCGATTCCACGTGCAACGGATGAAGCGCAAAAAGCGCCGCAACCAGCGCGCTCGACCATCGGGCGTGTGTCGTTCGCAACAGAAACCAGAAGATAAGCACCGTGTTTGCCGCATGAATCAGTGCGTTAACGAGCAGATGGCCACCCGCAAACGTGCCGAAGAGTTGGCTATCGATCAGGTGTGCGATCCATGTGAGTGGATGCCAGTTCGCCTCGTGAAAAGTGGTAAACGCCCAGGCGAGTCCCCCGAGCGTAACGCCGCGATTCACTATTGGGTTCTCCTCGATATACGACAGGTCATCGATCGTGATGAAGCGATGCCCGACCACTTGCGCGTAGATCCCAAACGTCACTACCGCCAGACCGAGCAGGATGAGAACGTCGGGTCGCTCCAAGGTCGTAGTAGTGCGTGCGTCTTGTCCGCCACCGGACGGACGTTCGGAGACACACTGGTCTTCTCTCTTTTGCGCCGTCCGTTTAGTCATGCCGTTTGCGAGAGTATCAGATCGGCTTAACGCAAAAAACGCTCAAATTGTTTCGTAAATGATCGGTGGTTGATACGCGGCGATTGTGGTCAATCGCCGCTACCCTGGCCGATTGCTTGGCACTGTGCGGCGACGAGCGTGATGCTCTTTCTAGAACCCATCTCAGAAATGTCATTTTGATCCCGCAGTCGCGGGAGAAGAATCTCTGATCATTCCGAGCGCGAGGAGAGTAGCCAGAGATGTTTCGCGAAGCCTGTCCTGAGCGAAGTCGAAGGGCTCAACATGACAGCGTTCATTATTCCCCCTTCAACGGAGTGATTCTATCACCTTCCTCCGAATTTCCTCCAGCGTCCGCTGCGGCAAGTGGCCGAGTCTCTTTCGAATCAGCTCCTGATGAATTGTGAATATTTTTCCAAGCTTAACGATGGATGGCTTAGGCAGACCGCACGCGGCCAGTTCCGCGTCTGGCAAGCGCAAGTCATCCTCACCCAGCGCAGCCGGAATCTGCGATGTGATCGCGATAACGACTAAATCAGGCCGTGTATCGTTTAATCTGCAGGCGACATCACCAGTGCAGGACGTTGCTTGATGGCGCTAAGATCGGTGAACGGAAACGGCACCAGCACGATGTCGCCTTGCTCAAAGCTCGTCGTAGATGGCATCCTCGGGATTATTCCAGAATTCGAACGCCGGCGCAGCCGCCTTCAGCCATGCGATATCATCCGGTTGGATTTTCAGATGCGCCGGGAGATCCTGAAGCAAGCGGATTTGCTCACGCACATCCAGATGCTCAATCGCTTCGTTAATCTCGGGAATCGTCCTCATCGCCGTCTTATTTAATGTAGGCGACACAGCTTTCCAAGCAAAACAAAAGCCCCGGTCGCCGTGGCGACCGGGGCTTTGAATTAAAGGACTAATCAGGCCGAAGTAGCCCGAATAAGCCCAGAAACATTATGGGGGGAAGCTAATCCAGTTGCCGATTCAAAACTGCATCATCTCCAGATGGAGCGATTAGGTTTGAGCTTTCCACTCTTTTCATCCATCTTCGTTAATCGTGACTTTCAGTATCGAAGTCGAGCAGGAGAAAGATGGCCGTTGGATCGCAGAGATTCCGGAAATCCCGGGGACAATGGGATATGGGCGTACTCGTGAAGAAGCGATATCACGGGTTGAAGCGCTGGCATTGCGAGTCCTTGCTGACAAAACAAAAGCCCCGGTCGCCGTGGCGACCGGGGCTTTGAGTTAAAGGACTAATCAGGCCGAACTAGCCCGAATAAGCCCGAAGATATTATGGGAATGTAATTGGTTGCCGCCATCACCAGCAGTGCAATCGTTTGCAGCGAGCCCAGTCATCTGGCCGACGGAGGACTGGAAATTATTGCAGTTGCCCCAGTAGGCTTACGATGGCCTGGCCTGATTTATAAACGGCTGCGTCGCCGCCTTTATGGATCACCGTGAAGCCCCTTAGGCCGTACGGAACGTCCAGGCCGTTAATGGCAGTGGCATAGATGTAATTGTGGCTGGCTATGAAGATCGTGTTTGAAGGGTCCACGTCTTTAATCTTGTAAACTTTTAGCGCGCTTGTGCCGCTGGTAAAAGTTACGCTGTCGGGAGGACCAGTGACGGGGTTGACTACCAACGCACAACTGGGAGCGTTGAAGAGCTTGCTTATATCGCCGGCCTGCAGATAGCCAGGTCCGACGACGCCGTCGACGTAGTCGTCCATAGTTGCTGGCACCGCGGCAAGATCACCGGGCCACGCTAACTTAGAGTCGCCCGTTGCCGTGCCGTCGTTGGCCATGGAGAACTGAGCCAGGTAAACCTGGCGCTCGTTGTTCATGGTGCCGGTCAACTGGGCCTTGGCGAGCGCCGACGTTAACGCGGGCACAGCCAAAGCGGCCAGGATCGCGATAATCGCAATCACGACCAGCAGTTCAATCAGCGTAAACGCTGACCAGAATTTTTTTACTTTAATTTTCATAGTTTGATTTTTTGCTGCAGTTGTTCTGAGGGTTTTTGGGTAGGGGCGATTCACCTGAACCGCCGGGCGATTGGAGTCAATCGCCGCTACCATTTTTGGGTCTCAGAGGGTTTTGTTGTTGTTCTGGGGTTTTAGGTTTCGGTTGTTGTTTGGTTTGTTCTCAGGGGGTTTGGTCTGAGGCTGGGGCGCTTATCGCTGTCTTCTCAGAGGAAGTCAACAATTATTTTTACTTTTTTCTGTGGTAACAAGAACTGCGCAGTCTTTCGCAAGATACGAGCAATAGGGGCCGCACCCTGATGCGAGTCACGGATCCGAAACTCGCTAAGCTCTCGGAGTTTAGGTGAATCGCCCCTAGGATTTTTCCTCAGAAAACGCGCGCCTCCGGTCCCCGCGCCGACCTGCGGAACGGCACGGGTCCCTCTTCGTTGTCTTCGCTTCCTTCTGTTTAAATTCGCATGAAGGAGACAGCAGCCCGCGAGTCACGCGAATCCACGCGAAAAAAATCCGAAACAGAAATCATTCGCGCTAATTAGCGTGATGCGCGGGCAAATTTCCTCGCGGCTTTGAGCGATCGTCACGCGCGCGCCATTGCGGCGGTGATGGTAAGGAGCGGAACGATGGCGAAGTGTTCAGTGCCGTTCTCTTCGTACGAAATAATCAGCGACGTCTTTCTGGTCAAAAAACTCACAAAATCCCGATGCGGCACCTCGAACAATCGCCCCGAAGCCGTTTCGATTTTGAACGGCTTGTTCGAGGCAATCAATCCTTCCAGCAATGAAGCGTCCATTGATTCATCCAAATTCAATCACTAATGGACACGAATCAACACGAAGGTAAGGCGATTGCCCGCAATCGCCTGGCCGGGAAGGGGCGGAGAAAATGACGAAGCCCTAATGACGAATGACGAAGGAATGACGAATACCGAAATGTCTGCCAGTAATCCGTGCTTTTCCGTTCGTGTCTATTCTTTGATTCGTGGTGAATTTTAAGCGTGCAAACGCGCGGGGCTTGCCGCAAGAAGGATCCATGAACATCACCAAAAACCTCGGAATGCTTCTGCTCGCCATCTATCTGATTCTCGTTGGAATCATCGCCCTCTTTCATGTCGGTATCCCCGTGATCGTGACCGGAATCCTGGCGCTCGTGGCCGGCATTTTGATCCTGATAGGCAAATAGGTAGGGGCGATTGACCTCAATCGCCCAGGCGGTTCGGGTTCACCCCGTGGAGATGATCTGATTCACTGATTCCACGGGGTGAACCGCCTCTACCAATGTCATCCACTGGCACGCGTATGGCGTAAACGACTCGATCACACAACGCATTTCGCCGGGCGCTTCGGCGGGATCTATTTCATCACGATCTGCTGTCAGAAACGCGGATCAAATCAGCTCTGCAATGAAAAACCGCAAAAATCATGTTCGATACTGCGCGAAGTTATCACGAGCGCGGACGATGGAGTCTGAATCTTCTACTGCTTATGCCGGATCACTTGCACGGGTTGATTGGCTAGATGGGCGCGACTCGCTCTCGCAACTGATTCGCGATTACAAACGAATTACCGCCAAGATGGCGGCATACACTGGCACGAAATTTCTTCGACCATCGCCTGCGCCATAACGAAAGTTTGTCCGAGAAGTTTGCCTACATTTGTCAGAATCCAGTCAGCGCGGGACTAGTTCGCGACGAACAAGATTGGCCTTATGTGTTCGTTCCGGATAGGGCGAATCCCTCATCCTGGTAGGGGCGATTGACCCCAATCGCCCAGGCGGTTCAGGTGAACCGCCCCTACCAAAATACGGATCCTAGGTAGACCCCAATCGCCAAGGCATTACACCTACAGAATGCCCACCGCGCGCGAGATCAGCAGGACAACGATGATCAACGAAATGAAGACTTGGCACATGGCCAGGATTTTCGCCCAGCGCGCCAGCAAAGGCGCATCCGTCGGGCCGAAAGTGGAACTCTGTGTGAAGGCAATAAAGAGATAATCGACGAAACCGGGCCGCCAGCTTGCACACGCAAACTGAGCGCGCTCATCGTGCGTGATTTGCATCTGCGGAAAAAGAAAGCTCGTGCTACCGAACTTGTTTTCTTTGTGGCGCCGGGTTGGCCCGCCGCCGTCCAATCGCCAATACCAGAGCGCGAACACGATCACATTTGTCAGCCAAAGTAGTCCGCCTGAGCCCAGCAGCTGTAACGGCGTCTCCCGATGCGAAGGCAACGCTCGAACAAGCAGAATGACCGATCCGATCAGCGCCAGCGTGGTAATTCCGTTGATGATGACACCCAGGGCGCGATTTAGTGAGTGCCTCCCCATCCGGTGGCTTACCACTGTGGGCACAAGCAAAACCACAATCACCGTCGGCAACAACCAAATCGGCCCGACGACCAGGTTGCGCGGTAGTGCCAGATAAATTGCGCAGATTGCCAGAAACGCCAGCAGCGCTTGCCCACGCGGTTCCGGCTTATCGATGTGATCAGGCGAAGCGCTCATCGCCTCGGGTTATAGCGAGAATTCATTCGTGATGCGAGCGTTCCGTTTTGAACTTGATTTTGGCCCGCGAATCTCGCGAATTGACGCGAATGCATAGAATGACGAAGCACGAATGGCGAATGACGAAAGAAGCTCGAATGCTCAAATGACAAAGAACGATGCGCATGTTTTGGAAATTCGGATTTCGTCATTCCCTTGGCATTCTCGTCATTCGTCATTCGATTTCGATTCGCGTAAATTCGCGTGATTCGCGGGCCTGAAAAATGCGCAGAATCCTTCCGACGTTGGGAATCTTGGTAACATGCGGCGTCGCAATACTGGCCACGTGGATCTTTGGCGGGCGCCAAGTGTCAATGTTTATCGATCGGCTCGGAACGATTGAAATCGCTTCCGTGCCGGTTCACTTGGTCACCTACGAGGGCAGCGGGACTGGCGGCTGGCTCACGGTCAACGATGTCCATTTGAGTCTGGACGATATAAATCCGAAGATCGGTCTGAGCATTGGCTCGACCAAAGACAACCAATTTGCCGTGGCCAGTGGCGGGAAAGTTTTCGCTCTCGGTGCGCTTTCATCCACAGCAGAAAATGGCGGCGAGCATCTTGCCGTTGTGCCGCAGGCGGGTGATGAAGCGTTTCTTGTGACGCGTCGCAGCGCTCTCAGTTGGCCGACCCCGTTCGATTTCAATTTTATGACGGGCCATTCGCCATCATGGAAACGGCATATTTACTATGAGCTTCGTTGGAAAAAACCGTCTGGAGCGACGCTCGATCTGCTTTGGCGTTACGAGCAACCCTTCTACGGGCGACAGCTCGTCCCAGGCGATGGCTGGGGCAGCGGATTCAGCGTTCGCGAAGGTTCTACCGGTCTCATCCAGGTGGACATTCGACCTTGATCGCGAGTGAAGCCCGAACGGGTTAAAACCTGACTAGGCAAAAGCTCTACGAACGCGCAATAAGCATGGAACTGCAGCACCGCGGACACGTTGTTTTTCGTTTGTCATGTCGAGCGGAGTCGAGACATCTCTAATTGATTCTGATCCATGTCGCGTGATTACAACTTCTGGATCTACATTGTCACGAACCGGAGCCATTCGGTTCTTTACATCGGTGTAACAAATCGCCTATCACGGCGAACTTGGGCGCACCGAGAAGGAGCTAAATCTGGATTTGCTTCCAAATATCAGTGCAAGAAACTCATTCATTATGAGCATTATCGCGAGATCCGCGATGCGATTGCTCGAGAATCCCAGCTGAAGAAGTGGTCGCGAGCGAAGAAAGTTAACCTGATTAGTCGATTAAACTCTCGCTGGGAAGATCTTGGTCCTGATGTGCTACAAGACCCATAAAATCGAGAGATTTGATTCGCTCACTTCCCGTTCGCTCAGCCTTCAGCCTTCCCGTCCATGTCGCAGCTTCCCCAGCCGCTCCATTCTCGACTGCGCCTTCGGCTCCGCTCGAAATGACAAGAATGCACGATTGGAATGGAAACGCGTGCTGCGCCTCGCGAGCCTGACTATCATAATACTTCTGATCTTCATGTTTGAACCTTGTTGTTCGAGCGCCGGTTAGGCCTTGTCCGTTAATCCGTTCGCTGCATCGTTTCTCCGTGCGACTTTCGCGCAAATTCCAAAAACTGTTTTCGCTCGACGCTTTGCAGCGCTTGTGGGAGCACATCTGCCGCTGGACTCATCCCGTTAGCGCGCGACGGATCCTCGCCACGATTGATCAGGCGGAATTGGAAAGGCTGCGCCGACACTATCCTTACCGGCCCGACGCGCGAAGAATCAACGCCTACGAAGACGCAGCGTACTGGATCGGCGTTAACGTCAAGCACGTCCAGGACCTCTGGCTCGATCGCACGCCGCCACTTCACATTCTCGACCTGGGCTGTGGCGCCGGGTACTTTCTTTACCTCTGCCGTCTCTTTGGCCACGAAGGACTCGGCCTGGACACGGACGACGACCCATTTTGGGGCGGCACGACACAACTCCTCGGGGTTCGCCGAGTCATCGCGCGAATCAATCCGCAAACGTCGCTGCCTGATCTCGGAAAGAAGTTCGATCTCGTCACTGGTCATCGCGTCTGTTTTCACTGGATCACACGGGACCAAAGGAAGGAATGGACACCGGCCGATTGGGAATTTTTCATCCACGATATTCGAACGCGGTTTCTCAAACCACGCGGGCGCTTGCTTCTCGAAATTAATCCGCGGCCGGACGGTTCTTCATTTTTTACGCCGGAGTTGCGATGCCTCTTTGAATCGCAAGGCGCGCGCATTTTTCGCCGCAAAGCCCTGCTCGCAGCAGACCCAAGCGAACGCCCGCGATTTAAGCAATGCGAAAATGTAGGGCAGGCGCATCGCGCTGCCGATCTTGGACAACCGCAGCGGGGTCCCTACCAGTTACAGCTTCCAGTCTGAGCAATCCCATCCGAGCATTTGCTCAACGTTTGCGATGTCTTCAGCGAACAGGTTGTAGAGAAAAATCCGTTCTTCCCAGTTCATCGCGCGCTCGTATGGCACAACGTTTCTGTCTTTGCTGCGCACCGAACGCAACGGTTTGCAGCCGAGAAAGGAAAAGATCGACACGAGCGTTTCGCGCTGGTGTTCCCTGAACTTTTCGAACTTTGTGACCTTCACTTGCTCGCGCGGAAAAAATTTGAAGAGACGTACGAGTTGGCGGCTGTAGAATCCGCGATCGACATAAGCGAAACGACGCGCTTCAGTCGCAGGCGCGCCGGCGATTCGCGTTTGTTCCTCCCGCACGGCATCGAAGAAGTCCAGCGGTTCACGGCCTTTAAAGCGCTGCATATTCCAGTGGGCAAAGGCGCGGTCCGCCGGATTTCGCAGAATGATCAACAATTTGATGTTCGGGTTGTATTTCCAGATCCGTTCCGCTACTGGCTCGTAATAGATGTAACTCGGCGTGCAATCACCGGCGATCTTTGAGGGAGCGAGCAGCGGATAATGTTTGTGCAATTGCTCGTAATCGGTCCCGGAAACGAACATCGCGTCATTGTCGAAGAAGTGGATTTCCTGCTGGTCGCCCATGGTGATGTTGGGATGCTTGCCTAAAAAATAATGCAACGCCGTCGTGCCGGATTTTTGCGCGCCGGCGAGAATGAAATCGAGCCGCTCGATCTTGTGCCGCCTGCTTCGAAACATCGTCATGAATCAAGAACTGCTAATGCCATCGCGCAATCGGCTTCGCATCAGCAGAAAACGAGCGTCCGGACGTTGTCGATCTTTTTTTTGTAACCTTAAGATTCGTCTGCCTGTCTTAATAAAGCGATGAGTCTTGCTTTGAAGGCATGCGCGCGCGGGGTGTTAACGTTCGTTCAGTTTACCATTATTGCCGGCCTCGTTGTATCGCTTGGCGTAATCGCGACTCTTAGTTGTTTAGCGGGGCGCAAGAGGAGCCGGGCCTGCGAAATTCCTAACGTCCTGTTCAATCGAATCAGGGACCACGCAGCTTGACCGCGCGGTGACAGGCCAAGAGTTGTCGCGTGCTCGCTAGCGTTTTATGCTCGGCGATGCTTACGGCTTTTTCGACATCACAAAAACTACGGTTATTTACCGTCGCGTGCGCAATTGGCTTTGTCGCATCCGCCGCTGCCGACGAAGGAATGTGGCTCTTCAATGCGCCGCCGCTGAAACAGCTCAAAGAAAAATATCAGTTCGAACCGACGCCGCAGTGGCTCGACCATCTGCAAAAAGCCAGTGTCCGTTTCAACTCTGGCGGGAGCGGGTCGTTTGTTTCTGCGACTGGATTGGCGATTACCAACCATCATGTCGGCGCTGATTGTCTTCAGAAATTCGGAGACGAGCAGCACAACTATCTTCGCGACGGCTTCTACGCGAAGACCCCGGCCGAAGAGAAGAAATGCGTCGATCTCGAGCTTAATGTGTTGATGTCGATCGAGGATGTGACCGCGCGCGTCAACGGCGCGGTGAAATCTGGAATGGCCGGCGAGCAAGCGGCCAACGCTCGCAAAGCAGTCATTGCCGCCATTGAAAAAGAAAGCAAAGAGAAAACCGGGCTGCGCTCGGATGTAATCACCTTGTATCAAGGCGGCGCGTATCATCTCTATCGCTACAAACGCTACGACGACGTACGGCTCGTCTTTGCCCCGGAGCAGCAGATCGCGTTCTACGGCGGCGACCCGGACAATTTCGAATACCCTCGTTACGATCTTGATATTTGTATCTTCCGTGTTTACGAAAACGGTCAACCGGCGAAGATCGACAATTTTTTGAAATTTAATCCGAATGGTCCGAGCGACGGCGAGCTCACCTTTGTAAGCGGGAACCCCGGTAAGACGGATCGGCAACTCACTTTGGATGAACTGGCCGACACCCGTGATCGATATCTGCCGTATGTCCTGCGCATGTTCAACCGGCGCGAAGTGCTGGAACTCTCCTACAGCGCGCGGTCTTTCGAGAACGCAAGAAAGGCGCGCGAGGATCTTTTCGGCGTCCAAAACAACCGAAAACGGTCCGACGGTTATCTGGCCGGGCTCTTGGATCCGCAGATTTGGTCGCAACTCAAAGCGCGCGAACAAAAATTGCGCGACGCGATTACGCGCGATCCAAAGTTTAGATCGACAATCGCTGCATACGACCGAATTAAACGCGCGCAGGCCGAGATCGCCAAAAACGCGCCGGTTTACAACTATCTCGAACAGGAACGCCCGAGCATAATCGGGTATCGCCAGCCGCGCGCATTCGTCGGTGATCTGTTCAAATACGCGCGGCTGCTTCTTCGCGCGGTCGATGAGCGCGCAAAGCCAAATGGCGAACGGCTTCCACAATTTCGCGACAGCGCGCGTGATTCACTCGAGCTGGAGCTTTTTTCGACCGAACCGATCTATGACGATTACGAAATCTTGCTCCTCACCGATTCGTTGACGGATTTCGTGTCGCAATTTGGCGAAGACAATCCTCTCGTGCAAAAGGTACTGGCGCGAAAATCGCCGCACGCCCGCGCGGTGGAGCTCGTCTCTGGGACGAAACTCAACGATGTAGCCGTACGGAGAGAGCTCTATTCCAAAGACGCGGCCGCATTGCAGGCGGCGCATGATCCGATGCTGGATCTCGCGCGTCTCATCGATGGACCGGCGAGAGAGGCCCGCAAGCTTTACGACGCGCAGGAGGAAATTAAGAAACAGGCCTACGCCGAAATTGCCAGGGCGCGCTTTGCCATCGAAGGCACCGGCAGTTATCCGGATGCGACGTTTACGCTCCGGCTTTCCTACGGAACTGTGCGCGGTTACGAGCAGGACGGAAAACAAATTCCACCGTTCACCGATTTCAGCGGGTTGTATCAGCGTTCTGCCGAGCACGACAACAAACCGCCATTCGATCTGCCCCAGCGATGGATCGACAAGAAAGCGAACTTGAACCTTGCGACGAAGTTCGATTTCGTTTCCGACGCTGACATCATTGGCGGCAACAGCGGCAGCCCGGTGGTGAACAAGGACAACGAATTCGTCGGCATCATTTTCGACGGCGACATTCAATCCCTGGTGCTCGACTGCATTTTCACCGACACGCAAGCCCGCGCCGTTTCAGTCGATTCCGCCGCGATCATCGAGGCGCTGCGCAAGGTTTATGATGCGCAACCGTTGGTGGATGAGTTATTAGGTGCGAGGAGGTAGGGACGCCGCGCTGCGGCGTCCGGACGGCGCAGCGCGCCGTCCCTACCACGGCTCCGCAATGAAGATATGCGGCCAATCTTCTGGTCGCTCCACAAGGCCAGCGCGAACTGGGTTAGCTAAGATGTAATCGGCCTTTTCGCGAAAGCTTTCATCGTTGCGCAGCCGATGCTCAAAGAAATCGCGCTGCCAATCGATCTTCAGAGTTTTCGCAGTCCATTCTTTCCATTTGCTGACGATCGTCTGGACTCTTCTCTCAGTGATTGGAAACGAGAGCACCAAGTGCACGTGATCAGGCATAATCACGGCCAGATGTGCGTACCATATGCGCTGCGCATTCCGGTGCTTGACGGTTTCAATAATGCCATTTGTCGTGACGTCGTTGGCAAGCTGGTTTTTCCCACGAAGTTCGCAGTTCAAGGTAATGAAGTAGTGCGACTTGCTCGGGTCAACCCACAGGGGAACATCGTGTGGCAGTCGTTTGCGATTCGGAATTTTCACTCTGCTTGCGCCGTGGATTTCCTAGTAGGGACGCCGCGCTGCGGCGTCCGGACGGCGCAGCGCGCCATCCCTACCATCAAAGCTGTTTGAGCAACGTCTTCCACCTGGCCCATGCTTCGTCGCGCGCTTTTTTGTCGTCTTCGCGGACGGCCGGGTTGGCTGGCTCGCCGGACCGCATGAAACCGTGACCGGCGCCTTTGTAAATCACCGGCTCATATTTCTTACCTGCGGCCTTCATTAGCTCTTCCGCTTTGGGAATCGTTGCGTCCACGCGCTCGTCGTTCTCGGCGTAAAAACCGTAAACCGGACAGGCGATATTCTTCACTTTCTCTGGCGAATCCGGAGCGGTGCCATAAAACGAATATGCCGCTTTCAACTTTGGATTTTCATTCGCGTACGCGAACGTCACTCCACCGCCCCAGCAGAATCCGCACACTGCCAGCGTGCCGTTGCACGATGGAATTTTTGTTAGCGCATAATTGGCTGTCGCATCCAGATCGGCTTTGACCTGCTCCTTCGGTAATGCCGAGGTTGCCTTGCGCGCGGCATCGAGATCTTCAAATTTCTGCCCCCCGTGCAAATCTGGTGCGATGGCAATGACGCCGTTCTCGGCTAACTCGTCGCACAAACCGCGGACCCAATCGGTCAGGCCAAAAATTTCGCTGATAACAAGCACGGCTGGTGCTTTGTCTTTGCGCTCGGGATAAACGACAAACGCCTTGATCGTGCGTGTGTCCGATTTGATATCGATCCAGTCCGCGTGTCGCGGCGAAGCGTTCAGCCTTTCACGGCCAAAATCTTTGATCTCCTCAGGATTACAGCGCGCGTCGCACATGAGCGAAACAGTGAGAACTCCAATCAAGAATCGCACCAGGCGGACTTTTCGCTTCATAAAAGAACGGGACTAGGCCCCGGGAGTTTTACTTTTGAAAATGAACGCGTCGATACTCCATCGGCCTCCGCCGTAGAACACCATGAACAGAAACAGCCAGCAAAGCACCACGGCCAGTTCGCCTTTGTTCAGAATTGGAAAGAATTGCTCGGTCGCGCTTGGCGCATGACCGATCGCTTTACCCGCGGCGTGCACCATGAAATAGGCGACAGCCATTTCGCCGGCCGAAACAAACGCCGCGAGCCGCGTGAGAAAGCCAAACGCGATCATTAACCCGCCAACGAGTTCGATGATCCCGCCGACCAACATCAATCCCTGCACGCCGCCATGGCCGCCGCCCGGGAAGCCAAGAAGCTTTTGTCCGCCGTGGCAGGCGAACATAAGACCGATGATCAATCGCATGATGCAATAAACCGGGTCGGCGAAACGATTCAGAGAGTTCATGGCCGGTAAGGCTGAACGATCGCAATGTTGTGTGTCAAGAAAATGACGAATGACGAATGTCTAATGACGAAAGAATGACGAAATCCGAATGACCCGGCCTCTTTTTTGAGCGCCTTCTGCATTCGGGCTTGGCTCGTGCTTCGTCATTCGTGCTTTGCCATTCATCTCATGCTGCCTTCTTCGCAGGCTGCTTTTGTTTCCTGCGCGATTTCGCGGTCGCTTTTTTCTTCGCGCCGGTTTCCTCGAGGCTCTTTTGCAGAACAGAAACCAAATCAATCACCTTCGTTGGCTTAGGCGCTTTCTTTGGTTTCTCTTCGATTTCTTTCCCGCCCGCCTCAACTTTTTCCTCGATGATTTCCATCAGCGCTTCGCGATAATCGTCCTTGTATTTTTCCGGATTCCATTTCGACCTCATGCTGTCGATGAGTGACTTGGCCATGTTCATTTCGCGTTTGCCCACTTCGGTCCTTTTTGGGACATGCAGCTTTTCTGGATCAGCCAGTTCGTCGGCGAAATGCATCAACTCAAGGACGAGCGTGCCGTTCTCCGGCTTCACGCCGGCCAGGTACTGGCGCGTCTTAATCACCACCTTGGCAATGCCGACCTTGTTCGTGTCCTTTAGCGAATCGCGCAGAAGCGCGTAGGCTTTGTCGCCGCCTTTTTGCGGCTCAAGGTAGTACGGCTTGTAGAAAAACATCGGATCGATCTCATTCTGATCGACGAAATCTTGAATATCCACCGTCTGTGTGGCCTCGAGATCGACGCGTTGAAAATCTTCCTCCCTAAGCACGACATACTTCCCCTTCTCGTACTCGTAGCCCTTGACGATCTCGTCCCAGGGAACTTCCTTGCCGTCCCTTTCGGCAACGCGCTTGTAGTTAACGGGGCTGAGGTCGCGTTTGCGTAGCAGACGGAATTTCAACTCTTCGCGCCGAGTAGCTGGATAAAGAGCGATTGGAATGTTAACCAACCCGAAACTTATGCTGCCTTTCCAGATTGCCCGCGCCATACAAAATTATTTCGCATGTCGCTAAGTCTCCGCGTGTTTAAGCCTTGTCATGTCGAGCGAAGTCGAGACATCTCTGTTCTTAATTCAACCGTGGAAACAGCGGAATACTGAGATTCCTCGACTTCGCTGCGCTCCGCTCGGAATGACAAAGAAAGAGAGCGTCTTGATTTGGAGTGCGGCGACATGTCGCCGCTTTCTAAAGCGCGGACATGTCCGCGCACTCCCAAATTACGCGGCCAGCTCGAGCTCCTGACGCGAGATGCCGCGCAGTTCGAAAAGCCGGATCAGCGTCTCTTCGATCAAATTGTTAGGGCAAGACGCACCGGCAGTAATTCCAATAACTGCCGGGCCACTCGCTAGCCAGAAATACGAAACGATTTCGCGTTTTTCGTGCAGGTTGTAATGCTTGATCTCGGTGCTGGACACCAGTCGAGAGGCGTTGAGCACAAAGTAGGTGGGCAACTTTTCTTCGCCCATCTCAGCAAGATGCGACGTGTTCGAGCTGTTGTAACCGCCTACCACCAACAGCAGGTCCATGGGGACATTGAGCAGCTCGCGCAATGCGTCCTGCCGTTCCTGGGTCGCGCCGCAAATCGTATCGAAAAACCGAAAATTTTTCTGCGCAAGCTCAGGCCCATCGCGATCGAGAATCGCCTGTCGAACTCGCCGTTGCACTTCTTCGGTCTCTCCGCGCAGCATCGTTGTCTGATTCGCCACGCCGACCGTTTGCAGATGCACGTCCGGATCGAACCCCGGCGAATGTGCGCCTTTGAATTTCTCCAGGAACGCCTGCTTATCGCCCCCGTGCCGGATATAATCGCAAACGTAATCGGTATCGGCAAGCGTCAGGACCACCAGATAATGGCCGCTGCCGTCGCCGAGCGCGCGCGAGCTGGTAGCTTTGGTCTCTTCGTGCTCGGCTTTGCCATGAATGATTGAAGTAACCGATTCGCTGGCGTACTTGCGCACTCGCTTCCAGACGCTCATGACGTCGCCGCAAGTGGTATCGACAATCTGGCAGCCGCGGTCTTTGATCTGCTGCTGGAGCAACACTTCGGTTCCAAATGCCGGGACGATCACGACATCTTCCGGTCCAAGATCGGAAATGTCCGCCTCTTTATTTTTGCCGGTAAGATTCTTAATGCCTAACGAGGCGATCTGATGATTCACTTCGGGGTTATGAATGATTTCGCCGACAATAAAAAGCCGGCGATCTTTGAAAACTTTGCGTGCAGCATAGGCAAGATCGATCGCGCGCTCGACGCCGTAGCAAAAGCCGAACTGTTTGGCCAGGCGCACCGTGGTGTCGCCCACGGAAATGATTCCCCCAGCCCGGCGAACCTTCTCGACAATGTCGCTGCGATAATGCGATTCGACCTGTTGCTGCACTGCGGCCATCACATCGGGCGTGCGGAGGTTCACTTTCTCCCGCGCGGTTGTGCCGCTGGAAATCAGGTTCGTGCTCATGGGTAAGGCGGCAGACGCCGCGTGTATTACTTTGGCCTAACAGGCAGAATTTACAACCCGAACGGCGGTCATAGACCGCCGCTGCAGCGATCCGATGATTGTAGCGGCGCTATGTGAGCGCTGAAGTTCGCCTGCGTGGATCTTATTGGAGCAGCGGACCGGCGGGCGCTTCGAACGCCGAGTCCGTCACCATAAGGTGCGGGTCCGGATCCGGCGTGCGCGAATCGTCCACTCGTTGCACCGTCGGTCCAATCGTGGCGTCCTCCGGCTGCGTCTCGGCAACGTTTACCGGCGTGCCGACTCGCACCAGCGCAAAAAATTTCGCCGCGGCCTCTCCTTTCAGTCGAACGCAACCGTGCGTGCGCGGCGTGGGATGCACAAAGCCCTGATGAAAGCCGTATCCCGGAGCGAATTCGCACCAGTAGCCCATGGGATAGCCAACGTAGCGGCCGCCTGCATGGCCTGCCGTGGTCGCGACAACGGTGCCTCCCTGCACACTAAAGCCGTACTCGCCGGAGCGCTTATGTTCCTGCTTGGCGTAAATACTGAAATTCCCGCGCGGCGTTGGCTTGTTCGGCATACCAACCGAGCACGCCGCCGCCATCAGACAGCGGTCGCCTTCCATCACGTAAACGTTCTCCTTCGAGAGCGAAAGTTTTACGCGTACAGCGGAAGGATCGTGCGGACGATAAGCCGTGACGTGGTATGGCCCGCCAACGGGCGCGCGGGTGGTCGTTCCGCAACCAGCCAGCAACGAAAGCAGACCTGCACCGGCAACTATTAAAAAGAATCGGGAAATATGTCGCATACGTGGGTACTGGATAAGATTGGACGGCCTTTTGTCAACTTTGCACGTTTGTTTGCTATTTTGTGGTGAACATTGCCAGGAACGCGACTTCGATGGCGAGGGCTTCGTGGATGTTGCGACCCAGATGATCCCGCAATTCTTCGAGGCAACGGATGCGTTTTAAGATTTCAGCAGAGCTGAAGCGCGTTGCCAGGGCGGCGGTTTCTTTTTTGGCATGCGCCAGATCGCGTCGCGCCACGGCGTTGCTTGCCCGAAGAACATCAGTCCACCAGGCGAATAATGTCTCGATCAATCCGTCGCGCTGTTGCAGATAAAGACTTTCAGTAAGCGCCTTGTAGTAGTCTTCTCGTTCCTCCAGCCATGAGCCATCAGTCGCATCCTTGTAGCGCGCTTCTTCCTTTTTCAATGCCTCATCGGTTTCGCACTTCACTTCCCCACGTGCTTCGCGGAGCAGGCGCTGAAATTCCTGAGCAACCCCATATGCAAACTGGATCGTCCAGTTTTTTTCACGGGAGGCTTGCTGCAATAATTTCACCAACTTCTCTTCTTTGTCCTTGCTTTGACGCTGCTCATTTGGCGCGAGCGGAATCACAATGCACCGCGAGAGAATCGTCTCCGGCAGAGCTTCAGGTAAGGCGCTTAGCAGAAGCAGCAAGGAATCTTTTGGCGGTTCTTCCAATGTTTTGAGAAACGCGTTCGCAGCTTGGACTACGAGCCGGTCGGCATCGGGAAGGATCGCCACTTTTCGTCGTCCGTTTGTTGCGCGCATTTGGAGCGCGTGCTCGAGATCGCGAATTTGCTCAATCACTATGCGCCGTGATTTCGACTCAGGCCGGGCGACAAAAATCTCACGAGCCTTTGCCGAGAAAACATCTTCGGCTGGCGTGCCATTAACCAGACTGGCCAAGTCCGCCGACAGCAGTTGCTTCCCGCTGTCCGGCGGTCCCGTGATCAAATAGGCGTGCGCAAGCCGATTCTGTTCGTGAGCCCGACGCAGATACTCAAGCGCAGTTTTTCGCGAGAAGGCCATTTCAAAGGTTCGACGTCCGATGTTTGACGTTCGATGTTTTAGCCAGAACAGGAAAACGCGAGCAAAGCCTTTTCCAGATCTCATCCTCGATCTCATCTGCGTTGCGCGAGCCGTCGATCAACACGACTCGATTTGATGCGCGCTTAGCCAGCTCACGGTATGCTTCGCGAACACGCTCATAAAACTCAGCGGGCTGTTGTTCCATCCGATCGACCTTGCGCGGCTGTCTGCATTCGCGACTCCGCCGTTACAGCATCAACATCAAGCACGAAAGTAATGTCCGGGACGCAATCGCCGACCGCAAACACATTCAAGCGCTCGACCATTTCGCGATCCAATTTTCGCGCCGCGCCTTGATAAACAGTCGTGGAATCAAAGAAACGATCTGCGATCACACACACGCCGCGCTCAAGGGCGGGCTTGATGATCTCGCGTACGAGCTGGCTGCGGCTGGCCTCAAAGAGAAGCAGCTCGGTTTCCGGGGTCATGGTTGAGTTGTGCGGAGCAAATTGGAGAAGTTCGCGAATCGTTTCGCCGATCGGCGTGCCGCCCGGTTCGCGGGTCACCAGATAGGGAACGCCGAAGCGCTGCAGTCGCGCGGCCAGTCTCTGAACTTGCGTCGATTTTCCGCATCCTTCCGATCCTTCAAATGTGATGAATGGCAGCCGCGGCATGATTGTCACTTGTTCGCGAGGGGTTGCATTTTTCAAGTTCCAAATCTCAACGTCCGAAGCTCCAACGATCAGACAGGACTCTAAAGCATGTGACCATTATAGCTTGAGCTTTCCCTGCGGATGTTGTGAGCTTGGAATTTGGAATCTATGAAATCGTTTTGGCTGGTGAAACAGGAACCATCCTCCTATTCGTGGTCGGACTTTATTGCGGAAGGCCAGACCAGCTGGACCGGAGTGCGCAATTACGCTGCGCGAAATAATCTTCGCAAAATGCGCAAAGGCGACGAAGTCCTTTTCTATCACAGCGGCGAGGACAAAGCCGTTGTCGGAATCGCGAGAGTGACGCGAACGGCGTATCGGGATCCGACAGCGAAGGAAGGCGATTGGTCCACTGTCGATCTTGCTGCGGTCAAAGCCCTGCGCCATCCGGTGACGCTTCGCGAGATCAAAGGCAATTCGCGATTGAAGGGAATTCCGTTGGTTCGGCAGTCGCGTTTTTCGGTTATGCCTCTGGCGGAAGCGGCGTTTCGCGAAATTGTGAAGATGGGCGCGGACAAAGGACGTAACAGCGAACTGTCCAATGACAAAACGAAGCACAAAGCCCGAATGACGGAGCACCAGCGTCGCAATCCTTCGTCATTTAGATCATTGTCATGTCTTTCGAGCTTCGTCATTCGGTTTTCGTCATTTTCTTGAGTCACCTTTTGCCTTGTTCAAACCCGCTGCGGAGTCGAAAATTCCCAAGTGAGCACAATTGCGGCAACTGAGTTTCTTCCACTGGTCGCAAGTGCCGGGACCGCCACGGATTCTATCGTCGTCTCTCTGCACGACGTCGCTCCTTCCAGTCAGCAAGTTGCAAATACAATCATTTCAGAACTGGCCCGTCACGGCGTGCGCGTCTGTTCTATCCTTGTGGTGCCGGATTATCATCACGAGGGGCTGTTCGCAAAAGACCGCGCAATTTGTGTCGTGGCTGCGGGGTTTGGAAGCGGACGGTCATGAAATCGTCATTCACGGTTATTTCCACGAACGTCCTCGCGCGTGCGAAAGAAACGTTGCGCGACAAATTCCTGACAAGATTTTACACGCAGCACGAGGGTGAGTTTTACGACCTAGGTTATGACGAAGCCCTGCGTCGCATCGCAAGCGCGCGCGACGAATTCCGCGCGCACGGTCTTAGGCCGCGAGGTTTTGTGGCGCCGGCGTGGTTGCTTGGCGATGAAGCGGAGCACGCGGCGCGCGATGCGCAAATGGAATACACGACACGCCTCCGTACCGTGTGTCGATCTCCGCTCGGGCAACGTATTTCCTGCGAGAACGCTGGTTTATAGCGTCGAAAACAATTGGCGCTGTGCCGTCAGTCACACCTGGAACGCGGCGATGTTCCGATTCTTGAAGAGCAAGCCGCTCTTGCGCATAAGCATTCATCCGCCTGATTATTTCCATCCGGCGATTTGGAAGCAGATACTCGCGTTGATCACGGCAACAAGCAGTCTGCGAACCGCTACGACCTACCAGGACTGGATCGCGGAGCAAAGATTGAGACGCGGACTCTAGCGTTGTGTAACCGGTATGACTTGCCAATCGTTGAGTTCAAAATGGCCCGCCGCCAAGGCGCGACTAGGGAGCAGGTCCTTTGCGACCTGTGACCGAGACGCAACGCAGGCGCCGGGCCATTTTCAACTCAACCCTCCGGGCCGCAGTTCTTTGGTCGAATTTCGGCGTCGCTCGCTCGGCCAGCCCCGAACGCTTTCGGGGCAGCGCTTCGCTGGCTTCTTGAAATTCGCCCAAACTCCTTGCGGCGATTGGCAAGCCATACCGGTTACACAACGCTAAATGTGAGCAGGTGCGATTTACATATTCACTCGCGTTACAGCGCGCGCTCGGAAGAATGGCTCTTCCGCCGCCTGGATTTTCCCGACAGTTATTCGGACCCGAAACAGCTGCATGCGCAATTGCTCGAGCGCGGGATGGATTACGTCACCATCACCGATCACGATGCGATCGAGGGCTGCCTCCAGATTGCGCATCTGCCTCGCACTTTTATCAGCGAACAGGTCACGACGTATTTTCCTAATGATCCCTGCAAGCTGCACGTCCTTGTTTGGGGAATTTCAGAGCAGCAACATCGCGAGATCGAAGGCGTCCGGGATAATATCTTCGAGCTGCAACGCTATCTGCAAACGACGCAGATCGCGCACGCGGTCGCGCATCCTCTTTACAGCGTCAACGGCAAACTGGAGGCAAGACATCTCGAGCAGCTCATCCTTCTCTTCAAACATTTCGAGGGCATCAACGGCTTGCGCGACGCGCTTCTGAGCGATCTGGCCCAGACTCTTTTCAAACAGTTGACGCCGGAGAAGATCGACGAACTTCGCAAATCGTCACAATCTTGCGCCGACACACGCGGAGCCGTGGAAAAAGATTTTTGTCGGCGGCTCGGATGATCACGGCGGGCAATTTGCCGCTTCGGCTTTTACGGAAACGCCGGCTGCGAGTTCTGCAGAGAAATTTCTGGAATTTATTCGCAGCGGCGATTGCACCGCGCAAGGCCACGGAGGAACACCGTTGATCCTGTCGCACGGCTTTTACAACACGGTCGCCTGTTTCATCCAGGACCGCTTTCACGAAAAACTCGGGCCTGGCGCAGCGCTACTGGAGAAAATGTTTTCGCGCTTTATGGAAGGCCGGGCGCCCACTGAGTTCACGCTCAGAGAGAAAATGGAGTTTATCGTGCAAGGCGTTGTTGTCAGGGAAAATTTTCGAATTCGCCAAGCCTGCGAACGTGTCGCTCTGGAAAGAGCTTTCAGGTTATTTCGCACGGCCAGAGGTAAAGGCGAAACTCGCCGCGCAATTGGACGGAGTCAGCGAGCCGGAACGCCGCACATTTCTCATGGCGAACATGGTCGCCGAGCAACTCGCGTTTCGTTTCTTTAAAAAATTCGTTCAGCAAATCAGCAGCGGCAACATGCTCGAGAGCATGCAGGCGCTTAGCGCAATTGTGCCGATCCTCGTGATTCTAACGCCGTACATTTACGGTTTTCACAGTCAGGCGCCCTCGCGAAAATGGTTGCGAGCGATTTTTAAGGAATTGACCGGCGAAATTCCGATCGCCTTGCAAAATCGCAAACGCGCCTGGTTCACCGACACGCTCGAAGACGTGAACGGCGTAGCCACCACCATCCGAAAAATGACCGCGGCTGGAGCGGCCAGCGGGAACGAGCTCATCGTCGTAACGTCCCGAGAGCAACCTGCAAATTTGACGATATTCCGATCAAGAATTTCCCGCCCATCGGCGAATTTGAATTGCCGGAGTACGAACTGCAAAAATTGAGTTTCCCGCCGATTCTTCAGATGCTGGATTACATACAGCGGGAAAAATTCACGTGAGATTATCATCAGCACGCCCGGGCCGGTTGGATTGACCGCACTGCTCGCGGCCAAGATGCTCAACCTGCAAACGAGCGGCATTTATCACACCGATTTTCCACAATACATCCGCATTCTTACCGAGGACAGTTTCCTGGAAAGTATGGCATGGCGTTACATGCACTGGTTCTATGGCCAACTCGATACCGTTTTCGTTAACTCCGAGGAGTACCGGCAAAGCTGGATCAAGCACGGGCTTCGATCCGGCGAAACTTAAAATTTTTCCGCGCGGGCTCGATACCGAGCTGTTTCATCCAGCTCGACGCGAACCGGCGTTCTTCGAAAAATTTGCTACGCGCAACGGCGAGGTTCGCCTCCTTTATGTGGGCCGCATTTCACGCGAGAAAGACCTCGATCTTCTGGCAGCCGCTTATCGCCGACTGCGTGACGAGGGATTGCCGGTCCAACTTTTCATCGTCGGTCATGGCCCCTACTCCGAGGCGTTCGCGAAATCTTTGCCGGAAGCGTTTTTCACCGGCTATCTCGCAGGCAACGAATTGGCCACGGCTTATGCATCGGCAGACGTATTCGTATTTCCGAGCACAACCGACACGTTTGGTAACGTCATCCTCGAAGCGCAGGCGTGCGGCCTGCCAGTAGTCGTTTCCGACTCCGGCGGGCCCAAGGAATTGGTGGAAGACAAGACCAACGGTTTGATTACGAAATCACACGATGTGGACGACTTCACGCGCGCGATCCGATCGCTGGTGACCGATTCCGCGCTGCGGAAGCGCATGGGCGAATCCGCTCGAAATAGTGTTATCGACCGGAGCTGGCCCAGCGCCTTCAGCAAATTCTGGGCTGCGACCGAGGTTTAGCTGGAAATATTAATGGTAGGGACGGTGCGCTGCGCCGTCCGGACATCGCAGCGCGATGTCCCTACCGTCCACGGCAACGCATCCAAATCGACATTGCCGCCCGTGAGAATAATTCCGACGCGTTTCCCCTCGATGTCGATTTTGTTTTCAACGATCGCTCCATACGAAACAGCCGCCGATGGCTCGATGATAATCTTCATCGTTTCCCAAATCGTGCGCATCGCCGAGACAATCGCTTCCTCGCTCACCGTTACGATGTCATCCACGTAACGCTGGATGATTGGAAATGTCTGCTCACCGACGTTAGTGCGCAGACCATCGGCGATGGTGAATTTCTTTTCAGTCACGATCCGCCGCCCCGCGCAAAACGATTGCGCTGTGTCGTCCGCATTCGCCGGCTCAACTGCGATCACCTTGATTTTTGGTCGCATCGATTTCGCGGCGACCGCGGTGCCGGACAGCAGACCCCCACCGCCGACCGGGCATGTAATCACATCAAGTTCAGGAACGTCTTCGAGCAATTCCACAGCTGCCGTCCCCTGCCCTGCGATGACGTCTTCGTTCTCAAACGAATGAATCAACTTCGCGCCAGTTTTCTTGATTATCTCTGCACATTTTTCTTCGCGTGCTTTTTCTGTCGGTTCACAAAAAACAACATGCGCACCGTAGCCCTCAACCGCGCGCACCTTCACCTTCGCCGAGTTCGACGGCATCACAATGTGCGCAGAAATACCGCGCAATTTCGCCGCGCGCGCCACCGCCGCACCATGGTTGCCTGACGAATGCGTCGCCACACCTCGCCGCGCTGTCGCTTCGTCGAGCGCGAAGACCGCATTGGTCGCGCCGCGTGCCTTGAACGCACCAATCTTCTGAAAATTTTCGCACTTAAAAAACAACGACGCCCCACTCGCCTCGTTCAGCCGCGAACTGGTCAACACCGGCGTGCGATGAATATGTGCACGAATCCGCTCATGCGCCGCGCGGATGGTAGCTAAGTCGAGCGACATACTCATGCGTCTGGCAGAATTGTAGGGCAAGCGCTCCGCTTGCCTAATTGATTTCTTTTGGCCGACAGGCGATGCGCCTGCCCTACAATTTGGACGCGTCCATGGCTTCCGCTGCTACACGCGGCCCACACTCAAAAATCCTTATACGACGCTTGGGCTGCGAAAATGTTCTGGCCGCGGGCCGAGACCGACAAAACGGGCTGGAATTTGGCGTAGAATAGGAAAATTCCTAAGCAATCGGGGCAATAAGGGCAAGTTTGCGCCTTCGCGGGCCTGCCGACCGGTAACGACGTATTTGTGGACAAGCACCTGCATGTATTGGATTACCACGGCTGGCCATTCGCGACGTTGTTGTACCTTGCGAAGATCAGCGGCTGAAACAGGACCGCGCCTCAATTTTTCAGCCAACAGATTGGCCGTCGCGACTGACATCCTGGATAGCGAGATTGATCCCAACGCCGCCCGCAGGCGACATCGCGTGCGCGGCATCGCCGATGCAAAGCAAACCTTCGCGGCTCCAGTCGCGCAAACGATTGATCTGCACAGTGAGCAATTTAATTTTGTCCCAATCGTCGAGTTCGCTCACGCGACCGCGCAAGAAATCGGCCATGGCCACGAGATCGTTTTGAAACTGAGGCAATCCTCGCGTTTTCACCTGGTTGAAATCGCCTTTGGGAATCACGTAGCCGCATTGCCAGTAATCGCCGCGGGCGATGAGCACGAGCAGTTTCCCGTGCCGGAAAAATCCGAATGTCTGCTCGGGATCATCGGGACGTTTTGAAATGCGCATCCAAAGCACATCGATCGGCGCGCCGTACTCGCGCACTTGGAAGCCAGCGCGCTTGCGCACGGTTGAACTACGGCCATCGCAACCGATCACAAGGTCGGCGCGCAATTCCACTTCTCCGCGCGGCGTCCTGGCGCGAACGCCGATCACCCGATCGTTCTCGAAGATGAGATCGACCACTTCGTGTTCCATGAGCAGTTGGAAACCTGGAAATCGTTTTGCGTGCGATGAAAGGAAGTTCAGAAAATCCCATTGCGGCATGAACGCGATGAACTTGCAGCGCGTCGGCAACCGCGAAAAATCTGCGATCGGCACTGCATGGCCGTTAATGATGCCGCGCAGCTCGCGCAATTTTTGATGCGGCTGCTTGAGAAATTCCTCGAGCAAGCCAAGCTCGTGCATCAACTCCAAAGTCGACGGATGAATGGTGTCCCCGCGAAAATCGCGGTTGAAATCGGCGTGCTTCTCCAACACCGCCACCTCCACGCCAGCGCGCGCGAGTAAATAACCGGCCATCATCCCGGCGGGCCCACCACCGACGATCACGCAGCGCGTTTGCAGCTTTTCAACCACGGATTTCACCGATAACACGGATGAAAAACAATAACCACTAATGCACCCGCCTTCACTCCGCTACGGCGCGGCGGGCACCAATAGACACGAATTTCGTCTTCCTGGTTAGCCCCGAAAGCTTTCGGGGTTAGTGTTCATTCGTGGTTAAACTTATGGAGCCGCTTTTTCTCAACGAAGAACAAGTCCGAAGGCATTTGCGGATGGCGGATTTGATTCCGGCAATGGAGAAAGCGCTGATCGATTTCTCAGCGGGGAAAGTGACTCAGCCGGTGCGCTCAGTCATCAAGGTCGATGGCGCCGCGGCGACCGGATTTCTTGGTTTGATGCCCGCGCTTTCACCGGATGGACTCGGGTTAAAAGCAGTCACGTTCTATCCGTCGAATGCGAAACGCGGAATCCCGACTCACATGGCGACAATTTTTCTCGTCGATCCAGAGACAGGCGCGCCGCTGGCGATCATGGACGGGCGGTTGATCACGGAAATGCGAACAGCAGCTGTGTCTGCTGCGGCCACGAAGCTCCTCGCGCCGCCAGACGCTAGAGTTCTTGCGATCTTGGGCAGTGGCGTCCAAGCGCACAGTCACTTCGAAGCGCTGCAGCTTATCAGACAATTCGAGGAGGTTCGCGTGTGGAGTCCTACGCGCGAACATGCACAGCGGTTCGCCAAAGAAACTGGCGCGACAGCGATGCATGCCGAAGACGCTGTGCGCGGCGCAGATGTGATCGTCACTGTGACGAATTCAAAAACACCAGTGTTGAAGGGATCGTGGCTAAAACTTGGCTGCCATGTGAATGCAGTAGGTGCGTGTCGCCCCGACTGGCGCGAAATCGACGACGAAGCGATGAGCAATGTCGTCTTCGTCGATTCACGCGAAGGCGCGCTGAAAGAATCCGGCGACGTGATTCTTTCCGACGCGAAGATTTACGCGGAACTTGGGGAAGCGCTGCGGGAGGTCCGGCAAGGTTCCATCGCGCGCAGATGAAACCACGATTTTCAAATCGCTCGGCATGGCCGTGGAAGACATTGCCGCGGCAATGCTCGTGTATCGCGCGGTGGCATAGTGGCGCGTGTCGCCCGCATCGTTTTGTCATTCCGAGCGAAGTCGAGGAATCTCTCGATACTTAAATAAGAGATGTCTCGACTTTGCTCGACATGACAATGAAGGATAGCCGGTCTTACAAATAAAGGTCTTACCCTAACCTCAAATAGGCGGCGCAAGTCTGATTCCGCTCAATCTCATCGAGCGCTTGCAAAGCAAATCCATGACGGAACAGTTGGCAGCGATGTCAGCTGAAGTGGAAGAGCTAAACTCGAGAATCGAGAGCGCTGTTGCTCGACGGGCAATTGCTGGAATCGACGGCGAAAGAACATTCGAAGCCTTCTGGCAGGAGCAACGACCGATGTCTATTTCAACTCAGTCAAACAACTGGCTGATAGCTGCGAATGGTCAGAGTTAAACGATCGCTTCTATCAGACACTCGCGTTCGGAACTGGCGGGCTGCGCGGGCGCACAATCGGCAAAATCGTTACGACCGCGGAGCGCGGCAATGCGCAGCGAAGACGAGCGCCCCGAATTTCCGTGCGTCGGCACGAACGCGATGAATTTTTTTAATATCAACCGTGCAACGCGAGGACTTGTTGCTTATCTGCACGATTGGAATCGACGCGAGACAATTTCAGCGAGGCCAAGGCTCGTGATCGCGCACGATCCACGCTTTTTCTCGAAAGAGTTCGCGGAACTTGCGGCGAAAGTCGCGGCTGAAAACGGTTGCGACGCGTGCGTGTTCGACGGCCCGCGCTCGGTGCCGGAGCTTTCTTTTACGGTTCGTTATCTGAAGGCAAGCGCCGGCATCGTGATCACGGCGAGTCACAACCCGCCGTATGATAACGGCTACAAGGTTTATTTCAGCGACGGCGCACAAGTGATCGAACCACACGCCAGCGGGATCATCGCCAAAGTAAATGCGATCACGACCGAATCGTTCACGCCGGTTCCAAAAGATCGACAAGGCAAAGTGAGCACGATCGGGAAGGACATCGATCAAGCTTACATGCGGCGGCTGGAAACTTTGATTCTCGATCCGCAGGTGATTCGGGAAGCGAAATCGCTGCGAATCATTTACACGCCGCTGCACGGAACCGGCAGCGTAATCATCAAACCGATGCTCACACGGCTCGGGTTCAATTTCCAAGTCGTGCCAGAGCAGGATCGCTTCGATGGTCGATTCCCGACAGTGAAATCGCCGAACCCGGAAAACGCGGAGGCGTTAACCATGGCAATCAATCTTGCTCAAAAGGAAGATGCGGACCTGGTCGTCGCAACGGACCCAGATTGCGATCGCATGGGAGCAGCAGTTCGCGCAAAGGATGGCAAAATGAAATTGCTAACCGGAAATCAGATCGGTTCGCTCCTTGCCTGGTATCGAATCAAGACACTGTTCGACAAGGGCGTGTTGAATAAACAAAACGCGTCGCGCGCCGTGATCATTAAGACTTTCGTTACCACCGATCTGCAAAAGGCCATCGCCAATTATTACGGTCTGCGCTGTGTTGAAACGCTGACCGGTTTCAAATACATCGGCGCGAAGCTAGGTAACTACGAGCGCGCAATCCCGGAACAACTGCGTCAGAACTATGCCCATCTCACCGAACAGGAAACGCGGCGACTTCGTCTTGCTCACTCTTCATTTTACGTTTTCGGCGGTGAAGAAAGTTATGGCTACAGCGGCGCCGATTTTGTTCGCGATAAAGACGGCAACGGCGCAGTAATCATGTTTTGCGAAGTAGCCGCCTATGCGAAATCGCGTGGGCAAACAGTCGATGAATTGCTCGACGAAATCTTCGCGACGTTTGGTTATTTCGCTGAGAAAACCGGTTCGCTTGTTTTCGAGGGTGCAGAAGGCGCAGACAAAATTGCCCACCTGGTTGAGTCATACCGCACCGATCCATTTTCCGAAGCGCTCGGATCGAGTGTGGTCAACATCAAAAATTTTGAAACCGACATGGTCGAAGACATCGAAGGCGATCTTGTTCCCAAAGAAAGGATGTCGATTTTTGAACTTGAAGATGGAACTCGAATCGCGGTGCGTCCGTCGGGAACGGAGCCAAAGATCAAGTATTACCTTTTCGCGCAGCAGCGGCCGGAGAATGGAAAATTCGATGCTGCGGAACTCGCTCAAATCAAGGCGCAAGTCGGAGAAAAACTCGATCGTCTCTGGGATTGGCTGCAACAGGATGCCGAATCACGACTGCGATAACTTGAAGCTCCAAATCCCAAGCTCCAACATCCAGAGAAATTCCAAGCATCAAACTCAAAGGCTGAAGATCCCCCCCAAGCCTTTGGTGCTTGAAATTTGAAGTTTCTCTGGAGCTTGGATGTTGGAGCTTGGAGCTTTAAACCTCGATCATGCGCGAGTTAATTAAAAAAGTAGCAACCGCCTGGCCGTGGCTGGCAGCGATTCTTACAGGGCTGCTCTGTACGCTTTGTTTTCCGCCATTTGATCAGAGTTGGTTTTGCTGGTTCGCGCTGACGCCGCTTATCGCGGCAATTTGGTTTTCCGGGCAAAACTCAAAACGGAGATGGTTGCGCAATTTGATCCTCGGCTACGTGGCCGGCGTTGTGTTTTTTACAGCGACGTTTAGTTGGCTGGGTTCGCTGGGAGTTCTGTTTGAAAATTTTTGGCTTCGCGGGTTATCGTTTCTCTTAGCTGTTTACCTCGGCATTTACTTTGCGGTTTGGGGTTGGTTTGCTGGCCTGATCGCCCCACGCAATTTCCTGGCGTCGTGGCGAAATTTGCTGTTAGCAATTTTGGCTGCGTCGGCTTGGACGGCGCACGAATGGGTCCGCGGGTGGTTGTTCGGCGGTTTTGGCTGGAACGGGCTTGGCGTTTCGTTGCACAACACATGGCCGCTTATTCAAATCGCCGAATTCACCGGTGTACCCGGCTTGTCCTTTGTGGTTGTGTTTGCAAACATCATCGCCGTCACAACGCCGGTCCGGTTGTATTTGGAAGCAAAAACGCGCCAGGTGCGACCGCATTTTGACCTCACGCTGACGTTGGCTGGCCTAGTCGGGCTTGTGGCGTTTGGGTTGTATAGCGTCCAAAACCGCCTGCCTACGGAACCGCTTCGCGTTGCCGCTGTGCAGGTCGACGTTCCACAGCAGGAAAAATTTGACCCGGAGTTCAGCTGCCCAAATCTTTGAACGTTTTCAGCGCCTGAGTGAAATCGCGCTGCATTCCAATCCGCCCCCTGCCTTGCTGATCTGGCCGGAGAGCTCAATGCCCGATCCGGTGCGGGACCCAGCGACGGAAAGCAACGACTTTGTCACCGAGTTTTCCGCATCCTCAAAAACAGATCTCCTTTTGGGAACGCTCGATGTGGAAAATGGAAAGGACTATAACGCCGCGGTTCTGATTTCCGGCGCGACACAGGAGATGCAGGTTTATTGGAAGGTGCATCTGGTACCGTTTGGCGAATATGTCCCGTTGCGACGTTCTTTTCCGCTTTTCGCCGCGGTAGCGAAGGAGTGGGTGCCGGGCGATTTCGCAGCGGGCAAACGATACACGCTGTTTCACCTCACCAATGGCAATGCGCAGATCGCGCCTCTGATCTGCTTCGAAGACACGATTGGCGATTTGACGCGGCAATTCGTAATTCGAGGCGCAAACTTGCTGGTGAACGTCACAAATGATGCCTGGTTTTTGTATTCCGCCGGTTCACAGCAGCATTTGATGAACGCAATTTTTCGCTGTGTCGAAACGCGTCGCCCGATGGTCCGGGCGGCGAATACTGGAGTCACCTGTTTTGTAAACCAGTTCGGCCGCGTCACTCAGGTGTTGCGTGATGAAACGGGCAGCACGTTTACCGAGGGCGTGCTCACGGGCGAAATCAAGGTTCCCACCGAACGAGAGCTGACCTTCTATGCGCAGACATGGCGAGTTGTTCGCAAAGGTGTGCGCTGCAATCACGGTGCTCGCAATTTTGATAATTTGCGGCATTTCGCAGATGGAAGCGGGTGTAGAGGCGTTCGCCGCGGCGAACGCCTATTGTCGCCAGTGCTTGACAGAGCACCTTACGACGCCTCGCGGGAAGTTCTGCCTCGTGGTAGAAGGACTGCGTGCGCGTTGAACTCCCGCTTGATCATCTGGGCGAACTTTGGCTGAAGAAATTTCGTGGCGCGCGCGTCGGCGCGCTGCTTCATCCGGCTTCGATTTCGTCAACGATTGAACACGCCTCGCGAATTCTAGAGAGACACAATCCCGATCTCTTCCGGCTCGCTGCGTTTTTTGGTCCACAACACGGATTCCTTGGCCAGACACAGGACAACATGGTCGAGTGGCAAAGTTATCAACATCCGCGTCTACGTATTCCCGTTTACAGTCTCTACGGCGAACATCGCGAGCCGACCGCCGAAATGTTGAAAGGTCTCGATGTTTTACTCGTAGATCTTCAGGACGTCGGCGCACGCTTTTACACTTTCATCTGGACGCTGTACCTGTGCATGCGCGCGTGCGAAAAGATCGGCGTTGCAGTTGTTGTGCTCGATCGACCGAACCCGATCAATGGCGTCACGACCGAGGGCCCGGTGCTCAATGTGAATTGTAAATCGTTCGTCGGAATGCATCCCATTCCGGTTCGTCATGGAAAGACGATCGGCGAGTTGGCGCAGCAATTTCGAGACGAAGCATTTCCGAAATGTCGAGTTGTCGATCTTGCCAATGAAAAATTGGGAACGGCAGATGTGGTTCGACCAAACTGGTCTGCCGTGGGTCATGCCATCACCCAACATGCCGACACTTGATACCGCAACGGTTTATCCCGGAATGTGTCTGCTCGAGGGCACAAATATTTCCGAAGGTCGTGGCACAACGCAGCCATTCGAAATTTTCGGCGCGCCATTCATCGATGCAGAGCGGCTTTGCAACGAATTGAATAAGCTGAAATTGCCGGGCGTGTTCTTCCGGGAAAATTATTTTCAACCAACCTTTCACAAATTTGCCGGTGAACTCTGCGGCGGCGCGCAATTGCATGTGATCGATCGCAGAAACTTTCCAGCCTTTTCTTATCGGAGTGCAAATTATCAGGCACATCCGCAAGATGTATCCTGAGCAATTTCAATGGAAACAACCTCCTTACGAATACGAAACAGAGAAATTGCCGATTGAAATTTTGTTGGGCGGATCGTTAAAAGAATTTTTCGGCGACTGATGAGATCAGATCGATTTTATTAGCACCTCGCTTCAGCGAGGTGGCTAAAACGATCGCAGGATAGAACCACTTTAGCGGTTTCGTGGGGCTTAGAAAACCGCTGAAGCGGTTACGCGAGAATGCCGACGATACTCGCCTTAGCTCGCTGTTCGATCTACAATTCGCGTGAACGATGAAACTGCGTGTACCCCGATTAGTCTCACGCGGGCTGTTGATCGCGCTGTGTTTGTTCTCAATCTCACTGCAGTTACGCGCCGACATTCCGTGGCCGGAAGTGGTGCAACGGCTGGCCTATGAAAACGAAAAACTAGCGCGGCGTCCGCAAGGTCATGACGGCGAATACTTCGTGGTGTGCACTCTGTATTACACGCCAAAAGAATCTGGTTTCACTTTCGAGCGCGGCTTCGATGCAACGCCGATCACAAAGCCCGGATTAAGTGGGCGAACGTATCCGCGCGATTTTCTTCGCTCGGTGAAGAAGGAGGGCTTTGGTCGAATTATGACGCCGGTGAATGGACGCCATTACATTTGTTACAACGGTGGCGGTTCGTTCGGTTTCGCTTCGCACCCCACAGGCGGAGGCGGCATTTTGGTGGACCGTTATTCCGCGGCAATCAAGTCAACCCAGGGCAGCTTACGCCACGGGGCAATTGTTGAAACTCAGTCGCCGGACGTGCAGAAAGTTTTTGGCAGCACTCGGTGGAAGATCATGGACACCGGCGGAGGACTGCGTCGCTGGCAAATCGACTGTTATTTCGGCGAAGACGAACCGTTGGGGCCAGGCAAACTACAAGGCCGGCCGCGTGCGACGACTTTTGAATACGCTTACGCCAACGCGCGAATTCTGAATTAACGTGAAGCCGTTTACGGTTCGTCTGAATGTCTGTGGCGATCTTGATTTCTTTCTCGCATCAAGGACTCGTGGTGGAAAAGTTGAGCGCCGCTTAGGCGAAAAGACCTCCGTAAAAGATGTCATCGAATCGTGCGGGATCCCGCACCCGGAGATCGATTTAATCGTGGTTAACGGAAAGGCGGTGGATTTTGCCTACGCCTTGACCGCCGATGCAGAAATCGAGCTTTATCCACCCGAAATACAATCTTCGAAGTTCAGAGAAAAACGATTACAAGTCTTTACGATTAGAGAATTTGTCGCGGACGGCCACCTTGGCAAACTGGTTCGCGATCTACGCTTGCTCGGGATTGACGTTGTTTATGATCCCGCGGCCGAAGATCGACAATTGGTAGCAATCGCCAGCAGGAATAGTCGGGCTCTGCTCACCCGCGACCGGCGTCTGCTCATGCATGCCGCTGTGAAGCACGGCTACTACCTGCGATCGCAGAATCCACTCGAACAGACCATCGAAGTGCTCCGGCGATTCGATCTCGGCTCTATTCTGTCGCCGTTCAGTCGCTGTTTGCGCTGCAACGCCTTGCTGGAGCCCGCTGAAAAGGAAAAGGTAATCGACCACCTCGAACCGCTCACGAAGATTTATTACGATCAGTTCCGCCGTTGCACTGGTTGCGCACAAGTTTACTGGTCAGGATCGCACTTCACGAAACTTCAGAAACGCCTCGAGCAAATCCACGCCAAGTTGAGTAGCTGAGTAAAGCGCTAAGCTGATGAAGCCGGAGCAACAGCAGAAATTCTTCCAAGTCGAAAAATGCGAGCCGTTGTCCAGCGCGTAAGCCGAGCACGTGTAACCGTAGAGGGTCGCGTCACGGGAGAAATCGGGGCTGGTGTCCTGATTTTGCTTGGCATCGGTCGCAATGATCTGTCCGCCGTCGCTGCCAGTATGGCTGAGAAGATCGCGCGCCTGAGGATCTTTGAGGACGACGAAGGAAAAATGAATCGCTCCCTGCTAGATGTAAAAGGCAGCGCGCTGGTCGTGTCTCAGTTTACTCTCTACGGCGACGCGCGCGGTCAGCGCAGGCCTAGCTTTATTGCTGCGGCGCTCGCCGGACCAAGCGAAGAAACTGTACGAAGAGTTCTGTGAAGCGCTGCGCAGTTTGGAAGTCAGCGTAGCGACAGGAGTTTTCCAAGCGATTATGTCGGTCGAATCGGTCAACGAAGGCCCGGTCACAATCCTGCTCGATTCTGATAAAACGTTCTAGAAAGTTGAAGGAGCGACCGCGCTTGGTTCGGAGTTCCGCCTTTACGCGGTGTGTGCCGTAAAATCTGTAAAAAAATCGCGCCCGGCCTTTCCACGGCGCGATTTCCTCAACTGTTCTGAGCTCTCTCGCTTGATCAGACCAAAATCAGGCTTCGGTCTTCTTCGCGTTCGCTGTCTTATTGCATTGCGCTTTCAACTGAGCGAACTGCTCTGCAGAAAGGATACCCTTGGCGCGACTGAGGAACGTCTGCCTGCTTTCCTTCGTGCAGCCGGCTTTCATGCAATCGCTCTGCCACGTTTCGATTTTGGCCTTTTGATCTGGCGTCAGATTGAGCGTTGCCAAATTAAGGCATGACATTGAACTCTTGTTCGACGCGCCTTTAACGCAACATGCCTTGTCTCCTGCAAACGCGGCGGACGCGGTAAGCATTGCAGCCGCAACCAGAAGCGGTGGTAGTAATTTTAATCATGGTGAATGCTCAGACAGGGGCGATGCGGGAACTGTTCAATTTGTATTCGTCGATGAACCCACCTGATATAGATCTTTCCGCGCTGCTACCTTTGCGAGCCTAACTGCGCCTGCGCGCGGCGTAGATTGTCGGCTGCGCCTTTCAACTCGGGCTTGAGACGCAGCGCCGCTTCAAATTCGGGAATGCTTTCCCGCGCTTTGCCGGAGGCGAGCAGGGCTAACCCCAGATTGCCATGAGCCTCGGCGTTGTTAGGATTCATCCGGAGCGCTTCGTGAAGTTGCTCGATAGCCTCCGGTATTTGGCCCACCAATTCCAGCGCGAGTCCAAAATCAGCCCGAATGTCTGCGTCATTGGGCGCCAGTTCTGAGGCGCGGCGCATCTCCTCAAACGCGGCTTGATCGTTGTTCTGCTTCCACAGTGCGAGAGCCAATTGCACGTGCGCTTTGGGCGCGTCTGGCTGTGAACGAATCGCGGCTTGGAAATACCCGATGGCTTCCGGCAGCCGGCCTTGGAACGCGCGGGTAACGCCCATGCCCACCAAGCCGTCGTAGAAATTGGGATCGATCTGCAATGTCTTTTCAAAATGGGACGCGGCCTCATCGTATCTGCCGCTAGCGCCCATGGCCAGGGCCAGACTGTTTTCTATGCGGAGATTGGGTGGAGTGACTGCGAGCGTGTGCTCAAACAACGTGAAGCTGTCACGCCAGCGCTGAATCTGCGCGTTCGTAAGAGTAGCAAGAATCAGTAGAACCCCGGCGGCTATTCCTGCGCTCAGCGCCGGTTTAAGACGCCAGCTCTTGGCGATGTCCGCTAATCCGAATACGAGCGCAATGAACAAACCGATCGATGGAATGTAGAAGTAGCGGTCCGCCATGGTCTGTCCGCCAACCTGAACGAGTCCGATAACAGGAACCATTGTTCCCAGAAACCAAAGCCAGCCGACGATGAGATATGGCCGGATTTTCCGTTGAGAAAAACAAAGCACAGTAATTCCAATCAGGAGGAACGCTGCGCCGATGATCTGCCAAGCCGGTATGCCCGCCCACGCGAACGGATAATATACCGCCAGATCATTCGGCCAGAACGTGAGCAGCAAGTATTTCGCATAGGACACGAGGGCGTTCGACAGCCGAAGCCCAATAGGAGCGTCCGTGAATGTGCGCACCGCGCCGCCATGAGATTGCGCGAGGAATGTGATAACCGCAGACGCCGCCACGAGAGCAAAGAGCGGGATTTTTTCGACTACTAGGATGCGAACTACTGACCTCTGACGTCCGACTCCTGATTTCTGACAAATCTCATCGTCCAATGGCCAGTAATCGAGCAGCAGCATTATGAACGGCCAAGTCACAAGCATCGGTTTGGCCAACAGTCCGACTGCGAGTGTTATGGCGACCGATGCGTACCGGCTAATCGAAGGCGCCTTCGCGTAACGCGCGTACGCAATCAGGGACAGCAATCCGAAAAATGTGGAGAGCGTATCTTTGCGTTCAGACGCCCACGCCACCGATTCTACGTGCAACGGATGCAGCGCAAAAAGCGCGGCGACAAGCGCGCTTGGCCAACGGGCATGTGTTGTTCGGAATAAGAACCAGAAAACAAGCAACGTGTTTGCCGTATGAATCAGCGCGTTGACCAGCAAGTGACTGCCAGCGTTCATGCCAAAGAGCTGGCAATCGATCATGTGCGCAATCCAAGTGAGCGGATGCCAGTTTGTTGCATAAAACGTGGTGAACGCCCAGACGAGTCCCGCGCTGGTAACACCGCGATTCACCATTGGATTTTCCTGGATATATGTAGGGTCATCCAGAGTGATGAACTGATGCCCGATCACTTGCGCGTAAATCGCAAACGTCGCGATAGCCAGACCGATGAAGATGAGGAGATCGGGGCGGCCGAACGTCGAGGTGCAGCTGACTATCGGCGCGGTTCGTCCCTTGGCTACGATCGATCCACCAGGTCTTCTCTTTTGCGTTGTTTGTTTGTATTTAGGCGGCATCTGATTGCAGCGGGCTTCATGGTCTCTACACTAAGTATGCATGTCTACAACGCCGGAACCTATTCGTCCGATCAAGCTCTCTGACATCCGCACGGCGCGCGAGCGGATCGCAAAGACAATCGTGCGCACGCCGCTAATTCGCCTCGAACTCGGGCCAGGGTTTCCCGACATCCGGCTTAAGTTGGAGAACCTACAGCCGATTAATGCTTATAAGTTGCGTGGCGCAGCTAACGCGGTAGCCATGCTCTCCGAAGAAGAACGCAAGCGCGGCGTTTGGACAATCAGCGCGGGAAACGCCGGTCAGGGAGTTGCATATGCAGCGAGAGAGGCAGGTGTGCCGTGTGCCGTCGTGGTCGTTGAAACGGCGCCAAAGTCAAAGCTCGAGCGAATGAAAGCACTTGGAGCGAAACTTATCCCGGTTCCGTACGAGGTCGCTTGGAAGGCGCTCGATGAACGATCGTTTCCCGGCGCCGAGGGAACATTCATTCATCCCTTCGATGATGACAATTTCATCGCTGGCCATGCCACGATGGGACTGGAGATTCTGGAGGACGCGCCGGACGCAGCAGCGGTCATCGCGAGCATCGGCGGCGGCGGACTAATCACTGGTGTGGGCAGCGCAATCAAGGCAATCAAACCGGAAATCAAAATTTTCGGCGTTGAGCCGGAGACGGCCGCGCCTGCAGCGCTTTCATTTCGAGAAAGGCTCGCCACAAACGTTTCCAAACTGGAGAGCTTCGTTTGTCGATGGCGCCGGTGGGCAAAGCATGTTCCCGCGCATGTGGGAACGAATGAAACCGGTGGTGGACGATTACTTCGTCGTCACTCTCGAAGAAACGAAAAATGCGATGCGGCTCATGGCAGAAAAAGCGCGAGTTGTCGCCGAGGGCGCGGGCGCGTTGCCGCTAGCTGCAGCGTTGACTGGTAAAGCCGGGAAAGGCCCGATCGTCGCGATCGTTTCAGGCGGTAACATCGATCTCAGTAAGTTCTGCGAACTCATCGCCCAGTGAAAAACGCCGGCATCGCACGCGAACATTGACTCAGACTTAAAAATCTGAAATAACCGTTCTCAAAAAACGAAGGAGGAAAATAAATGAAAATTGGCGATACAGCACCGGATTTCGAAGCAGAAACCACCGAGGGCCGGATCCGTTTCCATGATTGGATCGGCAACTCCTGGGCCATTCTGTTCTCCCACCCAAAAGACTTCACACCAGTCTGCACTACGGAGCTCGGTTACATGGCAAAAATCAAGCCGGAGTTCGAGCGCAGAAACGTGAAAATCATGGGATTGTCAGTCGATTCCACGGGCGATCACAAGGGATGGGCCGAAGACATTGAAGAGACGCAGGGCCACGCGCCCAACTACCCAATTGTCGGTGATGCCGACTTCAAGATCGCAAAGTTGTACGGGATGCTCCCCGCCGAGGTTGAGGGCGATCCAAAGAAGCGAACACCTGCGGACAACGCAACAGTGCGCAACGTTTACGTGGTCGGCCCGGACAAGAAGATCAAGTTGATCCTCATCTATCCCATGACAACTGGCCGTAACTTCGACGAAGTGCTGCGAGTGATTGATTCGCTGCAACTGACTGCGAAGCACCAGGTAGCAACGCCGGTCAACTGGAAGCAAGGAGAAGACGTAATCATTGCTGGTTCAGTTTCCGATGAAGAGGCGAAGAAGCGTTACCCGCAAGGGTGGAAAGCGCCGAAGCCGTATCTCCGGATCGTGCCGCAACCGCAATAATCGTATCGTTGAACCGGTAGGGACGGCGCGGCGTCAGTTACCAATCCGCCGGCTCAGCGGAATATTCGACTGGGTCCTGCTGAAAATACTTTTGCAATTCCGCGTATAGCTTCGGGTGATAAGCGCGCAACGCACGCGGCCGCTCGAAGAATGCCTCGACCGATACGGCGAAAAACTCAACGGGATCAGTGGCTCCGTAGGTATCGAGCAACGTCGGTATTCCACTTTCATCAGCAGCGCGCAGCGACGCAAACTCGGACCCCATAACTTCGCTCCAAGCCAATTGCTCTTCGCTCGTTGCCAATGCCGGCACTCCGTCGGCCGCATGATTTTCGTAGTCGAGTTGATGAGCAAATTCGTGAAGAACAACATTCTTAGCATCGGAAGGATCGGCCGCGCCGTGTTTGACGGCGCCCCATGCCAGGACCAACGAACCCATTCGACGGCCGGTCTCGCCAAGACGACTCACAGTTCCTTCTTGCCAAACGTGCTCACCAACCTGGTGGTCTTCCTGCACCATGTATGTCAACGGATAAACAAGAATCGTGAGCAGATGCGGGAAATAATCTGTCTCGCGATGCAGCAACAGAAGACAAGCTTGCGCCGCGATAGTCACGCGGACCTCATCGGTGATCGCGAAACCGCCACATCCCTCGAAACGTTTTTCGGCAAGGAATACCTGAATATGAGCCAAGTAGTTCCGCGCGGTCGCTCGCGGACAGTTTGGGAAAAAATGCAACATGACGCTGAATCAACTTCAGCCATTCTTTCGGAAACGGTCGCGCTCGCAGGCGACGTCGCCTCCATTGCTTCAGGAACTCAAAAATCATGTGAAAATGTTAGTAGAACGTTTCACCATGTTCGGCTGAGCGGGTGCGCTTCGGTATTAAAGATGACTTTATCGAATTGCAAGGTTTCAGGCGACGCGAAGAGCAAATAAAAATATTTGAAAGTCTCGGCCAATACGAAGCTCTCCATTTCGTCGCGCTGTTGTTTACTGATCACGTCGGCAAGCGCCGCGTAGCCGGAGTCTGTGCGGCAATATTTAACAAAGTCATCGAACATTTTCTTGCCCATCTGCCGATACTTCGGGTCACCTGTGTAATGATAAAGGTAGTAAGTGGACTCAACGATCTCGGGCGCAGATGATAGCTTCCAGCAACCACGCGCATCGTTTTGTAATCAAGAGTTTCCGGCTCGATGCCGTGCAGGTTCCACATCTTGAACGATGAAGCTTGCAGACGACGCGCGCGCTTCAAATCGCCGGACAGAGCGAGTAATGCCGGGAAGAATGCATCGAGCGCGCCATAAGTTGTCTCGGTTCGCCTGCCTGTCTGCATATCGGCGTGGCCGTACCACAATTCGCCGCGGATTTCGTCTGCAAGATATTTGTGAACAACTGGAATGCTGGCATTCCACATGTCGCGACAATCTTTATCGCCAAACAGAAGCCAGCACTTCCAAAGATACTCGTAGTACGAATCAATACCGCCGCTGATGTGACTGTCCAGTGTTCGTCCAGGCGCCTGTCTCGACGTTAATGCTCTGCCCGACGAGGCCGAGCGGCGAACGCCGCTTGAAGGTTTCAACCAAAGCGCGTTTCGCTTTCTCGTAGAAAACGGGATTGCCGGTCAGTTTACTTAGAGTGCCAAATTCCAATAGCAGCGTGCCGGTTTCTGCCGGATTTGTCATCGCCTCGCGTATCTGGCCGGTCCGGAGATTAACATAGACATAAGGCAGACCCGGTCGGTGAATTGAAGACCGGCAGCAATCGGTTGCCCAAATCTTCGGCCAAGCTCAAGAGGCGCTGGTCGCCCGTGAGTTGATAGCTGGAGAGAAGCCCGCCGAGCAGGCGTATCGTTATCTCGAAATTTTTGACGTAAATATCGCGATCGAACGAGAGGTCGCTAACGATAAGCGATCGCGCCTTTGCTGCCTCGTCATCGAGATGCATCAGGACGAGTGTGTCGAGTGCATCGACTGGTGTCATTAAGAGCGACTGTCCGTACCAATCGTGTGCGGTTTTACTTAAAGGTCGCAGCGCATCGTGACCCCATGCATAACGTTCGTAATTGTTCCATGCATGCAGAAATTCAGTTCGCACACGCGCAGCGAGCTGCTGTGCGTCATGCTCCTGGCGTGATTTGGTGCACCCGCCCATTGCGAATGCGACGAAGGCAGCAATCAAAAATGTGATTAGCGAAATTTGACCTCGCATTCGGCTCCGATCAGCCTAACAATCCACGTTAGGGAGGATTCAAGAAATGAATAACATGTCTATTTCTCGACGTAAATTTACTCACCTGCTCGGAATCGGCGCCGCCGTCGCGCTCGTTCGACCGCGAGTGACTATCGCCACCGAAGCGGTAACTGTCCCAGCCAAAACGAAGCCGGGCGGCGTCAGGTTAAGCGCGAACGAAAACCCTTACGGTCCATCCGCCAAAGCTCACGAAGCGATGAAAAACGCGCACGGCGTTTGCAATCGTTATCCCGACGAAGCGAATGACGTCTTGATCGACAAGATCGCGAAGATTAACAAGATCAATCGCGATCAGATCGCGCTCGGCGACGGCTCGAGCGAAATTCTGAAACTTTGCGCCGAGACTTTCACCGGGCCAAGCGAAGGCAAACTTGTCGTCGCCGATCCGACATTTGAAGCGATCCTCGAATATTCGAAGGCATGCGGCGCCGATGTCGTGAAAGTTCCGCTGACTTCAAGTTACGCGCACGATCTCGAGAAAATGAGTGCCTCCGCGCAGAAGGGCCTCATCTACGTCTGCAACCCGAACAATCCGACCGCGAGCATCACGCCAAAGAACGATCTACGCGACTTCCTCGCCAAAACTTCGCCCGACACAATGATTCTTGTCGACGAAGCGTATTTTCATTACGCGGACACTCCCGACTACGAGAGCGTGATCCCGCTGGTGAAAGATCATCCGAACTTAATCGTGGCGCGCACATTCTCGAAAATTTACGGCATGGCCGGATTGCGCTGCGGCTATGGCGTCGCGCAGCCGGAAACCATCAAGCGCATGCACGGGTTCCAAATGTGGGACAGCGTCAATATCATGGCATTGGCCGCGGCCAGCGCAAGTCTCGACGATCCTGATCAGGTTCCAAACGGCCAGCGTTTGAATAGTGAAGCGAAAGCATTCACGATCGGCGAGCTCGATAAGCTGGGCTACAAGACAATTCCTTCTCAGGCGAACTTCATCATGTTCGATTGCAAGAAACCGGTCGTACCGATCATCAAAGCGATGAAAGACAAAAACGTCGCCGTCGGCCGTTTATTCCCGGCTTATCCAAACCACATGCGCCTAACGATCGGCAAGAAGGACGAAATGGAATCTTTCGTGTCGGCGTTTAAGCAGGTGATGGCGTAACAACGCAAATTGTAGCGGCGGTTGTGCTCGCCACGCCGAAGCTTGGCGAAGGCGGGTCAATCGCCGGAACGGGAACAAACTAGCGCTCGCCGCGGCGAGCGCCCCTACACGTCTTAGCCGAACAAGCCGTGCAGCCAGAGATAAACAGCTCCGGCGAGGACGCCGATACCGACCACGATCAGCAGCGTTTTCTTGCGCCTGATTTTCGGCGGCTCACTGACGGATACCGCAATGTTTGACGGGAACACGGCCTCGAGCGCTTCGTGATACAAATGTCGATCGTCCACTGACATTTCGCCGGCATGATTGAACTCCGAGCCGTTCATGATGATCTTCGCGTTCAGTTTTGCCGCCAGTCGCGCCCCGGAATGAAGCTCAGGCCTCTCGGCCAAGGCGCGATCGTATGCAGCCCTGACACGGACAGGCATGTCGTCAGCACTGACGTACTCGCGGCCGTTGAACTGGATCATGGTTGTCTCGCTCCCTAAAAGACGGAATCAATGCCCGAATCCCGCGTTTTTGACAACTATTTTTCCTGAAATTCGAGCGCCCCGTCTTTCGCGTCCACGCGGACGGTCTGGCCTTCGCGGACTTTGCCTTCGAGGATGTCGATGCTGAGTGGGTCGAGAATTTCTCGTTGAATGGTGCGCCGCAGCGGGCGCGCACCTAAACCAGGATCGTACCCTTCGCGCGCGAGCAGTTCCTTCGCTGAATCGGAGAGCTTGAGCGTGATCTTTTGTTGCTCGAGACGTTTCGACAGCCGCCTAAGCTGAATTTCGACAATCTTCTTCAGATCCTCTTCGCTCAGCCGATCGAAAATGATGATCTCATCGACGCGGTTGAGAAATTCCGGACGAAAATGCGCGCGCAACGCATCTGTCACGAGTCGGCGGCGCGCTTCACGCGATTCTTCCTCGGTGATGTATTGCGAACCGATGTTCGAGGTCATGATCACGACCGTGTTTTTGAAATCGACCGTTCTCCCCTGCCCGTCCGTGATGCGGCCGTCATCGAGCACTTGCAGCAGCACGTTGAACACGTCCGGATGCGCTTTTTCGATTTCGTCGAAGAGCACGACCGAATACGGCCTGCGCCGAACGGCTTCGGAAAGTTGGCCGCCCTCTTCGTAGCCGACGTAGCCCGGCGGCGCACCGATCAAGCGCGCGACCGTGTGTTTCTCCATGTATTCGCTCATGTCGATGCGGATCATGGCGTTCTCGTCGTCGAACAAAAACTCGGCAAGCGCTCGTGCCAATTCCGTTTTGCCGACGCCGGTTGGTCCGAGAAAAATGAATGAGCCAAGCGGGCGATTTGGATCCTGCAAGCCCGCGCGAGCGCGGCGCACAGCGTTGGCAACGGCCTTGATCGCCTCGTCCTGTCCAACGACGCGCAGATGCAAATGCTCCTCCAATTTCACCAGCTTTTCTCGCTCGCCCTCTTGCAATCGCGAGACCGGAATGTGCGTCCAACTGGAAACAACTTCGGCGATGTCTTCCTCAGTCACTTCTTCGCGGAGCAGAGACTTTTTGCTCTTGGCACTTTTGGCTGTGGCAGTCGGCCAATTTCTTTTCCAGCTCGGGAATTCTCCCGTACTGAATCTCGCTCGCCCTGGCGAGTTCACCACGCCGCTGCGCGCGTTCGAGCTCCGTGCGAAGTCGATCAAGCTCCTCCTTCCATTTTCGCTGCTCTTCGAGAACGGCTTTTTCCTTCTGCCACTCGGCTTTGAGCGCACCCGATTTTTCCTTTAGCTCAGCCAATTCTCTTTCAAGCTTCTTCAAGCGTTCCTTGCTTGCGGGATCTTTTTCTTTCTTGAGCGCCTGCCGTTCCATCTCATGCTGCATGATCTCGCGCTCGATCACGTCGATCTCGGTCGGCATCGAATCGAGTTCGATCTTCAAACGCGACGCCGCTTCATCGACAAGATCGATTGCCTTATCCGGCAAAAATCTGTCGGTGATGTAGCGATGCGACAGCATCGCCGCAGCGACGAGCGCGCCGTCGGTGATGCGCACGCCGTGGTGCACTTCGTAGCGTTCCTTTAATCCGCGCAGGATTGCGATCGTGTCTTCCACGGTCGGTTCGTTCACCAGCACCGGCTGAAAACGCCGCTCGAGCGCCGCGTCTTTCTCGATGTATTTGCGGTATTCATCGATCGTAGTTGCGCCGACCGTGCGCAACTCGCCGCGCGCCAGCATCGGCTTGAGCATGTTCGAAGCGTCCACGGAACCTTCTGCTGCGCCTGCGCCAACGATGGTGTGCAGTTCGTCGATGAACAGAATGATCTGTCCCTGCGCATCGGTGACTTCTTTCAAAAACGCTTTGAGTCGATCTTCGAATTCGCCGCGGAACTTTGCGCCTGCGACCATCGCGCCAATGTCCATGGCGATGATTCGCTTTTGCTTTAACGAATCCGGAACGTCGCCGCTGATGATTCGCCGCGCCAGGCCTTCCACGATCGCTGTTTTACCGACACCGGGATCGCCGATGAGCACCGGATTATTTTTCGTCCGGCGTGACAACACCTGCATGATTCGCCGGATTTCGTTGTCGCGTCCGATCACCGGATCGATCTTGCCGCGTCGCGCCAGCTCGGTCAGGTCGCGGCCATATTTCTCGAGCGTCTGATACTTGCCTTCGGGATTTTGATCGGTCACCCGCTGGGAGCCGCGCACCTGTTGAAGCCCTTGCATGAGCTTGTCGCGCGTGACGCCGAGATCCTTCAGTAATTTTGCCGCGGGAATCCCGCTTTGCGGGACGCCGCTCAATGCCAGCAGATAATGCTCGGCGCTGGTGAATTCATCCTTCAGCTTCGACATCTCTTTCTCCGCGTTGTCCAGCACGGTGCGGAGCTCGTTCGACAGGCGCAGGTCGGCGGCGGCACCGTGGATTTTCGGGCGGCGCTCCAGCTCTGAGCGCAGCTGTGCACGCAGCTGATCTACATTTGCTCCAATCTTCTCAAGGAGCGGCCGCGTTATGCCCTCACCCTGGTCCAGAAGCGCGGACAGAAAATGCTCGTTCGTGATTTCCGGATGATTGGCTTGCGAAGCCAGATCCTGCGCGCCCTGCAGCGCTTCCTGCATCTTCTGCGTGTATTTGTCGATGCGCATCCTTCAAGATATGAACGCGAACGGCACAGGCAATTGCGTGATCGTCATTCCGATCCCGCAGTCGCGGGAGAGGAACCTCACAATCGGAGCTTGGATCACGCAAGTTCCAATGCGTGACCAAACATCCTTTGAGAGGTCCTTCGCTCCGCTCAGGATGACCGCTAGCGAACGTGGCAGCGTGCTCATCCATTGCAGCCGCGCTTCATCCCGGTTATGAGTGTTTGCGATGAGCACGGAGGTGAAATTGGGCACTCGGCATGCATTGCGCGTTCTGCGACCGGGTCCGTTTCGCCGTTATATCATCGGCAGTGCGATCTCCGACACTGGAACGTGGATGCAGGTGATGGCGCAGGGTTACGTGATGAGCACGCTCACGAACAAAGCGCTCCTGCTCGGAATGGCCAATCTCGCTGCCGGTCTGCCGATGCTCCTTTTAACGATGGTCGGCGGCTCGGCAGCCGATCGTTTCGATAAACGAAAAATTCTTCTCATCGACGCAGTACGTCCAGATCGCGCTCGCAATTTCCATCGGGTTCTTGATCATGAGCGGCAAAATCCAGATCTGGCACATCCTGGCGTTTGCGGCCGATCCTCGGTATTTCGAACTCATTTGAAATGCCGACGCTCAACGCGCTCGTGCCCGAACTGGTGACGCGCGATGAAATTCAAAGCGCGATTTCTATCGACCGCGCGGTTTTTCACGGATCGCGCGTCGTGGGTCCGTCGCTTGCCGGAATTTTCATCAGCGCGTGGGGCACAGCGTCTGCATTTTTTGGCAATGCAATTTCGTTCATCGCGCTGATCATTGCGCTTCTTTCGCTGCCAGCGCGCCGCGCTTGGCACGGCCGAAGAGGAGGAAAAACGGACGAGTGGAATCAAGGATGGTTTTCGGTACGTCGCCAAAGATAAACCGAGTCTCGCGATGATTGGTCTTATCGCAGCTACTACAGTTTTCATTTTCCCAATTATCACCGTGATGATGCCGTTGTATGTGCGACTGGTGCTCGGGCTCGGCGCGAATCGACTCGGCTTTTTGATGGGCGCTTCGGCAGTCGGCTCGGTGGTCGGCGCAATTTTCCTGATCAGCATTCCGCGCGACAAACGCGTGCCGTTTATGATGGTGAACGTCTGCATCGTCACATGCGCGATTTTTGGTTTGTCGCGCGCGCCAAGTTTTTATGTCGCGACTGGCGCTGCTCATTTTTAATTCGCTGGGGTTAGCGATGAACTTCGGGCTCGCGAATACGATTGTGCAGGAACGGGCGCCCGATTATCTGCGCGGGCGCGTCTCGGCTGTGTTCATGTTGAGCTTTGTTGGTCTCATGCCAGTCGCGGGGTTGGGAATTACTGGTCTATCGGATCTCATCGGAATGCGCACAGCACTGGCAATTGCGGCCGGTTGCTACGCTGTGATCGCGTTGATTGTGCTGGGACGCGTGCGCCGGCAGTGCGCTCAGCCTGCGGTCACAGAAACGCCCAGATGCCGAAACGCCCGCGCCGCCGATCGCCGCTGCTGTTTAGCGTGATCGCGTTTTCTACCTGCTGGAACTCCGGCCGCCATACCGCCGGAGACGCAATGCTGCGCGAAATCAAAATGCGAACTCGGATTTGATTTGATCGAGCTGGGCCATGGTATTCGCCTGTCGCTGATGCCGGGAATCCAAAAAATGTTTGATGCCGGACAAGTTCGCTTCAGCAGTTTGCATAATTTTTGTCCGTTGCCCGTCGAAGTGATGGTGGCTTCGCCGGACTGCTACCAATTTTCCGCCGTTTCATCCGCAGGAACGTGAGCGCGCCGTGAAGCAGACGATTCAGACAATCGATTTCGCAGCACGATTAAACGCGCCGTTTGTCGTGTTGCATTTGGGGCAAGTGAAGATGGCACCGTCACGGATCGACTTGATCAAGCTGGCGAAAAACGGGGCATACCTGTCCCGCAAATACGTGAGATTGAAGATCGAGGCAGTGCAAAAACGAGAAAGAATCGCACCTGCGTATTTGCAGCGTGTGAAAGATTGCTCTGTGCCGCATCATTGAGCATGCCGCTTCAAAAAATGTCAGGCTGGCTTTGGAAGGCCGGCGTGGTTACGAAGAAATTCCGACCGAGCGCGAGTTGCCGGCGCTACTGGACGAACTGAATTCACCGCAGCTTGGGTACTGGCACGATTTCGGTCACTCACAAATCAAAGAGAATCTGGGGTTCATTGATCACGCCGAATGGCTGCGCTCGATCGGTCCGCGCGCGTTTGGCTGCCACGTGCAGGACTGCGTTTGGCCTGCGAAAGATCACGAAACACCGTTTACCGGCGATGTGGATTTTGAGAAACTTGTTCCGCTCCTTCCCACAAACTGCTTATTTGTCTGGGAGATGAGTCCGAACAAAACCGTCGATGCGATTCGCCATTCGGTCGAAATGTGGAAGGAACGCTTTGGCGCATGAAAAAAATCCTGATCACACTTTTCCAGCTTAGCGTCACGATCGGGGTGCTTTACTGGGTCTATCACGATCCCACCAGGCGCGCGCAAATGGCTGAGGCGATCCGCAACGCCGAGTATCGCTGGGTCGGGATGGGCATTCTGGCATACCTCGTGGTGGAAATCGCCGCTGCCTTTCGCTGGCATGTTTTGCTGAAGGTCCAAAAGATTCACCTCACTCTGCCACGTCTCACAGGCTTGTTTTTTATCGGGATGTTTTACAACCAGTTTCTCCCCGGCGGCACGGGCGGCGACATTATGAAAAGTTACTACCTGCTGAAGGAAACGCCGGACAAGAAAGCGGGCGCACTGCTGGCGGTGGTGTTCGACCGGTTTATCGGCCTTGTCGCGTTGGTCGCCATTACCGCGACGCTCATCGGTTTGCGTTATGATTTCCTTTCGCAGAAGCCCGAGACGCGAAATTTGCTTTGGCTCTTGCTATTTCTTCTTGGCACGTCGGTTGCCTTTTTACTTGCCACTTTCGTCATCAGTGGATTCAAACTGTTGCATTCGTTACCCGCGCGGTTCCCGGGCCGCGACAGATTAATCGAGATCTCCGCGGCGTATCATCTCTACGCGCATCATTGGCGGGCGACACTCGTCGCGTTTGGCGCATCGGTGGTGGCGCACCTTGCCACGTTCGCGACTTTTCTATGTGCGGCCTACGCGTTGGGCGCGCCCGTGCCCGTGGTGAATTTCTTTGCCGTGATGCCGGTCGAACGCACGATCTCGGCGTTACCGATCAGTTTCGCAGGAATTGGTCTTCGCGAAAAAGTTTTGCAGATTATGCTCAACGGTCTCTGCGGCGTGCCGGAAGCAACAGCCATTCTGATCGGGTCGCTGAGTTTTCTGATCATTCTCTTTTGCTGTCTTCCAGGCGCAGTGGTTTATCTGTTTTACAAGCCAAGCCGGCCAGCTGCCCCATGTGAGCCTGCGCGAGATGGAACAGGAAGTGGTTACGCTGGAACATGAACTGGGCGAAGCGGAATGAGTATGGCCTTTCAACGCCCAACGCCCAACACCCAATTCAAGGGTTAGAGCTTGGACGTTGGACGTTGGACGTTGAGCGTTCGGCGTTTTCTTCATGACAAAGAGCAAATGCCAGCGTCCTTTCGTCGTCGCCACTTTCGCCATGACCGCAGATGGCAAAGTGACCACAAAAAACTTTGGGCCGGTTGATTTCACTTCACGTGAAGACAAGCTGCATTTGTTCCGCCAGCGCGCTTCGGCCGATGCGGTCTTGATTGGGCATACTAGCTTGAAAAGCGACAACGTTCGGCTCGGCATTCCCGAAGGATTTCCGGCAAGCCAGAATCAAACGAAAACAGTCCCCTGCCCCATTGCGCGTAATTGTCTCAAACAAAGGCAAGATCGATAGCCGATTGAAAATTTTCCAATCTACCACTTCACCGATCTTGATTTTCTCCACGACGCGAATGCCGAAGAAAACTCAAGCCGCGCTCAAGCACAAAGCCACTCTGCATCTTACTAAATCCGGACGAGATCGACCTTGCTGCCATGCTAGGAACTTTGCGCAGCAAATACAACGTGCGAAAGCTCGCGTGCGAAGGCGGGCCAACACTTTTTCGCGCTTTGCTGGAGCGCGGCTTAATCGATCAGTTGAATCTCACGATTGCGCCGTACATGTTCGGCGGAGCCAAAGCGCCCACTCTGACAGGTCTGAGCAAGGAATTCCTGCCGGCCAGCGTCCATTGTTCGTTGATCGATATGCGCACGATCGGCGACGAGTGTTTTCTCACCTATCGAATCAAGCACCAGCGGCGGCGGAAGAATTAGGCGGTTGTTCCCTCGCTCGATTCGGCTTGACGCGCCACGCCGCCGAACCACATAAGGAGAAATAAATGAAAAACTACATTCGGCTAATCGCGCTGGCTCTATGCTTCGGCACCTTTGTGCTGGTAGCACCAGGATCATCCGCTCAAGATAAAGCTGCGAAGCTTCAAGCGATATCCCAACAACTTAATCTGACGCCTCAACAGAAGGCCAAAGTTCTGCCCATTCTCGCCGACGAAGCGCCAAAGGTGGAAGCCGTTAAGAACAACAGTTCGCTTTCGGGCATGCAAAAAATGCAACAGCTCAGAGCTATTCATCAGCAGACCGATCCTCAGATGAAGGCGATTCTTACACCGGCTCAGTACCAAAAGCTGCAGGCGATTCGTCAACAGGCAATTCGTGAGGCGATGCAGAAACGACGTGGCGGGTGATCGATTAGTTGCGCACTGCGGCTGCAAAACGCTCCAGATATATCCGCCGCAGGTCTTCGGTACTGAGTTTCTGCGGACCGAGATCGAACTCTACCTTTTCGATTGTGCCACTAAAGTACTTCGGCAGTAACTTGGCGTAACCAAGTTTCGGGACGACCGGGAGACCGTTGTCGGTGCCGATGTCCATGCCGGCGTAAGCAGTAAATCGTAGCGGCACGGTGTGCTCGATTTTGCCTTCAGCTTCCTGTTTGCCGTTGATGAAAAGCCGGCTTGTGCCGCTGGTAGCGAACTCGCCGGGTTTATCGGCGGTGAACTCATAGCGGACGTTGACTTTGCCTTTCGGCAGCTGATCACGCGACGTGATGGTGTCCAGTTTCAAACCAAGAAAGCTGTAGGTGTGCTTCAGTCGGCCGTCTTCGACGTAAAGCGAGAAGCCACCAAGAAAACTGCCTTCTGCGACGATGACGCCCGCTATTCCAGGACGCAAGCCAAGGCCTGATCGGCCCGGATTATCCAAATCCGCGCTGATGCTATACGAACGATTGTAAATCGGAGGAATCATGCCGGGCGAAATGTTTTCCGTTCCGCTGTAATAGATGAATTTCGTCTGGTCGGTCGAATATTTGGGAAAGCCCCACAAAAACGCAATCTCGCCGAATAGCGGCGTCACCTGGTATTTCTCGGCCTCGGCCCAGAACAGCGCGGTGAGTTCGCGCACTCTGTCCGGATACTTGGCCGAAACATCGTCTGCCTGCGAGAAATCCTCGTCGAGATTGTACAACTCGCACTTGTCGTTGTCCGGGTTCCATTTGTCTGGTGCAAACCGCGCGAGCGTTGGAGGATCAAGCTTCCATGGAATTCGGTCCGGTCGCCAGCACGCGATCCAGCCGTCCTTGTACATGGCGCGATTTCCCAGAATCTCGAAATATTGTTGCGTATGGCGCGATGGAGCTTTGGCATCATCGAAGGTGAACAGAAAACTCACGCCATGTATTGGCATCTGTGCAACGCCGTTGACTTCCTTTGGTTGCGGCAGGCCGGCAGCTTCGAGGATAGTTGGAGCTATGTCCGTGCAGTGAGTGAATTGGCTGCGCAACCCGCCTTTGTCCTTGAATGCGCTTTGGCCAGCTAACGACCATCGGGTTACGAATACCGCCGAGATGCGAGGCCACCTGTTTTCCCCATTTAAATGGCGTGTTCCCTGCCCACGCCCATGCTGCCGCGTAATGCGGATCCATGTCCGGTCCGCCCCATTTTTCGAGGCCACCGTAAGCTTTAATTGCTTTTAATTGCTGCTCAGTCGTGAGTGGGATGCCGTTCAGGGTTATGATTTCGTTGAACGTTCCGTTCTCTGTCCCTTCCATGCTCGCGCCGTTGTCGCCGAAGATGTAAATGACGAGCGTATTGTCGCGGAGGCCCATCTCTTCAATCGCTTGCACGACGCGTCCGACCGCGTGGTCGGTGTTTTCCTGGTAACCGGCATAGACTTCCATCTGACGCGCATACACTTTCTTTACTTCCGGCGGTACGCTGTCCCACGCCGGGAACGCCGGATCACGAGGCGTCAGTTTGGCGTTGGCTGGAATCACGCCAAGCTGCTTCTGTCGTGCGAACGTCTCCTCGCGCAACTTATCCCAACCCTGATCGAATTTGCCCTTGTATTTGTCGCTCCATTCCTTCGGCACCTGGTGGGGTGCATGAGTCGCACCCGTCGAGAAATAGAGAAAGAAAGGTTTGTCCGGCGCCTGCGCCTTCTGATTACGAATCCAGCTAATCGACTGTTCGGCCATCGCGTCATTGAGATAAAAATTCTTCTCCTTCGGCACGCCGATGATCTTGTTGTTCTCGACAAGGATCGGATCGAACTGACTGGTTTCACCGCCGAGAAATCCCCAGAAATAATCAAAGCCCAAAGCGTTCGGCCAGCGATCAAAAGGGCCCGCCGGCCCCTGCTGTGCGTCGGGTGTGAGATGCCACTTGCCGATCGCAGCGGTGTTGTAGCCGTTGAGTTGAAGAATCTGCGCAATGGAAGCAGCGCTGGTCGGCCAGTTCGTGCTGTAGCCCGGCCAACCGCCCATTAATTCGGAGATCGAGCCGAATCCAACCGCGTGATGGTTCCGGCCCGAAAGCAAAGCCGCGCGTGTGGGCGAACAGAGCGCCGTTACGTGAAATCGATTGTAACGAAGTCCCTCGACCGCGAGATTGTCGAACGTCGGCGTAGCAACGGGCCCGCCGAACGTGGACGGATTACCGAAGCCGGCATCGTCAATCAGCACGAGCAGAATATTCGGCGCATCCGGCGGAGCTTTCACTGGATGAGTAAAGGCCGCTTTGGATCCTTCCAGCGTAGGTTTCGTGATACCTTCGAAAGGCTGGGCCGGACGCGGCAGCACCGTCCTATCCCACTCCGCATTCGCAGCGACAATTGCAGAGATCTGTATTGTGGCTGCAAGCACAGTTATCGTGAGGCAGAACATTGGTGTTGGCATAAGGTTTGGCGTCACGGTGTATTCGCAGCCGCAAGCCCTGGTCAAGAAAGGAATCCTTTCGCTCGGTTGGCCACAGCGTTGCGTCTCAAATGACTATAAAGAGTCCCCAAAGCGGGAGAGCGTCGAGAGTCCCGTTATGTTGCATTATAAGTTCCCTTCATTGTAATCATCGAGCGAGAATCGATATCTTCGAGCGATGGCAAGGTCCACGATCGCGTCGCGATCGAGTAGTAATGTCTTTCCGGCTTCAACAGCGATAACTCGCAGCTTTGCTTCGGCGAGCGATGCGAATTGTTTCAACGCCGACCACCGGCACATCGAACCGCATGTCTTGATTTGGCTTGGCAACCTTGACCATGACAGCGCCGCTGCGCGCGAGCGCACCGCCTCGCTTGATTGTTTCATTTGTTCCTTCAAACGCTTCCACCGCGACTATCGTTCCATTTTTCACAATCACGGTCTGGCCGATGTCGAGCCGCGCGATTTCCTTCGCGATTTTCCAGCCAAGATCGACGTCTTCTTCTTCCTGGCGGGATAACTTCGCTCCTGCAATCAAGCCTGACGGCGCGAGCGAATCTTCGAGAAATGTTGTTGCCGGCAAAAGTTCGACATCGATTTTCGCAAGCTCATCCGCGATAGCTGCAAAGATGGATTCGGCATTGCGCTCTTTTAGTTTTCCCAGCAAAAGCAGCGCCTTCCAATCCGGCTGCAAATCAAAAAGATTTTTGGGCGCGATTTGTCCGGCCATGATTGCGTGATGAATATTTTGCGCACGAAAAAATTTAAGGAGGCGATTCAGTTGGCCAACGCGCATCCAGTCGATCAGATCCACATGTTGCTCCAGCGCTGGATCGGTTTCGCCGGTGAACGCCGCCGCGACGATTTTCTTAACCCCAGCCTTTCGTGCTGCGTCAGCAAGCAGCAGCGGGTACACGCCGTTTCCGGCGATAATTCCGAGAATCTCCAGCTTCGTCACAAGGCAAGATTAGCAGCGCGGCTCAAGCAGGAAAGCTCCAATGATCACGTCGCGGCGTCCGCCGCGGCGGACACCGAATTTAAAATAAACAGGCGCTCGCCGCAGCGAGCGCCTCTACAATTGCTAGCCGTGGTGGCGGCGGCGTTTGACGTGCAATTGAGCAAGCGCTTTTTGTAGCGATGCTTGGATAGCCGCTACTTCCTCGGAAGTATGATCCTCCCTCATGGCCGCTTTGGCGCGTTCGACTGCGGCCTCGGCCGCAGCGGTATCGATCTTCTCCGATTCCAGCGCCATGTCGGTCAAAACCGAAACCGCGTCTCCTTTGATCTCTACAAAACCCTCGCCAATGGCCATCGCAGTTTCGCGTCCACTCTTGATGATGCGCAGTTCGCCCGGCTTCAATGTAGTAAGCAGCGGGACATGCTTGGGATAAACGCCGAGCTCGCCCTCTGAGCCGGGTAGGGTCACCATATCCACGTCTTCGGAATAAATTTTTTCCTCGGGCGTTACGATCTCCAATTTCAGAGTAGCCATGGTTTCCGCTTCAACGGTTTAACGCTTCAACCTTCCTTGATCGTGTCAATGTTGCCCTTCATGTAGAAATTTTGCTCGGGCACATCGTCGTGTTTGCCCTCCAGAATTTCTTTGAAGCCGCGGACAGTCTCGGCAGTTGGCACGTACTCTCCCTTTGTACCCGGTAAAGACTTCAGCCACATGAAACGGCTGGCTCAGGAAACGTTGAATTTTGCGTGCCCGATACACGGTTAGTTTGTCTTCTGGGTTTAATTCGTCCATTCCAAGAATCGCAATGATGTCCTGGAGGTCCTTATAGCGCTGCAAGACTCGCTGCACACCTCGAGCGACGTTGTAATGCTCTTCGCCGACAATTTCCGGAGCGAGTGATTTGGATGTCGATGCCAGCGGATCAACTGCGGGATAAATTCCAAGCTCGGCGATCGAGCGCTCCAGCACGATGGTCGAATCGAGGTGCGCGAATGTATTCGCCGGCGCGGGGTCGGTCAGGTCATCCGCTGGAACGTAAACTGCCTGAAACGACGTGATCGACCCCTTATTCGTTGATGTGATTCTCTCCTGTAAGTCGCCCATCTCAGCGGCGAGTGTTGGCTGATAACCAACTGCGGATGGGGTACGTCCGAGAAGCGCGGACACTTCAGACCCGGCCTGCGAGAACCGGAAGATATTGTCGATGAACAGCAGCACATCCTGATTGCGTTCGTCACGAAAGTATTCCGTCATGGCGAGCGCGGAGAGTCCTACGCGTAACCGCGCCCCCGGCGGTTCGTTCATCTGTCCGTAAACCATGCCGACTTTCGATTTCGATAGATCCTTTTGATCAATCACGCCGGCTTCGCTCATTTCGTTGTAGAGATCGTTCCCCTCGCGGGTGCGTTCGCCGACGCCGGCGAACACGGACACGCCACCGTGACCTTTCGCGATATTGTTGATCAGCTCCATAATCACAACGGTCTTGCCAACGCCTGCGCCGCCAAATGCGCCGACTTTGCCGCCTTTCGAAAACGGGCAAATCAAGTCGATTACTTTGATGCCGGTCTCGAGGATCTGCACTTTCGTGTCTTGCTCGGTAAGGCCTGGGGCCGGACGATGGATCGGATAACGCTTTTCGAATTTTACAGGGCCTCGATTGTCAACTGGTTCACCGGTAACATTAAAGATGCGTCCGAGAATCCCCTCACCCACTGGCACAGTGATTGGGCCACCCGTATCGAGGACGCTCATGCCGCGCTTCAAACCATCGGTTGAAGACATGGCGATCGATCGCACCCAGTTTTCACCAAGATGCTGCTGCACTTCGAGTGTCAGTTTGGTCGGGTTGCCGTTGACCTCATATTCGATTTCGAGCGCGTTATAAATTTTCGGCAGCTTCTTTTCTTCCGGGAATTCCACGTCCACTACGGGACCGATTACCTGAACAATGTTTCCTTTATTCATAGAATTTGATTATCCGCCTAACCCCATTTGCGCAGTGGCGATTTCAAGCAACTCGGTGGTGATGCCGGCCTGACGCATCTTGTTGTATTCGAGAGTGAGGTCCTTGATAAACTGATTTGCGTTATCGGTGGCGTTTTTCATCGCAACCATGCGGGCACTGTGCTCCGAGGCCCGCGCGTCCAGGATCATCTGGAAAACCTGATACTGAATGTAGTAAGGCAATACCACATCGAGCAGCTCTTCGGCCTTTGGCTCAAAAATGTAACCGATCATCGGATCGACATCTTCCTTCGCGCCTTCTACCGCTTCGCCTTTCGGCAAATCAAAACCGCTGATCGGCAGAAGCGTCTGCACCACCGAACGTTGGTTGATCGTGTTGATGAAATGCGTGTAAAGCACAGACACTTTGTCCACCTCGCGCCTCAGAAACTTTTCCATGCAAAATTTTGAGAGCGGTTTGGTTTCGATGAAACTGGGGGAATCCTTCAGCTCAAAGTCCGCCAGTAGTTCCCGCTTGGTGCGCGCGATAAATTGTCGGGCCTTCTTTCCAGTAACCACAAAAGCTGTCTTGTCTTGGTCAAAGTTTGCGGCTTCACGAAACAAATTCGTATTTAGCGCGCCGCACAGCCCCTTGTCCGTGCTGACGATCAGGACCAGCTCCTTTTTGACCGGCCGGATTGCCAAAAGCGGATGCAATCGCGGGTCTGTCCGCCTTTGCAGCGAAACGAGAACCTTGTTCATCAAGGCGGCGTAAGGCCGACCGGCAAGTGCATGCTGCTGCGCTTTGCGCATCTTGGAGGCGGCCACCATCTGCATTGCTTTGGTGATCTGCGCAGTGTTGCGGATCGATCTGATTCGGCGCCGTATGTCCTGCGTGTTTGCCATTACAACTTAGAGATCACGAATTGCATCGTAGAAGGTCACGGCATCAGCGCCATGTCGTTTTGAATTCATCCAGCGCCGATTTCAATTGCGACTCGATGTCCTTATCGAGCGCTTTTTTCTCGCGGATCGCTCCGAGCAACCCTTCTTTGCGCGTTTCCAGCCAATCCTGAAGTTTCAGTTGATACTCCTTCACGCGCTCGACTGGAACAGGATCGATGTATCCATTTTGCACGGCCCAAATCACGGCAACCTGTTCTTCCACCGGAATCGGGTTGTACTGTTTTTGTTTAAAAAGCTCCACAATGCGTTGACCGCGATCGAGTCGTGCTCTCGTCGCCGCATCCAGGTCGGAACCAAACTGCGCGAAGGCCGCCAGCTCGCGGAATTGCGCCAGATCGAGCTTCACCTTGCCGGCCACCTGCTTGATGGCCTTGATCTGCGCCGCCGAACCAACGCGGCTTACGGACAATCCAACCGAAATTGCCGGCCGAACGCCTTGATAAAACAGATCAGTCTCAAGATAAATCTGACCGTCCGTGATGGAGATCACGTTTGTGGGGATGTAGGCGGAAACGTCGCCAGCTTGCGTTTCGATAATTGGCAATGCAGTCAGCGATCCGCCGCCGAAGTCATCCGCCATTCGCGCGGCGCGTTCGAGCAAACGTGAGTGCAAGTAAAACACATCGCCTGGATACGCTTCGCGCCCGGAAGGCCGCTTCAACACGAGCGAAACCTGTCGATACGCGACCGCGTGTTTGGACAGATCGTCGTAAACGATCAGCGCATCCATTCCATTATCCATGAACCACTCGCCCATGGCGGCGCCGGCGAAGGGCGCCAGATACTGGTTTGTGGCAGTGTCGGACGCGGGCGCAGAGACGATTGTGGTGTAAGGCATTGCGCCCTCTCTGTTGAGAACATCGAGCACTCGCGCCACGTTGGAATTTTTCTGACCAACCGCGACGTAAATGCAGTAGAGCAGCCGATAATTGTTATCCTTGGCGTCTTCTGCAGCTTTATTCAGGCGCGCCTGGCTGATGATTGTATCGATGGCGATCGTGGTTTTGCCGGTTGCGCGATCGCCAATGATCAGCTCACGCTGGCCACGTCCGATCGGAATCATCGCGTCAATAGGCATAATGCCGGTCTGCACCGGTTGATTCACGCCGCGCCGCTTGATCACGCCCGGTGCAATTTTCTCCAGCGGATAAAATGTTTCAGTTTTGATTGGTCCCTTGCCATCGAGTGGGTGGCCGAGTGTGTTTACTACACGGCCCAAGAGCGCTTTGCCCACGGGAACGGAAAGGAGCCTGCCGGTCGTTTTAACTTCGTCGCCTTCGGAGACCTTCGTGGTTTCGCCCATCAGAATGGCACCGACTTCAGTTTCTTCGAGGTTCAACGCGAGACCGAACACTCCGTCGGGAAATTCGATCATCTCGTTAAGCATGACGTCGCTCAGGCCTTCGATACGCGCGACCCCATCGCCTGTTTCGCGCACAACGCCCACGTTGCTTTTGGTTGTCGCTGTTTTCAGCCCTTCAATTTTCGTTTCGATCTCTTCGAGTATGCTGCTCATGATTTTTTGTTTTTCATTGCAGGGGAAGCTGTCAGCTTGCCCTACAGGATTCCTGAATGATTAGAGTTGTTGCTGGAGGCGTTCGAGCCGACCGCGCACAGTTCCATCCCAGACATCGCTCCCCACGCGGATGCGCATTCCGCCAAGAAGCCGAGGGTCAACGACAAAGTCTGCGGTCAGGTCGCTGCCGTATTTCTTTTTCAGATTGGCGACAAGTTCCGAACGAATCGACGAGTCCACCTCGCTTGCCGTGTCGATTCTGGCACTGCGCTTTTCCGATTCGAGTCGAAGCAACCGTCTGTAATTTTTTAGAACGTCGATGTAATGACGCGGCTTTCTCCTTATGATTGAATCGACCAACGACCCGATTTTTTGCCGATCAAGCTGACCGTCAGTTAAACTTGCTCGAAGCATTTCACGCGAAAGCTGGCGAATTTCCTTGTTGATCTTCATCAGGTCAGTTGACGCGCTGCTTCTTGCTGGAGACGCTGTTGATCTTCCGGAGTTAACACCTTCCCAGCGACTTTTGCCGTGGTATCAACCACCAGGCGTCCAAGCTCGTGCTTTAAAGATTCCATTGTGCGCTCGTGCTCAATCGCACTGGCCTCACGAGCTTTGGCGATGATCTGCTTCCGCCGCCGCGATCGCCTCCTGCTGCTTGCGCTCGGACAAATGCGCAGCGCTTTCGCGTGCTTCATCGATCATCCTTTGCGCGTCCGCGTTGGCTTTTGCCAGAATTTCCTGGTAGCGCTTCTCCGCTTCGGCGAGTTCTTTTTTGATTTTTTCAGCGTTGAGCTGACCCTCTTCGATCTTGCGCCGACGTTCTTCGAGCACGGCGAGAATAGGTTTGTAGGCGAAGCGCTGCAAAAGATACGCCACGATGCAGAAAGCTGATGACCTGCGACAGAAACAACTTCCAATTCCAGCCGAACGTTTCGGCTGTTTCGCGCAAGATGTCGGTAACGCCTCCGCTGCTGGCGGCAATTATCAGATTCATAAACTAGATTTCGGGCGCAAACCGATTGCTCCCTTCGGTAAAATCAGTGAACGAGATACAGCGCGTAGAAAACAATCGCCTCGGTCAACGCGATGGCGAGAATTCCGTGCACGAGCACCTGTGTGAACGCGCCGGGATTGCGACCGACCGCGCTGGTCATTCCCAAGCCGGTCAAGCCGATTCCGATTCCGACGCCCATCGCGGCAAGCCCGACGTGAATGCTTCCGCCCAGTTCTGCTAGTATTGGTAGTATCATATTTAGTTTAGCTTTGTTTTGCGATCTCGTCATGAGATCGCCGAAAATTAGTGTGCGTGTTGTGGTCCCTCCTGGTGTTCTGCGATTAACATCGTGAAAACAGCGGTCAGAAGCATGAAGACAAGCGCCTGCACGAATCCGACCAGCACCTCCAGGAAATAAAACGGAATCGGCAGAATCGGTGACAGCCACGGGACCATGGTCGACATCGCCTCAAGAATGCTCTCGCCGGCGTAGATATTGCCGAACAATCGAAAACTGAGCGCGATTGGCCGGAACAGAATCGAGATCACTTCAAGCCAGCCGACAGCAAAGAAAATCACGATCATGAGTATCTTGATAATTCCGGACGTCTCACCTTTTGGTCCAAACAAATGTTTCAGAAAACCGCCGACGCCTTGTGCCTGTAGAGCCCAGACGAACCACATCACGAAGAAAATCGCGGACATTGCCGTTGTCATGTTCAGGTCTGCGTTGCCACCACGGAGCAGTGGACGGTCCACTGCGAAATTTCCTGACGAATCGTAATGGCCCCAGCCGACAGTCCCGATTCCAGGAACCAGTCCAAACCAGTTCACGAACAGAATAAAAATGAAAACCGTTGCGTAAAACCAAAATCCTTTCCGCACCAACTCGCGACCGATGATGTTTTCCAGAAAGTTGTACAACCCCTCGACCAGCCACTCCCAAAAATTTTGTATGCCGCTCGGGATCGGTTTGACACGCCGAGTCGCGATCTGGGCAAAAATAATGATACCTGCGGCGACGATCCACGTCACTAGCATTGAGTTTGTGATTCCGAAGCCGCCAAACTGGACAAGCATTTGTGGTTTTAACGAGACGCCCTCGTGCTCGGATTGAGTGGGCGCGGTCTCGGCAGCGAGGGTTGAGGTTGCGAGGGCAAACCCGCAAAACAACGTCACCACTCCTAAAAGAAAACAACGATTGCGCATTTTGTAAGCTACAGCTGTAGCCAGCATCGGTGAAGCCGGCTTGCCGAGGTCATCCCGCCTTTGTCTCACACTTCCAAAACTACGGCGAAAAAGCCGCTTCGGCTACAACTTGAACGCGCATATGAAAGCGCGTTTTGCCCGGATGACAAACAAAATTCTCGGAACCGGCAGCTTATTTAGCCGGCAATTCCTCAGCGAATTGCGGCGCGATCTGGACGACTGGCTTCGATTTCACCGGCTCGGCGGCGCCGTTCATTGTGATCGCATCTTCGTAGAACGACTCCAACTGATCGATTTGGGCGTCCTGTTCGAATCGTTCTACTACGGTAGAGCGGGCATCTTCTCCCATTCGCTTTAGAAGAGCCGGCGAACTTGTGATTAGGTGCATCGCATTGGCTAATCCCACATGATCCTCCTCCGCCACCAGAAACCCCGTGCGGCCGTGGTCAACCGCTTCCGGAATTCCGCCATGACGCGTGGCGACCACTGGCAATCCAGTTGCCATCGCTTCCAAAACCGAGTTCGGCACGCCTTCCTGGTCTTGATTTGGAGATATTTCGCTGGGATGCAAAAACAGGTGCGAACTGGCATAAAGGTCGAGCAGCTTCGGTTGCGGGAGAAATCCAACGAAATGCACGTCTCTGAGAATGCCCAGCCCACCGGCGAGCATTTCTAATTCCGGTTGCAACGGTCCTTTACCAGCGATAAAAAATTCCGCGCCCGGATTATCTTTCTTAAAAACCGCAAAAGCGCGCAAGCTCGTCGCAACGCCTTTCTTCGGAATCAACCGGCACGCCTGCACCACTTTCCATTTGCCGTCTCGCGGCGGTTGTCTATCCACCAATGGAAATTCATTTAGCGGGATACCGGTGCGATTGATGCGCAGCTTTTCGGGCGGGCAGCCCAACTGAACCAGTCGATCAGCCAGCGATTGAGACCGCGCAAAGACGAGCGGGACCGCATTAAAAAGACGGCGCAGTTTTCCAGGATAATCTTTGATCTCCAGTTTGTGCGCGACGTCGGCTCCATGGAAAGATACCACGCACGGTTTATCCCACTGCTCGATAAAAGGAAGCAAGTGGACACCGGTATGGCCAAAATAAATGTGCATGAGATCAGCGCCATGCCGCTCCAACAATGAGTCGAGTGTCTGATACTCGCCCCGATAGACGATGGGCGGGCGCCGCTCTACGAATTTCAGCCAGCCGTGCACCAGCAGATTGGTGCGTCGCTTTGGGATGACTTCAATATCATCGAATGGAAACCGCTGCGCGTTCTGAACCTCCTTAGTGACCACGAAAGTATCAACACCGCGCAGCGCTTTTACCTGCCGGTAAATATGCAACATCTCCAGCTTGAGAAAGCTAGAGCAATAGCTCGCCACAACCCGCCTGCCCATAGCGGCCAGTTTCGCTAGCATTCTTGGCTTGTCCACTTTTTATTGAAGAGGAGATGTCCTAATCGCGTGTCAGATTTTGCCTGACAATGTTTGCGTTAACACATCTATTCCCTCGCCTTTTGCAGCTGAGATCGGAACGATGCTGATCTTGGGAAATCTTTGCCGCAGCGCGTCGAGATTCTCCTTTGCATTTGGTAAATCCATTTTGTTGGCGGCGAGTAGCCACAGGCGGTCTGAAAGCGTCGGATCATAGAGCTCAATTTCGCGTCGAAGATTCTGCAAATCTTCTATGGGATTGCGTCCTTCGCTTCCGGCAACGTCGATCACAAATACTAAAACCCCGCAGCGCGTGATATGGCGCAAAAATTCGTGGCCCAAACCAAGCCCTCGGTGCGCTCCTTCGATCAAGCCAGGAATATCCGCAATGGTGGCCCGCCGGTAACCTGGAAATTCAATCACGCCGACGATCGGATGCAGCGTCGTGAACGGATAGGCCGCGACCTTCGGCCGGGCAGCGGAAATTTTCCGCAACAGCGTCGATTTGCCGGCATTCGGATATCCCACCAGTCCTGCGTCGGCAATCGTTCGTAGTTCGAGCAGGAAATATCCCTCCTCACCTTCTTCGCCCTCCGTGTACTGGCGCGGCGCGCGATTGCGTGAACTTTTGAAGTGCACATTGCCCTTCCCCCCTACTCCGCCGCGGCAGAGTACGAATTCCTCACCATCGCGAGTAAGATCGACGATTGGAATTGCCGATTGCTCTGAATTCGACGTTGGACTTTGGGCGTTGGGCGTTGGGCGTTTGTCTTCGTGTGCCTCCCACACAATCGTCCCAATCGGAACTTTAATTATTTTGTTTGGTCCGGCGCGTCCCGTCATTTTCTTCCCTTTCCCGTGACCCCCGCTTTTTGCTCTAACGATCGGCTCGTAGAAAAGATTGGCGAGATTATCAACGTGCTCATCGCCTCGTAGGATAACGTCGCCGCCGCGTCCGCCATCGCCACCGTCCGGTCCACCTCTCGGTACAAATTTTTCTCGCCGAAAACTGACGCACCCGCGCCCGCCCTTTCCGGCTTGCGCAAAAATTTTAATTCGATCAACGAACATGCCTTCTTCGCGTTACAGGTTAAAACGTTGAAGCGGTATGCCATGCAATCCGAAAACGCTGCAACGCTCTAACGTTTCAACATCTCGTACAACTTCTTTGTTTTCTTCGCAATTGCAGCCCAACCAAAGTTCTGTTCCACCCGTTTACGTCCAGCTTTGCCGAATCGTTCGCGCAGTTGCCGATCTTTCATCAATTGATTGATGCGCGCGGCAAGGTCTCGCGCGAACTTCTCAGGGTTCGTTGCTTCGAATGGGCTTTCGTTCATTTGTTCCAGCGCAACCAGAAAACCAGTTTCGCCATCAACGACGACTTCTTTAATTCCGCCGACGGCGCTGGCCACGACGGCAGTTTCGCACGCCATTGCTTCAAGATTGATGATGCCAAATGGTTCGTAGATGGACGGGCAAACGAACACCGCCGCGTGCGAGTAGAGTTCGCAGGCTGTCTTTTGATCGACCATTTCGTCGATCCAGATGATTCCTGATCGTTGCGCCTTTGCGCGTTCCACGGCGGTTCTCATTTCCTCTGCCATGCCTGGAGTGTCTGGCGCGGCGGCGCAAAGCACGATCTGAAACCCGGGATCCATAAATTGGATGGCGCGTACGAGATGTTGGAATCCTTTTTGGCGGGTAATCCGCCCGACAAAAAGCAAGTACGGCGTATTCGGATCAATGCCGTAATGCTTAAGGGCCGCGGTTGAATCGACCTTCCGGTATCGATCCAGATCGATTCCATTGTGAATCACATGCACCCGCTTCGAATCGACATCGAACAGGCGCTCGATGTCGCGCTTGGTTTCGCTGGAAACGGCGATGATCGAATCCGCCATTTCCAACGCGGTTTTCTCAACCCAAAGGGAAAAGTCATAGCCGCCAGCGAGCTGTTCACGCTTCCAGGGTCGAAGCGGCTCGAGCGAATGAACCGTAATGACAAGCGGGACGCCGTAATTCTTTTTTGCCAGAATCCCGCCAAAATGAGTGTACCACGTGTGACAGTGCACCAGGTCGGCATCGATGTTGGTCGTGTTGAAATCGATGCATCGTCGCACTGCGCCGAAAACAGAGCGTAGGGGTTTTGGGCAGGTGAAATTGCTCGTGTCTAGTTCGAAGCCAATGACCTTGAGATTGCCTTCTTCAAGACGCTGGTCACCAAAGCAGCGAACTTCTACCGGCATCGTCTTTGCCAGCTCGCGCGAGAGATAACCCACGTGCACACCCGCACCGCCATAGATGTGCGGCGGATATTCGTTGGTGAGGAAAAGAACCTTCAAGCGCGTTTTAGGTCGTTGTACCGGCGCTGGTGTCAAGCGCCGACTCGGTAAAATAGGCGTTTGACACAAACGCCCCCACACCTACTTCGCCCGCACCAGCAGCACTGGCACATCGACCGCGTGGCGAACTTTGTCCGCGGTTGCCCCGTAGAGAATGTCGCTGATAAGCCGGTGACCGTGTGTAGTCATCGCGATAAGATCGATGTCTTTCTCACGCGCCAGCTTGATGATTTCGTTCGATGGTTCACCAAGCGCGAGCACAGCATCGCAGGTAAACCCTTCTGCGGCCAATTCACTCCTGCGTCTTTCCAAATACGCGCGATCCTGCTTCATTTCTTCGCTTTCAGCGAGCTGGAGTTGATTAAAGTTCCGGGCGACCCAGCCGTCAGCCACGTGGACAAGGAGCAGTTTGGCGCCGGTCATGCGTGCCAGAGGCTTGATGTGCCCAAGAATCGTCTCGTCGGCCGGACTATTTTCAAGCGGGATGAGAATGTGTCTGTACATGTCGCTATGTTGGCATGGGGATATGGAAGAAACCGTAGAGTGATCTGAGCACAGCGTCGGGCAGAAACGTGTCCAGAAGTAGTTTCACATTGAGCAAGATAATAATCGCGGCTGTCGTCCAGCCGAGAATTTTCAGCCAAAGCCGATTGGCAAATTCCCCCATCTTGGTTCTCTCATCGGTAAACCGCATCAGGGGCCAGACGGCGAAGCCGAGTTGCATCGATAACACCACCTGGCTCGCGATCAGCAATTGCGTGGTTTTACTTTCACCAAAAATTCCGATTACGAGTACCGCAGGAATAATCGCCAGCGCCCGCGTGATCAGCCGACGTAGCCACGGCCGCAATCGGATGTTGAGAAAACCTTCCATTACCACCTGACCGGCGAGCGTGCCCGTGAGAGTCGAATTCTGTCCCGAAGCAAGCAAGGCAACCGCGAAGAGCACGCTGGCAAAGCTGACGCCGAGAAGTGGGCTGAGCAGTTTGTAGGCGTCCTGAATTTCCGCCACGTTTTCGTGACCGGACCAATGGAAAACAGAGGCAGCCAGGATCAAGATCGCTGCGTTGATAAAGAGCGCGAACATAAGCGCACCAGCCGAGTCGATACTCGCGTACTTAATTGCTTCTCGTTTGCCTGTCGGAGGTCTGCTCAAAGTTGCGTGTCTGCACAATAGAAGAATGCAGGTAAAGATTGTGCGGCATTACCGTCGCGCCGATGATGCCAATGCTGATGTAAAGCATCTGCTGATTCGTGACAATGTGAGGTCCAGGCACGAAGCCCAGCATGACGCCTACGAGACTCGGCTTGGAGAAAATCAGCTCGGCCGCGAAGCAACTGGCGATGGTCGCAATTAACGTGATAACCAAAGCTTCGATGTAACGGAAACCTTTTTGCTGAAGGTAAAGAACAGCCAGCACATCGAGCGCGGTAATGCAGCAGCCCCAAACCAGCGGAATACCGAATAGAAGTTGCAGAGCGATGGCGGAGCCGACCACTTCGGCCAGATCGCAGGCCGCAATAGCGATTTCGCAAAGAATCCAAAGAAACCAAACGGTCGGCGTCGAATAATGATCGCGGCAGGCTTGCGCGAGATCGCGTCCGGTGGCCACGCCCAGCTTGATGCACAAGTGCTGAAGCACGATCGCCATGAAATTGGAGAGCATGACGATAAACAAGAGTGAGTAACCAAACTTTGCTCCGCCCGCCAGATCGGTCGCCCAATTGCCCGGATCCATGTAACCGACTGCCACGAGAAAACCAGGCCCGGAAAAAGCGAATAGCTTCCGCCAAAATGAAGCAGTCGTTGGGACGACAATGCTGCGGTGAACTTCGGCCAACGAGACTCCTCCCGGCGGTCTGCGCCAAGCGGTTGTTGGCTCTGTCGTCAGTACGGTGGTCGGTCGATTCATGAACGTCCTGGCTTGATTTAGGTTAGTCTAATTTAATTGTCTTACTATATAATTCTGTCGATCCACAATTATTTATTTCATTGACTAGTTCGACACGGCTTTTACTTTTCAAAACTGTGGCCACCAAAATCTCCCAATCTGCGCTCGGCAGTTCGACCGCTGTCGAGGATTACCTTGAACGAATCCTCGAGCTGATTAATTCCAAGGGCTACGCTCGGGTCGTCGATATCGCGGCTGCGTTGAAGATTTCGCAAGCCAGCGTCACCAACATGGTGCAACGTCTCGATGGCGAGGGACTTCTCAAATATGAAAAGTATCGCGGCCTTATTTTGACTGCGGCCGGCAAGAGCTTGGCGCATAAGATCGCGCAGCGACACAAACTCCTGACCGATTTTCTCGGGCTATTAGGCCTCGCTGATCGCGTCATTAATCACGATGTTGAGGGAATGGAGCATCACATCAGTGCTCCCACCCTGCGCGCAATTGAAGCTCTCACCGCTCAACTGCGACGCCGGCCCGCATTGCTGGCGCAATTGCAAACCGCAACGCTATAGCCAGGATCGATGATCCCGGCGGCAGATCGACGGCGCTCGACAGGCCCGGTCGCCGACCCAGCTACAAATTTGGCGATGTTGGCACCGCCGCGGCGGTGCTACTCAATTTTTTAAAGTGAAGTTGCTTAACGCGGCGACTATCAGCTTGTGAAACGGTAACCACATAATTGTCGATCTTGACTTGCTCGCCCGTCTTCGGCAGGTGGCCGAGCAGATGAGTAACATAACCACCGATGGTGCTTACGTCCGCGCTCTCCAGATCAAGCTTGGCGAGATCGTCCAGCTCATACAGTCCGAGCGATCCATCCACACTGAATTCGTTCGCGCTGATCTTGCGAAATTCTTCCTTTTCGAAATCGAACTCGTCCTGGATATCGCCGACTAACTCCTCGAGCACATTTTCCAGCGTCACCATGCCGACAGTGCCGCCGAATTCATCTACCACGATCGCCAGGTGCGCGTGCTTGCCCAGGAACAACTTCAGCAAATTTTCGAGCGGCATCATCTCGGGCAGGGGAATTAAGTCACGTTTGATCTTCAACAAATCAGGATGCGGGTCCCGCATCATGGTGAGCAATTCTTTAATGTGAATGAGGCCGACCGTATTGTCGAGATTTTCGCGGCAGAGCGGAAAGCGCGTGTGACGAGATTCGATGGCCTTTTTCACATTGCTTTCGAAATCATCCTCCAAGTCGAGGTAAACGATTTCGCCGCGCGGCGTCATGATGTCGCGCACGACGCGGTCGCGCAGGTCGAGCACGTTAAAGACAAGCTCACGGCCGAGTGGAGTAACGTCCGCGGATTTCTCACTCTGCTCAAGAATTAACCGCAATTCCTCCTCGCTGTGCGCGAGCTCGCTCGCGCGAATCGGTTGAAGCCGGAGCACTCTGCGCAAGAGGAAATTGGAAGATTTATTCAGAAGCCAAATCGCCGGTTTAAATAGAACATAAAACGCGCCGAGCGGTCGCATCAGGCGAAGGGCTACCGGCAACGGATCGGAAATTGCAATGTATTTGGGCGCTAATTCTCCAAACACGATGTGCAAAAAAGTGATGCCAGCGAAAGCGAGCGCGATAGCGATCGAAGTTGCCACAGCGTAGGAGTAGATGTGCACGATGGCGAGGGCCGGTTGCAGGATCGACACCAGCGATTGCGCACCAATCCAGCCGAGCGCGAGACTGGCCAGTGTCACACCTAACTGCGTCGCTGAAAGGTAAGCGTCGAGGTGTGCGCGAACGTGTTTGACGAAACGCGCGTGCAGATTGCCCTCCTCCAAAAGCGCGTCGAGCTGAGTCGTGCGCACTTTCACGATCGAAAATTCGCAGGCGACGAAGAACGCGTTCAGCGCGACAAGCGCGGCAATCGCCACCAGTTTTCCAAGGACGAGCATCGGTGGGTCCCAATGGGGCGCGACGTTTTCGGCTACCATTGCCGGCAGAAATATTACGGGAATGTTCATTAGTCGGACGCGCAGTCTGGCATCCGAAACGAAATATCGATCCTACTTACCAGCTGGACTTCGTTACGCCAGGGATAAGCCCTTGCAAGGCTAGTTCACGAAAGGTGAGACGCGACATCTTGAATCGGCGAATAAAGGCGCGTCGGCGGCCGGTGACTTCGCACCGGTTTACCACACGCGTAGGGCTGGCATCACGCGGCAACTGTGCCAAGCCGGCATAATCCTTTTTCGCTTTTAACTCGGCGCGCCGCGCGGCGTATTTTTTCACCGTTGCGCGCTTGCGTTCATTGCGATTGATCCAAGCAGTCTTAGCCATAAGAAAGCGCTGACTATAATGCTAGCCCTACGATTTGCAACGAGGTCTGGGCGCTATTAGCCCAAAGCACCTGCCCGTCGCCTTTGTTTCACCAACGCGCTGGTGGACCGACGGTCCACAGGGCGAGCAGCACTGCGTTTTTGCCTGACTGCTTGCGTCCGGCTGAGGCTATCTTGCAAAACCTTAACCAAATCAACCACGTTGGTCGGAACGGGAGGAGCGGGCGCTTTGGTGGTGATCTCTCTGTGCTGCGCTTTTTGTTCGATAATCTCCATCAACGCCGTTCGATATTCGTCCCGATATTTTTCCGGCTCCCAGGAAACGCTCATGCTCTCGATGAGAGCCTGGGCCATTTTATATTCCTTATCGCTAACGGCTGTCGCCGAACCGTTCTTCAAAACGTCGGCGCTGAGAATCTCACTGACGAAGTGCATCAGCTCGAGAATCATAAATAAGCCATCGGGCTTAACGGCGGCGAGATGCTCGCGGTTACTGATCACGACCTTGGCGATACCGATCTTGCCTGTGCCGCTGAGCGCCTTGTGCAAAACTGCATAGGCTTTTTCCCCACCTTTTTGCGGTTCGAGAAAATATGGCCTGTAGAAAAATTTCGGATCGACTTGTTCCAAATCCACGAAGTCGGTGATATCGATCGAATGCGTGGACTCGATCCGCACCTTCTCGAAGTCCTCATCCTTTAGAACAACATAGCGACCACGCTCGTATTCAAAACCCTTCACGATTTGATCGGCTGGGACTTCCTTGGAGTCTGCTTCGGCAACCTTCTTGTATTTAATCGGGCTAAGATCGCTTGACCGAAGCTGCCGGAAACTCAGCTTCTCCTCGCGCGTGGCCGGGTAAACCGCCACCGGGATATAAACCAATCCGAAGCTGATGCTGCCTTTCCAAATCGGACGCATGGTGACGGGGAATCTCTCTTCTGGCGAGAGTGTGTCAACCCCCATGGCGTTACATCTGTGTCATGCCTGATACTGTCAGGCCCGCTGAAATCCCTTGCAAGTCGGAGAAACGGTCTGATGTTGGAGTTGCTATGAGCCTCCTCGCCAGCTTCATGAACTTGGCAGGGCCAGACTTGATTGTCATCCTGCTGATTGTTCTGGTTTTGTTCGGAGCAAAGAAACTGCCGGAACTCGCTCGCGGCATGGGCCAGGCAGTAAAGGAGTTTCAAAAGGCAAAGGACGAGTTCAGCGACGAACTGCATAAGGCCGGAAAGTCTGAGACAGACAGTGCCAAGGCTGACGTGAAACCGGCGCAATCCACCGTGGCACGGAGCGAGAGCCAATCTTCGGCTAGCGTGACGGCGCCGCAGCCAACTGAAGCAGTTGCGCCCGGCGACAAAGCCGATCAGGTTTAATGCGCTCGTGGTAGGGGTGTCGCACTGCGACGACCGGACGCCGCAGCACGGAGTCCATACCGATCTTTCCAGTTCAGATGCCTCTACGCGTTTGACCCGACCTGCGATTTACGGCAAAATCGCGGCTCGCTTATGTCCGAACCTGATTTGCGTGCCCAAATTAAGCAAATGCTTGTGAAAAATCTCATGCTGCAAGTTACTCCCGAGCAGATCGGCGATGAGTTACCGCTTTTCGGCCCGGATGGACTCGGCTTGGATTCCATTGACGCGCTCGAGTTGGTGGTAAGCATGGAAAAGACCTTTGGAGTCGGTGTGCCCAGTTCCGATGTAGCTAGCAAAGCGCTTCGAACTGTAAATACGATTCACGATTATATTCTCGAAAAACGCGCGGCAGCTGCTTAGGCCCGTGCAGGTCACACAAGGCGTCGCGCTTCATTCTTTTTCTCAGGGCGATGTGTCGGCATCGCAAATGAGATCCTGCAGGATCTCGTGCATATGACGGATGGGTAGCGAATAGTGTCCGGCGTCATCGACGAAACGCGCTTTGCAGTTCGGCAATCGTTTTGCGACCTCCTCCGCCAGGTGAACGGAAAAAGCGCGGTCCTCCTTCCCATGCCATAGCCGAACCGGAACGCGCACGTCTTCAATGGCAAAGCCCCACGGCTGCGCATAAATCTGTGCGTCAGCTATTACGCCTTCAGCCGAGCCGCGCCAGGCGCGCCGTTGGCTTTCAAAAATCGCTTCGAACGCCTCTGCGTCACGCAAGCTTTCCGCATCGCACGGCCGCAACATTAACATTTTCAAAAGCAGCGGACGAAATCGCACAGGCGGCCGCAACGCCAGAACCGGCCGCGCGAGGTGAAATAATCTGCGCAACAGTCGCGGTCGGGTTCGATAGAGTGTCAGCATCCAGTGATACAGCGGGAGCAATCCCTCAGCATCGACAAGTTCCGCCATTGGAGGCGCGCCACCCACGATCGCGATTGCCCGTACCCGTTGTGACATCCCAACGGCCGTCGCATAAGCGTAAGGCGCGCCGCCGGATATCGCGAGCATTCGGAATTTGCCGACACCGAGATGCTCAACGATTCGTTCCACGACGCGTGGCCAGTCGGTCAACCTGCGCTCCGGTTGCAAGCTCGAACCACAGATACCAGGTCGATCGGGTGAAATGATGCGAATTCTCAGGTCGCGCGCCGGTTCGTCTGTCAGTCGCGCCATAATGCGTGAGCTTGGCCAGCCATGGCAGAATATCACCGGCACTCCGTTTGGATCCCCATATTCTTCAAAAGCAACGACCGCGCGATCCGGGAGTTGGACAACGGTTTCGCTACTCATTTTGAAACGCGGGCAACTCGTTTATCGCTTCTATTGCAAGCCTCCATTGTGTAGTCCAAAATGTAGTTGCGAATAGAGCGCCGTGGCCTTTTCGTATTATCGATTATGAATGATTACTCACAACCTCGCCCGGGAAAAATCGAGCTGCACGGCAACGGGCTTGGCGCGCCGTCCTCAGAGGAAGTGGAAAGACGCGCCAGAGAAATCGCGATGATCGACGAGCGGGACCCGGATGAATTTACCGAGGCGGATTGGAAACAGGCGCGCAGAGAATTGATGGGCGAGGAAAATAACATACCACCCGAGGAAACTCCCGATAATGCCGGTCTAATTGAAGAGTGGAGCGTAATCGCCAGCTCCAAGGGTCACCGCATGCCCCGTCCCGGTACCGAGGAAGAAGAAACGATCGGTGAGCAGTGCGTGGTAGATGGGCTCGAAGAAGCCGCTCACGACCAGATGCTCGAAGCGCGCCGGGAAGAACTCGAACAAGAGGGAGAGATTCTTTGAGACTCGCCTCGGCTGACCCCGCTACCGATACGGAAGCGGCGGAACGATCTCATTTGAATTCGGGCCGGGCGCGTGCTGAAGGCTTGCTGGCTCGTTTTCACCAAATCAGAAATTTCACGAATACGCTGTGCTCGGGGCTTAAACCGGAAGACTACGTCGTCCAATCGATGCCGGACGTCAGCCCGACCAAGTGGCACCTCGCCCATACCACCTGGTTTTTCGAGACGTTCATCCTGAAAAAGTTCCTTACAGGATATCGTGCCGAAATTCCTGAGTACGGTTATCTTTTTAATTCGTACTACAACGCCGCTGGTGATATGCATCGGCGTGATCTGCGCGGATTAATTTCTCGCCCGACAGCTCAAGAAACACAGCGCTACCGCGCATCCATCGATTCGCATATCGATGACCTGCTTTCGAACGCTGACGAGAATTTGCTGGATGAAATCGAGTCGATCGTCGTTCTGGGCATTCATCATGAACAGCAACATCAGGAATTGCTCGTCACGGACATCAAGCATGTGTTCGCACAAAATCCGCTCTATCCGGTTTATCGAGCGAGGGACACCGCGCTGTCTCGAAAGCTTTCGGGAGACGGCGCAGCGGGCGGTCTCTACCATTTCATCGATTTCGAGGAAGCAATGGTCGAAATCGGCCATGACGGCCGCGGGTTTGCCTACGACAACGAAGGTCCGCGGCATCGAGCGTTGGTTCCCGCATTTTCGCTCGCGTCGCGACCCGTAACAAACGGCGAATACATCGAATTCATCGAAGACGGCGGGTATACGCGGCCGGAATTTTGGTTATCGCTCGGATGGATGACGGTGAACGAACAACGCTTTCAATCCCCGCTTTACTGGACAAAACGTGACGGCGCCTGGTGGCACTTCACACTGTCCGGGTTTCGCCTCGTTGATGAATCCGAGCCAGTCACGCACGTGAGTTATTTCGAAGCCGACGCGTACGCGAACTGGGCAGACGCGCGTCTCCCGACGGAGTTCGAATGGGAGCGCGCCGCATCGGACTGCCCAAGCGAAGGAAATTTTGTGGAAGACGAACTGTTCCATCCCGCCGTTGTAGCCCCGAAAGCTTTCGGAACTGTCTCAGCGAAGAGCGGAGTCAAAGATTGCCGGCTTCAGCAAATGTTTGGCGACGTGTGGGAATGGACGCGCAGCGCCTACTCGCCTTATCCGGGTTACCGCGCAGCGCCGGGCGCGCTTGGCGAATACAACGGCAAATTCATGTGCAACCAATACGTTTTGCGGGGTGGTTCCTGTGCCACTTCGCGCACTCACATTCGGCCGACGTACCGCAATTTCTTCCAACCGGAAAAACGCTGGCAGTTTACAGGAATCAGGCTCGCACGCGATCCACAATGAATCGATAAGGCGCGACCAGCCGATGCGCGCCGAACGATTATGCCATAATGATTGGCGAAGCACGAACGGCTATTCCACCTGTTTCTGAGGTTCGGTCTGCTGATTCTGAGTTTCTGGCAGACGTGATTGCTGGTCTTTCGAGCAATCCGCGAACACTTCCATGCAAATATTTTTACGACGAACGCGGTGCGGCGTTGTTCCAACAAATTTGTGAGCTGCCGGAATATTACATCACCCGAACCGAGATCGATATTCTGGATCGAAATCGCGCTCGACATCGCATCGCGCCTCGGGCGAAACATTGAACTGATTGGACTGGGCACAGGCGCCGGCACCAAGACACGTATTCTGATCGAAGCGCTGGAGAGCCCCGCTGTTTACATCCCAGTCGATATTTCGGAAAAACAATTGCGCGAATCGACTCTTCTTTTTCACGAAAATCTTTCCGGATCTGGAAATCCTGCCAGTCTGCGCTGACTACCTGCAATCTGTGGTACTGCCTTCACCAAGCAGCAATCCCGCGCGCAACGTCGTCTATTTTCCGGGATCGACGATCGGCAACTTCAAGCCGAACGAAGCCCTTGAATTTCTGCACCGCATTGCCAACGTCTGTTGTCGAGATGGCGGACTGCTTATCGGCGTTGATCTAAAAAAAGATCAGCATGTTCTCGAGGCGGCTTACAACGACAGCGCGGGCGTCACCGCGCAATTCAATTTGAATTTGCTAGAGCGCGTCAACCGCGAGCTGGGCGCAGATTTCGATCTCGATCAATGGCGGCACCGCGCGATCTACAATTCAAGCGTCGGCCGAATTGAAATGCACCTGATCAGCGAAATTGACCAGTTTGTTCACCTTGACGAACCAAAAGTTCCATTTCCGCCGGGGCGAAAAAATCATCACTGAGTTTTCCTACAAATACGCACCGGAAGAGTTTGCCGCGCTCGCCCGCAAAGCCGGATTCGAATTTGTTCGGATGTGGACTGACGATGCGCGCTTGTTCGGCGTTTTCTATTTTGCCTATAGCCGGAGTCGATGACCCCGGTCGCAGTCAATGCCCTGGGCTACATTACGAGCCTTCTATCCTCTCATTCCGCGCGAAGTCGAGGAATCTCTGAGTTTCCTTTAGCGTATCCTTAGATCAGGATTCAATGAGTGTGCTGATTCGCCTCATCGAAGTGAGCAAACAGTACGCGGGCACAACCGCGTTGCATTCAACAAATCTCTCAATTGAGCGCGGCAAGACCACTGTGCTCATCGGTCCGAGCGGCTGTGGCAAATCAACTTTGCTCCGGTTGATCATTCGTGTGATCGAACCTGACTCCGGACACATCGACTTCGGCGGACAACCGATCAACACCGATAATATCGATTCTCTTCGTCGCCGGATTGGTTACGTCATCCAGGAAGGCGGTCTGTTCCCGCACCTGACCGCGCGCGCCAATGTCCTATTGATGGCGCGTCACGTTGGAAAATCCCACGACGAAATGCAGAAGCGGCTGCTCGAATTGTGCGAGCTGACAAGATTTTCCGGCAGCCTGCTCTGCCGATATCCGGTCGAACTTTCCGGTGGCCAACGGCAGCGGGTCAGCTTGATGCGCGCCTTGATGCTCGCACCCGAACTGCTGTTGCTCGATGAGCCACTCGGCGCGTTGGATCCGCTGGTGCGCGCCTCGTTACAAAAAGACCTCAAGGAAATTTTTGCGCAGTTGGGGCAGACGGTGCTCTTCGTCACTCATGATTTAGTGGAAGCGACTTATTTCGGCGACGAAATCGTGCTCATGAACGACGGGCGTATCGTACAAAAAGGTTCAGTCGCTGATCTTCGCGATAAACCCGCGAACGCGTTTGTTTCGGAATTCATCAACGCGCAACGCGGACTCGCGATTATATGAAACGGCCGCGCCCATCAAGGAGTGGCGGTCTCCAGTCCGTGGCGGGTCTTCGACGGCCGAAAAGCCGTCGCTCTGTCGTCGCAGCACTGCTTCTTATTCCGGTCGCGTGTACCTTTGGATCTCCCGTGATTATTGGCTCAAAGAAATTCACGGAATCATACGTGCTTGGAGAAATTGCAAAGCGCACGTTAATCGACGCCGAAATTCCAACAGAACATCGCCAGGGCATGGGCGGCACAATCATTCTCTGGCAAGCATTACGCGACGGACAAACCGATGCGTACCCCGAATACACCGGAACTATCGTGCAGGAGATCCTAAGAACAGATCAAAAGCAGTCACTCGATCAAATTCGCGATGCGCTCGAAAAACTCGGCGTTGGCATGACGGATCCGCTCGGGTTCAACAACACCTATGCTCTGGTGATGCGTCGCAGCGAAGCACAACGACTCGGCATTCGTACGATCAGCGACTTGCGAAACTATCCCAATCTCAGGATGGGGCTCACGCACGAATTCCTGGACCGGCAGGATGGCTGGCGACCGTTGCGCGACCGTTACGCGCTTCCCCAACAAAGCCTCATTGGCATCGATCACGCGCTCGGTTACAGCGCGCTCGCCAATGGATCGATTGATGTAAAGGATGCCTACTCGACTGATGCAAAAATTGAACAAAATGATCTCGTCGTCTTGAAAGATAACCTTCAGTTCTTCCCAAAGTACGAGGCGGTTTTCTTATTCCGATCATCCATGCGTCCGGATGCGATTGCTGCATTACGTCGCCTGGAGGGAACGCTGGACGAACAACGCATGACTCGTCTCAACGCTGAAGCGGAACGCACAAAAAATTACACGAGAGCGGCAGACTTGTATTTTGAAGGTCGGGACGCCGCGTTGCAGAGTCCGGTCGTGGCAGCGCGACGACCCCACCATAACCTTGGCGAATCCTTTCCACACAAGCTCGCGCGCTGGACCCTGCGTCATCTTCAACTGGTTGGATTTTCGCTGCTGCTTTCGATCATCTTCGGCATTCCACTGGGCATCGTTGCCAGTCGCGGCGGTCCGATTGGCCATGGCGTTCTCGGTTTTGCCGGTGTTATGCAAACAATTCCATCGCTCGCCTTGCTGGCTTTGCTTGTGCCCCTTCCCTTCTTTGGAATCAGCGTCCGCACCGCCATTGCCGCACTTTTCCTCTACGGGTTGCTGCCCATCGTGCGCAACACTGCCAGCGGCTTGCAGGACATCCCGCGATCGCTGCGGGAATCTGCGATTGCATTGGGACTGAGCCCGATGGCGCGGCTCTGGGAAATTTATCTGCCGATGGCGTCACGGTCGATCTTGTCCGGAATTAAAACTAGCGCCGTGATCAACGTTGGTACAGCCACGCTTGCGGCATTGATCGGGGCCGGGGGCTTGGGTGAACCGATCTTGAGCGGTCTTAACCTGAACGATCACGTAACCATTCTGCAAGGCGCGATTCCGGCGGCGGTTCTTGCGCTGCTTGTGCAATGGTTTTTCGATTTGCTCGATCGCGTTCTGATTCCAAAAGGATTGCGAATGTAGAGCAGCACGACCATCCTCGCTTGCGTGCGAGGGTAGGTCGCAAGCTGGGAAGCTTGCGCTACATTTATGTATGCCAATCGCTTCAATCACTCCGGCCACAGGCGAAAAGCTGAAGGAGTTTCCTCCCTTCGACGATGCAGAAATCGAAAAGCGACTGGACCGCGCAGAAAACGCATTCGGGAAGTATCGCCGAACTACATTTACTCAGCGGTCGGAGCTTTTGGACGCCGTAGCAGAGCTGCTATTTCAAGAAAAGAAAAAAATCGCGGAGATCATCACGCTGGAGATGGGGAAATTATTTCGCGATTCCGTCGCCGAGATCGAGAAATGCGCGCGCGGTTGTCGGTTTTACGCTGAGAACGGCGAGCGCTTCCTAGAGGACGAGTTGGCGCAGACCGATGCCGCTAAAAGTTATGTCCAGTATCAACCACTCGGCCCAGTTCTGGCCATCATGCCGTGGAATTTTCCGTTCTGGCAGGTGTTTCGATTTGCCGCGCCGGCGTTGATGGCAGGTAACGTCGGGCTGCTTAAGCATGCATCGAATGTCCCGCAATGCGCGCTCGCAATTGAAGAAATCTTTTGCCGCGCCGGGTTCCATGACGGCGTTTTCCAGACGCTGCTAGTCGAGCCCGACCAGGTGGAAAAAATAATTGTCGATCGGCGCGTCAAAGCGGTGACGCTGACCGGCAGCGAAAAAGCTGGCAGCACAGTGGCGAGCACAGCCGCGCGCGAGATCAAAAAAAGCGTGCTCGAGCTCGGCGGCAGCGATGCATTTATCGTGATGCCGAGCGCCGATTTCGAGAGTGCCCTGAGCGCCGGGGTCAAAGCGCGCACGATCAACACAGGCCAATCGTGCATTGCCGCAAAGCGATTCATGATCGCCGATCAAATTTACAACGAGTTTCTGGATCAGTTTGTCGCGCGCATGCGCGCATTAAAAATCGGTGATCCGATGGACGAGACGACTGAAATTGGCCCGCTTGCGACGGAACAAATCCTGCACGGCGTGCACGATCAGGTTCAGAAAACCATCGCCGCAGGCGCAAAATTATTGACCGGCGGAAACCGTATTTATGGCCCCGGATTTTTCTACGAGCCAACTGTTCTCGTCGACGTGCCAAAAGACTCCCCGGCTTATCGCGAAGAAGTGTTTGGCCCAGTTGCAGCTATTTTCCGGGTGCGGGACGCCCACAACGCGATTCAACTCGCGAACGACACCACATTCGGCCTCGGCTCCAGCGCGTGGACGAACGATCGTGAAGAACAGAAACTTTTCGTATCTGAACTGGACGCCGGAATGGTTTTCATCAATGCGATGGTTGCGTCCGATCCGCGTCTGCCATTCGGCGGCGTAAAACGTTCCGGTTTTGGCCGCGAGCTGGGCGCCGCCGGAATCCGCGAATTCACAAACCCGAAAACGATTTGGATTTCGTAAGCTCCAATCTTACACTGATGCTGATGCGTTCGATTGCGTTCCAGGGCGTATGTCTGTTGCGATCGCTCTCAGAGACTTTCGCCTATGACCTTTGAAGAGAATAAAGCTCTGGTACGACGCGCTATCGACGAGGTTTGGAGTAAAGGGAACCTGGTGGTCGCTGCGGACATTTATGGTCCGCACTTCGTCAGCCATCAACACAGCCATCCTCATGTGCGGGATGTGCGAGGCCTCCCAGCGCTGATCGAGTTCGTGCGCGAGTTTCGTGAAGCATTCCCAGATTTCCACGACACGATCGACGACCAAGTGGCGGAAGGAGCCAAGGTAGTCACCCGGTTCACCTCCACGGGCACACATCGAGGAGTGTTGATGGGGCTACAGCCAACCAACAAACGGGCGAGTTGGATGGGCATCGTCATCGATCGCATAGAGGAAGACAAAATCGTAGAGGAGTGGGTCAACTGGGATCTGTTCGGGATGATGCAACAGTTGGGCGCCATCGCGTAACGCGCGGAAGCTCTTTGCGATTCACCACCTCCAGGAAACTCCGCCCTGCGTTTCGTGATTGATTTCGTAAATCGCACCGAGCTCAGTTTTTCTCTACAGCTTAGTTAAAAAGAATAGCTGATCCCGCCGTAGAGCCCACGTCGATGACCATACTTCACCGCGCCTTCGCCAACGCTAGTGCCGTCGTTTAGGATGTATACCTGATCGAACAGGTTGATAACGTCAAACCGGAGTGCGAGATCGCCGCCCGAGTGAACCTTGAAGTGATATTGCACCCCCACGTTCACTGGATAATGAGGCTGAACTTTGCCCTTATTAATGAAGCCGGCGCGAACGCCGTCGCCGTACAGGGCGTCGAGATGAAAAACAAAGTCCTTCCAACGATAGGCAACGCCGGCGGAGGCGGTGTAATACTGTTGCGCGTCGAGATGGGTGTTTTCCTTGTCTAGCGCGGCCAGCTCATCAGCATCAAGCTCAAACTGGCTCGACACAATCCCTTTTGCCCAGGTATCGGAAACAGAGAAATTGAGAAAAGCGGAGAGCGGCCCGTTGACGTAGTCCGCGGATAATTCGGCACCATACATGGAGGCTTCGCGGTAGTTGAATGGCACGCTGATGTTGGCCGCACCGAACTGGCCGTCCTCGATCTGATCTTGTGCGATCTTGTAGTAAGCATCGAGGCCAACCTTGAAACCTTCGGTAATCGTCCGGTCGATCCCGACGTCGAAGTAATGTGATTTTTCTACCTTTACCGGGTCGTTCGTATCCTGATCTGGAGCGTTGGTAGTGCCATCGAAGCGGCGGAGGCTTCCGGGGGTGACTGTAAGCAGCTGCGGCGGATTGAAGTAGCGAGCGTAGCCGGCATGAATGGCGGTATCCTTGTCCAACTGGTAGACGATGTTAAGACGAGGGCAAAGCGCATGCTCGTGGGTGTAAGCCCGAACACCCTCGAAGCGCAGGCCGTAGTTGAGGGTTAGCTTTTCTGTAAGTTGCCACCGGTCCTGTAGGTAAACGCCGTAGTCGTAGGCGCGTTTGGAATGTTCGTCGTCAATTTCAATCGGATTACCTACCGGGTTGCCGGTAACCGGATCGATGGCGTAGACGAAGCTGTTATTATTGGCTCCGGCTCTAGATGTGTCGGCCAGCACTCCGGCGCGAACAACATGCGCGTCGCCCCATTGATAGCTCACGTCGGCCTGGATTCCGTTGGTCATGATGAAATCGTGAACCCGCGCCGCCACCCCGTTAAAAAAGAGATCGCCCCTGATATCTGGTTCGAACGTGACAGTGCTCCAGCGATTGACCTGCGAGAGCTGAAATGAGAAATCGTCCACTGTTTGCTGATAGGCGATGATTCCCCAGTAGGTCTGTTCGTTCTGTGTTTCGTTCAGCTTTCTCGAGTTTATGTGTACACCTGCCAGGTTCGTTTGCGAAAAATCTAAGGTCGGCACCTGGCCCGGTGTATTGGGGATTTCGTAATCTGCATATGCCGCGCTGAAAATCAGACTTAGCCGCCCCGAATTTTGAAATTGATGGGAAAGATAAGCCACTCCGCGGTACTGATCGGTATCGTCATGAATCGCCGTTGTGTGGGAAGTAGGATTTTCCAGACCAAGCGCGTCGTGCAAGTAGCTCCCGCTAAAATAAACATCAGTGCCTTGTGAGGAACCTCCGAAGGAAAAGCTGGGTTGAAGAGTAGTGTAACTTCCGCCGTAGAAAGTAGCAGTACCGCCACTTAAGCCCTCGCCAGTCTTGGTGCGGATATCCACAAGGCCGTAGTTGCCTTCTGGGTATTGGGCCGACAGCGCGCCCACCATTACGGTCAGGCCCGACACAGAACGAGTGAAGATGTCCTGGCTAAATCCGTTTATGCCCGAAGGCAGGAGTGTCCCGTTAATATAATAACGATAATAAGGATCTTCGTTGCGGAAATGTATCGCGCCGTAGGTGTCGTCCGAGACGCCGGGCACGCGAGTGAGAACGTTGTTAAAGGAGGTATTCTCGCCCTGCGCGATGGTCTTGATCTGCTGATCGGTCATCGTATAGGTGCTCGTCCCTGCATCCGGGCTGACTTGAAGCCGGCTCTCCTCGAGCTCGCTTGCCGTTACTACTACTGGCTCCTCAGTCGCGCTACCCGCATCAGTCGGCGACGCCGTCGGCGTGGCTTCGCGCGAGACGGGTGAGGTGTCGCGGTCGGAGGTTTGGGCAAGGGCAGGTGCCTCTGTTTCCGACGGGTTACTCGAACTGTCGGCTGCCAGCGTCTCTGGAATTGCAATGACTGCAAATGTTATGATGGCAATGCTGAACCACGTCATATCGACTCCGATCAATCCCGCTCGTTGGTTAAGAGATGCACCCAATGCAACACGCGATAATTACAAAACCGTAATTATTTACAAGATATCCTGTGAATCTAGTTACATAAAAATCGATTTCAGACGCAAGCCCGCACTGGCGCACGGGATCCATTGATTGTAGGAGTCGGGATTCGCGTGCCGCGCGAAATTGATCGCTGCGGCGCGGCGTAACCCTTGCTGCAGCATCAGGCCGTTCGGCGCCATTTGGTAAAGCGACCAGAACATCAGCGATCCGACACTGTCTCCACTTCCGCGGGCTCAGCTGGGTTGTCGGCTGCCTCGGGCTTTGGATGCCGACCAGCGCGACCACCACGATCAAGAGAGCGTTCCAAGCTCGGCACATCTCGTCTTCGTCAATTGTTCCCTGGAAGTTCTTTTACAAATCGCCATCCATTTGGCGAATAACCGAGCGCCTGATAAAATCGATGCGCGTTCGCACGCGCGAATCGTGTTGTTAAACTGACTCGTGTCGTTCCTCTCTTGGCAAAATCTTGTTCCGCTGCGGCAATGAGTGCGCGGCCGATACCGCTGCGGCGCTGTTTCTTCGAAACAACCAGCGCGATAATTTTTCCAGAAAAATCGTTATGCTCGTGACTGGCGTGTGTCAGCGTGCCGATCATTCCGGCAATTTGATTGTCAACCTCGGCGATAAAGGTGCCATAACGCGCATCGCTCAGGATCGATTCCAAGCGCTGCCGCATTTCTGCAGTAGTTGTTTCGTAACCGAGTTCGCACATGAGCTGCGCGAGCGTTGCCGCATCGTTCATCTTCGCGGCGCGAATTGCAATATGGTGAACTCCGTCGTTGGGCAAAATCGCTCGCGACTTTGGAAGCGTCGCAAAAAGGTGTATACGGTTACGTCGACATTGAATCAGGGACGCCACCGTTAATTCCGACGAAGCCTTCGCGCTCCAAGTGCAAAATGATCTCTTGCGCGGATTCCTCTGGCGACAATTCTCCTGTGTCGATTGTTACTTCAGCATCAGTCGGTTCCTCGTAGGGATCCGAAATTCCGGTAAATTCTTTCAAGATTCCCGCACGCGCTTTGGCGTAGAGTCCCTTTCGATCGCGCTCCTCACAAACGTTCAGCGATGTCGAAAGGTGCACAAGAATGAAGCCGCCAAATGGCTCAATCATCGCGCGCACGTCCTTGCGCGTGGCGTCATACGGCGCAATCGGGGCACAAATCGCGATGCCGCCGTTTTTTGTGATCTCGGACGCGACGTAGCCGATGCGGCGAATATTGATGTCGCGGTGTTCCTTGGAAAAACCCAACTCCGAAGAGAGATGCTTCCGCACGAGATCGCCGTCGAACAAAGTTACCGGCCGGCCACCCATCTCGAGGAACTTGATCATCAGCACATTCGCGATCGTCGATTTGCCCGCGCCGGAGAGGCCTGTAAAAAATACGGTCATCCCTTGTTTGTGCCGCGGTGGAAATGTGCGCCGGAGTTCGCGCGCGATTTCCGGAAAAGTAAACCAGGCCGGAATCTCGCGTCCGTCGTTTAGTCGCCGCCGGAGTTGTGTGCCCGAGAGATTGAGCACACGCGAGCTTTCCGGCACTTCGTTTTGCGGGAAATATTTATCGCGGTCCTCGACATAAACCATCATCTGAAACGGCACTATTTCGACGCCAATTTCCGCTTCATATTTACGGAACAACTCCTGCGCTTCGTATGGGCCGTAGAATGGCTTGCCATCCGCATCGTTGCCAGGCCCGGCGTGATCCCGGCCGACAATAAAATGCGAGCAGCCGTGATTCTTTCGAATGATTGCGTGCCAGATCGCTTCCCGCGGCCCACCCATCCTCATGGCAAGCGGCAATAGTGCCAGCTTGGCTGTGCCGCGCGGGTATTTGGAAACAAGCAATTGATAGCAACGGACGCGGGTGAAGTAGTCTACGTCACCGGGCCGGGTCATACCGACCGAGGGGTGAATCAGCAAACTGGCTTCGACTTGTGCTGCGGCGCGAAAGGTCAGTTCAACATGCGCACGATGCATTGGATTGCGCGTTTGGAATCCTATGATCCGGCGCCAGCCGAGACGCGCGAACTCGGCGCGCAAATCTGCCGGTGTGAGCCGAAGTGTTTGAAAATCGTAATGGGTGGGCGGTTGTAACGCTTCTACACGCCCACCCACGTACCAATCGTGCGCTCTGTTGAGAAGATAATCCACTCCGGGATGCACCGTGCTCGTCGTGCCTAAAACAGCTTGCGCTTCGGCCTTGCGGTCAGGTTGCCAAACATCTTCGACATGCAACACCGCCAGCATTACGCCTTCGGAATCACGCAGCGCGATCTCGGTGCTTCCCGGCTTGAGCGATTTCGCAAATGCTTCCGGCACATCGAGCGTGATCGGGATGGGCCAAACCAGGCTGCTGCTCAATCTCATTTCATGACACACGCGCTCATACTCGCGGCGGTTCATGAAGCCGCGCAGCGGTGAGAAGCCGCCGCTCATGAGAAGCTCCAGGTCGCGAATTTGTCGACTCGTTAAGTCCCACGACGGAAAATCCCTGGAGCGCGCCTTCAGTTCGCGCGCGCTTTCCGAGTCAAGCATCAGATCGACCAATTCGCCACCATGCGGCGCAATGAGATGGCCATGAGATTTTGCTGTGTCAATATTCGTCATAAAGAGAGCGTTCTATACTATTGAGAACGTGATGTCGCAATGGGGACCGACGAATCACTACGAATCAACACCAACGCCCTAAGAATCGCCAAATTTCAATGTCACGATCGCATGTCGCGCCAACTAAGTCGTGGATTTGCTGGTAGAATCTTTTCTGCGGCTTGGCATGCTGGCTGTTGGAGTTATTACCGGTTGCGTGTCCAACCCGGTATTTTACCGTCTAACATGGCAGAACAGCGCCCCACAGCGTACGATTCTAAGATCGAAGGTAACGTGATTTTTACGCGGTTTGATGCGGCGCTGAACTGGGTGCGGAAGAATTCATTGTGGCCGATGCCTATGGGACTGGCGTGTTGCGCAATCGAGCTAATGGCGACAGCTGCATCGCGTTTTGACATAGCCCGGTTTGGCGCGGAGGTGATGCGCTTCTCGCCGCGGCAATGTGACGTGATGATCGTGGCCGGCACGGTCACTTACAAAATGGCGCTGGCCGTGAAACGAATTTACGAACAGATGCCGGAACCGAAATGGGTGATTGCGATGGGTGCCTGTGCCTCTACCGGCGGCATGTATCGCTCCTACGCCGTGCTTCAGGGAATCGATCAGCTTCTCCCAGTGGACGTTTACATCTCTGGCTGCCCGCCGCGTCCCGAAGCGTTGCTCGCAGGCCTCATGAAATTGCAGGAGAAAATTTCGCGAGAACGCTCGTTCAGAAACCAGAAACCGGAACTGGCAGAAAAACTCGAGGACGCATTCGCATGACACTCCGGCGCGCAAACTGGAACTGTAACGCGAACGCTTCGCTTGCCTGGTCTCCCAATGTCGGCAGGCGAAGAGCGCCTGCCTTACAACAACATAGCACATGAGCCGCGACGAATTGGTCGAGTCGTTAGGCAAATCGTTCGGCGAAAGAATTCTGGCAACCGCTGAGTTTCGCGCCGAGACGACTCTCACAATCGCATCCAGCGATCTTCGTGAGATCGCAAACTTCTGCCGAGACAAACTTTCGCTCGACTATTTGCTTGATATCACCAGCGTCGACAATTTCGGCGAAGAGCCACGGTTCGAAATCGTTTATCATCTTTACTCGATGCCGCATGGGATTCATTTGCGTCTGAATCTAAAGGTCTCCGAAGAAGTCGGCGCGGTTGATACTGTTTCGGAGATCTGGCCCACAGCGAACTGGCATGAGCGTGAGATTTACGACATGATGGGCATCAAGTTCAACGGGCATCCCGATCTGCGGCGCATTTTGATGTGGGACGGCTACCCATTCTTTCCGCTACGAAAAGATTTCCCTCTCGAAGGATTGCCAAGCGAAATGCCGGATGTTGCTTTCACCAAAGTCACGCCAATGGAAGGCGGCCCATTCGTCACCGTCCCAAGCACGGCTACATCCAAAGACCGCGAGCCGCGCGCACGGCCGCCGGAATTGTAGGGCGTCTGTGTCAGACTCTGTCTTTGTTGCAAACGCGCTTGCGAAGAAAACGTTCGCGATCGCAAGACGCGCTCGCCGACACGCGTGACGCGTGGGCTACCCAGATTTTTCGGCGTCTGACCTTAGGCAGCCGAGACGGGCGGCGCGGTTTCGGGTTTTCGCGTGACAGCCATTACGTCTGGGCGCAGAGTTTCGTCGCGTGGTGGCGCGGGTTTCTGCCCCGCCTTCGGATAAGCGATTCGGGTGTGCAACATCGATAAAAGCGTGAATCGAAAACGGTCGGCGATGACCTTCAGTTCGCCAAGCGTCAGATCGCAGTCGTCTAACTGGCGGTCGCTAATGCGTTCCTCGATCAACTCGTTCACGAGAGCTTCGATTTTCTGCGGCGTTGGTTTCTCCAGACTCCGTGATGCGCTCTCAACGGTGTCCGCCAGACTGACAATGGCGCTTTCCTTCGTCTGCGGTTTCGGCCCGCTATAACGAAAACTTTCTTCCTTCACCTCTGGAATATCGTCCTCGCGCAGCTTCATGATCTTGCCGCCGGCGCGCGCGTCCTCATGCTGCTGAAGCGCGCGTTGGTAAAAATAACGGACGAGCGATGTGCCGTGATGCTCCTGGATAATATCGATGATGCGCTGGTTTAGCCGGTGCTTGAGCGCGAGATCCACGCCTTCCTTCACATGCGCGATGATGATTAACGCGCTCATCGTCGGCGCGAGGTCATCGTGCGGATTGCGCTCGAAGCTCATGTTCTCGGTGAAGTATTCCGGTTTCACCAGTTTGCCGACGTCGTGAAAATAAGCGCAGACACGGCAAAGCGTCGCGTTTGCGCCAATGGCTTCTGCCGCGGCTTCGGCAAGATTGGCCACGACGAGGCTGTGATGATAAGTGCCCGGCGCTTCGATGGTCATGCGCCGCAGCAACGGATGATTAAGATCGGACGCTTCCAGCCAGGAAATGTCCGTGGTGATTCCAAACAGATTTTCTAACATCGGCAGCGCGCCACCAGCGATTGTTGCCGTGACGATGCCATTGCCGATGGCCAAAGCGCTTTGCAATCCGATCATGCCCCAATCGTTGGCCATTGGGTAAAACCAATTGATCGGCCCGATCAACCCAAACGTCAGCGACAACAGCCAGATCGCGAGCCCGACGTACAGACCCGCGCGGATCAATTTGCTGCGCCGTCGCACCTGTAAGGTTAGAGAGACTGCGGTGAATCCGCTGATCAGACTGGTTATTAGCAGAGGGGCATCAATTGGACCAAACAACATGCTGCTCCATAGGCTCACGAAAAATGCGGCATAGAGGCCGTGCTGTCGGCCGAGTAACACACTTAACACGAGCGGCGCAAACGCGTAGGGTGTGATCAATCCGGCCATTTCCGGACTTCAAGAATCGATAGTTGCCGCTGTTACAAATAACCAGCAACAGTTTGGTGACAGCCAATTGCACAAGAATAATGGCGAAGACAAGGAGGATTCGCGAGTTTTGCGAAAAACTCTTCGGCTGGTTGATCCAAAGCTGGGTGATCGCAGTGGCGAGAACCAGCAGAGCAATAAGAAAATTCTTGGTCGGTTCCGGTTGTTTGCCACTAAAGACGAGAAATGCGAGACCACCGACAAACATCGCAAAGATCAGCACCTTGACGTACGGCGAGGTTTCCAAGTTGCGCATTAGTTCGCTGCGCGTTCGGCGACGGCGAGTTTTTCGCGAGGCCAGACCGCGTTTGATGAGTCGCCCGCGTTTCAGAAAATCAAACATACTTTTCTTTATTTGCGCGACGCCGGCGCGGGCGAGCGGTGCTGCTGGTATGCGCCGATAATAGCGCGCACCAGTTCATGCCGCACAACGTCGCGCTCGGTAAAATATACCGTCGCAATCCCGGGCACTGTTTTCAATGCCTGCAACGCTTCGACGACGCCGGAGCGTTTGTTAGCGGGTAAATCAATTTGTGTGACGTCGCCGGTCACCACGCATTTGGAATTCAAGCCGATTCGCGTCAGCAACATGAACATCTGCTCGGTCGTCGTGTTTTGCGCTTCATCGAGGATGACAAAAGCATTATTCAAGGTCCGTCCGCGCATATACGCCAGCGGGGCGACTTCAATGATCTGCCGCGCAATCGCCCGCTCCATCTCGTCTGGCTCCAACATGTCACGCAACGCATCATAAAGCGGACGCAGATACGGCGTAATCTTTTGTTCGAGGTCGCCCGGGAGAAATCCCAACGCTTCGCCGGCTTCCACCGCAGGTCGTGCCAAAATAATCCGTGCTACTTGTTCCTTCTTCAGTGCGGCGACAGCCATCGCGACGGCAAGATAAGTCTTCCCCGTGCCGGCTGGTCCGATTCCAAAAACGACGTCGTGCTTTTGAATTGCCTCAACGTAAGCGCGCTGATTCGCGCTGCGCGCTACGATCGGCGGCTTGCGTGACGACGTCGTGATCTTTGTCGAAACAATGTCGCCGAGGGTTGCATCGTGTTCTTCGCTCACGGCCTTAAGAGCGTAATTAAATTCGTGCTTGTGAATGTCCACGCCTTGCTGGCGCGCTTTCTCAAGTTGTTCGAATACCTGCTGCGCCTTATCGAGGCGGTTCGGGTCACCCTCCAGTTTCACCCAGCCCTCTCGCGTGGTCACTTTCACGCCCAGGGAGTCCTCGAGGTTTTTCAAAAGTTTAATGTCATTGGCGTAAAGCGACTGCAAGGCACGTGGGCTTTCAAACTGCAGGGTGCGAGTTTCAGTCATTTTCTAAGTGGCATCGGTATCTGTACCGATCGATTGGCTGGAAGCCAATGCCACTAAACTCACCGGAAGCCATACACCAGCGCCCAGTGGGTGCGTTCCTCTGGCGATTCCTCAATACTGACTATGATAAAGTAGCTGCCGGTAGCCTTTGGAACCACGTGCGCAGCTGCGAAGTGGCCTTTCTGCCAGCTATCCGATTCTTCCGCCAGCTTTCCGTCCGAATCATAAACGTGAACGGAAACCTTTGCCCGATCGACTTCCGTTCCCAACCAAAACCAATATTCGTTTCCTTTAAACAATTGCTGCCGCACGGCTTTTTTCTCTCCAGAACCGAGGTCGCCTCCCCAGTAATCCTCGCGCACTTGAAATCCTTGCTTCACGTAAGGTTCTGCGGCTTGGAGAGCAAACGCCTGCGCGTCATCCACGGTCGCAAAAATCGCTGGCTGCACTGCCATGAGCGCAAGCAGCGGACAGCTATAGCGGAAAAGAACTTTCGCCAACAAGTTCATCGGAATTTCTTAATCTTTCATTACGATGCCATGGCCGAGCCGCGTCGTGATCTCATTGACCTTCTTTACTGATTCGGAAGGAATGCGTCGATCGCCAACGTCAATCAATGGTTTTACCTCGGCCGAGCGCGTCTTGGATTTGGTGGATAATTGGGAGATTAAATTCCGGCATCGCCTGAAGCCTGGTCTGAAAATAGGCAAGCAGATCGGGCTGGTGCAGCAGCTCCGCGCCATCGGCGGAAAAATGCTCCTTTACCACCGACGTTAAGACTTCCGTGCCACGCAGCCATCCGCCGAGGCTGACAAGCTGCGACAGTTTTTCATCGTGCACCTCGTTCATCGCTTGCTGCACGCTGTTCTGGGTGCGATCCAGCTCCTGGCGCACGTTTTCCCATTTGCGCTTGTCTGCCGCATCGATGATCGCCTTGGCGTGCGGCGTGATTGAATTTCCCACCCCGATCCCCTTTGCCAGAGTCAGTACGCGCTGGCCAATCTCTTTTACAGTCGGCGCGTCTTCCGCCTGCACCGCGATAAAACCATCGGCGATCACCGTGCCAAGCAGAAGAGCGATGCGTGGGCGCTCGGTAAAGTTAGGTCCTTTGTCGCTGCGGACATGTTCCTTCCAGTTGACCGGGCCCAGTTTGTTCAGTGCCCCAAAAATTTCATTCGGCAACGGCACCACCACATCTTCCACAGTTGTGGATAATTGTTTAATATCGATGTGTTGCGGGGCTTGGGCGCTATATGCACAGAGGGCAAGCCCAAAGAGTATACCTACACTTAACTTCACATGTCTGGTAAACGGAATCATTGGCAGTTTCGACTGTTGATTTCGGCTTCGTATTCAGGATTTAATGGAGCGAACCTTAACCGGAACCCCTGCCCTACACAAATCCCTGCACAAAACATTTTGACTCCCTCTAATCGAACCAGTTCTTTGCCTCGGCGGTATCGCCGTTTTCATTTCCTATGGATCTAAGCCGGCTAGAGCAGATCCTCGATCGCGCGCCTTCCATGCGGATCATGGTAATCGGCGATCTGATGCTGGACGAATTTGTCTGGGGAAAGGTCGGCCGCATCTCGCCGGAAGCGCCTGTGCCGGTGGTCGAGGTAACGGGAGAATCGTTTTACCCCGGAGGAGCGGCCAACGTTGCCCGCAATCTGCGTGAGTTCGTGAACGGCGTCGCCGTCATCGGAATGCTCGGTAAAGATCGCAGCGGCCAGCAACTCCGGGAGTTATTAACTGCGCAGAACATTGATACATCCAATGCGCATCGAGGATGAAAGTTTCAGCACGATTGTCAAAACCCGCATCATCGCACTGCACCAACAAGTGGTTCGTGTCGATCGCGAAAAAATTGTCAGCCCATCGCCCGAGCAGATCGCGAAAGTAGTCGCTGCGGTCCGAAACGCTATCCAGAAAACCGACGCAATTATCTTCGAAGATTACGGCAAGGGCTTTGTAACGACTGAGCTGGTTTCCCAAATTGCGCGCGAAGCGCGGGCGGCCGGTAAAATTGTCGCGGCTGATCCCAACCCGCGGCATTCTGTTGATTGGCGCGGTGTCACGGTGGTCAAACCAAATCGCGCTGAAGCGTTCCTCGCCTCAGGCGTTCCTTGGCGAGAACCAGACGAAGCTCCGGCGGAAGATGCCGATCTGAGGCGCGCCGGTGAAGCGCTTCTTAAAAAATGGGAAACAAAATATGTCCTCGTCACGCTCGGCGAACACGGGATGATGCTTTTTCAGCAGAACGAAGCGCCGCATTACATCCCAACGAAGGCACGGCAGGTTTTCGATGTTTCCGGCGCCGGCGACACTGCTATTGCACTCTTTACTCTTGGACTCGTCTGCGGAGCGACTCCGATTGAAGCGGCGGAAATTGCCAACCACGGAAGCGCAGTCGTCGTCAGCAAACTTGGAACAGCGACTGTGACACGCGACGAACTTGTCGCCAGTTTCCGGGAGGACAGCGAACATGACTGATGCGCTGTCGCCCGCCGTCTTTGTCGATCGCGACGGCACCATCATGGAGGATTGTGATTATTGTTCCGACCCGAAAGACGTAAGGATTTTTCCAGGCGTACCGGAAGCATTGCGGCGTTTGAAGCGACGGGATTCAAACTGATCGTCATTACGAATCAGAGCGGGATCGGGCGTGGGTTGATGACAGTCGAGCAATATCGCGCCGTCGAAGCGGAGGTCCTGCGACAGGTCGATGGGTTGATCGACGCGACGTATTTTTGCCCCGACGTTCCGGGCCAGCATTCCAGTTGTCGCAAGCCGTCTCCCGGAATGATCTTGCAGGCCAAGCGAGAACACGGGATTGACCTTTCACGCTCATTTTTCATTGGCGACAAAGAGATCGATGCCGAGTGCGGTCGCAACGCTGGCGTGCGCACAATCCGCGTTCAAACCGGCTTTCAACACGACACTACCGGCAGTACGGCTGATTGGGTCGCTGAGGACTTGCCCGCGGCGGCGGAGATTATCTCTGACCGAAACGCATGATCGCCCGCTAACGTAACCTCGGCGGTCGCAGACCGCCGCTACAACGTAGTCCTTCGGCGTTCTATGAGCGCCGAAACAATTGCTTGAGACTAGCCAATGAATAAGGCCGTGGGCATTATTCCAGCTCGCTGGAGTTCTACACGTTTTCCGGGAAAACCACTGCATCTCATTGCTGGTAAGCCGCTTCTACAGCGTGTTTGGGAACGATGCCGAAAAGCGAAAAACCTCGACTCGGTAATCATCGCCACCGACGACATGCGCATCGCAGAAGACTGCTTTCGATTGGGGCGCCGAAGTCGCTCTAACTTCGCCAAAACACCAAAGCGGGACCGATCGGGTGGCGGAAGTGGTGCGCAACGCGAAACAGTTTGCGTTCGTCATAAACATCCAGGGTGATGAACCGTTGATCGATCCATTTCTGATCGACAGGCTCGTCGAAAAACTGCGTTCGGATCGCAAGATCGACATCGTGACTGCCGCGCATTCGTTTGAGAATCCCGCCGACGCGTCCTCTCCACACCAAGTCAAGGTCGTTGTCGATGCAAGCGGCCGTGCACTTTATTTTTCCCGCGCTGCGATCCCCTTTCCCCGCAATCCTTCAAAGATAAGATATCTTCGTCATCAAGGCATCTACGGGTTCCGGCGCGACGCGCTGCTTGCAGTTTGTGAAATGGAAACGCGGCCCGCTGGAGCGCGCAGAGTCGCTGGAGCAATTGCGCGCTTTGGAAAATGGTGTAAATGTTCATGTGCTCCTTACTAGACATGGTTCCCCCGGTGTGGATACGCCGGCTGACGCAGAAGCGCTGGAGCGAAAGCTCGCTCGCGCAAAAGGAAGGACGCGGCCCCGATGAAATACATTTTCGTCACCGGTGGCGTCGTCAGTTCGCTAGGCAAAGGCTTGACGGCGGCCTCGCTCGGCACGCTGCTCGAAGCGCGTCGTCTGCGAGTCGTTCTCCAAAAATTTGATCCGTATCTGAATGTTGATCCCGGGACGATGAACCCGTTCCAGCACGGAGAAGTTTATGTGCTCAACGACGGCGCGGAGACCGATCTCGATCTTGGCCACTACGAGCGCTTCACCAACTGCGTGCTCACGCGACACAATAATCTGACCAGCGGCCAGGTTTACGAGACCGTGATTTTAAAGGAGCGTCGCGGTGATTATCTCGGCAAAACTGTGCAGGTGATTCCGCACGTCACCGATGTGATCAAAGATCGCATCCGCGAACTTTCCGACGAAAGCAAATACGACGTCGTGATCACGGAGATCGGCGGTACGACCGGGGACATTGAAGGCCTTCCGTTTCTCGAAGCGATCCGGCAATTCATTCTCGAAGTCGGCCCGCAAAACGTGGTGAACATGCACGTCACGCTTGTTCCGTACATCAAGGCAGCGCACGAATTAAAAACAAAACCCACGCAGCAAAGCGTGGCAAAGCTACGCGAGATCGGTTTGCAGCCGCAGGTGTTGATTTGCCGCACCGAAAAACCACTCGACCGCGACGTGCGTAGAAAACTGTCGATGTTTTGCAGCGTTTCGGAGAAAGCGGTTGTCGAGGAGCGCGACGTCGAACACACGATTTACGAAGTGCCACTGACGTTGCACGCCGAGGGACTCGACAAATTGGTGTGCGATCTTCTGCATCTGGAAACTCCTGAACCCGATCTGGCAGACTGGCGAAAATTCGTTGAGCGCGTCGTTAGTCCAAAAAGGCGCGTCAAGATCGCCGTAGTCGGGAAATACATGGATGTCCGTGACGCCTATAAAAGTATCTACGAATCGCTCACTCACGCCGCTGCCAGCGAGGACTGCGGAATCGACCTGAAACTTATCGATGCCGAATCGTTGGAGCACGACATCGATGGCCAACTCAAAGATGTAGCCGGCGTTCTGGTGCCGGGCGGATTTGGAGTTCGCGGTATTGAAGGAAAAATCAACGCTGCGCGTTACGCGCGCGAGCACAAGATTCCGTATCTCGGTCTTTGTCTTGGCATGCAGGTAGCCACAATCGAATTCGCGAGAAACGTCTGTGGAATCAAAGGCGCGAACAGCACTGAGTTCGACAAGGACACTCCGGAGCCAGTCATCTCGCTGCTGGAGGAGCAGCGTGGCGTCCGTAACAAAGGTGCAAGCATGCGGCTGGGCACATGGCCAACACAAATTGTTGAAGGCACGCTGGCGGAAAGAGATCTACGGCGACACCGAGGTAACAGAGCGGCACCGGCACCGCTACGAGTTCAACATGAAATATCGCGACCGAATGAACGCAAAAGGCTTTGTGATTTCAGGAACATCACCGGATGGCACCCTCGCAGAATTGAGTCGAGCTGCGTGATCATCCGTATTTTGTCGGCTGCCAGTATCACCCCGAATTTCAAAGCAAACCAAACAAGCCGCATCCGCTCTTCAAAGGATTTATTCAGGCATGTCTGGCGCGACAGGCTGGTCGTGCGACGCACGCTCGAGCCGATCAAGAATCGCTGCACCGAGTCCCCGAGAGGGAACTCGTTCCGCAACGATAAGATCGAGACCGAGCGCATCGAGCTCGCGCAGATAGCGAAACAAATTTGCGGCGGCCTCGCGCAGATCCTGTTTTTCGCTTAAGTGACGAATGGCCGCGAATCTTCTTTCCGATGTAGCTGGATTCCACGCCAGCAGGCCGACACGCTGGTTTCCTCCGGCGAAAACGATTCGGCGTCGTCGATTAGACGCAACGGCGTTTTCGGCGCGTAATGCGAGGGGAATTGTCCCGGCGCGGAAACCTTTCTTGCGGAAGTGACGACATCGATCCTCGCAACTTGGGATAATTGCTCTGCAGTGATCGGCCCACGACGCAAGATGTCGATCTTGCCGCCGCGAACAGCTACGATGGTCGATTCAATTCCATGCTCCGTTGGGCCGCCGTCAATGATCAGCGGGATTCGTCCGTCAAGTTCATCGAGCACATGCTGCGCGGTTGTTGGACTGACACGGCCGAATCGATTCGCGCTTGGCGCAGCCAGCGGCTGATCCAATTCACGCACAATTTCGGCGAAAACCGGATGCGCGCTAATTCGCACTGCAACTGTGTCGAGACCGGCGGTTACAATTTCGGGAACAATTTTGCGTTTCTGCAAAACCATCGTGAACGGTCCGGGCCAAAACTTGTCGGCTAGTTTTAAAATCAGTTGCCGATCTTGCACCGAAACATCGACAATCTTTCTCCAGCCAGTCGCGGCTCGGAAGGTGAACGATGAGCGGATCGAAGCGCGGACGCTCCTTTGCTTCAAAGATTTTCGCGACAGCGATCGGATTCAGCGCGTCAGCAGCCAGTCCGTAAACGGTTTCTGTCGGCAATGCGACGACTTCGCCTTTGCGCAACAGTTCAACCGCGCGTGCGCGGGCTTTCTCCGTCCCGCTATTGTTTTCGTTCCGAGAAGATGAGTTTGCATTTGGCCACGTAATTTACAGATGTCATTCCGAGCAGAGCGAGGAACCTCCCACATGCGGAAAAGATCACGCTGGTTAAGTAGCGTGACGCAAGCTTCGCAGGTGAGATCCTTCGCTCCGCTCAGGATGACCGCGTTGAAGTTGGTAGGCGCGCGCCAGCACGCTCTCGCTTTGTTTCCTGCGAAATGCTTCGAGATTCTTGGCGAATCTCTTCGTCAGAAGTCGCCAGAATCGCCGCGGCGAGAAGCGCGGCGTTTTTTGCACCGGCTTCGCCAATCGCCAATGTGCCGACGGGAATGCCACCCGGCATTTGGGCAGTCGATAAAAGTGAGTCGAGTCCGTTTAGCTTCGATTGAATCGGAACACCGAGAACGGGCAGCCACGTGTGCGCAGCAATGACACCAGCCAAATGCGCCGCGCCGCCTGCGCCGGCAATGATGACTCGCAAGCCGCGATCCGCTGCCTTGCGCGCAAAATCTGCAGTCGCATCCGGGGTGCGATGAGCGGACAGTACGCGCGCTTCGCTCGGCACACCAAGATCATCGAGTGTTTCCACGGCGTGCCGCATCGTTTCCCAGTCCGATTTACTGCCCATGATAATGGCGACTAAAGGCTTTGATTCAGGCATGGGCCAAACTGTAGGGCGTTTCCGTAAAACGCCAAGCCTTCGTGTCATTCCGAGCGAAGTCGAGGAATCTCGCGACTATTTGCTTCGGCGGCTAACCAGGCATATTCAGAGATGTTTCGCTCCGCTCAACATGACAGGAACTGCATCTGGCTGAAGCCGGGTGTTAATGAGATATTGGTCCGTGAATCCACGCGGCAAATCGATCGTTCTCATCGGGATGATGGGCGCGGGCAAATCGTGCGTTGGACGTTGCCTCCAGCGGCGAACGAAGCTCGCCTTGGTCGATACCGATGACATCGTTGCCTCGAAATTCGGAATCTCGATCCCCGAAATCTTTTCCAAATACGGCGAGCAAGGCTTTCGCGAAGCGGAAACTCAAGCGCTTCGTGAACTCGCCCCGGCTAAACCGACGATCATCGTCACGGGTGGTGGAATCGTGTTACGCGCAAACGAATGTCGATTTCTTGAAACGGCTTGGCGTCATTGTGTGGCTGGACGGCAACGAAGAAACGCTTTTCGAACGCGCCTCGCGAGCGAGGACTCGGCCTTTGCTGCAAGGCGAGAATCCACGAGAGAGCGTTCACGCAATTGCTACAGCGCGGCTGCCACTGTACGCCAAAGTGGCACATATTCGCGTCGATACATCTGTGCTAACGGATGAGGAAGTTGCCGTGGCAATTTTGAGCAAGCTTAGGAAGCTTAGGCCGAAACCTGGGCGGGGGATCAGCCGATCCCGGCTACAACATGATGACTCAGATTTCGAGAGCGGAATTGAAGGCGCAGCTCGTTTCCTTTGCGCGACAGATTGGTTTCGATTCCTGTCGCGTAGCTGCTTGCGATACGCCAGCGCACGCGACTGAATTCCGCCAATGGTTGCGCGACGGTGCACACGGCGAAATGAATTACATGCAACGCGGCGAAGAGAAGCGTTGTGATCCACAGAAGGTTTTGCCCGGCGCAAAGTCGATTGTTGTTTTGGCGCTGAATTATTTTCAAGGGGAACGAGTTCCGCGGTCGCCCGACGCGTCGGCTACAGGCACGAATCGCGCGGTACGCGTGGGGCGATGACTATCACGATGTGATCGAGGCAAAGCTCGACAAGATCGACCAGTTTCTCCGCGACTTTGGCGGACAACAAAAATGTTATGTGGATACTGGTCCGATTCTGGAACGCGACCACGCAGCCCAAGCCGGCATCGGCTGGCACGGCAAAAACACCATGCTGATCGATGAGCGGCTCGGAACATGGTTCTTTCTCGCAGAAATTTTGACGACACTTGAATTGCCGACCGACGAACCAGTCGAAGATCGCTGCGGAACGTGTGAGCGCTGCATCAAAGCGTGCCCGACTGGAGCAATTACCGCTCCTCATCGACTCGACGCGCGTCGATGTATTTCTTATCTCACAATCGAGCTGAAGGGTTCCATCCCGTTGGAGCTTCGACCGCTTATCGGAGATCGGATCTTCGGTTGCGACGATTGTCTGGATGTTTGTCCCTGGAACCGGTTCGCCCAAGTTTCTCACGAAACAGGCTTTCTCGGCGCGCAAATCGACAACGGGCATGTCATTACGGGAATACTTGGGACTGACCGACGCGGAGTTCCGCCAGCTTTTCAAAAATTCGCCGATCAAACGAATTAAGCGCCGCGGCTTTCTTCGCAATGTATGCGTCGCCTTGGGCAATGCAGGCGACGTATCCGATCGTTCCGGCGCTCGAACGCGCGGCAGCCGACCCGGAGCCGTTGATCGCAGAGCACGCGGTATGGGCAATTGAGCAAATTGGGGCTCGCGACGGTATCAATCCGTGGAATCGAGCGGACAGGGTCAACGAAGGAAGTCGGCAATTAGCTGAATCCAAAGACCCTTTCTCGCTGCATCTCAACGTTATCATGAACGGGATTTCGTTTGCAAGAGTCCAACAACCAACTAACCCTGACGCTTTCACCCCGAGAACCGGTCCTACCATGCACCAAACCGTAAGCACACCAGCTCCCGCACCGCTGACCGCGAAACAGCGTCGTGCCCGGCGCAAAAAGCAAATCATTTACGGCTCGATCGGGCTGATCGTGCTTTGTATCGTCGCCTCGATAATCTGGAGCAAGCGCGAGAAGCCGATCCCGGTAACAACGGAGAAAGCCGTCCGCAAGACCATTCTGCAGACGGTTTCGGCGACCGGAAAGGTTCAGCCGGAAACAGAGGTAAAAATTTCGCCGGAAGTGGCCGGTGAGATCATCGAGTTGCCGGTGGAAGATGGAAAGGCGGTCAAGAAAGGCGATCTGCTCGTCCGGATAAAGCCGGATTCCTACAAGGCCCTGCTCGAGCAACAGGAGGCAGCGATCAGCTCGGCCAAGGCGACGAATCTTCAGCAAAAAGCGACAATGTTGAAGATGCGAGCAGGATCTTAAGCGCGCCGACGACATGTTCAGCGAAGAAAACCATTTCAGATTCAGGAATACAACGCCGCGCAGGCAGCTTACGACGTGGCCAAGAATACCTACGAGAGCTCGCTGCATGAAATCGAGCGGGCGCAGGCGGGCTCGAGTCAGGCGCGCGATCAACTTGTCGAAGACAACGATTTATTCGCCGATCGATGGGACGGTCACAATGTCTGAACAGCAAACTGGGCGAACGCATCGTGGCGACGGGACAATTCGCGGGAACGGAAGTGATGCGCGTGGCTGATCTCGGCCACATGGAAGCGCGCGTGGATGTGAATGAGAACGACGTCGTAAACGTAAAAGTTGAGGACAAGGCCAACGTGAAGATCGACGCGTACGGTGACCGGAAATTTCACGGCACCGTTTATCAGATTGCGAACACAGGAAAGACGACCGGCACGGGGACGCAGGAGGAAGTAACGAACTTTGAGGTAAAAATTCGTATCGACGATCACGATGTGACATTGAAACCGGGGCTAAGTTGCACGGCGGATATCGAAACCAACATGGTGAAGGACGTCGTGGCCGTGCCGATGCAGGCCGTTACGATTCGGACCGGCGACACCAACTTGAGTCCGGAGGAGATCGAAAAGAAAAAACAGAAGACAGCGCAACGAGACAAAGGCGACAACAGCGCAGATTACGTTAACGAGCGCCAGGAAAAGGCGACCCAGAAAGAGGAGCACGAAAAAATTGCCAAGGTTGTGTTTCTGAAAAAAGGCAGCAAGGCGCAGATGGTGAAGGTAACGACCGGAATCTCTGATGACACCTACATGGAGATCAAGAGCGGCGTGCAACCGGGTGACGAAGTGGTTGCCGGCAGTTACAGCGCGATCAGCCGCAAATTAAAGGACGGCGTCAAACTTACTTACGACAAGGAAGCGACGAAATAGTCGAACGGAGCGGCGCGCGCGAGTGTTTGATGAACAAGCTCAACTCTGATGTGACTCGACCACGGGGTCCCGTCGTGATCGACATCGAGAACATCACCAAGGATTACGTGATGGGCGAAGAAATCGTGCGGGCTTTGCGCGGGGTCTCGCTTCAAATTCACCACAACGAGTACGTCGCCATCATGGGGCCAAGCGGCAGCGGCAAATCAACGCTCATGAACATGTTTGGTTGCCTCGACACCCCTACTTCCGGACGTTACGAGTTTAACGGCAAGAACGTGGCGGCCATGGACGATGACGAACTCGCGGCGATTCGAAATCGGGAGATCGGCTTCGTTTTTCAAACATTTAACTTGCTCCCGCGCTCCACCAGTCTGCGCAACGTTGAGCTTCCACTCATCTACGCGGGAATGGATCCGAAAGCGCGCGAAGAACGCGCGACCCAGGCACTTGTCGATGTTGGCTTGGGCGACCGCATCCATCATAAGCCAAACGAATTATCCGGGGGCCAGCGCCAGCGCGTCGCCATCGCGCGCGCGTTGGTGAACAATCCTTCGATAATTCTGGCAGACGAACCCACTGGCAATCTCGATTCCAAAACCGGCGAAGAAATAATGGCGCTGCTCGAGGACCTGTATTCTCGCGGTAATACCATCATTCTCGTTACGCACGAACGCGACATCGCCGCTCATGCGCGGCGCACCGTTCATTTGCGTGACGGCATTATCGAAAGTGACGAAGTCGGAGTGATGCCGCCGATGGAATCGATGGCGGTAAGCTAAGATCGACAATGAAACGTTTTCTCTACGAGCTGAGCGAAAGCTGGAAGATCGCTGCGGCGCAGATGCGCTCGAACATGACGCGTTCCACTCTCACCGCACTCGGCGTCATCATTGGCATCGTGGCCGTGACGTTGATGGGCACGGCTATTGGCGGAATTCAAGTCGGGTTTGACAAAAGTATGGCCATCTTCGGCGATGACGTTCTCTACGTCGGACAATGGCCGTGGAGGAATGTGGACGACTGGTGGAATTACCGCGACCGCAAGAAGATCAAGACCGAATACGCGGAGGGGCTTAACCGCATGATCGCTATGACGCCGAACTCTAACCTCACCATCGCGATTCCGACCTCCAGTGTTTACCGCAGCGTCAAATACACGGACAGCGAAGTGAACAATGTTTTGATCCGCGGCACCGTGTCGGATTACATCATCACGTCGACATTTGATTTCAAGGAAGGTCGCTTTTTCAACGAACTCGAATCCCGTGCCGGCGCCAACGTCTGCGTGATTGGTTACGATGTGGCCGATGCACTTTTCCCGTCCGCCAGTCCGATTGACAAATCGGTCCTGATTAATGGTCAGCCTTTCAAAGTGATCGGCGTTATTTCCCGGCAAGGCTCGTTTCTCGGGCTCTTCAGTCTCGATTCAATCGTAGTAATGCCGCTGCCCGCATTTCAGAAATATTTCACCGCGAAAAGCGAAGCGGAAATTCTCGTAAAAGTGAAGGACAAGACGAAGCTGGCCGAAGCGAAAGACGAACTGACGGGATTGATGCGGCGCGTGCGCGGGTTGCCGCCGGAAAAGAAAGACGACTTCAGCATCAACGAACAACAGGCTTTGAAGAGCACGCTCGACCCAATCAAAAACTCAATCGCCATCGCGGGACTCTTCATTACTGGTCTTTCGCTCTTCGTTGGGGCAATTGGCATCATGAACATCACCTTTGTGAGCGTGAAGGAGCGGACCAAAGAAATCGGCACGCGCAAAGCGCTGGGCGCGCGGCGGCGCACAATTCTTCTTCAATTTCTCATCGAATCAACGGCGCTCTGTCTTCTCGGCGGTTTTATCGGGCTCACCTTTGCTTATGTAATGTGCTTCGGAATCGGCAAAGCCTTTCCGTCTTTTCCGATTCACTTTTCATTTGGACTCGTCCTCGCCAGCATGATCGTGTCGGTGATGACTGGCTTGTTTTCGGGATTCGCGCCAGCGTGGACGGCGTCACGCCTCGATCCGGTAACGGCTCTTCGGTACGAATGAGTCTCTAGCGCAAGATCACCATGTTATTTCGGGAAATCGTAGCGATGGCTTTGAGTTCGTTAGGGGCAAATAAATTGCGCGCGGCGCTCACCATGATTGGCATTACTATCGGCGTCTTCTCAATCATTTCGGTGATGACAGCGATTGGCGCGCTGCAGAGTTCGATCGAAAACGGGATCAGCTTTCTCGGATCGAATATTTTCCAGTTCGCAAAATATCCGGCCAACATCAACGCCGTTGGCGAAATAAAGAAGAAGTATCAAAACCGGCGAGACATTAGCTACCGGCAGGCGCTGCATTATTACGAATTGATGCAGGGGAACGCGCGCGAAATTTGTCTCAAGTGTTTCGGTTACGAGTTGAAAGGTCAGGCAGTTTATAATGGCGTGAAGACAACGCCGAGTCTCCTCATCGTCGGGACGAACCGCAGCTTTCTCGCGGCGAATGCTTATACGCTCGGCTACGGCCGGAATTTGAACGATGAAGATGTCGCTCTTTCGCGACGCGTGATCGTCGTCGGGAAGATTGTTGAGAAGCGCTTGTTTCCGCACGAGTCACCCATCGGCAAAGTCATCCGAATGAGCGGACATACTTATACTATCGTAGGCGTGCTTGCGGAAAAAGGAACCTCGTTCGGGCAAAGCCAAGACGACGTCTGCATGATGCCAATCACGCGCTTCTTCGAAGACTTCGGCGAAGCGAAACGAACGGTGAATATCGCAACCCAATCATTCTCGCAGGAAACGTATAATGACACGCTCGATAAAGGCATCGGCGCGATGCGCATTGCACGTGGACTGCGCGCGGATCAGGAAAACGATTTCGAGATTTACTCAAACGACTCGCTCAAGAGCGCGTTTACTTCGATTGCGGGCGTGGTGCGTATCGGCGCGTTTGTGATCAGTTTCATTGCGCTCGTTGCCGCCGGCATCGGCATTATGAACATCATGCTGGTGAGCGTAACCGAACGAACAAAGGAAATCGGCGTCCGCAAATCGATCGGCGCCCGTAGCCGTGACATTCTGCGACAATTCCTGACCGAGGCCGTTTTTATTTCCGAGGCTGGCGGTGTGCTTGGAATCATTCTCGGAATCATCGTCGGCGACATGCTGGCGGCGTGGCTCAAAGTGGATCTGATTTTCCCTTACGGCTGGGCAATTGCCGGCCTTCTTGTTTGCTCAGCGATCGGCATCAGCTTCGGTCTTTATCCCGCCTACCGCGCAGCCAACCTCGATCCCATCGAGGCACTCCGATACGAATGAGCGATCTTGTCCATGAGTGGTGAATGTGGTTAGAAAGGGAAGCAGCCATGCTTTCGCTTTTTCTGGAAACACTCCCAAGCAGCGACCGAAATAGGCGAAATAAACTTTCGTCGAATCATAGTTAGATCTCACCACATGCCATGAAATATCGTACATCCATCGCATTCATAGCCGTCGCAATTTGCGCTCAGTTCGCCAATGCTGACCCGCAGACAGAGCGAATTCATAAACTCGCTGCAGAAAACAGCGCGGCGCTCACCTCTGGAAATTACGCGCGCCTTGTCGAACTCACTTATCCTAAGGTCGTCGAGATGATTGGCGGCCGCGATAAGATGATTGAGGCCCTGCGCAATGGTACTGAAGAGATGAAAGCCCACGGCAACGCGATTCTCGGAGCAGAAGTCAGCGAGCCTAAGGAAGTAGTCCCCCGTGGGGACAAGCAGTTCGCCATCGTTCCTATGACAACGCGCATGCAGGTACCAGAGGGCACATTGCGTTTCAAAGGTTTTCTCATCGCGATCTCAGAAGATCGCGGCAAGACGTGGACGTTCATCGATGGCGCTGGGCTCGTGAGAGAGCCAGGCAAGGAGAAGGAAAAGCTTGCGCAGGTGCTTCCAGATTTTCCTCCCCAGCTTTCACTCCCCGCTCCGGAACAACCGGTGCTTGAACCTAAATGAGATCTAACAAAGCGCTCCAGCCGACGGCTACCTGCTGCACGTCCACATTTTTCATGACTACAAACATTCTGAAGTTTGCCAGCCTCGCTCCCGGTAGTCGCGGCTGAGCTTGGCCTCGTTAGACCCATGAAGCGCACAAGGATTTCCTCGTAGCCATCGGCGCACTGCTATCGCCGTTTGCAGCAGTATTTATCGGCCTCGTATCGTCGAGGTGGCAGGCCGCAGCCCTATTGAAAGCGACACGTCTGCAGATTCGCGCCAGCGCTCTGCGTGACTATCGGCAGCGTAATGTCGAAAAACTGCGAGAGGAAATAGCAGCGGAGATATTCTACGTTTCGGAGTTGCGGTTCAAACAGCAAGAGATTGGACTACAGGATCCGAAGATTCAGCAGTTGGTGTACGACGCGATGGCACGTAAGATACGTATTCGTGCGCTCCAATCCGCCGCGTCGAGCGACGAGTTGAAACAATGCTTTCAGTTCGAGGAGAAGATCATTGAGGAGATTCGATCGAAGCCGGCTCACCACACCTGGAGCGATGCCGACAATCTCACGATCAATCAGGAAGTGGACGCCCTGGGAAATCTCTATTTGAAAGTCTTGGAGAAGGAAATGCACGTGGCTTCTGAGAACACTACGTAACCAATCGAGCCAACCGCTGGCCGCCGTGAAGTCCAGATTTAATTTTATGAAACAGTTCTCGATGTTTGTTGCGCTCGCCGCCGCCAGCGGTGGCTCAGCTCGTTTTCGTTAGCCAAAAACCTGTGTTACACCAAGCCCAGCGCCTTAAATGTCGCATCAACGTGTTTGAAATGAATGTCGAGTGAACAAAGCCTATCGATTTCGACCGCCGAAAGTCTGGCAGCAATTTCAGGTTCGCGCTTTGCGTTTTCAGCAAAGGTCCCCTCGCCTTTCCACGTTTTCATCGCCGCGCGTTGCACGGCCTCGTAGGCGCTCTTCCTCTCCATGCCTGCGCGCGTAAGCGCAAGCAAAATCGACTGGCTGAAATACAGTCCTTTTGTCAGCGCAAGATTGTCGGCCATGCGGTCCGGATAGACCTGCAATTTTTCGACAACATCTCGTAATTTGGTCAGCATGTAATCGAGCAGGATGCAGGAGTCGGGCAGAATGATTCGCTCGGCGCTGGAATGACTGATGTCGCGCTCGTGCCAGAGCGCCACATTCTCCAATGCTACGACCGCGTTCCCGCGAATCACACGCGCCAAGCCGCTCAGACGTTCGTTCGTGATTGGATTGCGCTTGTGCGGCATGGCAGAGCTGCCTTTCTGGCCTTCGCCGAAAAATTCTTCTACTTCGAGAACCTCGGTGCGCTGAAGATGACGGAATTCTGTCGCCCATCGATCAATGCTCGACGCGATTACAGCCAGCGTCGTCATAAACTCCGCATGCCGATCGCGCTGCACAATTTGGGTTGAAAGCGTTGCAGGTTTTAATCCGAGCTTCTCGCAAACCGCTCGCTCAATCTTCGGATCGATGTGCGCATGAGTGCCTACTGCTCCGCTTATTTTGCCGACCCGGATACGCTCGCGCGTTTGGGTAAGCCGTTCATCGGCGCGGCCGAATTCATCATACATTAGAGCGAGCTTCAGCCCGAACGTGATCGGCTCCGCGTGCACGCCGTGACTGCGCCCGATCATCGGAGTCATTTTGAATCGGCGCGCCTGTTTCGCGATCTCTGTTCGCAGCGAACTTGAGATCGTCCAAGAGCATTTGGCACGACTCGTTCAGTTGAACGGCAAGGGTCGTGTCCAAAATATCGGACGAAGTCAGCCCCTGATGGATCCAGCGTGATGCCGGACCCACCGATTCAGCTACGTTCTCAAGAAAAGCGATGACGTCGTGGTTCGTTCGCTTTTCGATCTCCAGGATTTTCGGAATCGAAAAACGCGCTCGCTTCCGAATTTCCGCAGCGTCTTCTTTCGGGATCTGGCACAGCTCGGCCATCGCCTCGCAGGCGAGCACTTCGATCTCCAGCCAAATCTGGAACTTGCGTTCGTCCGACCAGATTTTGCTCATCTCCGGCCGGGAATAACGGTCGATCACTTTGGCAAGATAAACTGGCCGGCTTGATCGAAAAGCGTTTTGTTTGATCCACCAAATGCGCTGAAGACAGCGCACTCTACAGCAGCAAGTTATAGCCCCGAAAGCATTCGGGGCGGTCCTCAGCGGAGCAAATCGGGGCGATTTTCACGCGTGCGCTTGGCTCCCTGTTCCTTCCGCCACTTTGCAATCTGTGCGTGGTTTCCGGAGAGCAATACCTCCGGAACTTTCCAACCGCGAAATTCTGCAGGCCGCGTGTAGTGCGGCGCTTCGAGTAGGCCCGCAGTGAAACTGTCGTCCGCAGAGGATTGCTCGTGACCGAGCGCGCCGGGCAGCAAACGCACGATTGCATCGACGAGTACGACCGCAGCGATGGCGCCGTTGGTCAGCACATAATCGCCAATCGAAATCTCCACATCGACGAGATGTTCGATTACGCGGTGATCGACTCCTTCGTAATGACCGCAAACGACGATCAGATGCAATTCCTGCGAAAGCTGCTTCGCCAGTTGTTGATCGAATCGCCGTCCCGCTGGAGACATCAAAATGATTTTCGATTTTCGATTTTGCATGTTTGATTGAGCGTTGGACGCCTGCTCGCGATCCTTCGGAGTTGAGCGTTGAGCGTTGGACGTTTGCTGTTTCAGATCTTCCACTGCAGCAAATATCGGCTCCGGCTTCATCACCATCCCCTGCCCTCCGCCAAACGGCGCGTCATCCACTACGTGATGTTTGTCCGTGGTCCAATCGCGCAGGTTATGAATGTGGAGCTCCACGATTCCCTTTTCCTGCGCGCGTTTCATGATGCTCTCGCTCAATGGCGCGTGGCAGATTTCAGGGAACAGCGTGACGATGTCGATCTTCATGGTAGCGACGGTTCACCTGAACCGCCTGTGACGTGGAGAGAACAATCGTCCCTAGGCGATTGGGGTCAATCGCCCCTACCTTATTCTATAATTTCCAGGACCGCCCGCTGGCCGTGGCGCGCGGCAGAACTGGCAAGCAACGCGCGAATAGCCTGAATGGTTTGGCCGCTTCGGCCAATCACACGACCGACATCTCCGCGTCGAAGTTGCAATTTGAAGATAGTAGTTCTGCCGTTTGGAATTTCCGTTAGCACCATATCGTCGGGAAATTCAATCAGTTGCCGAATGACGAACTCTAGAAACTCCCTCATGCGTCAGAAAACTAATCGCGAATCCGCCTTCGCACAATGTTACGGCGCGACAGGTGGACACCCGCCTTCGCCTAGGGCTACGGCGTGGCAGGCGAATAAACACGGATTTTTGAGCTGTAGCCGCTTCGCTGTGCGAAGCGCTGCACTAATCTGAGAGTCGCCGTCGGTCGCGCTGTGAAAAGATAATGGCGACAAACGTATGATGCGACAGTTCGGAAAGCACCGCTACAACACGAGAGCAGCCATCGCACTAGCTCGACGCTTCAGCTGGAGGGGCCGCAGGCGAAACTTCGTCCTGGGTCGATTGTGAGGTCTCTCGCTCTGGTTGCGATGACGACTCGGCGACGGTTGCCGTTTTCTTGTTTTTCTTTATCAAGCTGCGCACCGTGTCTGACGGTTGGGCGCCTTTGCTGATCCAGATACTCGGCTCGTTCCACGTTCAACGAGCTATTGTGACCAGGTTTCTTCGGATCGTACGTGCCGATGATCTCGATGAATTTTCCGTCGCGTGGGCTGCGGCTGTCGGCCACTACTATTTTGTAATACGGGCGATTTTTCGCGCCTTCTCTGCGTAATCTGATTGAAACTGCCATAGTTAAACAAGTTACATGGTTGAAAAGGTCACAAGAGTAGAGCGATTCGCCTTTAGCGATGTAACTGTTGTAATCCTTTTAACATCTTCTTCATCTTGCCCGCGCTTTTCATCATCTTGCGCATCTGATCAAAGCGCCGCAGCAAATCGTTCACCTCCGTGACAGTGCAGCCGCTGCCGCGCGCGATGCGCTGACGACGCCGGGCATTCAGAATGTCAGGGCGCGCCCGCTCTTCGTTTGTCATCGAAAGCACGATGGCTTCCGTGCGCTTAAGCTGCTTCTCGTCAATCGAAAGGCCCTGCACGTTACTCATGCCGGGCAACATGCCAAGAATATTTTCCAGCGGCCCCATCTTTCGCATCATCTTGAACTGTGCCAGGAAATCATTGAAGTCGAACGAAGCCGTGCGCAATTTGCGTTCAAGCCGAGCAGCGTCTTCTGCTTCCACCGCTTCGGCGGCTTTCTCGACGAGACCAACCACGTCGCCCATTCCCAGAATTCGGCCCGCGAGTCGCTGCGGCACGCACGGCTCGAATTGATCGAGCTTTTCGCCGGTGCCGACGAATTTGATTGGCCGACGCGTCACTTCGCGCATTGACAAAGCCGCGCCGCCTCGCGCGTCGCCATCGAGCTTCGTTAAAATAATTCCCGTGATTGACAAAGCGTTGTTGAAATGGCTCGCCACGCTGACCGCTTGCTGGCCGGTTGCCGCATCGACAACAAGCAAAGTTTCCTGCGGCTGCAAAAATTCCTTCAGCTCTTTGAGTTCGTGCATCAGGTCTTCATCGATCTCCTGTCGTCCTGCCGTGTCGAAAATGCTGATAGAGGATTGTGCGAGCGCTGCGGCTGCGACACGTTTTGCATTTTTCTCGCCCGGCTCAGGCGCAAAGACGGGAACATCGATTTGCTTTCCAAGCGTTATGATTTGGTCGATTGCCGCTGGTCGCTGCAAATCGCACGCGACCAACGACGGCATGTTGCCTTGTTTTTTTAAAAGCAGTGCCAGCTTCGCGGCGGAAGTGGTTTTGCCGGAGCCATTCAGACCGACGATCAGAATGCGGGTCTGATCTTCCAAGTGAAGTGGCTCTGCGTCGCCTCCGAGCAAGGCCGTCAATTCATCGTGAAAAATTTTTACGATCTGCTGTCCGGGCGTAATACTGCGAACAACTGTTTCACCGAGCGCTCTCTCCCTGACGCTCGCGATGAATTTTCTGGCAACCTGGAAATCGACATCCGCTTCGAGCAATGCCAGGCGCACCTGACGTAAAGCCGCGTCGATATTCGACTCGCTGATAACGCCATGCCCACGGAGCTCTTTGAAAATTTCCTGAAGCTTGTCGCTAAGTTGCGGAAACATAACTTGATAACCCGATCACGACGGTGCGGCGATCGCCAGTAGGCGAGGCGCGTGCGCTCCCCAGACATTATTTTTTTGGTGCCGGCGTGCCTGCTGCTGGTGGCCCCGCGGCGCCTTCTTCAATCCCAAATGTCCAATGCGCCTCGACCTTCTTGCCCGCGGATTTCGCGCTGACAAATACGCTGCACGATTTCTCGCGCAGTTTTTGCGTCACTTGATATGACACGGTTCCTGTTTTGGGATCGTAGCTGGCTGGCACAACGCCAAGGCCGCTCACGCGCATTTGGACACTGCCAGGTTCGATTTGGCCGATGCCGCTGAGGTTGGCTTTGATGAGAGGAAGCGCAGTGCGCACTGTTTCGCCGTCTGCTGGTTGAGTCGCGAGATCTTTCGCGCCCACTCTCGGCCAACGGCTGCCGCGCCTCCGGTTGACGTGCCGATCATCTTCACAGCATCTTCGAAGACCTTCGGTTTGTTCGCTTCAATCGCGTAACGACCGATCGAATCCATGAGGCGAGGTAAAGGTGATGGGCTGACCGTAAACAGTAAACATCGCCTCGTAACCGGCATTTCGCGCAAGTTCTTTCACGTGCTCGTTGTAATTTCCGAACGGCACGGCAAAACAATTCACTTTGATGCCGAGTCGTTGCTCGAGCAGTTCCTTGGAGCCGACTACTTCGTTTCTGCACCCATTCCTCGTATTGGGGCCCGGTGAGTTTCGTCCTCGTTTTCTTCCCGCCAGGGCCGACGAGCGTGATGGTATGGCCTTCGCGCATGTCCTGATGCGTCGCGGAGTGCGCCTCGATATCGACGCCGTTGTCACGCATGTCCGCGAGCTGTTCCCATGTGATCGCTCCTCCTCCGCCTAACGATCCACCGCGCACGCCTTCCGTGTAAATGAACATGGTGAACGGATAGCCGTACTTCTTCAGGATCGGCCACGCGACTTCGTATTGCGCTTTATAGCCGTCATCGAAGGTAATGACTGCGCATCGCGGCGGTATGTTCTTTTCGCCGCGTTTCCATGCGAGCAAATCCTGCATCGAGATGACTGTGATTCCGCGGTCCTTCAATTCCTTCATTTGCGCTTCAAACGCAGCGGGCGTGATCTCAGTTCCCGGATAGCGGACCTTGTCGACCAAAAGATGATAACAAAAAATAATCGTCTGAGCCGTTTGATCGACCACCGGTTTCGTAATCTTGGGCGATGCCGCTGCTACCGGAGTGGCGGGTGTGGGCGATGAAGTGCCCGACGGCTGAGGGTTCTGGGAAACAGTTTCCTGCTTTTTGCACATCGAAAAGTTCAGCGCCAGGAGCAATGGAACAATTGCAAATCGGATCATCATAAAAGTGGTAAGGCTTTATGCGCAGCAGCGCAAAACACAAGTGATTTTATATCCAATTGGGAGAAACAATGAACACTCAGTGCAATGCCAAGGTCTCACTTCAACTTGGGGAGAAACTTTTTGGTAGGCTACGTGTTTTTTGCTATTAGATCACAATGCCACGCCTGGTAAATCGGATCGTTACAATTGGGTTTGTCGCTTTGCTACCGGCCTGCGCAAGTATGCGGCATGCTGCGGTTAAAGATACCAGCAAAACCTTTAAGACCGTCGTCGTGGATGCCGGACACGGCGGCAAAGATAGCGGCGCATATCGACGGTACGGTCCGCCGGAGAAGATGGTTACTCTCGACGTTGCTCAGCGTCTCAATCGCAAGTTGCGCGAATCGCAATTAAAGACAGTGATGACTCGTTCCTCGGATGTTTTCATTCCTCTTGATGAGCGCGTGACAATTGAGAATTCGCAGAAAAACGCAGTCTTCGTCAGCATACACTTCAACGATTCGAGCCGTCGCGGCATTCGCGGATTCGAGACGTATTATCATTCCGGCGTATCATTCGATCTGGCGAACCGGATCCAAGAAAAGCTGATGACGATCCCGCATTCTGCGAATCGCGGAGTTCACACCGCAAATTTTCGCGTGCTGCGTCTGGCGACGTGTCCATCGGTGTTGGTGGAATGTGGGTTTTTGAGTAATCGCTCCGAGGGCGGTCAGGCGCGCGATTGGGAATATCGCGAGCTACTCGCAGACAGAATTGCGGAAGCGGTTGTCGAGCAGCGTTACGGCCCCGGCGTCTATCACGGTTCCCAGCAGATGGCTGCACAATCGCCGCAGCCGGAAACACCGACTGGTCTCACGCCTGACGCGACAGCATCACTAAAATTCTTTCCCGCGCTCTTCGGGCCCGATTGCGGCGAGCAATATCAACAGCAAAAAAATCACGACCGTGAAAAGAGCGAGTGCTTTTGCGTAATCCGGATGCCCACTCGCGTCACGGAAATGATTAGCCAATTGGGCTTCCACAACGGCTGTGTTGGCTGCGAATAAATTTCCGAGTTGATAGGCAAACCCAGGGAAAGTTCCGCGCACCGCGCTCGGTGAAAGCTCGTTGAGATGCACAGGCACGATGCCCCAGGCGCCTTGCACCATGAATTGCATGGCGAATCCGCCTATCACCAAAAGAGCAAAACCGGGCGAGAACATCCACAAAGGAATCAGGATGATTCCAAGCGCAGCAGTCGAAATAATCGAACGACGGCGTCCCCATTTTTGCGAGAGATGACCGACCACCGTTCCACCGCAGATTGCACCGAAAGCATAAATGATCCCGGTCGCCGCCTTTTGCGTGACTCCATAGTGGCGTTGTTCGCCGAGAAAAGTTTGATACATATCTTGTGTCCCGTGCGACATCGCGTTGAACGCCGTCATTAACAAAATGACGTAAAGAAAAAGCGCCCAGTGGCGTTTTATAACAACCAGCACGTCGCTCCAAAAATCCGCCATCGCGTGCTGCTGGCGCAACCAGACCGGCGATTCCGGCACCTGCGCCCGGATGTAAAGCACAAGAAACGCCGGGAGCGCACCTGCGACGAAGAGACCGCGCCAGCCGAAGAACGGAAACACCACCCAATACACAATTGCCGCCAGCAGATAACCGAATGCGTATCCCTGTTGCAAAATCCCGGAAAACAACCCGCGCGCTTCCGTCGGCAGAGTTTCCATCGCCAGCGACGCGCCCAGTCCCCATTCGCCACCCATGCCGATTCCATACAGCGCGCGGAAAATCAGCAACGTTGTGTAATTCGGAGAAAACGCCGTGAGCAATTCCATGACCGAATAAAAGATGATGTCGATCATGAGCGGGATGCGCCGCCCAAACCGGTCGCCGAGCAAACCAAAGATGAACGCCCCCACCGGTCGCATCGCCAGCGTCAGCGTGATCGCGTAACTGAGATCGGCGATGCTCGTGCCGAAATCGTGCGCCATCGGCACGATCACAAACGTTAGCAGGAAAAAATCGAAAGCGTCCAGCGCCCAACCGAGGAAACAGGCGACGAACGTGTTGCGTTGATTCCGGTCAAGTGATTTGAAAAGCCGGATCGCTTCCACGACGCGATTCAACTAATTGTCAGCTTGAGCCAAGTCGAGACATCTCTTTCCGCAGAAGCACGGATATCTCTGATTGCAGGCGAACGCGAATCGTAGAGCAGCGGGACACGCCTGCAACAAGATGCGTGCACGCTCGATCAAAATGAAGTTGACATTGGAAACGGCTGCACGCATAAGCCTCTCTTTTCGTTCAACCTAAACCAGAAATAAAATTATCATGAAATCGATCGTTACTATTATCGCCATTACGTTATTTGGCCTGTTGCCTGTTGCGTTAGTTCATGGCCAGGGATCGCCAAAGGCCGCTGCGGGCGGCGCGGCGCCCGCCGGCGCTGGTAAACGAACCGACGTTTACCATGTCCACTTCACCAAAGCGGCTCTCGGCAAAGCGGTGCAATTAGGTGATTGGCTCAAGACACCGGATCGCAGCAACCCGATGCCTGACCACTTCATTGTCCTTCGCCATCAAGACGGCGACGCATGGGATTACGTTGTCATCACGCACCTTGGCCCGAAAGCGACCGTGGAAGCTGCAGGCACGGCTGTACCTCCGGACAAACGCGACCTGAGCGCGTGGCACACCGATACGTTTGTGAACGGTCCGTCCTGGGAGGAGTTCACGCGCGCGATGGGCATTGACAAGGACTCAGCGTCCAAGACGACCGGCTCGGTTTATTCTGTTTCCTACTATCGCCCTGCTCCGGGTCATCGACAGCAATTGGAGAAAATGCTTGGCGAAGTGCCGAGTGGGAGCGGTGACACGAGCGCGGGGAACGTATTGATGCAGCACTTGGAAGGCGCCGATTGGACGTTTCTGACCATCGCTCGCTACAATTCGTGGGAGGACTTCGCCACGGGCGAAAAGAACGGTGTTGCGCAGACGACCAAGAAGGACAGTCCCTGGTATCAATTGCGCGAGCACACGGATTTCCATACCGACACGCTCACCGATCGCATCGCGCCATAGGGCGCCTATTTGGCCCAACAACGCGCGCTGATCCCCCGATAGCCATTTGGGCTCCGGGGTTCCTCGGGCTTCGTTATTCCTTCGCGATTTCGGCATTGTCACATCGCGTAGCTCAATAACTACCATGCTGCTCGATTGCGATCACGAGCAGAAGCCTGAGCACGAATTCTAGAACACATCTACATATCATGATGCGTAGATTTGTTGCTTGATTAATGAGGGAAACACCTCTTTAGTTTGCTGCAATCGTGGCAACAAACGGTCTTCATCCTCTGGAAGCGCTCTTGCGCGAACGCATCGTCGTGCTCGATGGCGCCATGGGCACCATGATTCAGGGTTACAAATTGTCCGAGCAGGATTATCGCGGAAAGCGATTCGCTGATTGGAAAGGGAAAGACCTCAAGGGGAGTCTCGAACTACTCAATCTAACACGGCCGCAAGTCGTCGAGGAAATTCACGCGGCTTATCTGAATGCGGGCACTGACATCATCGAAACCAATACCTTCAGTGGAACAACCATCGGCTTGAACGATTTCCTGTTTCAAGGCGAACCGAGACGCGGTCGCAAAGATCAGGATTTTTTTCAGCGTGTGGTGGACGATGTCGATCTTCGCACGCTCGTTCATGAAATTAATTTTGAAGCGGCAAGAATCGCGCGGCGCGTCGCGGATCGCGTCTCGAATGAAACCGGGCAGCGGCGCTTTGTTGGCGGATCAATGGGGCCTCTTCCTGTTTCTGGTTCCATTTCACCTGACGTCAACGATCCGGCGTTTCGCGCGGTCTCGTTCGATCAACTTCGCCAAACTTATTTCGATGAAGCGAAAGCGCTGCTCGAAGGCGGTGTCGATCTTCTCATTGTGGAAACCATTTTCGACACGCTCAACGGAAAGGCTGCGTTGTTTGCTATCCCTGATGCATTTGAGAAAACCGGACGCAGTGTGCCGTTGATGATTTCGGGCACCGTGATCGACAAGTCGGGGCGGAACTTGAGCGGGCAAACGGTTGAAGCGTTGCTCATATCGATCGCGCACGCGCAACCGCTCATCCTCGGTTTGAATTGCTCGCTGGGTCCGGATGAAATGGAACCGTTTGTAGAAGAGCTGGCGCGCATTTCGCCGTACTACATGAGCGCGTATCCGAACGCTGGTCTGCCGGATGCGCTCTCGCCGACCGGGTTTCCGGAAACAGCTGAAACATTTGCACCCAAGGTGGCGAAGTGGGCAGAGAACGGCTGGCTCAACGTGGTCGGCGGTTGTTGCGGCACTACACCTGATCACATTCGCGCGCTGGCAAAACTCGTGCGTCAATTTTCGCCCCGCGTCGTCGAAACGACAATCAGCTATACATGATTCTGCGACTTTCCGGGCTCGAACCGCTGAACATTACGCCGGAATTCGGCTTCGCTGTGATTGGCGAGCGTACCAACATCACAGGCTCACCGAAGTTTTCGAAGCTGATTCTGGGAGGCGATTTCGACGGAGCTCTGGCTGTGGCGCGTCAACAGGTGCAAGGCGGCGCGAACCTTCTCGATGTGAACATGGACGAAGGGATGATCGACTCGGAAGCGGCGATGATTCGCTTCCTGAATCTTATCGGTAGCGAACCGGAGATCGCACGGATTCCAATTGTGATCGACAGCTCGAAATGGAGCGTAATCGAAGCGGGACTCAAATGCTTGCAGGGAAAAGCGGTAGTGAATTCCATAAGTCTGAAAAACGGCGAAGAAGACTTTCTCCGCCAAGCCCGGCTAATAAGGCGATACGGCGCCGCCACCATCGTGATGGCGTTCGATGAGCAAGGTCAGGCCGATAATGTCCAGCGCAAAATCGATATCTGCTCGCGCGCTTACGATCTGTTGACCAAACACGCGAGCTTCTCGGCGAGCGATATTATCTTCGATCCAAATATTCTGACCGTCGCCACTGGCTTGGAAGAACATCGCAATTACGCGGTCGATTTCATCGAAGCGACGCGCTGGATTAAAAACAGTCTGCCTGGAGCGCGCGTCAGCGGCGGCGTCAGCAACATTTCATTTTCGTTTCGCGGAAACAACACGGTGCGCGAAGCGATGCACGCCGCGTTTCTGTTTCACGCCATCCGCGCAGGCCTCGACATGGGAATCGTTAACGCAGGGCAGCTCGCGGTTTACGAAGAAATCGAGCCCGAACTGCGAGAGCGCGTCGAAGACGTGCTGTTGAACCGGCGCGACGATGCAACCGAGCGGTTAGTCGATTTTGCGGAAAACGTAAAAGCAAAAGATAAAACGCGGGTGCCTGATGAAGCGTGGCGAGCAGAGCCTGTCGAAGGGACGGCTCAAACACGCATTGGTCAAAGGCATCATCGATTATATCGACACCGATACGGAGGAAGCGCGTCAAAAATGCAAGCGACCACTGGACGTGATCGAGGGCCCGCTTATGGCCGGGATGAGCGTGGTCGGCGACTTGTTCGGTTCCGGCAAAATGTTTCTGCCACAGGTGGTAAAGAGCGCGCGCGTGATGAAAAAGGCTGTTGCCTATCTGATGCCATTCATGGAAGCGGAGAAATCCGCAGGCGCGAAGCCGCAGGGGCGCATCGTAATGGCGACCGTGAAAGGCGACGTCCACGACATCGGCAAAAACATCGTCGGGGTAGTGCTGCAATGTAACAACTACGATGTGCTCGATCTTGGCGTGATGGTGCCAGCCGCAAGGATCCTGGAAACAGCGCGAGAGAAAAAAGCGGATGCAATCGGCTTGAGCGGTCTGATAACCCCTTCATTGGATGAAATGGTGCATGTGGCACAGGAAATGGAGCGCGAAGGATTTCGTTTGCCGCTGTTGATTGGCGGCGCGACCACAAGCCGGGCGCACACCGCGGTGAAGATCGCGCCGCACTATGGCGCCAGCACTGTGCACGTGCTGGATGCATCGCGCGCGGTGGGCGTGGTAAATTCGCTACTGAATGAAGAACTCAAGCCGCAGTTCGATAAAAAAACGCGCGAAGAATACGAGCGGTTGCGCCAGGAACACGCAGCAAAGACGAAGAGGAAAAAACTCCTGACACTGGAAGAAGCCCGCCAGAATCGGACGCTAATCGACTGGAGCAATTACGTCCCGCCGAGACCGGAGTCTCTTGGAGTGCACGTTTACGTTTCCGAACAGAGGACGATCACCGTCGGCGACCTCGTTTCCTTCATCGATTGGTCGCCGTTTTTTCATGCATGGGAATTGCGCGGACGCTACCCTGCGATTTTCGATGACTCCACGATTGGCAAACAAGCGCGCGAACTTTTCGATGATACAGAGGAACTTCTTGAGCGGATCGTCGCGAAAAATCTGTTAACCCCGCGAGGCGTTCATGCTTTTTGGCCGGCAAACTCCGTCGGCGATGATGTCGACCTTTACGCTGATGACGCGCGCTCTGAAAAAATCGCCACGTTTTATTTCCTGCGTCAGCAAATGCAGAAGCCCGCAGGACAATTCAACTACTGCCTCGCCGATTACGTTGCGCCAGCTTCAAATCCGCAATCCGCAATCCGCAATCCGCAATTGACTGATTGTCTCGGCGGATTTGCAGTCTCGATTCACGGCGCAGATGAACTCTCAGAAGAATTCAAGCGTCAGCATGACGACTACAGCGCAATCATGACCAAAGCGTTGGCAGATCGATTGGCCGAAGCGTTCGCCGAATATCTACATAAACAGACTCGCATCGCCTGGGGATTTGGGCGCGACGAACAATTGTCGCATGCTGATCTCATCCGTGAAAAATATCGCGGCATCCGACCGGCTGCGGGTTATCCCGCTTGCCCGGATCACGCTGAGAAACGAACGCTGTTCGATTTGCTTGACGCAGAGAAGAATGCAGGCATCAAACTGACGGAATCGTTTGCGATGCATCCCGGTGCCAGCGTGAGTGGACTTTATTTTTCGCATCCCGAGGCAAGATACTTCGGGGTCGGCCAAATCGGGCGTGACCAAGTAATGGATTACGCGAGCCGACGTGGCGAGCCAGTGGCCGCAGTGGAAAAGCGGCTCGCGCCAAATTTGGATCACAGCGTCTGATTTCACCTTAGCGCCAAAGCTATTGCGATTAAACTGGCGGATGCGCAACGCGCCGAATCGTGGTAGTGATTTCGCTCGATTCGGGGCGTAGCTTAGCTTGGTAGAGCGCGTGGTTTGGGACCACGAGGTCGGAGGTTCAAATCCTCTCGCCCCGATATCAAATACCGTTCATCGAAGAATGTTGTCTCGTTACTTTTTGGGGAGCGGAGCGCTGATCTCAACGATGGTCGTCAGCGCGTCGCTGACCATCCATGCACAGGACGCCGCGCCGCCATCGGTGGACCTTTATTCTGGAGAAAAGCAGCCCGAAGCTACCGCTGCGCCTTCCTCCGAACCCAACGGCCCAGAGCTGCCTGAGATATCACAACTTGACCAGACTTTTTCAAAACCAAAGTCGCTGGGCAAGGACGCTGATGCGCTCAGGGTACATATTGAATGGCGACAGCTCAAAAATCGAACAGTGAACGATCCAGCGGTGCAGATGGCAAAAGCATATGCCCAGGCTGCCCGGACCGATTTGGAAAAGCGAGAACGGCTCAGCGCGTACTACGAGGTTTATTATCAACGGATGTCAGCCCTGGCTACCACGCCGGAAATCAAATTGGCGTTGCAACAACTCAAGGCCATTCACCAGTACTTGTTGGCTCAGCCGCGAGTGCGACCCTCACCTACACCGGAGGGCGCCACGCCAACGCCAACGCCAACGGGCACGCCCGCACCGAAAAAGCCGACGCACAAACACAAGAAGAAATTTTAGGCGTAGTTTTTGTCGGCATCTTGCCAGCTCGCGTTCGATACAGTATTCCTACACGCACTTTTTTTGCGGCGCGTTCGTCTAGTGGTTAGGACACAGCCCTCTCAAGGCTGGTGCACGGGTTCGACTCCCGTACGCGCTGCCAATGTTTTTTCATAGGTAGATTGCACTTTTTTTGAACATTTAAAGTGCTTTTTCGGGCATATTTCGGACAGTTAGAGAGGTTTGCTCTACGCCGCGTTTTGTTGCCCCGGGCGTATCAGGGGGGGAACAGAGGTAAGGAATTGAGCACCAATGTTCTCAAAAGCGCGGGGAAGAAAACGATCGCATTTTTGTCCCTGAGCATCAATTGCAATCAACTGATGCAATCAACGAGGCAGTCTTCATTAAGGTGGTCCCCGAAGTGGCCTGTCATTTGACGAGTACTTGGAGGGGCTGGATCGGCTAGGACTCGAACCCGAACCAAGGCCTTAAAAAGCGCTGATCTATCTACCTGCGCGTTCAACCATTGGCCGTGGTTGTTTCGAAGATTTTTGGATTTTTTCGAAACTTCGACCCGCCGTTCCCGTAGAAAAAGGAAAAATAAGCAACAAAATGAAAGCAACATCCCGCATTAAGAAGGAAACCGGCTGGGCTTTGGGTGTTTCGCTCCCAATAGTGGCCTTGACCTTTATTAGCCTGATTCTCGGTCTCGGCGGCAAGCCCCAACCCACCGGCAGCAGCGCGGCCTCGAAACCCACCAATCGATACGCTTCGGCCGTCCCGGCCAAGAAGCTATCCGAACCGCTCGCTTCGGCGGTATTCAATCTGGCCGCCACCCGCGCTGCCGCAGCCGCACAGAGCGAATTGCCCGACGAGGCGACCCTCACCACCGATCAAGAGGATTACCAGCCATATACATACGTCTATTTCACCGGCACGGGATTTGAGCCGGGCGAAACCGTCAACATGATCGTAGAGGAATCAGCACCCATTCAACAGGCCTTCGAACCGTGGGATGTGGTTGCCGATGAAAACGGCAATATAGAGACGAGCTGGTATATCTTCACCGACCAGCTCACCGGTGCCACGATGCAAGTAAGCGCCACCGGGCAGTCCTCCGGGCTGAGCGCGTCCGCTATCTTTACCGACGATTGCACGGGCGATTCCAGCATCGCTTTTCAATTCAACAACTTTGCCATCTCTGCTGGCAACACTATTTGGTTCAGCGCCGTTACAAAATTGACCGGAACGGTTCCCTGCCCGGTCACGCTAGACTTCACTAATCAAACAATCCAGAGCCCTGATTTAGGAACCTTGACCCTGCCGGACAGTGAAATCCAGGTCGTGTCGGGTGCTTGCCCGGCTTCAACTATCTTTACCGGCGGCAAGTGGGTCACCACCGTCGGGTGCGGCTTTAGCGGCAACGCTTTCCTTTCTGGGTTCGCCTTTGTTGCGCCGACGAATCTCCCAGGCAGTATGAGAAATATCACCTGGTCGGGCACCTTCAGCTCATGCACGCCTGGCCTGAAGCTGAACTGGCAATGGGCGGCCGCGATTTACACCAGCTTCACCACCGACAACAACGCCATCGGCGTACAGCCCTTAGATGGTCCGGCTTGCAGTCCTTACAGCAACAGCGATCACGCGGGCACACCCGAAAACTTCAAGAGCTTTCTCGTGGCAGGGGGCAGCGGTGGTGGTGGCTCCAACTTCACCGGCTCGCTTTCTAGCACCGCTGCAGCGTGCCCATTCGACTGCACGCCAACACCTACACCCACTGCGACGGCGACAGCGACGTCTACGCCGACACCTACAGCTACGGCTACAGCTACAGCTACAGCTACAGCGACCGCTACGGCGACGGCGACAGCAACTGCTACACCCACAGCGACGGCGACGGCGACCGCAACACCAACACCAGCGTGCAGGCCTCCACGGGCGCTAAGCCCAACCAACGTGACTGCCACCAGCTTCACCGCGAACTGGAGCAGCGTACATGGCGCGACAGGTTACGAGTTGGATGTGGCCACGGACAGTTCTTTTGTCCATTATGTACCTGGGTATGAGGAATTGGATGTTGCCAATACGACGAGTTACAACGTTACCGGGCTGACCGCGCATACGATCTATTATTATCGGGTACGAGCATACAAGGGCTGGGGTGAAAGTCCCAACTCCAACGTCGTCCAGGTGAGGACCAGAAACCACTGAGATTCGTTGCTAGCCCATTGATACCTGCTTAGCCGTCGAATTCATCAGCATCAACGATTTGATGACTGCAGCGAATCAATCGCTGCTCGATCATCCCTCGACGCCGATCGGCAGTCCAGACCGGGCGTGCCAGGAAGGGGCTAAAGAACGCGTTGGACGACGCGAACAACAACAAGATTCTTCGTTTAGGCTTAGGACATGGCAATTAGCCGAAACCCGCTAATGGTCTGATTTTCGACGATCGTCACAGGCTTTGCGTTTTCTCCCAAGCCACAGTATATGTTCATTTGATCGTGACCGAGTTAAATAATGGCGAATCGCTATCACGGGCGCGTCGCCTCAATCCAAAGCGTCATAACGCAAAGCTCTGCCCGTTCGCCATTCGGCAGCGAATTGTAAATGCCCTCGCCAACGGTGATTCAAAGCGTGCAATCGCGCGCGCACTCCGAGTCAGCAACAACACCGTGACAGCTATCGCCGAGCAGGAATGGCAGCAGGTGGAAGCGCGTAAAGCTCGCATCGCTGCCCAATGCGAGCGCAACGCCACACTGGCCGCAGAGCGCATCAACCAGAAACTCGAATCCTCGCAAGACATCCCTCTCAATATCTTAATCCCCACCTTTGGCGTTTCGGTCGATAAAATCGTTCTTTTACGCTCTGACCCATTCCTGACTATCCAGCATAACCACGCTCATCTTCACGTGCATCAACTCTTAGAAGCGCTCAACGCCGCAAACGCCGAAGCTGACCGAGAAGCGGGCGTCATCATTGACGCGGCGTCTGTCTCCTCGGGTTCTATTCCCATCGCTCCCGCTGCTGCGCACAGAGAAGACGACAAATCGCAATCCGCGTAAGCACTGAGGCGGCACTTGAGACCCATCTGCGCGGGAAGAAAAGCCCGCGCAAAAGAGAGCCAAACGACTTTCGGACAATTTCGGACACTCGAACTGCGTAATTCTGCGCGATTCGTGCAAACTGGCAGAGTTGCATTTTCGCCTTAACGCGCAGCCTGGTGCATATTTGTGGCGAAATTGTGCAGCATCGCGAAATCATCGAAATGGGTTCGACTCCCGTACGCGCTGCCATTGCGGACAGTCCAGCTGAAAACGATTTTGCGAAGCTCACACCATTGGGTTATTCCGCGTGGATTGAAAGCGCCTTCAACGCGCCCTACACAGGCGCGTCGGCACCACCGGAAACGCCTTCGCCCACAGCGTGGCTGAACCCTCTCGCAAATACGTTGAGTGTAAGTGCTGAAGGGCCCGCCAATGTTAAGCTTAGGGCAATCAACGATGAGCCGGAGCGGTTCGCCCCAGCACCCCAAATCGCGGGCGCAACCAGACTCGCGAGCGGCTGCACCTGCTCGACCGGAGCCGACCCAGCAGCAGGTTCGAATTTTCCAGCTCAAATGTAGGATTGACAGAATCCTATGAACTTTGGAAAACTTGCTTGCTGCTAATCTACTGCCGGGCTGAAGGGTTGCGGTCTGGCAGTAGCCATTGGAAACAACCCATAACAACAAAGGATAGAGTATGGGACCCTGAACGCATCATTGAACTATGGAAAGCTATTCATGGGGGCTGCTGGCCCGGGCCTCCTCCTAATATCAAATTGAGCGAGGCAGTAAACGAAAGTGGTTGCCGCATTGGCGCTGCATAATCTTGCAAATGCTTTTGCAGGCAGCAAGGTCGCAACACAATTACGGCAACTAGCTGTAGAAAGCCTAAAGGTTTCTTTACCAGCGATTCAAGAACACTTAAGATAACGGCGAAAAGCGGTGGCGGTCACAGCAGATCGCCACCGTTCACAATTATGCCGTTACGTCTTTTGTCGTTACGGCGTGATCTTCGGAATAAATTGGTTCAGCCGGTCGAGCGGCAAAGTACAGCTCGACACTTTGACGCGAAGGAGACCGTCGATAGTCTCTCCCTCATCCGCAACACCGACCCGCTCCTTGGTCCTCTGCCAAAACAATGCTGGCCCCACTTTCACGCATGCGCTATTGACCGGCAGCGACGCAGGGAGAAACTTCACGACCGCGACCACGGACCAGCGAGCGGCCGGCTTTGTCCGCACGTTCGATAACCCTTCAATTGCCAACGCGAGCGGCAGCGACGGCACGGACATCGGCGCATACGAGGTGCAGTTGGAATATGCAGACCAGACTTTTTCGGTCAGGTAGCTACTGTTCATGTGGAATCGCCAAATCTTGAGAACGCAAAAGCCTGAACTTGATTCGACGGAAGGCTAAAGCCTGGACGAAGCCTATTTGACTCATACCGTTTCGCAGTATCTTCTCCACCGAAATCAGCACGTCTAAAATATCCCGCGCATTATGATCCAATCTTCACATCTTCGTCCACTTCTCCTTTTCGCTTTGTTCGCACTTGCCTTAGTGGCGGAACCGCTCCTACCCGGCAGTTTGCGGGCGGCGGAAGAGAAAAAAATAGAGTTCCCAGCTGTCAGCCAGCATTCAGTGGTAAAACAGCGTGTCGGACTGACCGATGTCGAGGTGGATTATTCGCGTCCGAACAAGAACGATCGCGAGATTTTCGGCGGCCTGGTGCCGTACGCTAAGCTCTGGCGCACGGGCGCCAACGCGCCCACCAAAATCAAGTTTAGCAAAGCGGTAACGCTCGGCGGCAGGGAGATCCCGGCCGGTGAGTACGCACTCTTCACGATTCCAACCGCGGACGAGTGGACCATCATCCTTTCGAAGGACGCGAAAGTGCAGAGCACGGCCGATTATAAGCAGGAGAACGATGCCGCTCGTATCACCGCGAAGCCCGAACCGATTCCGGTCACAATCGAGACGTTCACCATCGGGCTAGGTGATGTGAAAGGCGCCTCCGCAACGCTCAATTTCGTTTGGGACAAAACGCGTGTGCCGGTGAAGTTAACCACGCACGATGTCGAGCAGGTAAGTAAGCAACTCGATGCGGTCGTTAGCGCAGGGACTCCGCTCGACCCGCGCACGGCTTATCAGGCTGCGGCCTTTTACTACGACAACAACAAGGACATGAACCAGGCGGCGAAGTGGATCGACCAGGCGCTGGAGAAGAACCCAGACGCCTATTTCATGCACTACAAGAAGGCGCAGATTCAGGCGAGGCTTGGCAACAAGAAAGAAGCCGTTGCGTCCGCGCAAAAGGCGATCGACATCCTGAAGAAAGACAAAGCGCCGGACGAGTCCGCGATCAGGAACGCGCAGCAGATCATCGACAGCTCGAAGTAAGGGCCAGCCGGCAGCTTGGCGATTCACTCAGCCGTGCATCTCCCGCAGGCTGTCCAGAGCTGAAATTTTTCGGCAAAGAAATCCTCCATGTAACTTCAAGCTGATTCAATTGGCTGTCACGCAGCTCTCCGATGGGAACTGAAAAATCCGGCCGGCTTCGACGTGTTCTGGGCGTTGGTTTCGGTCTCGCAGTCAGCGTGGGCGCTACAATCGGGGTGGGTATCCTACGCACCCCAGGTCTAGTCGCTGGACAAGTTCACGCTCCATCCACCATTCTTTTCTTGTGGACCGCCGCAGGGCTCTACACCCTTCTGGGTGCAAGCTGCCTAACTGAACTGGGCACAATGCTGCCGCGAGACGGCGGGTATTACGTTTACGTACGCCACGCTTTCGGCAACACGGTTGGATTTGCCGTGGGCTGGACCGACTGGCTCACATATTGTTCGGTTCTTGCCTATGTCTCGATCGCGATTGGCGAGTTCATCGCGGTCTTGGTGCCACCGGTCAGCGGTGCCGTCCGATTAGTCGCGATCTCAATCCTTATAGCTGTTGTGGGACTGCAGTGGATGGGAATCCGCGTCAGCAGTCAGTTTCAAGAGATGACCACATCGCTCAAGTGCCTCGCGTTTTTCGCTCTCATTTTGGCGTGTCTCTTACTGCCCGCTCGTCGATCTGCACCGGAAGAGGGCATAGCGCCAGTCATGACATTCAGCGGACTAGTCATCGCCTTGCAAGCGATCGTGATCACGTACGGCGGTTGGCAAAGCCCGTTGTATTTTGCGGAGGAAGATCGCGATCCGTCGCGCAATCTTCCTCGAACGATGATCGGCGGTGTGTTGTCGGTGATCGTGATTTATCTGCTAGTCAATGCTGCGCTGCTAAACGTGCTACCGGTGTCTGCGCTTGCTAGCGCAACTCTACCCGCTGCCGATGCCGCGCACGTCATTGCAGGCCTACGCGGACGCGACCTCATCACAGTGTTGTCAGTGGTCTCGCTCGTACCCGTATTGAATGCCGTCATGATGATCGGGACGCGCATCGTCTTCGCAATGGGCCGTGATGGCTTGTTCTGGTCACGCACTTCGACTGTGAACACCGGTGGTACGCCCGGTGGCGCGACGCTGTTGACTACTGCAATTGCTGTCGGCCTTATCGCGACTGGGACATTTCAACGACTCATCGCGATGACCTCATTCTTTCTAGCGGCCAACTACTGTCTTTGTTGCCTCGCCCTCATTGCCTTGCGCTATCGAGACCCCGAGGCACGGCGACCGTACCGGGCTTGGGCCTATCCGTGGTCAGCGTGGATCGTCGCAACTGGCGCTGTGATCTTTTTAGTTGCGACCTTGGTAGGAGACACTTTCAACGGGCTTGCAGCGATTGGATTGTGTGCAGTCGGTCTCATTGGGCGCGTGGCGCTCACGCCCAGGACCACATAGATCACATCATTAAGTCGCCGCCGTTGATGTCGAGGGACGCGCCGGTGATATAGCCGGCGGCCTCGGAGGCCGCGAAGCAAATCAAATTGGCGACTTCGAGCGCGGTGCCGAGGCGGGGCACGGGATAGCTCGCTGCGAGACGTTCGAGCAACTCGTCCGAGGCATGTTCGCGCGTCAGCTCGGTATCGATCATTCCCGGGCACACGGCATTCACGGTGATGCCGAACTTGCCGAGCTCCTTCGCCGCCGCGCGCGTTAGTCCGAGGAGTCCAGCCTTCGATGCGGTGTAGTGTGCACCGCCGAGCGTGCTCACCATCCGGCCGCCTGAAGACGAGATATTAATGATGCGACCGTAATGCTGGGCGCGCATTGCCGGCAGAATGGCTTTCGTCATCAAGAACGGCGCAGTGAGGTTGACCTCGATCGCTCTACGCCATTCGTCGGCGGTGAGATCGGGGAAGCGTGTCGACAGCGGAAGCGCGGCGTTGTTGACGAGGATGTCGATACGTCCGAAGCGTTCGAGCGTGCGCCGCGCGATCTCGCCGGGGACGCCGTCTGCCGCGACGTCGCCCGGCACGGCGAAGGCACGCTCGCCAATTTCCTTCGCCATCGCCTCGGCGCGCTCGCGGTCGCGGACGTTCACCGCGACCGAGGCGCCGCGCTCGTGCAGGCGCGCTGCGGCAGCCCGCCCGAGGCCGCGCGACGCACCGGTGACAATGGCGACGCGTCCTGCAAAATCAGCGTTTTCCATCACGAGAATTGTTTCACTATACTTCGGCGTTGGGAGTTGGGTAGTCACACTGGTGCTGCGTTGGTGACGAGGTGATCGGTTTGATTTCCGTACGCGCTGCCACGCCGCGCAATTTTTGAGTAATGGGAACCGGAACAGCTTTCAAATCCGATTCTATTATTGAGGGCCGCGTATCCATTGAAGCGGCGGGTTCTGCGCAGGACTTCAACCCTGCGCAAATCTCAATCAAGCAAGGGATAAACAACAGAAAGGGGATAAAATATGAAAAAACTTCTATTCGTTGCATTGGTGGCAACTGGATTACTTCTTGTGCCAGTCCAGCGTTCAAACGCTCAGGTAACGGTCGGCGTTGGAGGAGTCGGAATCGGAGTTGGTTATCCGGCTTACGGATATGGTTATTATCCATACGGCTACTATTTCCATATGGCTACTACCGGCCATATCCGTACTACGGCTACTAATCGGGCCGTCATACTATTGGTACAATGGGCACCGTTACTATCGCCACCACCGTTATCATCACTACCATCAGTACTAAGTTGACGTAGGACATAAAACCCGCTGAGCTGGCTTGCATTGCTTGCAAGCCAGCTCTTTTTTTGCCGACTGAATCCGCCTTCGTTATTGCAGCCGATGCGCAAGGACGCTTAGGCTCGGATGAATTACCGAATCCCGGCTAATGCGCCTTCCATTGCTCGTTCTTTCTACTGCGCTCTGTTCACTTCTGGCGAGCAGCTGCTCGGAAGGCATCAGTCGCGCAACAGCCGCTGCCGTGTTTTCGGTCAAGGGCAGAGTCGTCTTCGGAAACGCGGAACGAAACGATTTTCAGCCGGTCACGCTTAAAAGCAGAATTCATAGCGGCGATACTGTGCGGTCGTCAGATGGCGCGTCGATCGATCTTGCCTTAATTCCAGCTGCTCTCGCACAACTCTCCGGGCGATTCTGAAATCAAAATCGACGAGCTCAGCATAACCAAGGATGGCAATCAAACCGCTGGCGGCATGCGCGCTCGGACCGCGCGCATTCGATTGAGCCGCGGAAAAGTTATCGTTCTGTTCACTCCAACCGATCGAAGCGCATCACAATTTGCCGTAACCACGGGTCAGCTGACGATCAAGCCTGATTCGGACTGCTTGTTTTGCGTTTGGACCGACGGCAAAACGACGCGTCTAACGTGCACGAAAGGAAAAGTCAATGCATCCGCCGATGCGCAAGCGCCGGTTACAATAGCTGCCGGTTACTTCCAAGAGTGGCCAACAACGCGCAAAGCGCCCGTTCCCGCTACTGAGGATGCCAGTGCGCAAATCGACATTACAGAGTCGCTCGAAGCCGAACAGCGATTGGAAAACGAGGCGTCCGCCTGGCAGAACCGCCGGCCATTCTAATAGCAAAGCTGTAGGGCAATCTGACAGCTCCCCCTACAACTTAAGACGCAGTTGTGTTGTCGATTTACGAAACGACGCAGTTGACAGCGTCGGCCGCTCGCCAATGCCGGCATGACGACAACCGACTCTGAAGAGCGAGGCGATTTGTTCCGCAAAGACGCCCTCCCCGGTCATGCGCGTGTGCCACTGAGAATTATTTAGCCGGTTCCCGCGCATGTCCCGGATGCGTCCGAGCACCTTCTCTTTGCGGTCCGGAAAATGTTCCTCAAGCCAGTGCTCAAATAATGGCGCTACCGCCCACGGTAGACGGATAATTGTGTAACCGGCAAATTGCGCGCCTGCTTTTGCGCATGCGTCCAGGATCTTCGGAACTTCGTGATCGGTGAGTCCAGGGATGATCGGCGCGACCATCACACCAGCTGGAATTCCTGCGTGGCGAAGTTGCGGATCGCCTCGAGCCGCGCCTTGAGGCGAAGATCGTGCGCGGCTCCAGGACTCGCTGCAGATTCGAGTTGAGAGAAGTCACGGAAATGTTTACGGCTACGGCATTGCATGTCGCAAGATCGCGCAAAATATCGATGTCGCGTGTAACGAGACGGTTCTTGGTGATGATCGCCACAGGATTGCGAAATTTGGCCAGCACTTCGAGGCAGCCACGTGTAATGCACAACTTTCTCTCGATCGGTTGATAAGGGTCGGTCACGCCGCTCATCACCAGCGTCTGTGGCTGCCAGCGCGGTGATTCCAGTTCTGCGCGCAATAACTCGGGCGCATTCGTTTTCACCATGATTTTGCTCTCGAAATCGAGGCCGGCGGAAAAGCCGAGATATTCGTGGGTCGGCCGGGCGTAACAATAAATGCAGCCGTGCTCGCAGCCGCGATATGGATTCAAGCTCGTTTCGAAACCGACATCGGGACTGTTGTTCCGAGTGATGATCGATTTGGTTCCATCACGAAAATACTGTGTCGCCGCCGCGGCTGTTCCTCAGTGGCAGGATCAACATCGACACAATCGACGTCGGTCAGATCGACATGCAGCTTTTCGAACCGATTGGCCGGGCTCCAGGATGCGCCACGTCCGCGGATGGGCACGGAACTTTGAGGCGTCTCCTCAACGACAGGCCGGAATTTCTTTTTCGCAACCATAAGTGTTAAGTTCACATGAACATATCACGATGTCGAACCTAATCTCGCTGTAGCGGCGGTCTGTGACCGCCGATTCCTTGCCTTCGGCGCTCACAGAGCGCCGCTGCAGTTGCTCGACGATTGAACCGGTGGCAGAGTTGCCAGCGACATCTTCACCGGAGGGGTGGCAGAGCGGTTGATCGCGCCGGTCTTGAAAACCGGAAGGCCGAAAGGCCTCGTGAGTTCGAATCTCACCCCCTCCGCTTTTTCAGCTTCTGCTCATACTCTTACTCTTGCTGGTGTTCTCTAATTTTTAAGGGACGAAGCGCAATGTGATCAGTGAACGGCGATCAGTGGTCGGTCTTTAGTGGGTCGCGCAGGAATATTCGCGCAACGATAGCGGCGCAGAAAATTCCCAGCACCGCCGCACATACGACATCGGAGAGATAATGTGCTCCGATATACATGCGTGAGAATCCGATCAGAATTGGGATGGCAAGGCAGACGAGAGCGATGCGCCGGCGAACGAAAATTAATACGCCAAAAAATGCCGTTGAGGCAGCAACATGCCCGGATGGGAACGAGTGATATTTCGTGTTGAAATGCGGACCGCCCCAGCGAAGCTCCGATTTCACCGAGGGGCGGGCGCGTGGGAAAGTGCGTTTAATCACATCGCCGCCAATGCCTGCGATCGCCATCGCCACCAGCATCGACAAAAAAATGCGTGTCCATTTCTTACTGCCGCGCCACCAGGCGATTCCCAGAAGGAGCAATCCAAGCGCAACATGGGAAGGCCAGTCGCCAAATCGGCTGACGTTGCGCATGAAATGGTACATGCCGCGGGTTTGATGTTGCAGGATGAAATGCCAGACGGTGTCATCCAGATAAAATGCCGCTCCGATCGCTATCGCCGCGATGGCGATGCCGATCAGCCAGTAAAAGACGCAGCTACGTTTCACAAATAAGTTCCCGTCAGGACGTTGAACTCTTACTCTTACTCGATCAAGACGAGCATGAGTAAGAGCACGAGCATGAGCAGCGCATGAAACTCGGCCCCGGCCAAATACGCGATATTATTTTTTGGTTGCGTCCTTTTCCACATTGCTGGCACGTGGAGTTTGCCGCTAATCGACCGCGACGAGCCGCGCTTTGCGGAAGCGTCACGCGAGATGATCCAGCGCGGCGACTATGTCGTTCCCTACTTCAACAACCAGCCTCGCCTGGACAAGCCTCCCCTCACCTACTGGGCACAAACGGTGAGCTACCGCATCTTTGGCCAAAACGATTTCGCGGCGCGCTTCCCTTCTGCGGTGGCGGCTGCACTCATCGCATTGTCGATCTCCGCGTTCGGCCTGCGGCATCGGTGGAGAGACGCGTCGGTTGGCGGGCGGCGATTATTTTCACGCTTTGTTTGCAGACCTTCATCCATGCCAAGGCCGCAGTGGCCGATATGTGGCTGGTGTTGTTCGTGAGTACCGCACATTGGAGCGGGCTCGAATTGCTCCGCGATGGTCTGACGAGTGAGAGCCAACGCTCAACGCCCAACTCCCAACGCCCAACGCCCAACGCAGAAGAGTTCCATCAAACCTCAAAGATCAGACCTCACACTTCACACTGGTGGTTCTTCTTCTACATCTCGCTGGCGCTCGGCTTTCTCGCCAAAGGACCGATTGCATGGGTACCGCTGTTGACGGTTGCCTCGACAATTTTCTACGCACCGAATTTGCAGCTTGGACGGCGATTCAAATTTGTTCGCGGCATTTTACTGATGCTGGCGATTATCGCGGCCTGGGGAATCCCCGCGTTGATTCAGACACATGGAGAATTTCTGCGAATCGGAATCGGTCGCCACGTCATCGGCCGCTCGTTGGGGGCAATGGAGGGGCACGGCTGGAACTCGTTAGGCGGATACGTCTTATTACTGCCGTTCTATTTCGTGACCGTGTTTGTCAGTTTCTTTCCGTGGTCGATCAAACTGCCCGCGCTTGTGAAAAGATTGTGGCGCGAACGAGACAATATCGACCGTTATCTTCTCTCCGGCATCGCAATCATCTTCATCATTTTTTCACTCATTAAAACGAAGCTGCCGCATTACACGTTGCCCGCGTTCGGTCTGCTGGCGCTTCTGCTTGCTCGCCATTGGCCGGGAGAAGCGGCGCTTTCTCGCACCCGGACTGCTTTCGGGGTTACAAACCGCCGTTCGTTGTTTGGAACCATCGCCGTCACTACTGCGGCTATTTGGATTGCGATCGCGCTCGTTATACCGCCGCTGGTTGCACGGTTTTTCCCGGCGTATCAGCTCCTTCAGGTATCGCGCGCCTCGTTGACGCCGGACATGCAATTTGCTTCGGTTGCGTTCGAGGAGCCGAGTCTTGTCTGGTATTTTCGTTCGCGCGTAAAAGGGTTTCTCACGCCATTGAACAAGCGTGGCGCTACAGAATTTATGAGCGCGTCCGGAGGGCGTTTTATCATTCTGCCGACGCCTGTTGGCGGGACGCTCTTCGCGAATTCGCCGCAAGATTGGAAATTTTTCTCGACCAGCGGCTTCAACGTGGCGAAAGGGAAACGCGTCGATCTCACGCTGGTGCTGAAAACAGAGTGAGCACATTTGACGATTCAACGATTTAACGGTTTAACGGTGTAACGCGGCGGAGCGCAACGCAGCCATGATCACATTTCTCGACGGCAAACTCGTGAGCGCCCTGCCCACGCAGGCGATCATCGATGTCGGCGGCGTTGGCTATGAAGTATTCATTCCGCTGTCCAGCTACGATAAATTGCCGCCAGCCGGGCAGTCCATTCGGATTCTCACTCATCTGGCAGTGCGCGAGGATGCGCATGTGCTTTACGGATTCATGACCCCGGCCGAGCGCGACCTTTTCCGGTTGCTCGTTAACAATGTCAGCGGGATCGGGCCGAAACTGGCGCTCGCGGTGTTAAGTGGAATGAGCGTGACCAGTTTCAAAGCGGCGGTGGTCAATTCAGATGTTGCCGCGATTTCGAAAATCAGCGGACTCGGAAAAAAGACGGCGGAACGAATCGTTCTCGAATTGAAAGATAAACTCGGCGTTGCTGCGGCATGGGAAGCAGCCAGCGCAGCACACGCGCCGACTCCAGAACAGGAACAAGCCAACGAAGCGGTGCTCGCGCTGATCGCGCTTGGTTACAAACAAATCGAGGCGCACAAAGCGGTGCGGGATCTGCAGGAGAAAGGCGAAGCGAAATCGGCGGAAGAACTGGTGAAGCTCGTGCTCAAGAAAATGGCCGCGGAAGATGAATTGCCAGTTGTAAGGCGTCGCTGCGGCGACGCCTTCAGGACGGCGTCTGAACAGACGCCCTACAATAATTGAACGTTGGACGTTGAGCGTTGGACGTTGGACGTTTGCTTCATGACGCAAGTGCAGGTCCAAGACGACAGACTGTCTGCAATACGCGCCGCTTTCCCAAAAGAAGGCCTCTTCGCGGAGAAGGCCTGGCTCCTTTCGCCGGATGCATTTCCAATCGACAAAAAATTCCTGGCCGATCTCGAGCAGCTTGGTCATCGACTGTTTGTTTTTCAGCGTGCCTGCAATCAGCTTTATCACCTGAGCGTCAAAGGCAAGCAGCCGGCGTGGATCGCGCGCTATCTCGACGCCGGCAAACCGAAAGAGCTGATCGAATTTTCGCGGCGCAAGGAAATTCGCGACGATTTGCCGCGAGTGATACGGCCTGACCTCATTCTCACCGAGAAAGGTTACATCATCGCTGAGATCGATTCGGTCCCAGGCGGCATCGGATTGACCGGATGGCTTAACCAGACGTATTCAACTTTTGACGACGCGATCATTGGCGGCGCAAACGGAATGCTGGACGGATTTCGCTCAGTTCTGCCAAACGGTGGCGACATCGTCATCTCGCAGGAATCGGCCACTTATCGGCCGGAAATGGAATGGATCGCCGCGAGGTTGAATCAGGAGATACTGGATACTGGATACTCGACACTGGATAAAGAGCGCGCTGCCTCCGTTGTAGCCGCGGGCGATGACCGCGGTACCCGTCGAGACGCATCACCGGCCGGGGTCAACGCCCCCGGCTACAGCTGGCGCGTTGTTCCGGCGGAGAATTACGAGCCGCAAGATGGGCGCGCCGTCTATCGGTTTTTCGAATTATTCGATTTGCCGAATATTTCTGAGATCGAAAATACCCTGCGCGCGAATGCTGAAGGACGCATCACGATCACGCCGCCAATCAAACCGTATCTCGAAGAGAAAATGTGGTTCGCGCTTTTTTGGATGCACCCGCTGCGGGAATTTTGGCGACGCGAATTGGGAGAGAAGTATTTCATCAAGCTCCAAAAGGCAATTCCGTATTCATGGCTGCTCGATCCCACGCCTTTGCCACAACATGCCGTCATTCCACGTCTTGAAATTCAGGATTGGCGTGAGGCGGCGACGTTCAGCCAAAAAGATCGGGAGCTTCTCTTAAAGGTGAGTGGATTCTCGCCTCTCGGCTGGGGCAGCCGTGGAATCGCGCTCGGGAGCGATTTGCCGCACGCCGAATGGGAAAGACGGATCGAGCACGCGCTGGCGACCTTTGAATCGAATCCGACGATTCTTCAAAAATTTCACAAAGGCACTCTCTTTGAACACCGCTATTGGGACCCGGATTCTGGCTCGCCCGGTGAGATACGCTCAAGTGCAACCGCGTCCTCCATGATGCCCAGTATCTCACCGGGCGAGCTAAAGAGGATGAAAGGCCGGGTTCGACTTTGTCCGTATTACTTCGTCGAAGACGATCGCGTGAAATTACGCGGCGCGCTGGCTACAATCGCTCCGGCTGACAAGAAATTTGTGCACGGAATGAGCGAGGCAATTTTGGTGCCGTCACGAAGTGTCGAGAGGAACACTCTGTAGTCACGGCTCTGTGAGCCGACCCCTTGCACGTTGTGACCGTGTTCCGACCGACCACAGGCCGGTGACTACAGCCCAAGGCGGCGAGTGGCTCTAATTTTATTTCTTCCGCGCCATCCAATGCAGAGCCAAAGCTGGCACGAGAAAAAAGAATACCACTACTACCCGCAACTCGATGAAGAACAGCAAAACCAGTCTGCCGAATTCTTTCTCGTCGATCTTAAACAAATGCGTCGCCCACGAAACCGCAGTGTCCCAAAGCAGCATCGTCGCGGCAAAGTAGAACAGCGCGAATACAAGGCCGATGACGAATGCGCAGAAGAAGAAGTTGCGGAAGAAGATGATTCTCTCACGTTCCATGCGGCGATCATTCTAACCACGAATGGACACGAATGAACACCAATAGAACAGAGAGAACAGGTTTGCCCGCGAATCACGCGAATTAACGCGAATCATTTTGTTTCTTGGAATCCTTTTGCGCACCCGCTGGCGCGCCTGCTCCGTCATAATCAAACGGAAGCGCGACCATTCGCGGGTAACTCCGTTTTCGTTTGTATTCGCGTCTATTCGCCCGCCTCGGGCCGAAGGGCGCCTACCGATTTAACAATGTAACGTTGTAACGATTTAACGGCGGCGAAGCCTTACTTCTTGTACGCCGGCACTTCGGGTAACTCCGGGGGCTGCAAGCCTTCTTCCTCCTCTTCGTTCAAAGGCAGACCTGCGGGGGTCACGATGCGCGCGGTAACAAAGATGACCAGGTTCTTTTTGTTGTGCTGTTCCACATTTGTGCGAAAAGCCCTGCCGACTAGCGGAATGTCTCCCAGAATGGGCACCTTATCCTCGGTTTTTTGCACGTCTTCACGCATCAATCCACCGAGCACCACGGTTTGCCCATCATAAACGCTCACGCTCGTCGTAACTTTGCGCGTGCTAAACACCGGCTGGTTAATCACATTCGCGGTCAGCTCGACGGGCACAGATGTTGTGATCGCGCCGGCCAAGGTTTGGACACCGACTGCGTTGATGGGGCTGCCGTAATTGATGAAGCCTTCGAATTCCACAACCTGCGGCACTAGGTTTAGATCAATGGTGGTCGCATCGCCTCCTACTATCGGTTCCACTTCCAAAGTCACACCTGTGTTGCGCGTTTCCCAATCCTGGGGAGTTGTCGGGGTCACAACTACTGGAACGACTGCCGATCCGCCGATCACACTGGTTCCAGTGGTACTGCTGATCGATGGAACCTGCGGCTGAGTGTACGTCCTCGGATATCGAAGTTCTCTGATCACTTCGACGATCGCGCGCTGCCCGCTCTTAGTGGTCACACTGGGCGCAGAGAGGAGATCGATTCCCTTTCTTCTGGTTCAACGCGCGGATCACAACCTGAAATTGCGGATTGGTGAACACACCAGCCAATCCAAAAATTCCCGGCGCGACGCCGGCCACCTGTCCCAGGCCCGGCATCAAAAGCGCATCGAGCGCGTTCGCGGTGACGGCAAAATTGCCGCTCTGGTTTCCGGCCGTGACAGGATTTTGTCCGATCGGATTCCCGTTCGCATCGACGAACGGATAATTCGCCCCATTCACCGGTTGCGCCATTTCCCGCGGTTCCACCTGAACCGAAAACCTTTCCGTTTAGGCTAAACGGGCCCAAGCAGCCAATCGAAACCAAGTTCCTTGAGATTGTTTTGGTTAATCTCGACAAACTTCGATTCGATTTCGACCTGCTTCGGCTGTGAAGCATTCGCCTGATCGACCAGCGCATCGACGAAGTCCAAATTGTCCTGCGTGTTGCGAACAATCAGCGTTCCGCTGTGCGGCCAGAAAGTTGCGCTTGCGCCGGGAGGAAACGCAACGCCCATGCTCTCCAACATCGTTCTGGCGTCAGCTCTGCCGACGAGTTGACGATCGTTTAACAGGGACTGCTCGCGTAGTCGATGTCGCCAGTCCACCCGGATTGAGTATCGCCGACTGCTTGGCACTCGCATAGCCTGCCACGGTTCCTTGCGCCTGGCTGGCCGCAGTGTATTCACTGCTCGTAGCTGCGTTATATTGCTCCTGTTCAGCAATCTTGTCGGAAACCGGAGGCACGGCTGTATGCGTTACCAGTCTGAACTTGCTGGCCGCCGCTGAGGGACTGAGTAAGATAGTAACCAACGTCCAGCGGACCGCCGAAGAATTCCGGCGGGACGTGATATCGCTTCGTGATCAGCTCATTGGTTTGCTCGCTGAGAGGAATAACTGATACGGCATACGGTTCCACTTTGATTTTCAATGCGGCTTGATTGGCGATGTAGCGCAGTGCTTCACCGAGCGGAATGTTATCCAGCGTCACAGTGATGCGCGCACCTGCCGGGCCCACTGGGGGCGCGACAACTGGCGCTCCACCCGGACCGGCCTTGCCCGGCGCGTGTTCCCCGCAGGCGCAGCCGGCGCCGGAGCAGCCAGGGGGGGCGGACCACCGGCCCCCGGAGTACCGGTGCCTTCCGGGAACGCAGGTACTGGCGGGCATGCCGCAGGAGCAATTTGTCCGAGCGGAACGAGTCGCAGCACAATATTCACGCCTCTCTGACCTTCCGGCCCTGTGTCGTTCTCGGCTGCTTGTTCCCGAAGTACCTCGATTGCCTCGCGAATAGTCGCGTCGCGAAATTCAATGTGCGGAATGATGATGCTGTTGAGCTTCTTGCTCATCAGAGCTGTTCCACCAAGCTCTCTTTGCGCACCGATTGCGGCTGGACGGACCCACTGCACCGTATTTTCGAACCGGTTGTTGCCAGGCTTCTTCCACCTTCCACACCTGGCGTGCCCGCGACTCGTTGTATGCTTCTTCGCCGTACTGATATTTGGTGTGGTCGATTTTTTCCTGGCCGCGACGGGCCGCAGTGTTGTACGGATCAAGACACAAGACTTGATCGTATCGTTTCATCGCCAGATCGTACCGGCCGGATTGATAAAAGCTGTCGGCTTCGGCGAGCAATTCTTTCACTCTCTCTACCCGCTCAGGGAATGGCGGGGCTGGCTTTCCCGCACAGTCGACTTCTCCGGTGCTGACAGTCGTCACGTTTTTGTCGAAGGAACCCTTGTCGAAGGAACCCGGCTGACGCAGGCGCATGTAAAGCTCGTGCGCCGGACGGCATTTCGGATCATAGCGATCGCTCAAAATCTCGCTTAGGATCGCCTCGGCATCAGCGTTTCTTCCCTCAGCGATGCGGGCTTCGGCTAAGGCAACGCCGCTTTTGCAGAAGCCATCAACAGCCTGGTCGTGCGCTTTTCCCGAGACAACTGCATCGGGCAGATAACCCACGGCCGACCTGAATTCTTCGTGCGCGAGCGTGTAATTTTTCGCTTTCATGGCGGACTTACCACGCGCCAGGGCAGCTTCGCCCTGCGGTATGCTAGCCTGACGCCGCTGCACTTCGCGCTCCGCGACGCTGTCCGGGGTTTGCGCAAAGCTCGTCGCGCAAATGAAGGAGAAGCAGATAAGAGTGAAACAGAAGGCAACAAAGGAAATCAAGATCTGAGGCACCGCGCCGACGAAACTGACGTTCGTTAACTTCGTTTCCTTCTGTTCAAGGTTTCCAAGGGTGTGTGGAATTTTTTTCATAGACGATCCTTCTAGCTGCACATTTACGAGCTTGTATTTGATTTGCTCCCCCGGCTGCAAGCAAAATTCTTACGATTTTTTGGGGCTAACCACCCGCCTTCGCGCAAGGCTACGGCGTGGCAGGCGAATGGACACGAATGTGGAAGCAGAGGAGAACCACGGACACGACGGATCACACGGATGACACGGACGTTCAGAGAATGACGAAATCCGAATGCCGAATGCGAAGGAATGACGAAGCACGAATGACGAATCTGCGCAAATCCGCGCAATCTGCGGACAATCAATCTCTGTGTTCTCCGTGTCCTCTGCGGTGAACTTACGGAGGGCGCGGCCTCGCGAACGCTTTCGGAGTCGGAGTGAGGTGACTTGGCGCCGCCTTTGAACCCCAGTTAGCAGCCCGGAAGCACGGGGCGGCGAAGCCGATCTCGATCGGCGCATTGGGTTGTTGCGTATTCACGATTACGGCCTTGTCCGGCTGCACATCCACGAGCTTGTATTTGATCTGCTCGTTCGGTTTCAGGGAAAATTCCTGATCTTTTCTCACTTCGAATTCCCGACGCCCGCCCCAGGTATAAACGAACGTGGCCACGGATTGCGGCGAGGTGGCGACCTTCCCCTTCACCAATGTGACCTGCGCGTGGCTCTGCTGGTGTTCGAGAAGCAGCTCCGAAACATCCGCATTGATGCCGTACTGATTGCGCGCGTGTTTCTCCGTGAACTGCACGATCTTAAACTCACGTGCCGCGGATAACGTCGCCGACCTTCAAGAATTGCGTCGGCTCGCTCTCGTCGATCGTGTTAATGCCGAATCTGTCTCCGCTCCGCGATGAAAAAATATACCGGAACGGTTCCTCAGTAGCGGACACCAAATGTAATTTCGTGAGGTAATCCGGGTGCGAATTTGGATCGGTGGGGTCGGTGCCGCCCTGCCATTCGTCGAGATTGGTGAAACCGTCTTTGTCGGGGTCCTCATCGAGAACGTCGGCGTCTTCGATCTGCAAACCGTATTTTTCGAACCATTCATTGGGGACCGGCGGATGCACCTGGGTATTTTGCAGCGTGGCCGGCAGGCCGTCTGGGCCGATGAAATGTCTTTCCGGAACGAAAAGCCCCGAGCGCGTGCTGCCTTTCCATTGCGCCGGATTCTCGAGTTGCTCCGCCGCGCGATCGAGTTCCACCGCGACGGCGGGCTGCGAGGCAGTTTTTGCGCGAGGCTGCTGAGGACTAACGAGCCGGTTGCCGAACTGGATGACACTCCACCAAATGGCGATCGCGGAAATGAAAAGGAAGATCGCCGCCGCGATGAGCGTGACGCGATCGTAATGCGCCTTAATCCAGTCCAAAACCTTTGCCACGGCTAACCTTTAACCACGAATGAACGCGAATAGAAACGAATAAAATCGGCATCTGTCATTTCGAGCGGAGCCGAAGGCGCAGTCGAGAAATCTCTCGACGTTACGGGTCTTGCAATACATCAGCACCAAGGTCGTTCCACGTTGGGTTCAATCGATTTATCAAGCTGATTTTCTTTGGTCGTGACCATTTCTTCAACTGCGATTCTCGTGCGATCGCGTCGCGGACGTCGCGATAATGTTCGTAATAGACAAGTTTTTTGCACTGATATTTGGAAGCAAATCCTGCTTTGACTCCCTCGCGATGTTCCCAAGTCCGACGAGAAAGCCGGTTTGTCACCCCGACATAAAGAACTGAGTGATTGCGATTCGTAAGGATGTAGATCCAAAAATTGTAATCACGCGGCATCTTTCAGAATTGAAATTAGAGATGTCTCGACTTCGCTCGACATGACAAACACCAGATTGTTCACGTTCATTCGTGTCCATTCGTGGCTAAAACGTAAACCTTAGCATCTCGATCGTGGCTGACACTTCGATGTGCTCATTGCCCACGATGAAATTCAGCGGGGCGGCGGCACCGGGTTGGGCCCCAGTCGCCTGCCCGCTTTCGAGCCGGTGTTGGCCCTGCCATTTTTTCGCGCGGCGGACCTTTGTCTTTCTCATTGTGCACGTACAGCGTGCGAATAATAAAAAATTGTCCGGTGGAACTTGCGATTTCATTTAAGACTTTCCGCGCCGCCGAGGGCGCCGCTTTGAAAGTGACATCGACAATGTTGCGCTCGATCAACGTTGGCACAGGCGTGCCGCTGGGCTTCGCTGTCGCTACTCTTCGTCCGGTAGTTGGAGATGGTGTCGGAGTCGGCGAAGCCCCGCCTTCTTCGGGCAAACGCGCGCGGCGAAGCGACGTCACGCTATCCACCTTGGCATCGAGCAAAATGTTTATGAGCTTCTGGATTTGGGTAAGCTCCTGTCCAAGCAACGACGCGACTGTTGCCGCAGCAGGCATTGTCGTGGTGAATTCGTCGAACCCGAGCTCAAATTTGTCCGGCAACTTCACATTGTTCACGCGCGCTCTGTCCAGTGTCGCGATGGTCACGAGGCGCAAGCGCGATTGAAATTCATTCGGCGCAAGCGGCGGCGCAGGAACGACCTCGGTTTTCAGGGTTTCTTTAAATTTGTCCAGTGTGACTCGGTATTTCTCGACGTAATCCTGCAGTTTCCTGTAATTGACGTCGTTGGGAAACGGATCGAGATGCGCCAGCCGGTCCCTTTCTGCCGCCACCTGGTCGAACGCTTGTCTTGCGTTGCTCCAGGCGCTCCATCTCCAGTAGAGCAGTGCCACCGCGAGCAGCGCGCAAATTCCAAAACCAATCAGAAACGTGCCGAAGGTGCGATTTTGCTGGAACCACTTCATGGCAGTTTCACAGGCTTGCGCAGGGTGAGCTGAAGCTCATACGGAAAGGCCCACTCCGTGTCGTTCGGGACAGAATTGGATTTAATCACACGCTCCGGAGTTTTGGCATTGATAACAAACAGCGGCGAACTTCGCCAGATTGCGAAGATAATCGACCACGATTTCCTGCTGTTTCGGATTATACAGGTAAAGTCCGCGCACCATGATGCCGTCGATCGACTTCTCGACGCTGGCCCCAGCTTTCGCTGTCGGTCCGGGAGGAACTGTTGGCGGAGGAGTCGGCGCAATTTCCGCGGCGCGTTTTTCAGGAGCGCCCAACAGCTTTCCGCCGGAAGTTGCGGCAAGCTCGGTGATCCAGATGTCTGCTTCCGGCAGGCGCGTGTTTAATTCTTCAAGAATTTGTGGCCAGAAGTTGCGATCGCTCACCGCGGTGATGAGCGGCGTAGCGACATTGTCCAACGCGGTGATTCGCTTTTTCAGACTTATCAAGCTGGCCCTCCGCCACGTGCATGCTGTCGTTCTTCTGCTGCATTGCCTGCGCAGTTTGCTGCGCGACGTGGGCGGCCCGCGTGTAGTAAGCCGACCAACCCAGCAGCGCGAGAAGAATACATGCTGCCGCCGCGATGAAGAATGGCCGGCGCTTTTCCAGCTCTTGTCTCTGAACGACGCTGGCCGGAAGCAGATTCAACTCAATTGGGCAGACAGTCACGCTGCGCAGCGCCAGACCCACCAATTCGCCAAACAAATGCGCCGAACGCGCCGTCTCTGGCGCCGACGCCGACACGGTCACTTTTTGAAGTGGATTAAAAAACTCGATCGGCACACTCAAACTTTTCGTGGAAGAACTCGCACATTTTGGGGATGCCTGCGGCGCCGCCACAAAGGAAGATGCGCGCCGGTCGTGTACCCTGTTGCTGGGCACGATAATGAGTGATGGAACGCATCAGCTCTGCGTGCAGCCGCGTCATGGTGCTACGGACTATCTTGGAGACCCGACCAATGTCTGGATCGGCAGGCTCCGCGGCACCGCCTAGAGCTACAAAGCCGTCCCGTTTTCTTCGAGCTTCCGCAGCGGCGAATGATTCGTTAAATTCGCGCGCGATCGCGCTGGTGATCGTGCTGCCGCCCAGGGGAACACTGCGCAGGAAAAATCTTCCGGACTCGATAAACAGAACGTTCGTCGTGCGTGCGCCAATATCCACCAGCATCGAGCATCCGTTTAGATCGGTGTAGCTATAACAAAATGCGTTGTAGAGAGCCATGGACGCCACACCGACGATGCCGGTCCGCAGTCCGGTTTCTTCCACGGCGTTGTTGATTTCATCGAGCAGATCGCGCTTGATCGCCGCAATGACGACCTGAATTTGCTCGCCCATACCACCTCCCACGAGCTGGTAGTCCCAAACCACTTGATCGATCGGGAACGGAACATTCTGTTGCGCCTCAAATGAGATGATCTTCTCGATCTTCTCCGCTTCGAGTCCCGGCAGTTTGACGAAGCGCGCAAAAACCGATTGTGCGGGAACTGCGTAGTTTACAGATGCCCCATAGATGTGCATTTCACGCATCATTTCGCGTAATGCCACCACCGTTTCGTGCAAAGCAGCGTGCGCGTCACGACGTTGCCCAGTTTCAGCATCGAGTGGCGTCTCGTGGAAACGATAATTCACCAGGGCCAAGCGCCCATGGACTGCGCGAAATTCCGCCAGACCGATGGTTTGGGACCCGATATTGAGAGTAATGAGACGCGGCGGTGCTGCCATGGGCTAAAGCTCTAATTCCCAAATACCAAACTAAATTTCAACACCAAATCTCAAGACAACTCGGTAACACTCGGCCTGTTTTAACCATTACAATTTGAATGCTGTAGTGTGCGCTGTCCTCAGCGCACCGGCTTTCCGCGAGACGATGCCTCAAAGATTATCCGCTTCGGGATAGCGGAGGCTACAGCTTCGGGCCGGGGCCGAAGTGTGGACCTCATCTTGGAAAAACGTACGAGTGATACCTCGCTGAGCGTCCACTCGACTCGTCATATTCAGCGCCAACCGAGATCTGAAGTTTGTCATTACCGACTGTGCCCATAATGTAGCTCTGCATGAGGTCGCCACCGCCTTTGCCGGTCCATCGGCCATACATAACACCTACTTCGCCGCCGTAATAGACTTGATCGGGAGGCGACATCATCGTTCCGGGCAAATCTTTGCCGTCCGTTCCAAAATTCCCGGGCGGAGAATCAGAAGCAGCGCTTCCTTTCCTTGCCGTCGCGACTCCGGACGTATTCGGCGGCAAATACGCAACCGGAAACACATCGAACGACGCCATGCCGATCTCGGCTAACGCGTTGTTGCTCGCCAGCCGGCCCCCGTCGGACCAGGCGTAAACGGGACCTTTATGAAACAAAATAGAACTATCCTTCGCGCTGAAAAATTTTCGGCTGAGAAAGGCTCAGCGCGGTAGCGTGATCGTTTTGTGTTGCTCCACGCCAATTCGTTTGTTGCGCTGCAACTGCAAAGCAAACACCCAGTAAACCCGCAGCGACGGAAAGCACGCGCCCCATCATGCGACAATTCACAACCAAATCGCTGCAAATGCCAGTAAAATTTTCGCGCAAACGCAGGCCTGCCTCGCCGTAGCCTTAGCGAAGGCGGGTGATTACTTACATCGTTACATCAGAATCCCTTTGTAACCTTTGTAACTTTTTTAACGTTTTAACGATTCCCGAAAATACTCGATCGTCTTTTTGATTCCCTCCTCGAATCCCACGCGCGGCTCCCAGCCGAGGACCTCTTTCGCGCGGTCGATATCGGGCTGGCGCACCTTGGGGTCGTCCACCGGCAACACTTTGTGTTCAATCGCCGATTTTGCTCCGGTAATACGGATAATTTCATCGGCGAACTGTTTAATGGTCATTTCGCGCGGATTACCCAGGTTGACCGGCTCATGAAAACTGCTCACGGCCAGTTTGAAAATTCCGTCGATCAAATCGGACACGTAACAAAACGAGCGCGTCTGCGAACCATCGCCAAAAACGGTCAGCGGCTGACCATTCAATGCTTGTCCGATAAACGCCGGGACCACGCGCCCATCGCGCAATCGCATTCGTGGGCCGTATGTGTTGAAGATGCGCACGATTTTTGTGTCCACTCTGTGATAGCGATGATACGCCATCGTGATCGCTTCGGCGAAACGCTTGGCTTCGTCGTAAACGCCGCGCGGCCCGATCGGGTTGACGTTGCCCCAGTAATCTTCTTTTTGCGGATGCTCGAGAGGATCACCGTACACCTCAGAGGTCGATGCAAGAATAAACGACGCCTTTTTGTCCTTCGCTAAACCCAGCGTGTTATGCGTACCAAGCGCGCCAACTTTCAGCGTGGGAATCGGGAGTTCCAGATAATCAATCGGACTTGCAGGTGACGCGAAATGAAAAACGTAATCGATCTTCTCTTCCGGCAAAAAAATGAAATTGGAAACGTTGTGCTTGATGAACCGGAAATTCTCGTTCCCGGCGAGATGCCCAATATTCGCCGTGTTGCCCGTGATCAAATTATCGATTGCAATGACGCGATGCCCTTCCGCCAAAAGTCGGTCCACCAAATTCGAACCGAGAAAACCCGCGCCGCCGGTCACGACGGAAACAGGCTGGGAACGAGCGGCCATAACCCATTCTTCTACTGGTTGCCGCACAAGTTTGCCAGCACGAAGTCACTGGAAAATAACCCGCCCACATCGAGGCTACGGCGCAGGAAGCGAATAATGAAATCCAAAATGACGAAGGCAATGACCAAAGCCGCATGATTGTAGGCATTGTAGGCGTTTGACTCGCTCGCACCCGCGAGCTTCGCTCTTCGGGGTGCCCTCTGTGTCGCTCGCTTCCCAGCGGCTCCGCTCTGTGAAACGCCACGGCCTCGGTCGTGGCGGACGCCCTAGAGTAGTGTATGCCCGCCGCGATTCACCTTGACGCCAGGACTTACGGGCGCGGCGCCGGAGTTGGACGCGGCGAACCGGTAGGCGACGGCGGCGGCGTCAGACGAGGCGGCGGAGTAGCCCGTGCCGGCAAAGTTGGACGGGGCCTCGGCGTCGGTGCACATCTTCCCGAGCATGGAGTTGGCGTCGGCGTGGGCGTCGGCGTTGCGGTTGGAGTCGGAGTAAATGTTGGCGTTGGTGAAGCCGTGGCCGTAGCTGTCGGAGTTGGCGCTACGCCACAGACAATCTCGGCTTCTACGCTCGCCATCGTGGTTGAACCATCGTATCCGCCGGCAGCAATTAGCAGGTTGCTACCAATAGCGGCACCGGATGGAAACGACCGACCCATATTCATGTTAGGCGAGCTAGTCCAAGTATTAGTAGCGGGGTTGTAAAATCTTCCGGAGCTGGAGGTGGTGGGTTCCGTCAGGGCCTTAACACCGTCAACAAATGCCGATGGAAACGCAGCTTTGTTCAGATCAACATGGAGGTTGATTGAACGCGACGCATTGTTGATTGCGCTAGCTCCGATGAAGGGATTGCCTCCTCCATAGACCCACAGCAAACCCGAAGCAGCAGCACTGCCAGGGACACTGTTTTGGAACGTCCCGGGCTCGTCAGCCAATTGTGTATAAGTGTTAGTCACGGGATCGTATGCCCAGGTGAGGTTAATAATTATATTGGCAGCGTCACGCCCGCCTGCGATGTACAACTTGTCGTTGATAACTCCATACGCAAAGCCGCCTGCCGGGTGCGGGAATGGCGCGGTTGCGGTGAGATCCGTCCAGGTGTTAGTCACCGGATCGTACTGCCACGTGTTGGGCTGAGCGCTCGTAAGTGCTCCAGTGTTATAGCCGCTAATGATATAAATCTTACCAGTCGCAGGAACGTAGCCGCCGGCCGCAAAACTGTGCACATCCGGCATGTTCGCGCCAGTAGTCCATGCGTTGGACGCGATATCGTAAATCCGAGTGACGTTATAGTTAATGCCAGTTATGGAATCATCACCGCCGAACACGTAAATCTTGTTCGTAGGCGGATAATAGACTGCGGTAGCCGAGCTCGCCGCCTGCGGCATCGGTGCCATCGACGTCCAAGTATTCGTAGCTGGATTGAACCGATTGACTACCGCCAATGTGGCACTCTGACTAACGGAGTATCCCCCACAGTGGTAGCTATAGGTGCCATCGGAAGCGCCCGCTGCGGCATACAGGTCTAGGGGCATTGATTGCACTGAAACCCACGGCCCTGACGTGCATGTCGGCGTTGGCGTCGGCGTCGTGTCTGGCACATATTGGACGGCAGCGTGTTCAACTGTGGTCGCTGCGGCTTCGTCTTCGCTGTTTACATGCGCGCCCAAATTGCGTGCCCGTCCGTCGATCGATACTTGCGGATTCGCCGCGGCGGCAAACAGCGCGAGAAGAACTCCTGCGAAGAAGACAAGCGACCCAAGGAAAAGGCACGGATTCAAGAAAGCGGCTCTAGCAATGCATCTCTTTTTCATCGTTGAAATTCTATGGATATCTTCCGAAACGGCGATGCTATACCAGCCGACCTTCCGGGTCACCACGTTTTATTTGTTGAGCCCTTGACCTTGGATTTTTGGCCTGCGGTGTTGTCGGAGAATCCAACGAGCTCGGAAATGGGACGGATGGACGTTGAAAGTTGAACGCTGCTCGTTGAACGTTCCAAGCCATGCGCATTCTTTCCGGTCTCCAGCCCAGCGGTGCCCTGCACATCGGCAATTATTTCGGGATGATGCACCCTGCCGTCGCGCTGCAAACCGAAGGCGAAGCCCTTTATTTCATCGCGGACTATCACGCGCTCACGAGTCTGCGGGATCCGGAAGCTTTGCGCGCAAACAGCCGACGTGTCGCGCTCGATTTTCTAGCGTGCGGACTTGACCCGGGGCGCGCGACGCTCTTTCGGCATTCAGATGTGCCTCAGGTGACGGAACTGGCGTGGATTTTATCGACAGTAGCGCCGATGGGTTTGCTCGAGCGCGCCACCTCGTACAAAGACAAGCTGGCCCGCGGCATGGCCGCCACAGTTGGATTGTTCAATTATCCGGTACTCATGGCGGCGGACATTTTGATTTACGACAGCGACGTGGTGCCGGTTGGTAAAGACCAGAGGCAGCACATTGAAATCACACGTGATCTCGCGGTCAAGATGAACGAAGCATTCGGACAGATTTTCAAGCTGCCGGATGCGCGTATTCGGCCCGCGACAGAAACCGTGCCCGGCATCGACGGACAAAAGATGAGCAAGAGCTACGGCAATAACATCGACATTTTCGGCGACGAAAAGGAAACGCGAAAACGAGTGATGAGCATCGTGACCGACTCAACACCAGTCGAAGCGCCGAAAGATCCGGAAAGATCGACCATCGTTCAGCTCTACTCCCTCTTCGCTTCGAAAGACGAACTCGCTAATATGAAAGAGCAGTTTCACAAAGGCGGGACTGGCTATGGCGATTTTAAAAAAGAGCTTTTCGAAAAACTCTGGGAATATTTCGCGCCGATGCGCAAACGCCGCGAAGAAATTCTGAGGGACAAAGGATATATCGACGGTGTCCTCGCGCGTGGCGCAAAGCGCGCGAACGAAATTGCCGATCAAGTGATGGAACGTGTTCGTAGAGCAGTTGGGTTGCGTTAGACATTCCTCCACAGCCGTTTCGGCGCGGTGTTGCGCCATGCTGCAGCCAGCGCTTCGCGTACGATCTCGACGTTTGCCGCTGGTAAAGAGACGTTTGTGTTTCCTTGTCGCCCCCAGGCGCCCTTCACTGGTCTGAAAATGCCTGGATTGGTTCGGATGAATTCTTTTTGCTCCTGCCGCGTCAACTTCACCATCGCCGAGTCGTTATCGGGATATCCTAGCGTCGCAAAAATTTTTCCACCGACACGAAAATCGGGATGACGCATGTGCGCCGACTCAACTACTGTGGGGAAACTCAACGCCACCTCGCGAAAATCATGTGATGTCATCGGGCGCCCAATGTTTTTCAAGCTCTAGCAAAAAACGGGAACACCTGTCGAGCGACTTCGCTTGTTGTGATACAAGAGGTCGAATGGCAACTCTGCGTGTTCATGTCGTTCCGCATGCGAACATGGAAAAGGTTGTCGGCAAACACGGCGGCGCGATCAAAATTAAATTGCGCGCACCGGCAGTTGAAGGGAAAGCGAACGCTGCGCTGATCCGTTTTCTTTCCGAGCAATTGGAACTTCCGCGGCGCGTCATCGTGCTGGAATGCGGGCGAACCTCGCGTGACAAAGTAATTCGTATCGACGGTTTGAGCGATGAAGATGTGTGCCGCCGATTGCTCGGAGCGAGCTCAGAAGAATCGCCGGCTACTCAGTGATGATTTTATCCGCCCACTCGATCGCCGTATCATGCGATTCGATCTAAGCAAAAATGGACAGCACCGGGCAATTCATTGCGGGCAATCTCAGCGGCCTCCAGTTTGGCGCGCTGGCTTAGTTTGCTCCTGCGGCTTTGTTTGTGCGCTTGCGGCAGTGTCCCGGTAAAATAAGACGCCGTGCGTCCGCAAATTGGTGATAAGCGCGTGCAGATCGTCGGCCAACTGTTGATTATTTAGCAGTGTCGCAACCAATCCTTTGCCTTGCGTCGCACTCGCGCAGTACTTTGCGCGTATCGGCGATTGCGGTCTGCAGGCCGTCGGCTGCTTTTTTTGCCGAAGCCATCGTCGAATCCGCCTGATCGATCACGCCATCCAATTTTTTTGAAGACTCTGCGAGTGCACTGGTAGCCTGGTTCAAATGTTCCATGCTCGCTTTCAGGTTCTCCATGTTCTGCTGGGAAAGAGTGTCCTGATTAAGACGGTCCACGGTGGTATCGATCTTTTGCACGGTGCCGCGGAGATCGGTTACTAGAGCGCCGCCTTGTTTTGTGAGATCGTCAATACCGGTCTCGCGCGTTCCATCGATGTAGGCATTCGGCGCCAGATACGCCTTCGGTTCCCCGGGCGGCGGCCTTACGACAACAAAGCGGTCGCCCAGCAGGCCGGAACTTCCAACCGTGAATTTGGTCCCCTCAGGAACCTTAACGTAATCATAAATTTTCAGCGGCACAGCTACGCCAACACCTTCGCGAACCAGCCGCGGACCGGCTGCCACCTTTCCAATTCTCGCGCCGGCGAGCAGGACATCGGAACCTTTCAAGAGTCCGCTCGCATCGGTGAAGCGAACCGTCAGCGGATAATAGGTCTTGAAACCCTCCCCCAGCCTGCCGAATTGCACGAGCAGCGCGCCCACCATCGCCAAACCCACAAACACAAAAATACCAACTTTAAATTCCAAACCTCGCTCGTGCCGGTTCATTTTGAGAGGATAATTGTCGTCTTACTGCTGATTTTCGCAAGGCAGCGGCGGTTCACCGCAACCGGCGGAGGCGATCGGGTCAATCGCCCCTGCCGTCGGATCGCCCAAGCAGGAAATCCTCAATCAGAGGATCTGTCGACTGTTGAAGCTCAGTCGCAGTTCCCTGAAAATAGACGCGGCCTTCGTGCAGGTACGCGATCCGATCGGCTACATCGAATGCGCTTTTCATGTCGTGTGTGACCACAACGCTGGTCATTCCAAGCCGCCTTTGCAAGCGCCGGATTAATCGATTGATGCTGTCGGCTACCACTGGATCGAGGCCGGCTGTGGGCTCATCGTACAAGACACACGAAGGCCCTCGAATGATCGCGCGCGCCAAGCCGACCCGTTTTTTCATTCCGCCACTCAAACTCTCCGGCATCTTGGCCTCCTCTCCCTCCATTTCCATTACCTCAAGCATCTCCGCGACCTTGGAGTGCAAAACCTTTGAGTCCCGCTGGCCGGCTTCCCGCAAAGGAAATGCAATATTTTCCTCTACCGTCATCGAATCAAAAAGCGCGCCGCCTTGGAAAAGAATTCCAACTTTTTGGCGAATTGCCCCAAGCTGGCGCTCGTTCATCCCGATAATGTTTTGGCCCTGGATCCAAATCTCTCCCACGTCCGGTTCCATCAATCCTACAAGGTGTTTAAGCAAGACGCTCTTGCCGCCGCCGCTCCGCCCGATGATGGCAAGAGTTTCACCTGTTCCGACCTCAAGATCGACGCCGCGCAAAATTTCCTGTTGCCCGATTTTTTTTGTCAACGAACACACCTTGATCATAGGCGACGAATTACCCGAAACCGGATGCGGTTTGGCGGACGGCTTTGGAGACACCGGTGCTTCAATCATGGCAACACACGAACTGTCAACTCACCATTGTTCACTTTCAATTACTCCGAAAACTCCATCGCTGCACTCATTGATAGCCCGCCGGGTAGATGATGTTGAACATCATGGTAAGGAAAAAATTGCAAATCAGAACCGCCAGCGAGGAGTCCACGACAGCTTCAGTTGTCGCGCGGCCGACGCCCACCGCGCCTTCGCGTGTGGTCAAGCCTTTGTGACAACTAATAAACACGATGAGAATTCCGAAACAGAATGCTTTCGAAATACCCATGATGATGTCACGACTGCGCGTCCATCGCACCATATTCGCCATGTAGTAAGTGCCGTTAATGTCGAGCATGAAAATCGCTACGAGATACCCGGCGGCGATGCCGACGGCTATGCACTCGGCCACTAGCAGCGGCATCGACACCATCATGGCAAGCGCTCGCGGCACCACCAGGTAATCAATGGGATAAACCGCCAGCGCGCGAAGTGCATCGATTTGCTCGGTTACTTTCATCGTGCCGATTTCAGCCGACATCGCCGCCCCGACGCGCCCCGCGACCATTAGCGCTGTCAGAACAGGAGCCAGTTCTCGACAGAGCGACACCGAAACCACCGCGCCCACGGCGGAGCCCATTCCCAGCTTGTTAAATTGAAAAAATGTTTGTGCCGAGAACACCGCGCCGGTGAATGCGCCGGTGATTATAACGACGAGCTGCGAAAGCAATCCAATCTCAACGATTTGATTGAGAAATAATCTCCAGCGGAGCTTGTGCGTGAAAATAGAACGAAAAGTGTCACCCGTGAGCAGCACGAGCTCGCCCAAATATTGAAAAAACGAGAGCAGCGGCGTGCCGAGAGCGTTGAAGAATCGAACCATGATTTGCGGTGATCTGTGATCTGCAATTCGCGCATCGTCAAATATTTCAATGGACGCAGTGATGCGAAAAATAGGGCTACCCCTGTGCGCTCCAGCCCCGAAAGCTTTCGGGGCTGCCCCGGCAACAGCCAGATCAACCGCCTGTGGCTACAAGCGCGTGTGGCCAGCGATTTGCGCGCCGGGCGAAGCCGCGATAAAAGATGTGTCGATCCAACGAATGAGACGCGCCGTTTACTTTCTGAATCTTCTTCTTAGCGCGATATGTGTCAGTAGCTGCGAGACCGTGCCACAAGGGATCCATCAGGCCAGGATCGAGATGGCGCAGCATATCGCCGCCGAACCGGCGGGAGATTATTTCATTGGTCGGCGTTACTACAAACCCGACTTCAAATTCTGGGGCTACATCCGGCGGCCGGGCCAACCGTGGAGCACGGCGCAGTTGGTGATGTTAAATGAAAAACAGAAACTGGCGCCCGATCGCGAACGCTTCGAATTCGGCAGCGACAACAATTACGAATACAAACTCTACGGCGAATTCAGCGGCCAGACCGTTTACGAACCAGCGAGCAATGGATTTTATCCCGAGTTTGTTTTGAAAAGCTACGAATTAATTTCGATCTAATCCGCCGCCGATTTTTGAAAGTCAGATTCGAGGGAGACCCAGCCCCGACGGAACTGCGCTATACGGTAGAAAAGCCGGAATAAAAACGAATGACGAATGACGAATTAATGACGAAGCACGAAGCACGAATGTCAAGCATGCGTTCGTGCTCACCGCGTGATTTCGTTATTCGAATTTCGGGCTTCCTTCGGCATTCGGCATTCTGCATTCGTCATTTCCAATGACGCGGATTACTGCTGTGCCAGCGGATCGCGATCGTCTCGTCGAAGAATTTCTGGACTATTTGAGCAACGAGCGAAATGCTTCGACGCGCACGCTCAAGGCGTATCGGCAGGCGCTGACCGGTTTCCGCGCGGAGGACAAGACGTCGTGGAAAAAATGCACAGCCGATGATTTTCGCGATTATCTCTTTGCGCTAATGAAGCGCGGGCAAGCCCGGTACGTATGTGCGGCTGCAATTCTCCGCATTGCGCACTTTTTATCAGTTTCTCGTCGCTCGAAAAAAGCTGCGTCGCAATCCGGTGCGCGAAGTGCAATTGCCAAAACTCGAGAAGAAACTGCCACTCGTGCTGACGCGTCATCAAATCGAAGAACTGATCGCAGCGCCGCTCAAGGTTGACAAGAACCGCGCTGCTCCCGGCTGGATGCCGCTGCGCGACATCGCGATCATGGAATTGTTTTACAGCAGTGGTTTGCGATTGAGCGAACTGGCGGCGCTCGATGTAGCCGATGTCGATCCATACACAGAATCGGCGCGTGTATTCGGCAAAGGCCGCAAAGAGCGCGTTTGCCCGGTCGGGTTGCCCGCGCTTGAAGCGATCCAAAAGTATCGCGCCGCAGCTAACGTGCATGCGGGCCCTCTCTTCATAAATAAGGCGCGAAAGCGAATGTCGGTGCGTTCGATCTGGCTCGTGTTAAAACGTTACGTGCGCCACACATCGATCCCGATCTCAATTAGTCCGCACAAGTTGCGGCACAGTTTCGCCACACACCTGCTCGATCGCGGCGCCGATCTGCGTAGCGTGCAGGCGCTGCTCGGCCACGCCAGCCTTTCCACGACACAAATCTACACGCACGTCACGGTCGAACGGCTAAAGAAGGCCTACGCGGATGCGCATCCGCGAGCGTGATTTGTAACACCTCAGCTCGCTTGTGCAGGGGCGCTGCTCTGGGGTTGCGATTCGGGAACCCGGAACGACAGCTTCCCTTCGACGGCCACGACCTCGACTTTGTCGCCGGCTTTGACGTTGCCGCGGAGCAATTCTTCCGCGAGTGGATCTTCGAGAAAACGCTCGACTGCACGGCGCATTGGACGCGCGCCATATTGTGGATCGTATCCTTTCTCGATGAGGAGTTCCTTCGCGCTTTGGTTCAGCTCGATGTGGACATCTTTGGCCTTGATGCGGGTGAGAACTTTGTCGGCTTCCAGATCGACAATGCGCATTAGATCGGGTTTGCCCAGCGAATGAAACACGATGATCTCATCCAGTCGGTTCAGGAACTCGGGCTTAAAGACGCGCTTGGTTTCATCGAGGATTTTGTCGCGCATCGATTCGTAATCGTGCCCTTCCATCGGCGCGCCAAAGCCCATCACGCTTTGTTTCTTAAGCAAATCGGCGCCGACGTTGGAAGTCATGATGACGATCGTGTTGCGAAAATCGATCTTGCGCCCTAACGAGTCGGTGATCTTGCCGTCCTCGAGAATTTGCAAGAGCAAATGCATCACGTCGGGATGCGCTTTCTCGATCTCGTCAAAAAGTACAACCGAATACGGCCGACGCCGCACAGCCTCGGAAAGTTGGCCGCCCTCCTCGTATCCGACGTAGCCCGGCGGCGAGCCGATCAACCGCGACGCGGTAAACTTTTCCATGTACTCCGACATATCGATTTGGATCAACGCGTCAGCATCGCCAAACATAAACTCCGCCAGAGTGCGCGCGAGATAGGTCTTGCCGACGCCAGTCGGGCCCAGGAACACAAATGAGCCGATCGGTCGCCGGGGATCCTTCAAATCGGCGCGTGACCGACGCAACGCCTTACTGATGGCGGTGACAGCTTCGTCCTGGCCAATAACGCGCTGTTTCATCTCGCTCTCCATCATGAGGAGTTTCTGGGTTTCCTCCTGTTCCATCCGCTGAAGCGGAACACCGGTGACCTTCGAGATGATGTGCATCATGTCGTCGGCGGTCACGACAACTTCTCTTTCTTCTCGTTCCTCGCGCCATTTGTTGAGAATGGCGTCGAGTTTTTCTTTCGTTTGCTTCTCCTTGTCGCGAAGCGCGGCGGCTTTTTCAAAATCCTGCGCCTTGATTGCGCCTTCTTTTTCCAAGCGGATCTCTTCTATTTCCTTTTCGATATCCTTAACGTCAGGCGGCCGCGTCATCGCGTTGATGCGTGCGCGCGCGCCGGCCTCGTCCATGACGTCGATCGCTTTGTCGGGAAGAAACCGTCCCGTGATATAGCGATCGGAAAATCGAACGGCCGTCTCCAGCGCCTCATCCGTGAGCTTTGCTTTGTGATGCGCCTCGTACTTCGGGCGCAGGCCTTTCAAGATTTGAATAGCTTCAACCACCGTCGGCGCATCGACCTTTATCGTCTGGAAACGGCGTTCCAGCGCTGCGTCTTTCTCGATGTATTTGCGGTATTCGTTCATCGTGGTCGCGCCGACGCATTGCAATTCACCACGACTCAGCGCGGGCTTGATAATGTTCGATGCGTCCATCGCGCCTTCGGCCGAGCCTGCCCCCACGATGGTGTGCAGCTCGTCGATGAAAAGAATCACGTTCTTGGAACGGCGAATTTCGTCCATCACCGCTTTGATGCGCTCTTCGAATTGGCCGCGATATTTTGTCCCCGCCACCATTAAGGCCAGATCGAGCGTGATCACCCGCCGGTCGCGCAACAATTCGGGCACGTTGCCGTTTGCAATCTCCTGCGCCAATCCTTCTGCGATCGCGGTTTTGCCGACGCCTGCTTCGCCGATCAGAACTGGATTGTTCTTTGTCCTCCGGCAAAGCACTTGAATCACCCGCTCGATCTCGTTGCGGCGGCCAATTACGGGATCAAGCTCACCTTTCCTAGCCAACTCAGTCAAATCGCGGCCAAATGCGCGAAGTGCGGGAGTCTTGACGTCTTTTCTCGCTCCCGATGTTTCAGGACCTTCCTGCTCGGATTCGGACGGTGTGAAGTTTGGATCGAGCTCTTTGAGGATCTCGTTGCGGGTGCGTTCGATGTCGAGTTCAAGACTCTTTAGCACTCGGGCAGCGACGCCCTCGCCCTCGCGCAAAAGCCCAAGCAAAATGTGTTCTGTGCCTACGTAGGAATGATTGAGCGCCTTGGCTTCCTTGCCCGCCAGGGCCAACACTTTTTTCACGCGCGGAGTGTAGGGAACGTTGCCGACTATCTTGGTCTCCGGTCCCGAGCCGACCTGCTTCTCCACCTCCATGCGCACGGTCTCAAGATCGAGACCCATCTTTTGCAAAACATTTACCGCCACTCCCTGGCCCAGCTTGATGAGTCCCAAAAGCAGATGCTCGGTGCCGACGTAATTGTGGTTAAATCGGTCCGCTTCCTTGCGAGCAAGCGCCAAAACCTGTTGAGCCCGTGGGGTGAAATTATTCATTGTTCGATGGCGCGGTCGTCGAACCATTGCCCGACTCCTTTGCCATCTTACTAATATCAGGTTTGGGAAAGAGTTTCAAACGCTCGCGGATAATTTGGGCGCGCAAGTGATCGCGTTCTTCGGCATTCAGTTTTTGTTGCGAGCTTTTTTGCAAATGCGCCGGCTGCGTTTCGATAAATAATTCATCGACCTGCAGGCGCTGGTTTTCTGGAAATGCGCCCAAGTCCATGCCGAGTTTGATGATCGACAGCAGGTTGAGCGCTTCCTTCGACGGCATGGCGTGCGCATAGGTCAAAACGCCATAGGCGCGGCCGATCTGGTCGCAAAGTGTGTTCGGTTTTTTTTGGAGTAAAACCTGCCGTGCGTCGTGCTCCTTTTCGATAATCGTTTCAATCACTTTGCTCAGGCGATTGATGATCTCTTCCTCTTTCTCGCCGAGCGTGGTCTGATTTGAAATTTGGAAAAGGTTGCCCATCGCTTCTGTTCCTTCGCCGTAAAGACCGCGCACCGCGAGACCGATCTTGCTCACCGCTTGAATGACTTGATTAATCAGCTCGCTAAGGACGAGCCCCGGCAAGTGGAGCATCGCGGAGGCGCGCATGCCGGTGCCGACGTTGGTGGGACACGCGGTCAAGTATCCCAGCCGCGAGTTGAAAGCAAAGTCGAGTTTGCTTTCAAGCGCGCTGTCGATCTTATCCACGAGCTTAAAAGCCTGTTTCAACTGCAGGCCCGAGCGAATCGATTGCATCCGCAGGTGATCTTCTTCGTTGATCATGATGCTCAGAGTTTGCCGCCGATTCACCACCACCGCGCTCCCCGCGCCCTTGGCGGCATGCTCGCGACTGATCAGGTGGCGCTCCACCAGCACCTGCCTGTCCAACGCCGAAAGGTCTTGCAAATTTTCGGAGAACGATTCCTGCATTTCCGGAAGCGCCTCCACATGCGACCTGATCAGGTCGAGAATCGAACTGCGTTCAGCTTTCTTCGCCCAGCCCGGAAAAGCGCGGTGGCGCACGTTGCGCGCGAGCCGCACCCGGCTGCTGATGACAATTTCGTGATGCGGCCCTTCACCGCGCAGCCATTCTCCCGCAGTGGAAAGCATGCTTGAAAATTTCATGGCGAATTGGACAGCTCGCTTTCCAGTTGTTTAATTTGGTCGCGCAACGAGGCGGCCGTCTCGTAGTTCTCGTCCGCCACCGCTTTCTGCAGATTTTCGGCCAGCGCGCGCATTCGGTGACTGAGCGCAATCGAGCGCTGCGCGCGGTGCGGCAGTTTTCCCACATGCTCGGTTCCTTTATGCATTGCTTTCAAAAGCGACATCAGACCCTCTGCAAAGGTGACGTAGCATTCGCTGCATCCGAGGCGCCCGGTTTTTTTGAAGTCAGCCTGGCTAAAACCGCACACCGGACATTTTTGGCTGGATCCGCCCTTCTCAATCTCTTCCGCTGCTCCGATGCCAAGCAGGAGATCGGCAAGCGCAAAACTTGTGGGGTCTTCGACACCCTTTTCCTTCGAACAGGCCTCGCACAGATTCACCTTTTGCATTTTGCCATCCTGAATCTGTGTCAGGAAGACTGTCGCATCATTGCATTTGCAAACGTCGCACAACATCTCTGTTAATTAGACCGCGAAGTTTTCGAAAGATTCAACCGAGATGTTGCAAGGCGGTTGCGTTCAATCCTGGTCGAAAATCGGCGTTCCAGTTTCGCGCGTCATCTCGCGAAATCGGGCCATGATGCGCGTAGTAATCGGTCCCGGCTTCCCGTTCCCAATCAAGCGCCCATCAACGTTCACAACCGGAATGATCTCCGCAGCTGTCCCTGTGAGGAAACATTCGTCAGCAGCAAAAACATCATGGCGCGTGATATCGGCTTTTAAGGTTTTGATCCCGAGTTCCGCGGCGATCTCAAACACCACCGCGCGCGTGATGCCGCGCAGCGCACCCGCAGTAACAGGCGGCGTAACAATTTGACCGCGTTTGACGATGAAAACGTTATCTGCCGTGCATTCGGCGACGTTGCCCACGTCATTCAACATGAGCGCTTCGTCCGCTCCAGCCAGATCAGCTTCGATACGCGCCATCACATTGTTTAAATAATTGAGCGACTTCACTGCCGGATTCAGCGCGCCCGGGCTGCAGCGACGCGTCGCAACCGTCACGACGGTTAGTCCCTTTCGGTACATATTCTCGTGATAGAGGGCTATTGGCGCCGCAATAATAATTACGCTCGGGGTCTTACATTGCTTTGGATTCAAACCCAGATTGCCAATCCCGCGCGTGACCAGCAGCCGAACGTAACCGTCACGCATACGATTTTGCCGGATTGTCTCAAGGAGCGCCTCCGTCATACCCTGCTTGGTCATTGGAATTTCCAGGCAGATTGAGCGAGCCGAATCCCACAGACGATCGAGATGTTCTCCAAGGCGGAACACGCGCCCATTGTAAAAGCGGATGCCCTCGAAGATTCCGTCGCCGTATAGAAGACCGTGGTCGAAGACGGAAACTTTTGCGTCCGCTTCCGAGTAAAATTTTCCGTCGATGTAAATCTTGGCGTCCTTGATACCGATTACGGTAGGCTTCGGGCGACCTTCGATTGCCGGTTCAACTACTGCATCCGCAGTAGGTTCATGAGTTTGGGGTTCGTCTAATACCGCTGCGTCACTGGTTTTCATAATTGCAAAAAAATGTTCGACCTTTACTGGCGTAATTCAAGCAGCAAAAAAAAAGCCGCGGTTAAATCGTTAAAACGTTGAAGCGTCGAACCGATCAATTCTTAGCTTTTGTAACGTCCTTTTAAGTTCTTAGCTCGGCGCTACTGCAACACGCCATCCTTGATGTGCAACTGCCGGTCGCCGCGCGCTGCCAGACGAGAATCGTGCGTCACTACAAGAAGCGTCTTCTTCCGATCACGCGCGAGATTTAACAGCAGATCCATAATCGCGTCGCCTGTTTTCGAATCGAGATTCCCTGTTGGTTCGTCGGCAAAAATTATGTCTGGATCGTTCGTTAGCGCCCGCGCGATCGCGACACGCTGCTGTTCTCCTCCTGAAAGCTCTGCCGGCAAATGATGCATGCGATCAGCGAGTCCAACGGCGGCCAGACTCTCCTGCAGCCTCGTCCCTTGTTGCTCGACGCCCAATTAGTGCGGGCAGCAGCACGTTTTCCACGGCAGTAAGTTCCGGTAAGAGAAAATAACCTTGGAAAACGAAACCCATTTTTTCATTCCGCAGACGCGCCGCGGCAGAGGAGCTGACCGGAATATAATCGGCGTCCTTCGAATTCCACGCTTCCCGACTCAGGTCGCTCCAGCCCCGCCAAAGTGTAGAGAAGCGTCGTCTTGCCTGCGCCGGACGCACCGGAAAGGAAGACGGCCTCGTTATGCGCAATGTCCATCGAGATACCGCGCAGGACTTCGATCCGGCGCGCGCCCATTCGAAATGACTGGTAGATATCGCGGGCGATTAATTGCGGTGGCTGCACGAGCAACTATCTCTCGCGAAGATCGGCATCGCGCAAGCTCATCGTCAATTGTAGGGGAAGCTGTCAGCTTCCCCTACAGATCTACAGAGCGCTCGAGAAATTCTCGTTAGGTCATTCCCAGCGATTCCAGAGTCGGCTGATCGATCGCAGCCGTCTCGTAGAGTCCGTGGTCGCGTTGGTAATCTGCGATCGCAGCACGCGTCAGCGGCCCAATCAAACCATCCACGTCGCCCTGATAATAACCTTGCTGTTGCAAGGCGGTCTGCACATTAGCGATGACCTGGTCGGGCGGAAGGTGATTATAAGCATAGATGGGCCCATCCCACGCATAATAAGCATTGGGATAGTAGCCCCAGGCCGGGGACCACCAACCCGCGTTAAAATAATACGGCGCGCCGAACACGAACACGATGTTGTTGTGGTAGTGATTGTGCCACCAGCCCTGGTCGTGCCATTCTGAGTGGTAGTTGCGAAAGACGGCATACTGTTGGCCCTGCCAGTGCTCGGCGCCTTCAATGTGTCTGCCCTGCTCGAATTTCACAGGCGGCGCTTTCGCGGTGTTCGGCTGTTTGGCAACGTTGAAGTGTTGCGGCTTAAAGGGCTTGCCTGAGTTTGCCGCCGTCGCGGCAGCATTATGACCCTTTTGCCTGTGGTAAGCTTCCGTTGACGGGTAGCCTTTAATACCCTTCTGCTGTGTAGTAAGTACCCTGCTGCCCGTGGTAAGCTTCCGCCGACGGGTAGCCTTTAATACCCTTCTGCGCGTGGTAAGCACCTCTGCTGCCGCGTGGTAAGTACCCTGCTGGCCATGGTAAGCTTCCATTGAAGTGTGCTTCGGGTTCGCTCCAGCCCCCGTCGGATGTCCTGTCGGATGTGCCGTTGTAGCCGCAGGCGCGTGCTGCCCCGTTTGCGGCTGCTTTTTCTTCTGTTTTGTTTTCTTCTTGTTGAGCGCCGTACGCGATGCTCGCCAGCGCAATACTGCAAATTATAATAACAAATATTCTCATAAGATTTTTCCTTTTGCCGTTGTTAGACTTTTGGAGATCTGCATTTATTCAACGTTGGAGCGATCTCTTTCGGATGCCTTCGCTGTCACAAAACGTCGCCCATTGCAGTCGGCCCGCGACTCCTCAGCGTTGTTGCCGCATGGCCTCAAATAACACAATTGCAACCGCTGTAGCGAGGTTCAGACTTCGCGTCCCGTGCATTGGGATAGTCATGCAGCTATCAATGTTGGCGGCGAGTAAATCTTCCGGGAGCCCCTTCGTTTCCCGGCCAAAGACGAGGAAATCATCTTTCTCAAACTTGACCTCATAGTAGGGGCGTTTGCTTTTTGTCGTCAGAAAAAAATAGCGCGTGCCCGCTGGTTGCGCGCGGCGCAACGCGTCGAACGAATCCCACAATTGCACGCGCACTTCCTCCCAGTAATCGAGGCCTGCTCGTTTCAGTTCTCGATCATCGAGCGAAAAGCCAAGCGGTTTGACCAAATGCAGAGTGGATCGCGTTGCCAGACAAAGCCGACCGATGTTGCCCGTGTTCGGCGGAATCTCCGGCTCGACAAGAACGACGTTGAACATCAGCATCTTCCACTTCCTCTGAATCTCAATCTGCTCTCGCTCAGGATTAAGAGGAAGAACGAAGCGGCAGAGGAAGAGCCTAGAGTTTGCTCGCGACGAATTTTTCCAGCTTCACCACGTCAGCCGCGAACTTGCGAATGCCCTCGCCTGTTTTTTCGTACGCCATCGCGTTATCGTTTAGCATCCAGCGGAATTTCTTTTCGTCCAGTTGCAGCTTCTCGATCTTCGCGGATTTGGCTTTTCCGGGATCAGTTTCCGCTCAACGGGTTGGTTCGATTTGGCGAGCTCCTCCATCAATTCGGGGCTGATCGTCAGGCAATCGCACCCCACCAGCTCGAGGATCTGACCGGTGTTCCGGAAACTCGCGCCCATCACTTCGGTCGGGATATCGAACTTCTTATAATACGTATAAATCTCGTTAACCGATTGCACTCCTGGATCTTCTGCTCCGGAATAATCGCGCTTCATCTCTTTCTTGTACCAATCGTAAATCCGCCCGACAAACGGCGAGATGAGCTGCACTTTCGCTTCGGCCGCGCGCACCGCCTGGGGCAGCGAAAACATCAAGGTCAGATTGCAGAGGATCCCTTCCTTCTGCAGTTGCTCGGCTGCGTTTAATCCTTCCCACGTCGACGCGATTTTAATCAACACCCGTTCGCGTGGAATTTTGCGGTCCTCGTAAAGTTTGATTAGTCGCCGCGCTTTCTTGATCGAACCCTCGACATCGTACGACAATCGCGCATCCGTCTCGGTCGAAACGCGTCCCGGCACGATTTGCAAAATGTCGGTGCCAAACTGGACGAGCAGATGATCGCAAATGTCTTCGATCTGCTCGTGGCCACTCAGGCCGGATTTCTTGCGATCCTTTAAAACTTCATCGAGCAGATGCCCGTACTGCTGCTTTTGGGTTGCAGCATAAACCAAACTTGGGTTCGTCGTCGCATCCTGCGGCTTGAACTCCTTCATCGATTCAAAGTCCGCCGTGTCGGCAACGACTTTGGTGAACTTCTTCATTTGCTCGAGCTGATTCAGCTTCGTCTTTTTTTCTTCGGCAACAGCAGTGCTCATAATTAGATCCTCCATCTAGTTGAACGCAGAAGCGCGTTCACTTGGCTGCCCAAAACGTACGCCCAGCTGGCTGGGTCGACAATCGAAAATCTGCGGCTCCACACATGTCATGTTGAGCGGAGCGAAACATCTCTGATTTTATCGGCTCCGTTGAAGGAGAATAGTCAGAGATTCTTCGCTGCCGCTCAGAATGACAACGCATAGCAGGCGCGCGCCCAGAGGCGACAGGGTTTCTCGGTTTTATTTTTTTAGCTCGACGAGAATCATGTGCAGAGGCTTATCGCCAATGTTTTCCGCAGCGTGAGTTAAAGGATCGCGATAGATAACGTCGCCGGTCTTCAACTCGCCTTCGGTGATCTTGCCATCTGATGCGTAATTGCGATACCGGCCGCCTTCCAAAACGTAGATCACGTACGCGGGATGCGAGTGCACCTGCTCTTTGACGCCAGGCGGCAAAATCGCTTCGAGCACTCGCACGCGATCATTCTCGAACCGGACGCGAATCGTCTTGGAATTAACGACCGCGGGATCTTGCGCGCATGCGGGCATCGCCCGAAGGACAAGTGATAACGCGGCTGTGATTGCGAGTATAATTAGAGCTCGGGTACGCATGACGAGAGCTTTACGAAACATTTAAACATCGACAATCGAAAATGATGTTGTAGGGCAAGCGCTCCGCCTGCCAAACCAAAACGCGGCAACCGATGCGGTTGCCCTACAATTCCGAAAGGCGTGGTGGCAATGTGATCGCCGTACGCTCAAGTCGCCGCGCTACATTACTTCACAAACACCATATCGCCGGTAGCAGGGTCGAGGTAGAACTTCTGGCCCCGGGCATTCTTCTGGATGACGTGGCCTTTTGCGTCTTTACCAACGATGGTCACCTTCTCGTTGCCTTTCCAAGTTGTGGACTTCACAGTTGCGGCCCTATCGGCGCCAAGTTTTACAGCGACATCCGACGAAAGAAACTTCTGGTCGCCCGTAGCCTTATCGATCCAAAAATATTTACCGGCGTCGTTCTTGTAAACGGTGCGTCCCTGGTATGAGCCGACGACCGAAAATGTGCGACCGAGCTTGACGTGAGTCGCGGATCGGGACGAGGCGCTCTTGTCGGCAGGCGACGCGTCCGGCGTGGGCTTTTGCGCCGCGGCAAACATGGGGACAGTCATCATGGTGGCGGCCAACGCCATCTTCGATTTCGCGCCGAAGCGTGATTTTTTGTTTTTCATACAGACGTTCCTACGTGGTCGTGAAGCGGATTCCAAGAACAAGTTTATCGTTTCGAACCGCGCCGGCTTCGCGCGAGCATCGTCCCCCGGCAGTTCTCAGAGCCGCAGCGGCAGCGATAATCGCTCTCGTCGGACCTCTTTCTGGCAGCGCCCGAGGCACGGCGCAATTGATAATCGAAGGTCAATTCCTCGCCTCTTACGATGTCCCTCATGGCATAGATGTATGCCTTGTCGTCGAACGTGTACGCTTCGCAGTTAGGTTCGCAGCTATGGTTGATGAAGCGCGATTCGTTTCCACCGATCGCGCCGTCAATGACGGTGTTTGCCCGCAAGCTGAAGGCATAAACACGCGCAGCCTTCTCTTCCGCTCGTTCCGTGAAGAGATCGGCCACCGGCCGCCGCTTGCCCTTGTATTCAATGATGCGTGTCCCCTTCGGTATCTTGCGCTTGGCAAATACTCCCCGGCCCTCGATCCGCGATCTCCCCACGCGAACAAAGTCGCGGTCCAGCGCCTTCTGAATGATCTTCTTTGGCAGAGCAGACATGGCAGCCGATGCGCCCGCCCTACAATTTTCCCAAGGATACGCCACGCTGTTGTAGGGCAAGCGTAGCCAGTCCGGCTCGGACCTTGCCAAACCAAAACACGGCAACCGATGCGGTTGCCCTACAATTACTAAAGCTCGACAGATTGCCGCGATGATGGTAAAATTCTCCTCGATTACGTCATCCGACAAGTTTCACCTTATCTTCGGCACGGCTGAATAAGCCGCAGGGGCTGGATCTTCGCTGAGACACCGTTTAGCGCGATTTCCAGATCCGACTGGAGCCCCGAGTCAGCCGAAGGGAGGCCGCTATTCAAAGCGCCTCGTGAGGATGGTTTCTGTGGTTCTGCGCGGAACTGGATTGCAGTTAGATGCAGTTCAACAATTCAGTCTCAACCAAAAAATGAAATCAAGAAATATGACAACTCTACAGTTAAGAAAATCAATCGCCGTTATGTTTATCTCGGCTTTTGCCGTAAGTGCCAGTTTCGCCGCGCCGACGGACTCTCCGCAACCAACGCCGAGTTCCGCACAATCTTCACAAGCTCAAACTACACGGCCGATGAAGAGCGTGCCCGGTTCCACATCAAAAATGGTCACGAATGCGGCTGCCGGCCGTACAACGCAGAAGGCGGAGGGCGAAGCGCGGGTACGCTCCAAGATCGTGGTCCTCAACAGAAACAAAGCTGAGTGCAAAGCGCTGGGACAGGCTATTAAAGGCAAGGATATGCCAGCAATCGGTAGGATCCTTCAGAGAAACGGATTCGACACCGGGCACGAGCCGGTGATGCAAGTAAGAGGGTATTGCGTGAAGATTTTCAGTAACGGCATGTGGTACTGGCTGTGTGCTGATCCGGAACTCTCCCATTTCGCGATGGAGAATCCGGAATAGACGCCCTCGCGTAAGGATCGCTCCCATAACGCAGTGCCGGCGAGGCTCGCCGCCATGTGGATCGTTACGGGAGACTCAGCGTTTGCCATCGTTTCGCCCTAACGTCGAGTGCGACGGCTAGCAGCACTGCTCGGAGCCGTCTCCGACCTGAGTCCACCTGACGAGAAAGATAAGCCACGGCAGGGTGTCACGGTAAAGAGTCGGCTGCGATTAACTAGGCTGATACTGCCCGTGGCTCGGCGGATTTGCGTCGACCCGAGCGCGGCTTTGACGAAATTATTTCCCAGCTCCCACATCGGGCCTGGGAATTTGCGGCATTCGGTCAGCACGTCGTCGAGCGCGTTGACGAACATGTCGATCTCCTTTTCGCCGATGATGAGCGGCGGCAGAATCTTCATCACGTCCATCGCGTGACCGGCCACCTGCGTGAGGATGCGATGCTTGCTCAACATTTGGGTCACGATCATTTGCGCGAACAGCACCTTGTCGATCTTGTGCAGAAGTTTCCAAGCCATCTTGAGCTTGAACTCGCTCGGCTCGTGAAACTCGATCCCGATCATCAAGCCCTTTGCCGCGAACTTCTTTGATGAACGAATGTTTCGCGCGCAGCGCATCGATCTTTTCCATGAGCAGCGCGCCCATTTTCGCCGCGTTCTCGACCAGATTTTCCTGATCGATAATTTCCAGCGCAGCCAGACCGCAGGCCATTGCCAGATTGTTGCGTCCGAAGGTCGTCGAGTGAACAACGCAACGGTCCATCCGCGAAAACGTTTTCTGGTAAATGTCGCGTCGCGTCACGATCGCGCCGCACGGCACATAACCGCCGCTTAAAGTTTTCGCGAGCGTGATGATGTCGGGCTCCAAATTCCAATGCTGGAATCCGAACATCTTGCCGGTGCGGCCGAGTCCGGTCTGCACTTCGTCTGAAATCAGGAGCGTTCCGTATTTTCGGCAAAGCTCCTGAGCGCGCGGGAAGAAATCGGTTTTGGATGTCTGACAGCCTTTGCCTTGAACGGTTTCAATGACGAATGCGGCCACGTCGCGCGAGCGCAATTCGCGATCCAGCTCTTCGATGTCGTCCAGCGGCACGCGCGCATCGAATCCTTCCATCAACGGGCCGAAACCTTCGGTGAAACTTTCGCAGCCCATCAGCGAAAGCGACCCAAGACTAAGCCCGTGAAACGCGCTCGCTAGCGAAACCGCGCGCTTTCTTCCCGTCGCTGCGCGCGCAAATTTCAGCGCGCCTTCCATCGCTTCCGTGCCGGAGTTGCAAAAGAAAACGGCGTCCAGATGCGGCGGCGTCCGTTTCGACGATCGCTTCCGCCAGCAATCCGCTCAGCAGCGAGCAATCCATCTGCACCATGTTCGGCAGATCGAGATCGAGCACGTCGCGGATCGCCTGCTTCACCACGGGATGATTGCGCCCGATATTGAAAACGCTGTAGCCGCTCAGGAAATCGAGATACGGCTGGTTATCCATGTCGTAGAGGTACGCGCCCTCTGCCCGCGCATAGACTTTGTCGAACCCGATCACGCGCTGCGCGGCCACGAGCGTGCGGTTCACGTGGCGCTCGTGCAGCTGATAATTCTCACCCAGTCGCGCGGCGATAATTTCCTTTAGATCCAAAGACATCGGGCAATTTTCCGCGATTTGCCCATCGAAACGCAAATTGTCAGGGGACGGCACGCCCTCGGATCACGCGCTTTCGGGACATCGCGCGCAATGTCCCTACCCTCGCCGCACGGCGAATCGCCCGCGGCCTTAAGCTTTCGCGAAATTAGCTTCGCTTATTCTTTTTCAACTACGGTAACGCGAGCTGACCCTGCCTCTGCGGTCAAAACCGAGTTCCACGCGAGTGCCCGGCCGAACCATGTGCGGGTCAACTGCTCGGCCGTCTTTATCGACAAAGCGAACCTTCTTGCCGAGCACATAGGACACCGGCTTGGTGTCGGGTGAGGATTGCACAACGATCGGCGAAGCAGGCTCAATGGGTCTCTGGCCGGGATTGAACGCGGTCACGGTCCCAATTTTAACTGCGCCGGTGGTCATCTGCGTGGGCGCTTTCTGCACCTGACCCGTGTGTTCAACGGCCGAAGTCTTTGCCACGGTTTGCGCGAACGCCAGGCGGCGCAATCATCGCGCAAACAAGACCAACAATGATTCGTTTCATAAGTTCCTTTCGTTCAATTGACTCTTCGTAGCTGTTTCGCGGGGCGCACTTCTTTCGGATGCCTCGAATGCCCTCAACGCGAAAAGTCGCAGGATTTACGTGAACCCTGCGACTCTGCGTTTGCGAACTAATTTTCGCTTAATCCTCAACAACCACGCGCTCGACCATCGCGATTTTGCCCAGTGCCGGTGTAATAAACGCGGACACGTTCGTCCGGCTTGAGCGGGACGTAACCGCATTACCGGCGTTATCCACGATGCGCGCGTTCGCGCCAAGCGCGAAGCTGAGCAGGTCCCTGGGTACTGTCGATCATCATTGTCTTGCCGGGCTCATATTTCCTCACCGTCCCAGCAGAATAACTTGTGGCAGTCTCCGTGGTCGCTGATGGCTGCGTCGCGGTCGTTTGTTGAACCTTCGTCTTCTTTGTTTGTGCGAACGCCAAAGGCGCAATCATGACGCAAACAAGACGCAATAATTATTCGTCTCATACGGTTCCCTTTCGTTGAATTGACTTTCCGTAGCTGTTTCGCGGCGCGCGCTTGTTTCGGACGCCTCGAATACCTGCAGCAAAAAGTCGCAGGATTCACAGGAACCCTGCGACTTTATATTTGCGAACTAATTTTCGCTTTAATCCTCAACGACCACTCGCTCAACCGTGCGACTCTCCGTCGGTCCCGTGTAATAAACACGTACCTTTTGACCAGCTCGCAGCGGGGCTGTGACTACTTTGCCGGCGCGCGTCAACAATGTGCGCGGCCGTGCCTAGCGCGAAGCTAACAGGTCCCTGATCGCTCTTGACCACAATGGTCTTGCCCGGCTCATAGGTGGTTACGGTCGCCGGCGGCGTAAGTTGTGGTAGTAGTCGTTTCTGTTGTCGTTGCTGGTTTTTGTTGTTGTCGTTTCCTCGGTCGTCGTCGTGCTGGTTTGCGCAAAAGCTAACGGCGCAACCAGCGCGCAGATCAAACCAATGATTGTTTTCTTCACTCTTTTCCCTCCTGTTTATGGTTAGTTTTACCCCACAAGTTCGTGACTCATGGGTTGAACGGACGCTCCATGTCCGTCAATGTTTTGACCGTTCCAAAGCGCCGTTATTCGAATTATTTGCTATTTGCGTGATTGAGCGAGCCCGGCCAATTCATTAATGTCAGCATGCCAATGACTCGCAAAACGCCGCCCGCCGATCCAGTTGTTACACCTGAAGTTGTGAAGCAGCACGGCCTCACTCCAGGAAGAGTTCGAGCGGATCAAAAAAATTCTCGGTCGCGAACCGAACTTCACCGAGCTGGGAATTTTCTCAGTCATGTGGAGCGAACATTGCTCGTACAAAAATTCGAAGAAAGAGCTGAAGAAGTTTCCCACCGCGGGCCCAAATATTCTGGTCAAGGCCGGCGAAGAAAACGCGGGTGTAGTGGATATCGGCGACGGCTGGGCGATCGCGTTCAAGATGGAGAGCCATAATCATCCCAGCGCGATTGAGCCGTTCCAAGGCGCGGCCACCGGCGTTGGCGGAATCATTCGCGACATTTTCACCATGGGCGCGCGCCCGGAATTTTGCCTGAACTCGCTCCACTTCGGGCCAATCACGGACAAGAAATTCGAAATCCGAAATCCGAAATCCGAAACTGGCGGAGAACCGCCGGCTCTTCACCGGCGTCGTCTCCGGCATCGCGCATTACGGAAATTGTGTCGGCATCCCAACAATCGGCGGCGAAATTTATTTTGATGAAAGTTTCGAGGGAAATCCCCTGATAAATGTTTTTTGCCTCGGCGTGTTGCGTCACGAGCAGCTCGCTCGCGGCACCGCAGAAGGCGCTGGCAATCCTGTTTTTTACGTTGGCGCCGAAACGGGTCGTGACGGTCTTGCTGGCGCAGCGTTTGCATCGCGTGAATTGACCGAACAATCACGCGAAGATCGTCCCGCCGTGCAGGTGGGCGATCCGTTCAAGGAAAAACTTTTGCTCGAAGCATGTCTCGAACTTCTCGCTCATGATGCCAGTCGCCGGAATTCAAGATATGGGCGCGGCCGGTCTGACTTGTTCCACTTGCGAAACTGCCAGCCGCGCCGGAAGCGGTATCGAAATTGATTTGGCGAAAGTCCCGAAGCGTGAGCCCCGCATGACGCCGTATGAAATCATGTTGAGCGAATCGCAGGAACGCATGTTGATCATCGCCAAGCGGGGAAAAGAAAATCTCGTCCGCGAAATTTTCGAGAAATGGGATGTGCCATGCGCAGAAATCGGACACGTGACTGACGACGGCATGATGCGCGTGCGCAATAACGGCAAAATCGCCGCGGAAATTCCAGCAAAGGCGCTCGCCGAGGAAGCTCCACTTTATTCGCGCGAAGCCAAGCGGCCTGTAGCCACGCGTCGTGGCGCGTCGGACAGGAGCGAGCGGCTACAAGAGCTCGCTAAGATCGACAATCACGAAGCGCTGCGCCAATTGCTACGCGATCCGACGATCGCGTCAAAAAACTGGGTCTATCGCCAGTACGATCACACCGTGCGCACCGGCACGCTCGTCAAGCCCGGATCGGACGCCGCCGTTTTCTTCGTTCGTTACGCAAACAAAATTCTGGCTGCGACCACCGATTGCAATTCGCTCTATTGCGCGCTCGATCCGCGCGAGGGCGGCAAAATCGCCGTCGCGGAAGCTGCGCGCAATCTCACCTGCTCCGGCGCAAGGCCACTGGCCGTGACCGATTGCCTGAATTTCGGCAACCCGTACAAACCGGAAAACTTTTGGCAACTGCGCGAAGCTGTTGAAGGCGTCGCGGAAGCCTGCCGCGCGTTCGGCACGCCGGTCACCGGGGGAAACGTTTCTTTGTATAACGAGAGCCCGGCCGGCGTTGTCGATCCGACGCCAACCATCGGGATGGTCGGATTAATTGATGACGAGAAACACATCACCACGCAGTGGTTCAAAGAAGCCGGCGACGTGATCATTCTCGTTGGCGCTGTAGCCGGGGGCGGTGATCCCGGCCGGGAACAGGTCGGCTACACGAAGAAAGCCGAGGTCAGCGCCCTCGGCTACAACTTGTTAGGCGGCTCACGTTATCTGAAAGTCTGTCACGGCCTGAAAATTGGTCCGCCGCCGCATGTCGATCTTGCGCACGAGATCAAGGTTCAAAACGCCGTTCGCGATTTGATCCGCGCAGGCTTGGTGAAAAGCGCACACGATTGTTCCGAAGGCGGACTCGCTGTGGCTCTGGCGGAATGTTGCTTCAATCCGGAAAAACTTTTCGGCGCAGAGATTAATCTCAACGCAGGCGACACGCCTTCCGCTGCAGTGCTTTTTAACGAATCGCAGTCGCGCATCATCATTTCCATCGCGCCGCCCGATTTGGAAAAAAGTGATCTCGATCTTGCGCGAGGTTGGTGCTCCGTTTGTGCAATTAGGCAAAGTCGACACTGGAGAACTTTGTATCCACGCAACCGATGAGACGTTTCGCTGGCAGATTACCGATCTTTACGACGATTGGTGGAATGCAATTCGTCGCGCGGTTGAAAGCGAAACAGAAAGAATCCCGAGCTTGTAAATTACCCCGCCCGCCTCGTTGGCTGTCATTCTGAGCGAAGCGAAGAATCTCAGGTCATTTAAATTTAGGGCACCATGCAGAGAATAATCAGAGACTGATTTCGCTCCGCTCAACATGACAGGACGGCTGATGCAAACTGAACAAATTGGCCGAATGGCGGAACATGACGATTGAATCGCAGCACAATTTGATGGATGATCTATTGTGATTGCTCCCCCGGAGAAATTCGAGATCGACGAAGCCCCGGATTCCGCTGCTATCCCGCAGCACGAGTGCGGACTCTTCGGTGTGTTCGGCCATCCCAATGCGGCAGTGCTGACTTACTACGGATTGTTTGCGCTGCAGCATCGCGGCCAGGAGAGCGCTGGAATCGTAACGAGCAACGGACCGGGCACCACCTTTCTGTTTCACAAAGACATGGGCCTTGTATCGCAAGTGTTCGGTCAGGAAGAACTGGCAAAGCTAAAAGGAACGCGCGCGATCGGGCACACCCGCTATTCAACAACCGGGACGAGCACGGTCAAAAATGCGCAACCCTTTGTCGTCGACTGTGTGCGCGGTCAGATGGCCATCGCGCACAATGGCAATCTGATTAACGCCGATGTCTTGAGGGACGAATTGGAGCGCAAAGGCTCAATTTTCCAAACGACCGCCGACAGCGAGATCATTTTGCATTTGCTCGCGCAGCCATCGGACAATGGCGCCAATGTGCTCGCTGCGTTGCGCCGGATTCAGGGCGCGTTTTCGCTGCTGATCATGAGCGAACGCGAGTTGATCGCGGTGCGCGACCCGTTTGGCTGGCGACCGCTCGCGCTCGGGAGACTCGACGGCGCTTACATCGTCGCGTCCGAAACCTGCGCGCTTGATCTTATTCACGCGGAGTTCATTCGCGAAATTGAACCGGGCGAGGTGCTGATCATCGACGAAAACGGATTGCGCTCGGAAAGGCCGTTCCCGGATGAGCGCCCCGCATTTTGCATGTTCGAATACGTTTATTTTGCGCGTCCCGACAGCATGCTCGGCGGCGTCAACGTGGGGAAAGTGCGAATGGAAATGGGACGCGAGCTGGCGAGAAAGTTCCCTGTCGAAGCCGACATTGTCGTGCCGGTGCCCGACTCTGGAAATTACGCCGCGCTCGGTTTCGCGCAGGAACTAAAAATTCCTTACGCCCACGCCTTTGTCCGCAATCACTACATCGGTCGCACATTTTTGCAGCCGAGCCAGCTCATCCGCGATTTCGACGTGCGCGTGAAATTGAATTTGATCAAGGAAATGGTTGCCGGAAAACGTGTCGTTGTTCTGGACGATTCGATCGTGCGCGGTACCACGGCGCGGGCGCGCGTAGTGAACCTGCGCGAAGCCGGCGCGAAAGAAGTACACATGCGCGTGAGCTGTCCGCCGCATCGGTTTGCCTGTCATTACGGAATCGATTTTCCCGATCCGGAGAAATTGATCGCGAATCAGATGTCGATGGAAGAAATCTGCAAATATCTCGGCGTTGACAGCCTCGGTTACCTCGATGTGGAAGGCATGGTGCGCGCGACCGGAAAACCGTTGAACAGCTTTTGTCTCGCTTGTTTTAACGGCGATTATCCCCTGCCCGTCGATCCCGCGTTGGACAAATTCATCATGGAAAAACGCGAGCAGCGAGCCAAAGCTCTGGCCGATCAGGAAGCGCAACCAACTTTGTTTGCCGGTTTGAAGTAATTTTCTTCATGCGTGTCATCCTGAGCGGAGCGAAGGACCTCACCTACGAAGCTTGGATTACGCATGTTTGGAGATGTAATCAACGGAGCCTGTGTGAGGTCCCTCGCCGTCTCCGCGCCTCGGGATGACCGCGCGCATAAAAGCGTACGTGCGCGCTGGCGTCGATGTCGATCTTGGCAATCGACTCAAGCGCCAAATTCAGTCGCTCGTTAGGCAAACGCACGGCCCGCAAGTGCTCGGCAAGATCGGCGGATTCGGCGGATTGTTTCGAGCGAATTTTCCCGGAATGCGCGATCCGGTTCTTGTCGCCAGCATCGATGGCGTCGGCACGAAATTGAAGATCGCGTTCGCGATGAACAAGCACGATACCGTGGGCGCCGATCTGGTGAACCACTGCGTAAACGACATCGCCGTGCTCGGCGCGCGCCCGCTTTTCTTTCTGGATTACATCGGTTGCGAGAAACTCGAACCGAAAGTTTTTCAGCAACTGTTGCGCGGACTTTCGCGAGCGTGCCGAGCGGCCGGTTGCGCGTTGATCGGCGGCGAGACCGCGCAGATGCCGGGGATGTATCGCAAAGGCGAATACGATCTTGCCGGTTGCATCGTGGGCGTCGTCGATCGAGCGCAGATCATCGATGGCAGCAAGATCAAGCCGGGCGACGTCATTCTCGGTCTCGCGTCAAATGGTCTTCACACAAATGGATATTCGCTGGCGCGAAAAATTCTGTTCGAGAAAATGCAGTCTGAAACCGAATTCGCCTCTGCCGGGATCAAAAATGACTGTGGGCGAAGAGTTGTTGCGTGTGCATAAGAATTATCAGCCGCTTCTGAACAAGGTTCCGAACGACATGATGAAAGGTCTTGCCCACATTACCGGCGGCGGCTTGATCGACAATCTGCCCCGCATTTTGCCCAAGAATTGCGATGCAGTGATTGAGACGAAAAACTGGCGGGTCCCACGCATCTTCCAAATCTTGCAGCAAAATGGAAACGTCGATGCACAGGAAATGTACCAGGTTTTCAACATGGGCATCGGCATGGTGGTGCAGTTGTCGCACGGCAAGATGCGCGGCGACGATTTCATCTACTCAAGGCAAAACGAATTGGCAGAATCGACCGCGGCACAGGTAAAGTGCGTTTGAAGTTGTGAGATACGCCGAAGCGTTCAACAAGGAACGACGGCTTGGGCAGCCGTCCAAAATCAAACATGACGGCGGGAAGCCGTCACTCCTTGATTTACCCCGGCAAATGCGGAGTCGCGGGGTCGCTCACGTTCACTGCAACGGGAATTTCCGGCTCTGCTGTTGGTGCAGCGGTTTTCCCTTTGCGCATCACCCGCTGCAGACCTGCACGGTGCGCTGCAACATCGACCAGTTCTGCTACTCGCGACTTTAGCGCGCGAGCTCGCGTCCACAGGAACAGCAAGAACAGCCCGTAGGGAACAATAGACCACAGCTCAAGATGAGAAATGTTGAGCTGGCGATAGATCACCAGACTTACAGCAATCAAATTAAAAATGATCGTGGTGGTGACGAGCCGGCTGCGAAGCCGAACACGGGTCAAACATTTCCCGCCGCCGTGGTATTCGGTGACGGTTTGAAGCGCTATGCTCCACCAGAAATTTCCGTAGATCTGAATGTCCCACTCGTTCCATCCGCTATCGGTGGAATAGCGCCAGCCTTCCTCATCCAACAACTGAAAGATGGCCCCGAGTAAATAGTGTCGGTCCCTGCCCTGCTCGCTCCAAAAAACCCGGCGACTCAGGCTGCCTGCCGAAGCGATCGCGCTCCGGCAAATGTTCGTGCTTCCGAATCACGTTTGCCGGTGTGCGTTTGAAGCGCAGCCAGGTGAAATAGCGAGAAAATCCGCGCACGAGCGGCTGCACAAATGCCAGGAGCATCACCAGCAGTCGCGCGCGCACCGTGTCGAATTTCGGCTCAATCTGGGCCCGCACCATGTACGAAAGCGCCACGCACAGGGTGCCGCCCAGCATGAGGTAAGGAACGATCCGCAGCGCGGGCAGAAAAATTCCCAAACCAAAAAGAAAAATCGTCAGCGCGAACCATTCAATACTGCTCAGGTACGCGGCTACGTCTGATTGCGGCGCGGGATAAATCGATTGAAAAAATCCTTCCCCAAAAATTCCGTGGTAAATCACCGGGCGATTAACAAACCAACTGAAGCGCGGCGTCCCGTAGATTTGGCCGCGCCATTTCGCGGTGCCAGTCGGGCCAAAGAAAATTAAATGTTTGAAGCGCAGCAACGATTCCGCTTCGCCGTAGCCATCCTGCTGTTTCAAGAAAGCGCGCAAGAGTAAACCGCCGGTAGTGCCACACGATTGCAGTTGGACTGAAAGCAATGACCCAGCCAGCCTGCTGAATTCGCCAGCAAAAATCGACGTCGTCCCCGGCCTTGCGATATTCGGGATCGAAGCCGCCCGCGCTTTCAAATGCCCACCGGTAAAAAGCCATGTTACAGCCGGGAATGTGCTCGGCGATTGTGTCGGTAAGCAGAACATGACTTGGACCGCCGGGTGCCGCAGCAACGCACGCTTGAATCCAATTTTGCGCCGGCGGTGTGATGTTCGGTCCGCCGACTCCGGCGTAATCGCCGCTTACAAGCGTGCCGATCAAATAATACAGCCAATCCACGTCCGCCATGCAGTCAGAATCGGTGTAGGCGAGCACTTCGCCTTTGGCAGCGGCGGCCCCGGTGTTGCGGGCGTGACTTAACCCATGGTTGCTCTGGTGAATGTAGCGCACCTGTGGGAACTGCGCCGCAATGTAGGCCGTGTCATCGGTCGAACCGTCATCGACCGAGAATAACTTCGTATTCGGGATAGTTCAGTTTGCCTAACGAATCGAGGCACGCCGCGAGAGTCTTGCCTCCGTTGTACGAACAAACAATGACCGAAACCAACGGCGCACGCGGCAAGGGACGATGCGGCAAGGCGGAATCGTCTCGTCCCAGTTTTTCTTCAAGCGTGTAAAACGCTTTCTTCGGTTTGCGCTCTCGCGTGACGATGCCAAATGCCCAGTCCGTAATTTCCTCGCCACCAGTGAACCATTCATCCGTCCATGTGAAAAAAATGGTTCCAGCCAGACCGCATTTTACCACGCTATCGACGTGCCAACCGAGCATTTCTGCCTGTTCCTCCTGCGAATGCCGGATGGTGTCCATGCCGAATTCGCCCAGGATAAGCGGATGTTCGCCGGTAAGATTTTGCAGCCGCAGCAGGTAACCCTCGAAATCTTGTTGGTTGTGAAGGTAAACATTAAAACAACAAAAATCGGCATTCTGCGGCAGCAGATATTCGGTTGGCGGATAAGTGGCATAGGAAAACAGCGCATCGGGATCGATCGCGCGTCCGATGCGAATTAATTCCTCTACAAATTCAATCACCCGACGCGTGCCGAGCCAGCGCGCCATCGTGCTGGAGATTTCGTTGCCGACCAGGTAACCGAAAATCGCCGGGTGCCCGGCGTGCGCGTTTACGGCGAAGCGGACGTTTTCGGCAATTTGTTTGCGGGTCGATCTTTCACGCAGGAACTCGATATGTTTTTCCCACGGAAGCGTCACCAGCACGCGCATCCCGGCAGCAGGCACAGCGATCGAGAAACCAGCGCGGCGGCGCATGATAAATCCGCACAACATTCAGACCGGCCTGGCGCATCAGAGCGAGATCGCTATCGACCTGCTCAGGCCGGCCAAGGTAATTTCCTTCTGCGTCCGGCTTGAAAGGACCGTAGGTAACGCCTTTGACAAAGAACTTTTTGTCTCCGTCAAAAAAGAATTTCGCCACCGGGCGAATTCGCGAGTTTGTGTGCTTGTCATGTCGAGCGAAGTCTCCCGTTATTTCCGCGGGATCAATGTTTGATGGGATTCAATCAAGAGATTCCTCGACTCCGCTCGGAATGACAAAGGAGAAATGCTACAGCTCCGCCAACGCCTCCACGCACAACTGCGCGCCGTGCGCTCGATATCTTCCGCAGTGTGCGCCGTGGAAATGAATCCTGTCTCAAACTGCGACGGCGCGAAATAGACGCCGCGTTTCAAACAAGCGTGGAAAAATCTCGCGAACATTTTCAGGTCGCTCCGTTGAGCGCCTGCAAGATCGACAATTGGCCCAGCAGCAAAGAACAAACAAAACATCGAGCCGATCCGGTGAAACGTGATGTCAATCTTGGCGTTTGCGATCGCGTCGCAGCGCGAGCTTTTCAAATTGCGCACCCGATTCTTCAAGCAGCTTCCATCCGTTGATCCGTTCAAGCTCGCGCAATTGCGCCAGACCAGCCGCCATCGCCAGCGGATTGCCGGATAATGTCCCGGCCTGATAAACCGGACCATCTGGCGAAAGCTGGTCCATGATTTCGGCGCGTCCGCCAAATGCGCCGACCGGCAATCCGCCGCCGATTACTTTTCCAAGCGCGGTCAGATCAGGTTTAATTCCGTAAATTTCCTGTGCGCCGCCGCGCGCCACACGAAAACCGGTGATCACTTCGTCAAAAATCAGGAGCGCGCCATTCCTCGTGCATTCGTCACGCAAGACAGAAGAGAAATTTTTCCTCAGGAAAATAAAGACCCGCGTTCGCTGGAATCGGCTCGAGAATCACGGCGGCGATTTCGTTCTTGTTTTCCCGAAACGCTTTCCTCAGCAATTCGAGATCGTTGAACGGCAACGAAATCGTCAGATCGACGAACGCTGGTGGCACGCCGGCACTGCTCGGTTGGCCGTGAGTGAGCGCGCCACTCCCGGTTTTCACCAGAAGCGCATCGACGTGCCCGTGATAACAACCGTCGAACTTGATGATCTTGTCGCGTCGCGTGAACGCGCGCGCGAGACGAATGCACGACATCGTCGCTTCCGTGCCGCTGTTGACCATCCGCACTTTCTCGATCGACGGCATCCAGCCGCAGATCAACTCTGCCATTTCGACTTCGAGCGGATTCGGAATTCCAAAGCTTAACCCGCGCGTCGCAGCCTCGCGCACTGCGTCCACAACGACCTTCGGCGCGTGACCGAGAATCGCCGGTCCCCAGCTGCCGACGTAATCGATGTATTCATTTCCATCGACGTCCCAAATTTTCGCACCCTCACCGCGTGCAACAAAAAACGGTTCGCCGTCAACATTGCGAAATGCACGCACGGGCGAGTTGACACCGCCCGGGATGCACTTCTGCGCGCGAGCAAAAAAGTTCGGAAGAACGTAGAAGTCACTTTTGATAGAGGGTGCTTGCGCCCAGGCGTGCCTATGTAATCTAGGTCGGCGCTTGATACAAGCGCCGCTACAACGATATTGTCTCGCTCGCACAAATGGCGGGGTAGCCAAGTGGTAAGGTCGCGGTCTGCAAAACCGCTATTCGCGGGTTCGATTCCCGCCCCCGCCTCTTTTCATAGTTAAATGACCGGAAATCAGCTCCGAGTCATAGCGAGCCAGAGATGTTTCCCCAGGGTAAAATGACCTAGGTAAACCGTACTTGACAACCTAAGGACAGTTTCTTAAAACTCCAGGTCGTTGAGCGGATCTGAATCAGGCGGAGACATTCCCCCGCTAGGTTCTTCGCCTCTTCCGGACCCTCTAATCACAGATGACAACGAAGCAGGGGAAAGGAAAGCAAGGACAGATGAATCCACTGATTCAATTTCAAGACGACAATTCCGCTATTCTTCATCGCCCTTATGCTTGTCTGCCGTTTCCACAGGCGGTCACTGGATTCCCTTGCTCTTAACGGCTTAACAGGAAGAAAACATATGTCAAAAAAAGCAAGCTCGAGCGCGGAACAAGGAGTCCAACGAATTCAAGAATCTTTTGTGGATTGTTCGATTTTTTCGACCCACGAAGAATCCTTGTTTTTACGCCAGAATGATTATTGGATCATTCGGTATCACGGTGACACGGCATTTCTTAAATCCACGCGTGGTCTGCGCTATCTTGCTGTCTTGCTTCGCAATTCCGGACGCGAGTTCCATGTGAGGGAATTGCTAGCCCGTCCGCTGGACGCATCAACTTTGGTCGCCGCCGCGGTCCACGGGCAGGTCATGGGCGGACTCTACGCTGGCGTACCAGCATTGGATGCACAGGCGAAAGCAGAATGCAAATGCCGGCTCAATGAGCTACGGCAAACCTTGAGCGAAGCAGAGCGATTCAACGATCCGCAGCGGAAGACCGAGACGCAGAATGAGGTGCGGGCGATCGCCGATTATCTCGCATCCGCCGTCGGACTTGGGGGCAGGGACCGCCGCGTCTCGTCTGATGCCGAACGAGCGCGTTCTGCCGTGACAAAATGTATTAAGAAAGCCATCAAAAAAATTGGCAACGCAATCCCGTCCCTTGGACACCACTTAGCCGCTAGGATCAAAACGGGATACTTCTGCTCTTACAATCCACACCCGGATCGACCCATCCCCTGGAAGTTCTGAGTCTTCTGCCATTTTCCGCAATTGTGACGCCGAAAGTCACGGTGTGACGCGAAAAGTCACGCCCATAAAAATGCGCGACGTCGCCGAAGCTCAAAGGAGTCAGGCAACACGAGCACGACGAGCGAGAACGGCGTGGCGAGTCCACCTATTACGATCGGCTAAAAATTCCTAAAGAAATTAATTAGCGGGAAAGGAAACATACCAATGGCAACAACAGAAACTCTATCGAGATCAGTACCAGAAATTCCGGCCGCCCAACGGACAGCACGGAATAACTTTCCCTTGGAATTAGCGCTCGGCATTATCCAGCCAAAATCGGTCACGTTCTGGGAGGAGGTTCGTTGCATTGGGTACAACCCACAGATGAAGCGGCTCGAAGCCGTCGTCGATATCAAGCAAATTACTGGCTATAGTGGTGGGCTTTGCACGGTAGCTTCGAGAGAATACGTGCGCTTCTACGTGGATTTTAAGGATGGCGGCGGATTCCGCGACATGGGCCTTGCGAGCTTCAAGTCCGCAGACATTTCAGACACTCCACCCGGACCGCAGCATCCCCTCAGTTACATGCTGTACCTTTACATCAACGAGGAGCAATACCGCCGTTTCACTGACTGCACGCATGCCGTCATCCCAACCATGCGGGCAATCCTCTCGTGGAATGTCGCGCCACCTCCGAATGCGCCAGGATACATTCCTCACTATGGCAACGTCCGTAACGCGGACATTCAACTCGAAAAGCGCTGGTTTATTCTCGCTGCCGATGTCATCGACTTCGCAAAGCAGCCAGCCCTTGCGGCGATCTTAAAACCTGAACTGCATATCCCGCTTCCCGATCCTGCGCCAGTGGAAGCGAAACTACTCCACGCAGAGTACAAAAAAGCGCATATACCCGATCACCGAACCTTCTTTGCGACGGTCGGCTCAGCGATCAGCACGCCGATGGACTTTTCAAAGGCGGTTTCGCAAGTCAACATCAGCGAACTTGCGGCGATCAAATTCGATCCGTCGAAGATTATTTCTTTGATCGCACCGGTTCCGAACGAGAAAGACGCTGACATCACCTTCGAGGAAGTCACGTGCGTCGGGCTCAACACGGACACTGATACGCTCGGTGCGGTTGTACACATAAAAAAATCGACCGGTTACAGCGGCAATCTCTGCCAGAAGGGTTCGATGGAACACGTCGCGTTCTGGGCAGATTGGAATAACGATGGAACATTCGATCAGTATCTCGGGACGATAAGTTTCCCTACACACGACATCTCGAACATGCCCGCTGGCGGCTTGTATTACAATGTCGCCCTTCCGATTGACGTCTCAAACCGCTTGATGTCGTGCAAGACGCCGAACATCATCCGCGTTCGAGCCGTGTTGTCGTGGGAGGCGCTTCCTTCAACTACTAATCCGAATCAGCTTAACACGTGGGGCAATTCAATCGACGCACTCGTGCAATTGCGTCCCGGGAAAGAGTCGGGGATCCACACGATTATCAGTCTGGTCGGAAATGTTGATCGCTTTATGATTGATCCAGCACAGCACCTGTACAACTACAATGCATTCGCGCCGACATATAATAACAACCGTCCGTGGGGCGGCAGCACGAACATCTGCGGCATCATTGATCGCAATGGCTTTAACGGCGTCATTAAATACCGTTTGAGCTACAAGCCTTTCGGTGCTCCGGACGCGGCATATCAACCGGTCTCCCACACCGAATCGTTCGGCAGATGGAATTCCGGGCTGCCGCTGATACTGGGCGTCAATCCAGGTTGGCAAACCCAAACGGCGGATGCGAGCGGTTGGTACATCTACGACGTCAATCCGGCGCTCGGCATCTTCGACATCTGGGACAACGGGCTGCTTTCGACCCTGAACGGCGCTGCTCTTGCAGACGGGACATATACCATTCGATTCGAATACACCGACGAATTCGGAATACCGCAGGTCGGCGATGTATTCTCGATCGTCATCAACAACCAAGGAATGAGCATCAGCCCGACGGCAAACCTCGTCGTTGATATGACCAAAGACCTGGATCTCGTCATTGACGGAGGCGATTGCCATAGCTATACGAGCGCAGATTCACTGATTAACGGTCATTTGCGCGCGGTCCATCCGTTTTTTGCATTGTGGACGCTCGATCTACAGCCTACATCGCATACACACGGCGCGCTTCCGTCGCCGACGTCGCGGGCATACTCTGCGATCGGCGATACTGGGAACGCAAACGCGCCTTGGACACTCGATACGACGCCGCTCGATCCATGCGGTTATACGGTGAGTCTCGCGGCGCAGACACGCGTGATTCTTAACAGTACGCCGGGTTATTTCCCGTGGTACGGAGTCAAAGCGGTGGGCTTCGCAAAGCAGCCGTAATGCTTTGGAGTGGCGGTCTGCTCATTTGTGACGTGAAACGTCACGGTGTGACGCGAAAAGTCACGCCTTTTAGTTTGTAAGCTTGTTCGGACGGCGGGCTGCGGCCTGCTGGAAAACAACACAAAAAACTAACGAAAGGATCGAACATTATGCCACTCAATCCAGCAGAACTGAAGAAAACACTCCGCGAAGTCGACGCCAGATGGAAGGCCTCCGGTGAGGCAAAGGAATATTCACTCGGCTACGTCCCGGGTCCGACGGAACACTCGCTCACGACGCGCGAGATGCTCGCCCGTAGCAACTATCAGCACTTCCTGGCGATGGCCGCAGTCGCGGCGCCGGGTTATCCGGCCTCGTTCGATTGGCGCAACCATAACGGACATGACTACGTCACATCGATCAAGGACCAGAAACAATGCGGTTCCTGCGTTGCATTCGGCTCGGTTGCAACCGTCGAGGCGAATGTCCGCGTTCAGAAGAATGAGCCGGCTCTCGCCATTGATCTCTCGGAGGCGGATTTGTTTTTCTGCCACGATGGACAAGGGGCCCCTACGTGCGAAACCGGTTGGAACGTTAATCCCGCATTGACCGTGTTCGAACAATACGGCGTGCCTGATGACAAGTGTTTTCCCTATACGGACCACGACCAACCCTGCAAGCGGTGCAAAGACTGGAAAAAGCGAGTGACCAAGATCAAGTCGTTTCAGGGAATTACCTCCCCCGCCAGCATGAAGGCGTGGCTTGCGAAGTATGGCCCGCTGGTGACGTGTTTCACAGTATATAACGACTTCTTCTCCTATCACAGTGGCATTTACCACCATGTCAGCGGAGGGGTCGCGGGCGGACACTGCGTTTGCTGTGTTGGTTACAACAACGCAAAGCGTTTTTGGATATGCAAGAACAGTTGGGGTACCGCCTGGGGCGAGCATGGGTTTTTCTGCATCGCGTACGGCCAGTGCGGCATCGACGCAGAGATGTGGGGGGTGCAAATCTAAACCACACTGAATGGAAAAGTGCCGGATTTCACTCTAACCATGCCTGGTGGATTGGAGGAGGCGGGATCTGCCACTTTTTATTCGTCGCAAGAGCGACAAGAAAAGCGAAAGAGAGAAGATTATGCCAGGACTCAGTCCAGAAGAACTGAAGAAGACACTCAGCGAAGTCGGAGCTAGATGGCAGGCCTCCGATAAGGCAAAGGAATATTCACTTGGCTACGTCCCGGGTCCGACGGAACACTCGCTCGCGACGCGCGAGATGCTCGCCCATGGCAACTATCAGCACTTCTTGGCGATGGCTGCGGTCGCGGCGTCCGGTTATCCGGCCTCGTTCGACGCCAAGCGTTATTGGATATGCAAGAGCAATTGGGGTACCGCCTGGGGTGAGTACGGGTTTTTCTGCATCGCGTACGGCCAGTGTGGCATCGACGCAGAGATGTGGGCGGTGCGGATCTAAACCAACGCGGATTGAAACGTGCCGGATTTCACTCTGACCGAAGAAGACAGCGGCAAGTCGGCCCAGGTGGCTGTGGGAGCGCGAGTGAATATCCGTCTCCAAGAAAATCCGACTACCGGCTACCGCTGGAGTTTGCGCGATTTCAAGAGCGAATCTCTCGCGCTCGAATCCGATGAGTATGAGTCCGCTACAGCATCCAGCATCGGCGGAGGAGGGATTCGGCACTTTCTATTCGTCGCCAAGGCGGCTGGAGTCACCACGATCACCCTGAAAAATATGCGCGCATGGGAGCCCGAAGAACAGGCAGCAAAGACATTCAGTGTGGTGATAACGGTGGAATGAGGATTACAGGCTTTCTCCGCACATGGCAGGTGAGAAACCTCCTGCCACGCAGGCGGCAACCTGCGTCTCGCGGCTGAAACAGCCCTTACCTCGGCGCCGCGGCAGCCGCTTTGTTCGCAGGATGCGGAATCGAATCGTTTCCTATCACGATCACTTCGCCACTAAATGGCGGCGACGCTTTCGCTGGAAATAGCGGCCGTAAAACCGCGAACGCTTGCGAAACTAACGCAATGGAGACGAGTACAATCACTGCTGCACATTTCATGTCCGGGCGCTCTTATCAGAATTCAACCGCATGACAAGTAAAATTTTAACCTAGGTCATTCCCGATTCATGAAAACGTGAGGTAATCCTCGAGATTGTCGGCCGTAATCGGCCTCGCCGTCGTCCTCGTTTTCGGAACACAAGAAATCGAGGACGAGGAGGAGCACGAGGACGAAAACGATTTGGTCAACCTGGCGAAGCCAGATTCCAGTTTGCGATTTTAGCGTTTCAGATTATTTTCCACGCCGATGCCACAGTTTTCTTATCGCGCCCGCGACCCGCAGGGCGGTCTCGTAGAAGGGGTGCTCGACTGCCCGGATCGAGCCGTTGCGATCCGACAAATTGAATTGCAACACTACGTGCCTATCCGCATCGAAATGGTGGGCGCGGAGCCAAAAGTAGTCCGTGCTAGCGGTGCGCTGCCGGAGGCTCCGACGCAAAATTTGAAAATTCCGCACGGCCAACTGCTCATCTTCACCGAGCAACTCGCGCATTTGCTGCAAGCGGGAATGACGCTCGACGAAGCGTTATCGATTTTGGAAAAGCGTTTGAAGCAGCCGCGCGTTCAGCAGATGACGCATACGCTGCATCAGGCGCTGATTGATGGCCGCAGTTTTTCGCAGGCCTTGAGCGGGTTGCCGCGTATTTTCCAGCCGCTGTATGTAAATTTGGTTGCTGCGGGCGAGGCAAGCGGCGCGCTGCCGCAAATTCTCCTGCGCCTGGTCAAGCATTTGATGCAGGCAAAAGAACTGCGAGATCGTGTACAACAGGCGTTGATTTATCCGGCGTTTCTCGCGCTGGCCGGCGCAGTGCTGGTCACAATTTTCATCACCTTCATGGTGCCGCAGTTGACCGGGTTTATGGCGCAAACCGGTGGCGCGCTTCCATTGCCTACGCGGATTCTGCTGCAAATTCATCATGCGATCACAGGCTATTGGTGGGTCGGCGTCATCGCAGTGATTGGCGCAATCATTGGTTTTCGCGCCTTTGTGCGCGCTGAGGAAGGACGCATCGCATGGGATCGTTTCCGGCTGCTGATTCCTGGATACGGCGGTGTCATTCGCCACCGTTACTACGCGCAGTTTGCACGTACATTGGGGACCTTGATGGAAAATGGGGTTCCTCTCCTTCGCTCACTTGATCTTGTCACGGAAATTGCCGGCAACCGCTTCCTCGAAGTCAAGCTTGGCGAGGTGCGAAAGGCGGTGATCGATGGCGCGACGCTCTCTGCCGCTTTGCAAGAGCAAAAAATGTTTCCAGATTTATTTACCGACATGATGGGCGGTAGGAGAACAGACTGGCCATTTCGCCGAGACCATGCAAGCCATCGCCGATGTTTATGAGCGCGAACTTGACCGGAGCGTGGGCATAATCTCGCAACTGATTCCGCCGGTAATCATCGTGATGATCGCCGTTCTGGTCGGCCTGGTTGTTTTCAGCATATTGTCGGCGGTATTTGAGATGACGCACAGCCTGCAAGTCAGACCGCATTGAAACTGAAAACTTGCAAAACGGCGGTCTAGGAATAATCTCGCGAACCCGATGTTAGCTCGCGTTGTTCTTGCGCTCTTCTTCGCTGCGGTTTCCCGCGTATGCGCGCAGGAAGCTTTAAGCGACGCCCTCCCTTCTCCAGCTGACATGATTGGTATGATTGCGCAGCCGGTCCCCGAAAGCGCCTGGCTTGACCTGCGCCAAGCCGCGTCTCGCAATTCGAAAACGCAAAACGCGCCGGCATGGGTGGAAGCACTGACTCTGTTGCCGGGCGAGACGACCGAAGGCGGTGCGATGTCCAAGAGCGTGTTTCGCATTCGCGTGACGCAACCCGGCCCCGAATATCAAGTTCTCTTTTTCCGCTTGTTCTTCGACGATAAACCGAATCAGCAGCCTGAATTGATCGCTTGGGATGAATCTGGCACACACATTTTGCGCTCGGGCACTCTTGGTGTCGGCATGAATCTGCCCAGTTCAGATTCGGTCATCATTCCGATGACCGGCGCTTCTGCTATCGATATCGAGGTCCCTGGCGATGGAAAAACGATCCGTGGCGCGTATCTCGATTGGATGACAAGCAGTCAGGTAGTGCATCCGGTGAACGCGGAACATCGTGATGTAATTCCAGAGCCGTTCTCATCGGTGCCCACACTGCACGCGCCGCCCGGAAGACGTTGAGAACTTTGGAACGGTCACGGCGACTCTCGCGGCTGAGCCGGTCCGGATTGACGGACAGACCCAGGAAAGCGCCGTGTTCCAATTCCCAATTGAAGCGCAACCGCTAACGGCGCTGTTGACCTTCGAAATCGCAAATCCTAGCGTCGATTCTCCGCCGGAAGTTTATCTCAACGGCCAGGATATCGGGCCAGTTTCTCTGACACTGCCGGACCTGGCCGATCCGGGTTATCGCGGCGAAACTGAAACGTTAAGCCCACAAATGCATTTCCGCTATACCGGGTGGCTGCGCGCCCAGAAAATTATACCGGCCACAATCTTGAAAGTAGGCGCGAACGATCTGGTCGTCGCTAGCGGAACCGACACTGGATCTTCCGCGATCCGTGCGACCCAGGTCCAACTAAAGTATATCTGGGATAAGTCGGACTATGTTCTGCGCACTGGCCACTAAAGTTATCTCGCAAACAGCGCTCTCACGTTGAGCGAGGCGAAACATCTCGATCTTCTTCCGAACGTCTTCCATCCAGAAGTAATCAGAGATTCTTCGCTCCGCTCAGAATGACATTATGATACGGCAAACTAGCAATTCTCGAAGACGGGAGTAGTGTAGGCGCGCACAGGACGGAGGGACGCTCCTTTATTGAGATGAGAACAACAAGAAAACAGCAGGGCTTCACGCTACTGGAGATCATGCTCGTGGTGAGCATCATCGTGATCATACTGGGAGTAGCAATTTCAAAACTCGGCAATACGACGGGCATCGCGAAAAGCATGCGCGTTCAAGCCGATATTCAGGCGATCAAAACACAGCTGCAGCTCTACGAGAGCATGAACGGTTTTTATCCGAGCACTGAACAGGGTTTGCAGGCGCTGGTAACACAACCGCAGAACGACCCGCGGCCTACTCGCTGGTATCAATTGTTCACGGATCTGCCAAAAGATCCCTGGGGCAGTAATTATATCTATCGTAATCCAGGTCTGAAAAACCCAAGTGGCTACGATTTATATTCGGCAGGGCCGGACCGGCAGCCCGACACGGGCGACGACGATTGGGGCAACCATTAGCCGTTGCGCGGCGATATTTGCTACTGCTTTGCGCCCGAACCAGTAGCAGGCGCCCGATTAGGCATCCTCGCACCGGTTGGGTTCGGGTTCCGCTGAATCACGCCGCGCGCGTGAGGCCGGGCGGCCTCTTTGGACGGAATCAACTTTTGCACTTCGGCCGGCAAACCAGGAGGCAAATTCTGTGAGAGCGGGCTAGGAATGGTGGCGGGGTTAGGCATTGCAGGCGGCGCGAACGCTCTGCCAGCAAGACTTGGATTCTGGCCGGATTGTGACAACAGCGCCTGATTAAACGTGAGGGTCGCAAAATTTCCGTCCTTGCTAATTGTCACTTTGGTCGCACCCACTTTGTCCGACCATTCGATGTTAGCTATGCTGTAGCCGTCCACCGGCTCCTTGGTAGTAAGGTATTTCTTGAAGTTGTGATCCGAAGTGGAAGCAAGTGTCACCATATCGCCTTCGGGCGAACGCGCGGCGTTGGCGATGTAAAGGTCTTTTGCAAAATCAGGCGTAGCGGCAGGCGCCGCCACCTCCGTAGCGACTGCGAATGGTGAATGATCCACCATCTTTGAGTAGCGAGCGAAGTTAAACTGCGCAGGCAGGACTTCCTCGGCCTGACTACGGATCACCCCGAGCAGAGCGAGGATGAGTATTAGCGTAGAGGAATGTTTCATAAGCTTGCCAGTATTATTACTTCGTTAGTTGCGCCGGCGCAAACCACCGGGCGATTTTAAATTTGCCACGCATCATTGTCGGCTCGCTGCCATCGATGGCCAGATTCACACTTTCGAACACGATAAAAGCGTCGGGCCGTTGCACGTCGTAAAGGAAATGCACCAATGGCGGCCACGGGCTTTTAGTTTCAATAGAAGCAAAAACTGTTTGGTGATACGGCGTGGTCTCACCGGGACCGATCTGGGGATTCTCGACCAGAATCTCATATTTGCCGGCCACCTCCTTCAATTGATCAAGCAGGGCGGAGGCTTCCGCTGGATTCTTGAGGGTAGGTTGATGTTTCTGGATCCACTCGTCACGTTTCATCCAGAGATCGCGTTCTTTCACGTAGAGAGCTTGCTCAGTCAACGTTGCTCTGCGTGTGGCCAACTCCTTGCGGGCGCTGCCGAGCGCGCCGAAGATCCAGCTCAAAATCCAAAGATTTAGCAACACGAACACGGTTCCGGCCACTATCCATGAGAGCAGGCGCTCGCGTGGATTCATTCGTTTGTAAAACGCCGGTATCATCTTCATTTTGGTTTTCCCTCGACTCGAAACTGCGCATGGTTGTTCGCCAAAATACGGGGCGCGGCCATGTCAAATTGGAAGGCCTGCAACTGTGGATTCTTTTTTATCTTGTCGATGAATTCGTAAGCCAGAGCAGCTGTATTCGCTTCGCCATCCACGGAAATCTGCCGCGCCGATTGGTTGTACGATGTAATGCGCACGTCGGCGGAGGGCAGGCTTTCGAAGAGGTCCTCCAGAATTTCGACCGGGTAATAGTGCGCATCAATCGCTGGCGCGAGCGCTTTCCACTTTGCTTCTGTCGCGCGCACAAACTCGGTTCCGGGCGCGTCGCGCTTAATACGCCGGTCAAGCCATCCCATTTGAAACCGCATCACGCCGAGATACAGCAGCAAGAGAAAGAGAAGCGCACCATAAGCGCCACCTGCCCAAAGGAGTCGTTTCCGCCATTCTGCCTGCCTTACCAATTGCAAACGACGACGTCGCCAGCTTTCCGGCAGAAGGTTGAGCTTAACCGGTGCGGGTGGCAGCTCGATGCCCACTATCTCGGTGGGGCTGGCCAGGATTCCCTGCACTGTCTCGCGCAGTTCATAGCAGGTCTCGTCCAGCAACACGTTCGGAGACGAGGCATCTATTCCCTGTAGCTCGGCGCTCAATCGCAACTGCGGCAGTTCAAATTGCAACTGCGCGCCATTACCGCCTTCGAATACCCGGGCAAGACTCAGCTTGCCGTTTTCCGTCACGGCGTAAACGAGCGTCTCGCCCTCGGGATAAATAAGAACGGCATTCCCCTTGGGAGCATGGGTGCTGGCGCGCTGCGCGGCATAGACAGTAATTTGTCGCGGAATGTAACCGCGCTTCAACAATGGCGCAGCCATCTCAGTAAGCTGTTCGTTTCTGATCGCGACGGCTGAAACAACGCTCTCGTTCTCGTCTTGCTCGATTAGTTCAAAATCGGTTGTCACTTCTTCCGCCGCGAACGGCAGCAGTTTCTCGATCTGGATACGAATCATTTCAGGAAACTCCGCCGGATCGACACTCGGCAGGCGAAATCGCTGAGCAAGCACAGCCGACACAGGCAATCCCAGTACAAAATCATCGTTCGCGGCCAGCAGCGGCACCGCTTCTTCCAGCGTTTGCAGCTTGCGCACATTCCATGAGCCGTTTTTCTCAGCTTTGCCCACGGCTTCGCGCAGCGATGCAGGCTCAGGTGACCGGACAAAATTCCAGCCATGCGCGGTTGGAATTATGAAAACAGATGGCTTCCCGGGCTCGATATCAAAGCTCCTTCCAGCTGAATATTTGAGGCCGACCAACCGCAAGCACCGCTGTGCCGCCAGCTGGTGCGCCAGCCTGCACGACTTGCTTCGCTACCACCATTTCCACAGAGCGGGTAACGTCACCTGATTTTCCTACACTCACGATGTGCAAGACCGGGCCTTTAAATTGAACCAATGCCTGAATCTGTTGAAATTGCTGTGGATTCAAACCTAACGCAGCTATCGCCTCAGGCGGTACCGTTGTTCCACCAGTTGTGGCGAACTGAAAATCATCAGCCGTTCCATCGATTCCGTCGGGCCCGCGCCGTAACTGAAGGAAACGATCAACCGCATCGTCTGACAAGCCCGGCAACGCACGCAAGACATCGCGCGACGCCCAAGCGAGATCAATAGCACCACAGTTGCCTACGACAGTGAAATCCTGATCCCAGCCAGGCTTCGAAGTGAAATCCTCCCAGCCACAGACTTTTTTGAGTTCATCGACAGAAAACAGCTGGCCAGCGTGAGGCGGATGATAATCATCGCTCTCGGGACACGCGTTGAGGTGGTGAAGTCCTCTATTTTGCGACACCCAATCAAGCAGAGAATCCATCATAACGTCGAGGTCATTTAACTCTATACCTTTGAGAGAGAGATACTGGCGAAGGATTCTCAGTTTGTTCGGGTCTTCGCCCTGGACAAGGAAATTCAAATTCAACCGACCACATTCACCGGTTATTTGCACGTCGTAACTTGCTCCGTCACCCAGTTGCCTGTGTAAGTTTGGCGAGCTCGGCGTGACCTCCCGGGATAATGCGACCTCGGCGCCCGAAGAAGCCATTGCTTCAGCGGCCAAAACTCGGTTCTCATTGCTGGAAACCACGAGGCGCGAATTGATGTTGAGTACCCATGCGATCACCATCGCACTGAGCAAAAATAGTGCCCAAAGTGCTAACAGCAGCGCAGCGCCACTACACGATTTCGGATTTCGGATTTCGGATTTCGGATTTGGAAGCTTCATTGGGAATACGGTGTTCGCCTCAGTGCAACAATTGTTTCCCATGGCACCGCTGAATCCGTGCGCCCCACAGTGACTCTGATAAGCGATGGCAGGCGGCCTCCGGGCCACCGCGGCAACCAATTATTCGCCCCCGGATCGAAATAGCTGATTTCGAGGCTCGTCACATTCTTGATCAACGGCACCCAGGTTTCATCTGTCGCAGAACCATTCTGCGGTTTTCGTGAGAAACCAAGATCCAGCTGATCGCCTTTTTCGTTTTCCGGCTGCAAACGCAGCGTGACGTTAAAGTTCCCCGCCGCGTAGCGAGTCAGCAGTGCAGGTCCAGCGCCACAACTCCACTTTATTTCGTCCCGCTCGCGATCGCCCATTTTGAACGGCTCTCCGATCATGTTGGCATTGTAGGAACTCAGGCTTTGCCATTGGGCCGTGAGCAGATCATGCAACCCGTCGTATTGCGCGTCGTCCGCGGCTGTAGCCGACGAGAGCTGCAGCGCAGTCACGGTCGATTGCACAAAGCGAAAAATCGCCACCGACATCAGTCCCAGGATCCCCACCGCCAGCATAATCTCCAGCAGGGTGAATCCACGATGGCAGGGTCGACGCGCTGCGGCGTTCCTGCCAATTTCATTCAGCATTGAATGAGTATTTAGCATTGCTTCTTACTATTCGGACCGGTAGATATAAAACTGAATCCGTTTCGACTGCGGGACGCCGGCGTGCTGCCATTGCGCAGTCAACGTGACAAGAATAATTCCGCTCAGAAGCGTGTTGTCCTCTTCGGTCAAATTCGCAGTCGCACTTTTCTGGATCAATTTTATCGGTGCCGTAATTGCTGTCGATTTTGAATTGTTTCTCCGCATCAGGCACGCCCGGCGCCGCTTGAATTACTGCCATTCGATCGGATAAAATCTGGCGCACGGCGCCTTCCTCCTCGCTGATCGTGCTCGCATTGAGACAATTCTCGACCGAGCGTCCGAGTGCAATGACGCCGACAGCAAAGATCACCACGCCGAGCAGGACTTCGTACAGGGCGAACGCCGCCTTGGACGTTGTGCGGAATCGAGCTTGCGTCACGCGCATCATTGGATTGTTAGAGTGCTAGAGTGTTGGAGTGTTGAAAATTCCATTACTCCACTCGCCTCATCCATTACTTCGCTCTCGCTCATCTCGCTGCATACTGCGTAATCTCCGGCTGCGCCGTGAGAGCCGAGTAATTCGCCGTCCATCCACCTGCGGGGCCTCTGAACTGAACAGTTGCCGGTTCGCAGTTTCCCGATGGCCAGAATATCCATTCCCATGGATGTTTTTCAGTCAACGCTGCGGGCAAGGACAGCCTCAGCACACTTCCCTTGCTCACAGGAAATTGAGCCGTCGCTTTCACTTCCTCATCTTCTCCAAAAACTTCCGGACGCAACAGCACGCCACTCTTGGTCCAAACGAGCAGGTACGGCCGGCGCTCCATCACGCTTCGCTCCTGCGCCTGATGCACGAGATTGTTGAAGCCGTCCAGAGATTGCTTCAGCCGCCTGCTTGCGATGACGCCGCTCAAGCTGGGCACTGCCAGCATGAGCAGCAACAGCAATATGAAAATGGACAGGGCAATCTCGATTAGAGTAAACGCCCGAAAACGTTGCACCGCCGAAGTTACTCGATCGACGCAAAATCACAACCGGGCGGCAGACAAATCGTTACGCCGGCAATCCTCGGCCCTCTGGAATGTCGAACCGGTCGTGTGATCAGCGTTAGCAAGCAGCCGCTAAAAAAATGCAACTGACCGGCAGCAGTCAGGTTATCTCTGTGATAAATTCTCAGCCGAAATGAAGCTTGCTGTGCGCATTGGCGTCGTCGCAGCCGCGCTGTTTGTGGTTGCGATGCTGGTCTGGCAGGGAGTCGCTGCACACGGCGCGCCCGATCCGACGCGACCCAATACCAGCCCGACGGTCGCATTTCTCGACATCGGCGTTCTGGTGTTTCGAGAAGGATTGGAATGCATTCTGGTGTTGGCGGCTGTCACCGCCAGCATGACTGGCCCGAAGCGGCTGCATCGCCGCCCCGTCGCTTTCGGCGCGGGCCTGGCGTTCGTAGCGACCTTAATCACGTGGTGTATCGCGGTGCGAATTGTCGGCTCGCTTAGCGACAACATGTCGGCGCTCGATCTTCAAGCCGCGACAGGACTGCTTGCGGTGATTGTGCTGCTCGTGATCATGAATTGGTTTTTCCATAAGATTTATTGGGGCGGCTGGATTCGCGCCCATAATCGCCGGCGCAAATCGTTACTGGAAAATGCGCGTGCCGCTGAGATCTCACAGTCGCGTCTGTGGTGGGGATTGATCCTGCTCGGATTCACCTCCTTGTATCGGGAAGGCTTTGAAGTCGTGCTTTTTTTGCAAAGCTACAATCTCAGGCTGGGCGGCGGGGTGGTGCTCAAAGGGGCGCTACTCGGTCTGGTGCTGACTGGAATGGTGGCCGTGCTGACATTCGTTCTTCAACAGCGGCTGCCATACCGAAAAATGTTGATTACCACGGGCATTCTGCTTGGAGTTGTGTTGCTCGTTATGGTTGGCGAGCAAGCGCAGGAAATGCAGTCTGGCGCATTGGATTTCCACAACGCCAATCGACTCGTTGAAGCCTTACATTCCACCCTGGATGGGTCTCTGGTTTGCGGTGTTCCCGACAGTTGAAACACTCGTTGCGCAGCTGATTGCGGCAGTGCTGGTGATTGGCTCGTATTACGCCGCACGGCACTTTGGCGGCGGCGCGCCGGGTGCAACCGCAGTCGAAGCTCAAGCGCCCGAGATGGCTGCAATCAAAGCTTAGCGAGACCCGTTCTAATGCGATCGCACTTGGTTCGGAGTTCCGCAGCTTTAGGCGGTTTCCGCTCAGGACGCGGAACTCCAAACGTCGCGGAAATCCAGTTGAACTGAATCGCAAACTTTCCACTGTAGGCGGATGATTACGCCCAATTACCGCTCCCTCAGACTCGTCAGAATCATTTTTGCTATTTCTGTAGTCCTTCTCGCACTTCTCTGTTCGATCCGCTCCATCCCCTACCCCAACGCCGCCGGGAGCAATCGATGAAAAGTTGTTCAATGGAATGCGTTGGAGACAAATCGGTCCGTTTCGCGGCGGGCGCGCGCTGGCGATCGAAGGTGTCGTTGGCGAGCCGGACACCTATTATTTCGGAGCGGTCGCGGGCGGAGTCTGGAAAACGACCGACGGCGGCGCGAACTGGACTCCACTTTTCGATAAGCAACCGATTTCTTCGATCGGCGCGATTGCAGTCGCACCATCGGATCACAATGTGATTTACGCCGGCACCGGCGAAGCAGCGATTCGCGGCAATACCACTTACGGCATCGGAGTGTTCAAATCGATCGACGGCGGAAAAACCTGGGAAAACGTTGGCCTGAAGGATACGCGGCAGATCGGCGCGCTGATTGTCGATCCGAGAAATGAGAATGTAGTTCTCGTTGCCGCGTTGGGTCACGCTTTCGGTCCAAACAAGGAGCGCGGAATTTTTCGCACAACAGACGGCGGCAAAACCTGGACGAACGTTTTGTTCAAAGATGAAAACACCGGCGGCATCGACATTGTGTTCGATCCGCATAATCCGAACATCGTCTTCGCGTCGCTTTGGCAGGCCCGGCGGCAGCCATGGTTTTTCTCCAGCGGCGGCCCGGGCAGCGGACTTTATCGTTCGGAAGATAATGGCGTGACGTGGAAACGTCTCGAGGGCAACGGTCTTCCCGGCGGAATCCTGGGCAAGATCGGCGTCGCCGTTTCTGGAGCGGATTCCAATCGCGTCTATGCGATCATCGAAGCCAAGGAAGGCGGCCTTTACCGCTCGGATGATGCCGGGCAACATTGGACTCGCGTGAACGACGACGGCCGGTTTCGCCAGCGCGCCTGGTATTTCAGCAAAGTGTATGCTGATCCGAAATCACGCAGACACCGTTTATCTTGTAAACACCGGACTCTTTAAATCAGTCGATGGTGGAAAGAATTTCAATCTCTTACCCGCGCGTCACGGCGATCATCACGGGCTCTGGATTGATCCGACGAACCCAAATCGCATCGCCAATGTGAGCGACGGCGGGGCCAGCGTCTCCATTGACGGCGGCAAGACATTGGACCACGCAAAACAACCAGCCGACCGCGCAATTTTATCACGTCGCTGTGGACAATGCGTTTCCCTATCACATTTACGGCGCGCAACAGGACAACTCGAACGTCTGCATCGCCAGCCGCACAGATTGGGGCGCGATCGGGCGACAGGATTGGTTCGAAGCGGGAGGTGGCGAATGCGGCTTCGTCGTGCCGGACCCGCGCGACTGGCACATCATCTATTCAAACAACGAAGGCTTCATCAATCGCTACGATAAAAGTAAAGAGGAAGTGCAGGACGTTAGTCCCGTTCCGATCGATAACTCCGGACATGGCGCTGTCGATCTCGTCCATCGTTTTCAATGGGTCACGCCGCTCATGCTTTCGCCGCATAACCCCGATGTGATTTACACAGCGGGCGAATGCGTTTTCAAATCGACGGATCACGGACAAAGCTGGACGCAAATCAGCGGCGATCTCACGCGCAACGACAAATCGAAACAGCAACCAAGTGGCGGTCCGCTGACGAACGACATCACTTCGGTCGAGTATTACGACACGGTGTTTGCGCTGGCCGAATCGCCAGTAAAACAAGGAACGCTCTGGGCAGGCACCGACGATGGGCTCGTTCAGGTCACCACTGACGACGGCCAGCATTGGTCAAACGTCACACCGAAAATGCCCGAGTGGAGCACGGTCGATCTGATCGAACCTTCGCCGCACGACGGCAACACCGCTTATGTGGCGGTGGATCGGCACAAACTCGACGATTTCAAGCCGTACATTTTTAAGACCACCGATTTAGGGAAAGACCTGGAGCTCGATCGTGCACGGAATTCCCGATGGCGCGTACGTGCATGCTGTGCGCGAAGATCCCAAGCGCAAAGGACTGCTCTACGCAGGTACTGAGCTCGGCGTCTTTGTTTCATTCGATGACGGTGCGCATTGGCAGCCGTTGCAATTGAATCTGCCGGTCACACCGATCCACGATCTGGTCGTCAAAGATGACGATCTCGTGGTGGCGACACATGGTCGTTCTTTCTGGGTGCTGGACGATCTAACGCCAGTTCGTCAGGTGAACGCGCAATCCGCAGCGGCGGACGTCATTCTGTATCAACCACAGACCGCGTTGCGTTTGCATTACCCGGAGGAATTCGACAAACGCCAGCCCGTTGGTGATAACCCGCCGCCCGGCGCAATCATCGATTATTATTTTAAGACCGCGCCGAAGGAGGACGTCTCGCTGGAGATTCTCGATGCTTCAGGCAAAGTCGTCAGACGCCTTTCCAGCAAGGAGAAAAAAGAAGGCGAGCAGCCGCCTGAATGGCCGGATCGAGTCGAGCGGGTCAAGACGATTCCAGCGAACGAAGGAATGAACCGGTTCGCGTGGGATTTGCGTTACGATGATCCGATTCAAATCCCGGGCGCGTTTTATTCCGGGACCGGCCCGAAAGGTCCGCTCGCGTTACCCGGCGATTATCAAGTGAAACTGACTGTCGGCGGGAAATCGCAAACCGCGCCGCTGCATTTGGTGATCGATCCGCGAACAAAAGGACAGGAAGCCGCGGTGCAAAAACAGTTCGCGTTGGCGACGCAGGTGAACGATCGGATCTCACAGCTGCATCAGGCGGTTAACGCAATCCGTGATCTCAGATCACAGATTCAAACACTGCACAAACGTTTCGGCGACGATCAACGCTTAAAGCCGGCGCTCGCGGCGGCGGATGATCTCGATCGCAAAATGTCCGAAGTCGAGCAGAAGCTTATTCAAGTAAACATGAAAGGCTCGGAAGCGAACCTCGCTTTCCCCAACATGTTGAACGAGCGGTTTGACACGTTTAGCCACGTCCTTGAGTTACGGCGATGCTGAACCGACCAAACCGCAGCTCGACGTGTTTCAAATGCTGAGCGGCCAGCTTGACGAGCAATTAAAGAGATTGGCGCAGCTCAAAAATGAAGATTTGCCGAAAGTGAGTGAAATGATCAAGCAGGCGAATTTGCCCGCGCTAATCGTCACGGAAAAGAAGTAGCGCGAGCCTCTGGCCCGCCGCGGCTGGCGGGATGCATGCGCTACCCTAATCGCGATGACCAAGATCAACAAAGCAGTCGTCCTCGCGGCGGGTCGCGGCACGCGCATGCGCGAACTGACTGCCGATCTTCCCAAACCGATGATCGAAGTGCGCGGCAAACCAGTTTTGCAGCATATCGTCGAGGGACTGCGCGATGCGGGAATACGCGAGTTTCTTATCGTCGTCGGCTATCGCGGCGATACGGTGCGAAATTTTCTAGGCGACGGTTCGCGCTACGATATCGCTATTCAATACGCGACACAGACGGTGCAGGATGGAACCGGCCGCGTTGTCGATCTTGCCCGTGATTTCGTCGGAGATTCTCCATTTATTTTGAGCTACGGCGACATTTTGGTCGATCCGGCGAATTACAAACGCGTGGTCGAGTCTTCCTGAGAATGTCGAGGCAATCATCACCGTGACGCGCGGCGAGGATGTCAGCAAAGGCGGCGCAGTTTATCTGAACGAACAAATGGAGCTCATCGACATTCGCGAAAAATGCAGCCTGTAGCCGGTATCGGCGATGCCGGAAGCCGCGATCACCGATCGCGGCTACAACCGTTTTACAACGCAGGCCTTTACGCATTTCGTCCAAGCATTTTCGAATTCACCGCTAAATTGAAACCGTCACCACGCGGCGAATACGAATTGACCGACGCGATCCGCGCACTCGCGCAGTCCGGAAAAAAAGTGAAAGCGCTCGAGCTGACAGGCGAATGGGCCGACGTGCGCGATCCAGAAATTCTCGCGCGCTTAAACGCGCAATAATTGTAGGGCGGCGCATCGCCTGCCACTCCCGGATCAGCAACCGGAGCGGTTGCCCTACAAAAATTTTATTTCAATTCAACCGGCTTCTTCCCTTCTTCGACAAGTTTCTCAAAACGCGGATCGCCACGCAGTGGATCTTAGCGCGTTTGTTCGGCAGTCTCTGCCGGATGGTTCTTCGCCGATTTCTTCTTCGATTTCGCGTCGCCATTCGCGCGAGAGCCACGGTCGCAGCACTCCGTAAAGCAAATACGCCAGGAACAATACGGCCGGCATCCATTCGTAATTCAACACGGTGACAATGAGAACCAGGATGATGATAAGAAAACGCGGGATCGATTTCTTCGTTTTCCAATTCACCGCCTTGAAGCTCGGATATTGAAACCGGCTAAACATCATGAAGGAAAGAAAAAGCAACAACGGCGGCAGAACGAAGCGCCAGTTGCCGAGGTGATGTTCACCTTCGGCGAGCCAAAGGAGAAACAACGTGATCGACGCAATTAGACCGGCGGCGGCGGGAATGGGAAAACCGGTGAAAGTGTTTTGGTGATTGGCTCCCTCATTCTTTGCGCCCATTGAATTGAAACGGGCCAGACGCAGCGCGCCGCAAGCCAGGTAAATGAATGCGATGATCCAGCAGGCGCGCGGAAACTCCTGTAACACGACGCGGTAAACCATCAACGCCGGAGCAAGGCCGAATGAGACAATATCGGCGAGCGAGTCGAACTCGCGTCCGAACGGACTCTCGTGCCCACCCAGCCGTGCAAGGCGTCCATCCAGAAAATCAAAAACGAACGCGCCGAGAACGAACCAGATGGCGGCGTGAAAAAGATCACCAGCCGCATCGGGATTCGATGCCTGAAGCAGCGCGCCCTCGAGAATTTTGAGCGTGGCGGTGAATCCGCAGAACAGATTTCCCGCCGTCATCAAATTCGGCAGGAGATAGATTTTGGATGGCTGTTCGTTCATTAGTCGGGCAGTCGCGCGATAATTGTCGATCCACCGAGGACGTGATCGCCTGTTTTCACGAGCACTTCAGCGTTGAGCGGCAAGTATAATTCTGTTCGCGAACCGAAGCGAATCATTCCGAAGCGCTCGCCTTTCTTCAGTTCGTCTCCGATTTGCGCCCAGGCCACGATGCGTCGTCGCAATTGCACCGGTGATCTGGCGAACGACAATCGTGACGCGCGGATTCTCGAAGGCCCACGTCATCGATTCGTTTTTCTCGGAACAATCCGCGCGACGCGCGTCGAGACAGAGCCCTTCTCGATGTTGGCGATAAACAACGCGGCCATCAATTGGCGCGCGATTCGTATGGACGTCGAAGATCGACAAAAAAATTCCGACACGGCGTGTTCTGCGTTTTGAGCACCTGGCTTTCATCCGATTCGACGATGTCCATTACGGTTCCATCAGCAGCGGCCACAATTAGATTCGGATCTGCCGGCACCATGCGTTCCGGATCTCGGAAAAACGCAACAGTGCAAAGAAAACAGCAAGAAAAAGAACCACCGATAACCATGCGGAAAAGCACAGCCCCCGCCACTGCCAGCAGCGCGAAGAATCGCCAAAATCCACCGTGCTTCCGAGAGCGTTTGGAGGCGCATAAAAGGAGCCTATTTTGGAAGTCTCGAAACAACGCGGTCAAGACGCCAAAAATCAGCAAATCGGGGCCGACTGCGCAAACCACAATATCATGGGCTTTGGCGCGCAGCCACCTCCAATCCGTAGCGGAAATAAACCGCTCAAAACCACGAGATTATTTGTTGTTTTAAGGCCGTTTCTGGCTATGGTCTTTTCTGTGGGTCGGTTGGCCCACTTTTATGGCGCAGGTTCAAGAAGAAATTCCGGTCGAAAAAATATCTCGCAGCTCGACCGGAATCGCCGCCACGCAAAAATATGACGCGGCGCAAATCGACAAACTAGAAGGTCTCGAAGCGGTCCGGAAACGGCCTGGAATGTTCATCGGAGATCCGGACGAGCGTGGACTGCATCACTTGGTTTACGAAGTCGTCGATAATTCCATTGACGAACATCTCGCGGGATTTTGCACGAAGATCGAAGTGACCGTTCACGTCGATGGATCGATCTCGGTTCGAGACAATGGCCGCGGCATTCCGGTCGATATTCATCCCAAATGGAAGATGCCGGCGGTCGAGCTGGTGCTCACGAATCTGCACGCCGGCGGAAAATTTGGACAGGGCGCTTACAAATATTCCGGCGGCTTGCACGGCGTCGGCGCGAAATGCACGAATGCGCTTTCGGAATGGTTCAAGGTAGAGGTCTCGCGCGACGGCAAAGTCTATCACATGGCTTTCGCCAAGGGCAAAACGACCGACAAGCTTACGGTCATCGGTGAAGTCAAAAGCAAAAAAATCACCGGGACGCTGATCACGTTTCTGCCTGATCCGACGATCTTCACGATCACGACCGAGTTCAAATTCGAGCGACTGGCAACGCGCTTGCGCGAGCTGGCGTTCCTCAATCCGGGCCTCGAAATCACGCTCACGGATGAGCGCAACGATCCGCCGAAGAAGGAGAAATTTTTCTACAAACACGGCATCGAAGAGTTCGTAAAGCAGCTAGGCGAAAACAAACAAGTGCTGCATCCAAAGCCGATCGTGATTTCACGGCAGCGCGACGAAGTGTTTGTCGATGTCGTGCTGCAATATAACGACAGTTACAACGATCAGATTTTGCCGTTTGCGAATTCCATCCCCAATCCCGACGGCGGCACGCATTTGACCGGTTTCCGCACGGCGCTGACCAAAGCAGTCAATCAATACGCCAAGCAAAATAATCTTCTGAAAGAGAAGGACCCCTCTATTTCAGGAGACGATGTGCGCGAAGGATTGATCTGCGTGCTCAGCGTGAAACTGCCGAATCCGCGCTTCGAATCGCAGACCAAGGTGAAGCTCGTCAACACGGAGATCGACGGGATCGTGAACTCCGTCGTTTACGACGGATTGATGACTTACTTTGACAAAAATCCGCCGGTCTCGCGCCGCATTTTCGACAAGGTGCTTACTGCCGCGCGAGCGAGGGAAGCTGCTCGAAAAGCCAGGGAAACAATTCGTAAAGGAGCGCTGACCGGCGGCGGGCTGCCAGGAAAATTGGCCGATTGTTCGGAGCGCGATCCGGAATTGACGGAGCTTTACATTGTCGAGGGCGACTCAGCCGGCGGCTCCGCGAAACAGGGACGTGATCGGCGTTATCAGGCGATTCTGCCGATTCGCGGCAAGTTGATCAACGTCGAGAAAGCGCGCGAAGATCAATTTCTCAAAAACACTGAGATCCAGTCGATGATCACGGCAATCGGCGCCGGGATTGGCAAACCGAAAGAAGACGGCAATGGCAAGGACGAAGGCCGCTTCGATATCACAAAACTGCGCTACGGCCGCATCATTATCATGACCGATGCGGACGTGGACGGCTCGCACATTCGAACGCTGTTGCTGACCTTTTTCTTCCGGCAGATGACCGAACTCGTGCGTGCCGGGAAGATTTACATCGCGCAGCCGCCCCTCTATCAGATCAAGCGAAAAAAGCGCGAGGAATACGTCGATGACGACGTCCAGCTAAACAAAATCTTGATCTCGCTGGGCGCAGAGGATGTGCGGCTGAAAAATCTGGCGGACGACAAAGAGATCACTGCGGCGCAACTGAAGGACATTCTCGAATCGCTCGAGAAACTGGCGAAGTTGAGCGAAGCAGTCCGCCGCCACGGCGGCGATTTCGAAACTTATCTCGGCCAACGGAATTCTCGATCGGGCAAACTGCCGACTTATCTTGTGAAAGTACGCGAGGGCAATGAGGAGACGGTGCATTATTTTCACGACGAAAAAGAGGTGCGCAACTTCCATCAGCAAAATCTCGATCTCAATTTGTTCGACACTCAGATTGAACAGGAGTTGTTGCCGCTGGGAGAAGCTCAGGCGCCTGCGAAAACAAATGGCGTTCGTCGGCGCGGCAAGCTTGTCGAGCTGCACGAATCGGCGGCCATACAAAAACTGATTGCGGAACTGGCGCGGAAAGGTTTGAAGGTCGGCCATTACGCAACAAGCGACCGGCCAATCTTCGAATTGATCGAGGGCGAAGGCGACAAGGCCGTCGCGCATCCGCTTTTTTCGATTCCCGAAATTCTGCAAAAGATCTTGGAGATTGGCCGCCGCGGCGTGCAGATCAAGCGTTTCAAAGGTCTGGGCGAAATGAACGCCAAAGAGTTGTTCGAGACCACAATGAACCCGGAGAAGCGCAAGCTTCTAAAGGTGGACCTGAACGAGGACAACGCCGTCGATGCCGACAAGATGTTCACGATTTTGATGGGCGACGTGGTCGAACCGCGCCGGCAATTCATCGAAGACAACGCATTAAACGTCCGAAATCTGGACGTTTGAAATGACGAAGCACGAATGACGAATGACGAAGGAATGACGAAGCACGAGGCACGAAGACATGCTCAGGGATCTCTTCGTCATTCTTCATTCGGATTTCTTCCGGCATTCGGCATTCGTCATTCGACATTTTCTTCCTGTGCTTAATCCGAACGAAAAAATCGAGCCAATAAACGTGGCCGAAGAGGTGTCGAGGTCGTTCCTCGATTACTCGATGTCGGTGATCATTTCGCGTGCGCTGCCGGACGCGCGCGACGGCCTTAAGCCGTCGCAAAGAAGAATTCTTTACGCGATGCACGATTTGTCGTTGTTCCCGGGACGCCAACATCGCAAGTGCGCAAAAATCTGCGGCGACACCAGCGGTAATTATCATCCGCACGGCGAAGCGGTGATCTACCCCACCCTCGTGCACATGGCTCAGCCGTGGGCGATGCGCGAACGGCTGGTCGATGGCCAGGGCAACTTCGGTTCGGTCGAAGGCGATCCGCCGGCAGCCATGCGTTACACCGAGGCGCGCATGACGCATCTCGGCGCCGCTCTCATGACCGACATGGAGAAGGACACGGTCGATTTTGTCCCTAATTACGACGAGACGCGCACTGAGCCCACGGTTTTCCCGGCCGCATTTCCGAATCTGCTCGTGAACGGCGGCACCGGAATCGCCGTTGGAATGGCCACCAATATTCCGCCGCATAATCTCGCCGAAGTCATCGATGGAATTTGCGCACAGATCGATGACCCGGACATCACATTGGACGAGTTGATGAAGCATGTGAAGGGGCCGGATTTTCCTACCGGCTGCGTGATCTGTGGCGGCAGACGGCATCCGCCAGTATTTCGAGACCGGCCGAGGCAGTATGAAAGTGCGCGGAAAAGCCGGCGTTGAAGAACTCAAAGGCGGCCGCGAGCAGATCGTCATCACGGAAATTCCGTACGGCGTAAACCGCGCCACGCTGGTGGAGCGAATCGCGCAATTGGTAAACGAAAAGGTGCTCACCGACATCAGCTACGTCGGCGATCAGTCGGATGAAAACACGCGCATTGTCATCGAGCTCAAGCGCGATGCCAACCCGAAAGTCATTATCGCCAATCTGTACAAGCACACTGCGTTGGAGAGTTCCTTCGCGGCGTTCATGCTCGCGATCGACCACGGGCGTCCGAAGTTACTCTCACTCAAGGAAGCCAACGCGGCTTATATCGAGCATCGCCGCGAAGTAGTTTTGCGCCGCACGGGTTTTGAATTGCGCAAAGCCGAAGAGCGCGCAGAAACACTGGAAGGTTACTTAATCGCGCTGCGGAATGTCGACGAATTCATCCGCATCATTCGCGAATCAGCCAATCGCGACGAGGCCCGAGTGAAACTCCTCGCATTCGACTTCACCAGAAGACAGGTCGAGCAAATCGGCATCATCATTCGTAATCCGGCCCGGCTGGCGGAAGGCCGTTACGCGTTCAGCGAACAGCAGGCCGACGAGATTCTCAATCTGCGTTTGTATCAGCTCACCGGACTCGAGCGGGAGAAGATCGAGACGGAGTACAAGGAGATAATCGAATCGATCAAGGACCTTCGCGATATTCTGGCGAAAGAGCAGCGCGTATTGACCATCATCAAAAAGGAATTGCGCGAAATTCGCGACAAATACGGTTCGCCGCGCCTGACCGAAATCGTTCCTGACGAAGGCGAGATCAACATGGAGGACCTCATCGCGAACGAGGGCTGCATCATCAGCATCACGCATGGCGGTTTTATCAAGCGCACGGCCGTCAGCGCGTTTCGTGCACAACGCCGTGGCGGCAAAGGCGTGATCGGCATGGCGACGCGCGAAGGCGCCACTGAGCAGGAAGAAGGCGATTTCGTCGAGCACCTCTTCACCGCTACCACGCACGATTATCTGATGTTCTTCACCGCGAGGGGACGCGCTTACGTGGAAAAGGTTTACGAGATCCCCGAGATGGGACGCGCAGCAAAGGGTCGTTCCATCGCGAATATTCTCGAGCTCAAGCCCGATGAAAAAATCGCGGCCACGATCCGCGTTCAATCCAAAAAGTCCGGCACGGGCCCGAACGCTGTCGATCAAACGTGGGATGAAAATCTGCACATCGTTTTCGCGACGCAGTCAGGCATCGTCAAAAAATCGAATCTATCTGATTACGCGAACGTCCGGCGCGGCGGCATCATCGCCATCCAAATCGAAGAAGGCGACCGTTTGATCGACGCGAAACTAACGAATGGCAACAACGAGATCGTTCTCATCACGAAAGACGGAATGAGCTTGCGTTTCCATGAAGAACAACTGCGCGATCAGGGCCGCAACACCGTCGGCGTCTGGGGAATTCGCCCAGAAAAAGGCGATCACGTCGTGGCCATCGCGATCGTCGATCCGAACGCCATGCTTCTCGTGGCCGGCGAAAATGGAATCGGCAAACGCACGTCGTTCGATGATTACCGGCGGCAATCGCGCGGCGGCAAAGGCATTATCACCATGAAGACCGGAGAAAAAACCGGCGACGTCGTCGGCGCGCTCACCGTACGCGAGACAGACGAGATCATGTTAATCACGAACAAAGGTCAGATGGTGCGCACCCGCGTGAAAGAAATCCGCGAGACTGGCCGCAACACAATGGGCGTAAAATTGATGGATCTACGCAACGGCGAGAAACTGCAGGCCATCGCGCCTGTGGTCAGTGAGGCGGAAGAAGAACAAGCGCAAAGCGCGGAAACTTCGGCCGATAAGTCGTAAACGCCAGTTTCGCAGCTACGCCGCGCGCGGAGTTGCATTCAATCCGTATTACGCTTGAAAAATGAGAAGGAAGACCTGTCGGTCGGTCTTCCTTCTCGAATTAGCAACTCTCCCGGCTCTTAGTAACCGCTCGACGTATGCGTTGTTGTGGTCTGGATACTCGGCGGCGGCGGCTGCGCAGTCACAGTGGTTTGACGTGTTGTCGTCGTGGTTGTTTCAGGCGAGCTGGAGCAGGAAACCAGCATCAAACCCAGCACCGAAATCGCAGAAATGACAATGATCGTTCTTTTCATAGTTGAATTGCTTCTTTAAAAGCAATTCGTCACAACTGGCTCTGAAAGATGTATTAGAACGAAGAAATTCCCTTAAATTTCGACCCTGGTACGTTGTCGCTTCAGCTCGCTTCGTCTGCGTTTTGCCTCCAAAATCCTGGCTTTAAGCACAGCTGGCCGCGGCGATTTTCGCCGACGCGCCTTTTGGCGCTCCGCAATTTCCGCAGCGCGGCGTTTTTCTTGAGCACTCTCGATGGCGTCGAGCAAGCGTTCCCGCGCGAGTCTGCGGTTGGTTGCCTGCGAACGCGAATCCTGCACGGTCACGCTGATTCCGCTCGGTCGATGCCTCAGCGTCACAGCGGTAGAAACCTTGTTAACGTGTTGTCCGCCAGGGCCGCCGGATCGCGCAAATGTCTCCTCCAGATCGGCATCACGAATCGCCGAGCTTACGCAGTCGTTCTTCAATAGTAGTCATCAAATCGTTGGAAGCCGTCGCCAGAATTCATCACCACTTTCTACTCCACAATTAAAAACTGCCGATGGCCGGACTCGAACCGGCACGGGCCTTTAACGGCCCAACGGATTTTAAGTCCGTTGCGTCTGCCATTTCGCCACATCGGCTTTGCAACTTCGCGACAATACAGGGAAGTTATTTGTTCTCAATCGTGTTCCCATACTCCGTTGCAAGCACGCAGCGAAAGCCGTAGATCACATCACGATCGTTGCGATCGACTACGTTTCGATAGAAGGACTCCATTTCCAGACGATTCTGCGTCGCCCACGACCCGCCGCGCAGCACACCCCAATCGCGATTCGATCATGTCATTCGAATTGCAATCGGACTCTCTTTAGTATCGGACACTCGAATGGCTATGTTTAAACACAAAGCAAATTTAACCGTAGCAATTTTCCTCACGATTTGCCTTTTCGAAGCAAAAGCGCAAACCGCCGACACTACACCAGACGCGACCACCCTTAATGGAATTAGAGCTGGGACAAACGAAGTTCTAGCGACGGGTAAGCAATTCGAGGTTGAGCCTGACCTTGCGGCCTTGCTTGGCCTGGCAGATTCAAATGGCAAGTGGTCCGTTCGGGGGATCGGGAAGCGCAAACACTCCGACCATTCTATCAGCACCTTTGCTGTTAGCATCGACAGTAAGAAGGATCTGTATTTCGTCTTTAAACCTTCCAATGAGGTCTTACTCGGTTCACTGGCGAAGCGGTGACCAGGGGCGACTACCTGATTACCGTTTTCTCTGACAAGTCCGGAGGAACACGCGTCGTTCCAAATTCAATGTACGCCCGTTTGTTTCAGGATGAAAAGCGTAAGGTGTCTGCTTAGTAAGAAGGGCATAAGCGCCTCGGGCAAGATTGAGCTTGCCATGCAATACGCGCATCCCTTTAGATTTCTATGAATGCGTCTTTCTTTTCGAGAAGTACTCACTATCGCATCGGTTTTGGCAGTGGGTTGCGGGACTCCCAACAAATCGTATCAACCGGCTGGCCCAGCAAACGTTACCGGATCGGCGACGCAAGCTGAAACCTTACCTAGCGCATCTGCGCGCGAGCACGATCTATGCGCTATTGAGTTCGATGAGCAAGGTTTGTTGTTCAACACAGCTCAAAGAGAGTGGGCTCTCAAGACGATACGTAGCTCTAACTCTCCATTGTTGATTGTTTTTATTCATGGGTGGCATCATAACGCACACCCGGAGGATTCTGACCTAGTTTCATTTGATAATTTGCTAAGTTCATTTGATGGCAGGCTACCTGCCAAGGCCCATATTATCGGCGTCTACGTTGGGTGGCGTGGTCTCACGATGTCTCGTGCTTGGGATGTTACTGGAATCGGATGGGTTACTGCGACATGCCTCTTTTTACACTCGCAAGCATGCAACTGATCGTATCGGGCGGCCAAACCTGACCGAATTGCTCTATTTGCTAGGCACCGCAACACATCAACAGGGTGGCCATGTGATTTTCGTTGGCCATTCCTTCGGTGCACGAATATTGGAGAAGGCTGTTGGTCAGGCCTTCGTCGGACAAGTTGCTGCCGGGGGATCTTCTGTAGTTGTGGCACCAGCTGATTTAACACTCCTAATAAATCCTGCTTCAGAGGCACTAACAGCGCGGGAATTGAAATTTGGTCTGCGCAATTGGACTGGTACCGCTAACGGTATTCCGACGCCCGCTGTCGTTACAATCGGCTCGAAAGCCGATTCCGCCACCGGTGTAGCATGGCCAATCGCGACGTCATTCAGTGCGTTGTTTGATACAGGTTATCGCAACATTCAAGAGAACAGGGAGCATAATTTTGTGACGCCAGAGAAGCACTACATCACCAATACGTCGGCGAATTCTTCGATTGTTGCGGAGAAAATGGCTGACACAAAATATGCTCGCCCACCGCCTCCCGGATCAAACGACGACACGGCTGCTGCAGAAAATGCCATTTTGTGGAATCTTCAGCACGCCACCATTGATCGCATTCGGGCAGCTGATTCTTGGTGGGGGATCGGGCAAAACACAGATTCGAAATCGCCATTCCTACTCGACGGGGTCGACTCTCGAGGGTATTGGGTTATCCGCGTGCCGAGTTCGATACTGCCCAGTCACGAAGGGATTTTCGAGAAGTCAGCAATCGAATTCGTCGCCGCCGTTTACCACATATGTCGGCCTGACCAAAACAAAGCGAAAAGAGTGCAAATTACGCCTACGCTTTCCATTCCAATACCGGAGAGCAGCCCGTTATTGTCACGCTAACCCGCCTAATGTGCGATCTGAGGCAGGCTTTGCTTTCGCTTATAGTTGCAATCGCTTGCACTAACTGCACCGGCGTGCCTCATCACTGTGCCCAGGTACCCACAACTAAAGCAGAGTACTGTCGCTTTCTGCGAGACCACTTTCAACGAGTGTTCTATGATGATTCCTCGTTAGGGATCGTATTCGAAACAACCACCCAGGTTACGCAGTCGGCGCCAGCCGTGTTGGTGCTGCACGAATATCCGAATCTCGGTTACCAATGTTTGGATTTTGCTTATCGGCTCAGTAAACAGGGCTTCGACGTTTACGTTCCACTGCTATTCGGCCACTCAGACGGGGAAGCTGGATCATTTTCGACTTTGCAGAATTCTATGACTTTGGCGTTCAGTCCTGACTGGCATGTGTTTTTCGGAGAGCATTCTCATCAGGGTATAACGGACCGGCTGCGGCGACTTTGTCGGCGCATTGAGCTCGGACCACGGAGGCAACGGCATTGGCGTCATAGGCATGTGCCTTACGGGATCGTTTCCGATTGCCTTAATGGACCAGCAATGTGTTGCCGCCCCTGTTGTTGCGCAGCCGGCGACTCCACTTGTGCATCTCACAACAGAGGCAAGAAAATCATTAGGCATATCACAAGCAGAAATTGACAAAGCTGTAATGCGATGTTGCAAAGATTCGAGCATTCGAATTCTTGGATTCCGCTACGCGCTCGATCCAGTGAGCCCCGCCGATAGATTTGAAATGCTGACCAAAATGTTCGGAAATAAGTTTACCGCATATGTAGTTTGCCCTAATGATTACGACGTCCCTCCACTGTGGCGACTTGATAAAAAGTCACATGCTACGCTTACGTACAATTGGGCAGAAGAAGGCGAACTGGCGCGGCGAGGGTGTCTGTTAGCGAAGAATACTTCCGTACCGAAGGATTATCCGCCGTACGCAATGTTTCAGACATTAGTTCACTTTTTGAACAAACAGCTTTCAATTGGCGAGCCTGTTCAAGCGAATAGCAAGTAAAATCCATCTAGCTTTGGTTACCGCAATCGTCTCCATATTTGTCGTCCTCCGATACCAAAACATGTAGATGCACGCGGAGAAAATTGGCAGTAACTGAAAATCGCAAGTCACCGTCAGCGACTAAGCACAATGAAGACCGCTGCAGTCACGGCATACCGATAGGAAAGATCCGCATGCAAGGGGTTGCCATCCCATCCTGGCTCGCAAAAGATTCGACGTTCTCGCAGCATAGTAACGTGCGCACCATTCGGACGTAAAAGTATGTAATCTTCTTCCGCGACGCGCCCTGTGTTGTCGATGGCTAATTGATTGCAGTTGCGGTTATCATTGAGCGTAATTCGATCCTCGCTTCCATTGCGAGCATTTAGAGTTTGCAACATCTCTCGATAACGCGGAGTCTCGGCTCCGGGATACTTGCAACGGCGGGCGGTGCAGAAATCTCCGCATATTAAAACGGGAATTCCCGGACGTTTCAAAGGTTCGAGGAGTTTCGCTTCAATTTCTTGCATCTGAGTCAGGCGGATCTTATCGTTCCCCAGTGTGGGGTGTTTTCCTTCCTCTCCCTGCAGGTGAGTGACAATGAGTTGAAAAGGATGGCCCCGAAACTGCCCAGCAAGAAAAATTGCACCCTTACGTGAAAAGCATTCCCAGCTTGAGCAACGCGAGAATTCAATCTCTCTTAGATCAGTTAATGGGATCCGACTGAGCACCCAAACTCCGCTATTGACTGGCTTAAATGGCAAGATGGACCACGCAGCATTGGCGGGTCCATATTGGAATGGGTACTTTAGAGGAGAGCGCATTGGCAAGGATTCGCCGTGCCCCGGAGTCAAATACCTTTTCTAGACAAATAATATCGAAGTCTCCCTTTAGTAGACAGCGAGAGATTGCCTTTGCCCGAAGCGAATTTTTCGGGCTTTGAAAGGTCAAAGGAGGCATCATCCAGATGTTCCAACTAACGGCCTTCAGCGGTCGATCTCGCAATTTATGTTGATGAATTTCCGTTGCCTCGCCACTTCTTGCAGCGGTTAGAATCGCGAAGCAAATCAACCAAATGATACTTCGGAACAATTGGAGATCGAACCAAGAGTTGGACATTGCAAGTTTGGAAATCAATCTACGTCAGAGAGACCGGATTCTTTTAATAACGGGCCCGAAAACGTATAACGCCCTGAATTGGGTAGGAATTTCCGCCGCGCGGTGAGCCAGTCATGTAGTCGCGAGCCAAAAACCTGCGAGATACGTTCACGACTGGCGGCGGGATTTTCGCCCCATCTCTGCAATTGTCCCCAATGATAGGTAAAAGGTATCCCGGCATTTTCCAATTTTTCCCAAATTCGTCGATAGGTCTTTAAATACGAAAAAGTGCGCACACCAACGATTTCCGCCGTGCAAGTTACTTTTTTGAACTTTGTGAATGCGAGGAGAGCTGGAGAGGCTTCGACGTATCGCAACGAAAGAATTCCTGGAAACATGTTCCTGCGCATTTCCTCGACAATAATGTTCGTAGCTTCAGAAACATGTTTGAGATCAAGGCCGAGTTCGCTGCTAACGCTATGGCCAGGTATGTGAGTGGAGTCAAAAGTCTCGCCATGAGTAAGAGTAGTACCGTTATCGGATTCTGTTTGGCTTTTAAATATTACATTGACGGCCGTTGGAACCGCCAAGGGGGCAACCCCGACAATCATCCCAATCAGCCCGAACGCGTCATTGCTTAGGGTCTCGCTTGACTGGCGTCGATTCGCTAATGGTCCATCGTCGACTTTGTAAACGTCAGACGGTTTCAGCTTGTACATGTGCCTAAAGAGAGTTCCGCCCTGGCTGTGCAAATCATACGGATTGATTAGCACCTCATAATGAAAAGGCCGTCCCAGGCCGGGCTCACACCCAAGCTCGTCGAGACTAGCTAGTGAACCTAGTCGTGGAAGGATGTCTTTGTAGCTATGTGCGTTGATCCGTCGTCTCAAAAGGAACAGCGGTTCGGCTTGAAGCAGTAAAGCATGAATAATGCCGAAAGAACCGAAAGAAACGAGAGCAGCATTAAAAAGCTGATCGTCTTCAATTAATAACGTTGTTGGGCTTAAAATATCACAAAACCGCTGATTAATAACTGGCTTCGATTTGCGCTGTAGCCAGCATTCTTTGCCGCCCTCCGAAACGATGTGAATTCCAACGACGAAGTCTTGGATCGATCCAAATCGGGCTGCTCCACCGTGCGTTCCGGTACTGACCGCTCCGCAGATCGTTTGTCCGTTACTAGCACCAGAGGTAGGTAAAGACAGGCCCCTAGCCTCTAACAGCGCACTGAGCTCTGCGACGCTTGCACCACATTGTGCGAAAACCAGGTGGTCCGCCTTCGTGCCCTTAGAATCCCCAGAATTACAACGCAAAAATTCAGGAGCGCAATTCTCCGGATGAACGCCAATCTCAACAACATTGAGGGGCTTTGTATTTAGCAAAAAACCGCGCGTTTCGACAGCTTTTGAAAGTGACCAGCCGCCGCCGAGTGCACGTATTTGGCAACCATGTTTCTCGGCATCGCGCACAAGCTGGCGAATAACATCAAGTCCCCCTCGCCATCTGCGTCTTTCAGAAGAAGAATTATCGCCCCAGCAATTCCAAATATCGTAGTAGCGTTCAGGTTTGAACGCGATTGTTTGATGATGATTTTCCCAGAGCTTCGACGATACATAATTTCTATTTAATGACCCGAGTGATTTGCTGAGTGCGGCAAGTGTGGAGGCACCGCGAAAAGGCAACAACGTCGCTGCGCCGGTCGCGCCGAGCGTCCTGATAAATTGCCGGCGTGTTCTGTTCATGTAGCCAAAGGGTTGTTTGGTGACTGTCTAGGCGCGACCGTAAGGTTACTTTCGTACGTGAGCGCTACGTCCCATCGATTAAAAATCACCATGTGTTAATGGCGATTCCTTTGCGCAACGCCATTCAATTGTTACTGGTTGAACGAAGCCAAGTGAAAGGACGGAAATACAGGCAAACGCTATGTTAGTCGATACTTTCACTTCAGCTAAATTGCCGGTGACGCAATTGGGCGTGTCTACGTTTCTTTGTTTGATCCCCCACGCCAGCACCCAAATTGTTTTTCGTTCAGGCGTCGTCGCACCAACCGGTGTTGTATAAGCGTCGTTCGGTGCCTCCCAATGGTGGGGAGGACTTGTAGCCGGAGTCCATTGATCGGTCCGAGAAACTCGAACTGTGGCGCACCCGGCGGAGAGGCTTAAAACCAGTCCAAGACATGCGCGGCAGCTAAAGCAGATTAATGTTTTCATCTGGTCAGTGAGGTCGACTTACGTTTCGTTCGAAGACCACGCCCGTTGCAGAAAATCTGATCGATGCTTCATCGAAGTCCCGGTAATGAACACTCTGGTTCGGAGAAACGTCCCCATTCGACGAGCAGGCTGTCGCGAGAGCAATTCTGGCCGTCTGGGGTAGCACGAAAGCCGATCACAATCCAAGTGCCCGGGGATTAGCAAGCCTAAAATGCGGTCTCCCTTTGCCCGGCGTCGGCCATCCTGATCACCGCGCTCGGGCTAGGGAACCGTAATATTTTGGCCGATTTGTAAAGAATTACAGGATCAAGCCATCGGGCACGGAACGGATCCTGGTTTTGTTCGCCAACGACGTAGTCACGCGCCTTTGCTGAAAAAATCCCAGACGCGCAATTGATATTACAAGATCCCTGTATCCTCAACGGTGGACTCCCCCCTGCCACCGGGGGTGCACCGCCGACGGTCAACAAACTCAAAGAATGGGGCAGGCGATTACAAGGATCGAGCGCTTCAAAATGCTTATCATTTTCATCCCAACGGAGTTTTTGTCCGCTGCGCCTCTGTGCAAGAATTTGTGCAAGAATGAGCCGCTTTTTACTCACCGTCCGAGAAACCAGAAAAATTCGCAAATTCGAGCGATTTACATAGGTAAATTGCGCAAGATTTGATAAGCCGTGCAAGGCGCCGAAACCGCCAAAACTGCAATTTTAAGTCCGTTGCGTCTGCCATTTCGCCACATCGGCTTTGCGACTTCGCGACAATAAAGGGAAGTTATTTATTCTCAATCGCGCTGCCATGCTCCGTTGCCAGCACGCAACGAAACCCGTAGATCACATCACGATCATTGCGATCGACTACGTTCCGATAGGAGGACTGCATTTCCAGACGATTTTTCGTCGCCCAGGAGCCGCCCCGGAGCACACCCCAATCGCGACCGGCTCCGGTACTTTCGCCTTTATAGGTGTCAAGGCACCATTCCCAAACGTTTCCGCCGAGATCGTACAAGCCTAACGAATTCGGTTTGAAACTTCCGACCGGCATCGTTGCGCTGTGGCGGTGTCCCGCGGCGATGCCATAATTTCCCGCGTCATTGGGTGGAGGCCATTGTTTTCCCCACGGAAATTCGTTTTTTATTTTGCCATCCCGCGCTTCCGGCGTCGTGCCGATTTCATTAACCAGCCCTACGGCCATGCTCCATTCGGAATCCGCCGGCAGCCGGTAAGATTGCCCGTCTTCGACCACATTTTCCTCGTGTTCTTTTTCGGTCAGCCATTTACAAAATGCCACTGCGTCGAACCAACTCACTTTCACCACGGGATCGTTTTCGGTCTGGCGGAAATCGACCGGCTCGAAGTGTCGTCCGGTCGCGCGACAAAACGCTTCGTAATCTTGCACCCGCGTTTCCCAAACCGAAATCTGAATATCCCCGAGCGGAACGAACTTCATGCCCAGGGAATTCGTGAACGGTTGCCCAGGCGCGGGGCCAAGGCTCTTTTCCAAACGCGCCGCCAAAAACATTTGTTGTTGCGGCTCAACCTTGCCATTGACTGAACCCGGTTTGTAACCCGAGAGCCGAAGCTCATAGGTCACGTCGCCGGGTTTCACTTCCTCGATCACCAGCGGCGTTTGACCGAGCTCTTTTCCATTCGCAATCACGGTCGCGCCACCTGGGGCGCTGGTGATCTTCACGCTGCCGTTGGCGAAGACAAAACGCGCCGCGTTTTCCCGTTGCGCGGTAACATCGATCTTTTGCTGTTCGTCAGGCCAGCCATCGAGATGCGCGAGCAACTCGTGTTCACGTGCGGGCAGATCCAGTCGCAGTGGTGCGCGGCCGCGCGATTTTCCGTCTACAAAAATCTCCGCGCCGCTGGGTTCACTGGTGATATTTGCGATCGCGCTTACAAAGGCGAACATTTTACTCGCGGTCTGACCGCGCTGCACCTCGACGTCCCCGTGCATTTCCCAATCGCCGCGCCTGGCGATGATCGAATACTTACCGGTTGGAAGATCGGCTACGGTTTGTGTCGTTACGCCTTCGCTCGAAATCTGACCGTCTTCGCTTCGAAGCGAGAATTGCGATCCAGATGGTTCAGATTGGATTTGCAGCGCCCCTTTGCTCCGCACGAGTCGAAACAGTGGTGCCTCAAGCGAGCGCCTGCGGCTAAAGTCCACAGTCGTTTCCACTGGTTCATATCCCGGACTCATAATGCGCAGGTTATATCTGCGCGGTTCCAAATCCGCGAAGGTCGCCGGGCTCTTTTGCGCGTGATCGCCCAAAACTACGAGCGCCCCGGCTGGCTCAGTCCGAATCGTTGTTTGTAGATGCAGATCAGCGATTGCCTGCGGGCGCTTTAGCCAAAAGCCGAATCCGGCAATCACAACCACAAAGAGTGATACAGCCATCGCCAAAGTTTTCGCGCGCGATTTTCCTGGAGCTTCGCCGCGCTCAAGTGCCACAAGGTCCCGATGCATTTCCGCGGCCGAGGCGTAACGTTTCTTCGGATCGTTTGCGCACGCGCGCATGAGCACGTCGTTGAGTTGCAGCAGGCGTTCGCGATCCGGCCGCGTGCTAAGTTGCGAGTCGATCTCCGGGAAATCGAGCCGGTCTTTTCCGGTGCAAGTTTCGTAAAGAAGTTTGCCGAGACTGTAAATGTCGGCGCGCGGCGTGCCCGGTCCTTCCGGCGGCACATAACCTTCCGTTCCAACGAACGATTGCTGTCCGCTGACCGCGACCAACCCGATGTCGGCGAGCTTCGGCACGCTCTCGACAAAAATAATGTTCGATGGTTTGATATCGCGATGGGTCAACCCGCGCGCGTGCAATGCTCCGAGCGCTTCCGTTAACGAAAGCCCGAGCCGCGTGGACTCATCGGCAGAGAAGCGTTTGTGCCGGGCGAGATCGCTCTTCAACGTGCGCGGTTCGTAACTGCCGACGTCGATTCTGCGCCCGTCCACATGATCGTCGGCCAGCTCCATGCTGTAATAGAGATAATCGGTAGTCCGGCCGACGTGCAGAATGTTGACGAATCCGGCGTGCGCACGAGAGATCGGCTCGAACGCGGACATGCCTTCGAACTCCCGCAGAAACGTTCGTTCGCTTTCAAACGTGCTGCGGTAAACCACCTTCACCGCGCGAAACGCGCCAGTTACAGTCCGCGCCAGCCAAATCTCGCCGTAAGCGCCACGGCCGATCACGCGTAGCAATTCGTGATCGGGAATAACCGGGATCTGAGCGGAAACTTGGTCGGGAATGATCGCAATTTTACACAAGCGCCCTGTGCGAAGCAATTCCGGGGAGCCAGCGCGCTCCCCAGACGTAGAGCTTATTACCGACCGCTCTTTTCCAGCGCTTTAATTTCCTTTTTCAGTAACGCGCCGACGCGATGTCGGGCCAGATAGACCTGACCGACATTCACTCCCAATCGCGCGGCAACTTTTTGTGCCGGCCATTCTTTGCGCACATAACAATCGAAAATTTGAAACTGTTTCGGCTCGACTTTCTTCTTCACGCGCGTAATCGCTGCTTCGAATAAATTTTCCTTCCACTCCGCTTCCCAGACCGCATCAAGATCGCCGATCTGCGAATCGGGTATGCGCTCGATCGTTGCCGTAGAAGCATCGTCCACTGAACGAGAGCGTTTCGCGTTGCCCGGTTCACGTTTGCGAAATTGATCGACAATTCGCCAGCGAGTGATCTGCAACAGCCAGCCTTTGAAGGAGCCGACTGCCGGATCGTATTTCAACTTGTCGATGTTCTTGGCCACGGTGATGACGGTTTCCTGAACGACTTCTTGCGCTTCGGCATCGGTCAGACCGGATTGGCGTGCGGCCGAATAGATGAGCTTCGAGTACGTGTCGAAAAATTCTTGCCAACGCTGTTGATCGCCCCAGTCGGCCAACCGTTCGACCAGAGTGCGGCGCGTGGCAATCAAACCGCTAGTCCTCATGTGGATCTTCTAACGTCAGCTCTATCCTTGGGGATAATTACGATCGATTTAGTGAAAGATTCCTGCTGAACTTGCGTATCCTGCCTATGAATACAAGCACGCTCATCACCCGATTACTTCAACTGGCTGCTCGACCGTTTCTTCTTCTCTTGGCCTTTCTGAAGAAGGTCGCTCTCGCGGTCTTCGGCCGGTTGCAATGGAGTCCGCCGCGCTGGCTGTCACAAAGCCGCGCGGCTTTCTCCGGTTTCAATCGCGCACATCCCCTCATCACTGCTTCCGGGATTATTGGGATCTTGCTGCTCGCATTCGGAGGGGGCTGGACCTGGCACTGGTACCAACATCGACCGAAACCGCGTTACGTAAACGTTATGGTCGAGAAGGTTCCGGTAACGAAGTTGGAAAAGGACTTAAAGTTTCCAACGCTTGATATTCGATTCAGCGATTCCGCGGCGCGCCTGGAAGATAAGGACAAAACAGATCTGCAAGGCGTCCGGCTGGATCCTCCGTTGGCCGGCAAATGGATGTGGGCTGGCGACAAACATTTGTTCTTCCAGCCAAAAGAGGACTGGCCGGCCGATAGAAAATTCAAGGTGATCTTCGACAAGAAGTTTTTTCCGCCACACCTGGTGTTGGAACGATTGACTTACGAGTTCCAGACACCGCCGTTCGAAATCGCAATCAAACAACTAGAACTATATCAAGACCCGGCCAATCCGACCCAGCGCCAGGTCACGGCGACACTGGAGCTGACGCACGAAGTTGAGCCCGGTGAGTTAGATCGACATCTCCAACTGCTGATGATCGGCGGGTCAGCCGTGTTTCCGCCGTCCGATCCGGCGCCGCATTTTATGCTCACCTACGGATTGCACCGGCGCCTTGCTTATTTGCGCAGTTCGAATGTGACGCTGCCGGACAAGGAAGATTTTATGAAGATTGACCTGAGCAAAGGTGTCCGGACTGCGCAAGGCGGAGCTGCAAACTCGCGACGGGGCCGAACAAAAGCTGCTCGATTCCTTCCAATGGGACTGCATTTCAAATCAAATCCATCGAGGCAACCATCGCTCGAAACAAGGCTGGCGAACCCGAGCAGGTCCTGATTCTAAACACGACGGCGGACATCAGCAGCAGCGAGCTGGCTAAGGCTATTCAGATCCGGTTACTCCCGAAGCGTGAAGCTGAAAAGACTGAAGAAAGCGATTCGGAAAGTTCCGATTCGGAATCCGCCGCTCAAACTAACGAAAGCGACGAAAACAGGCAAAGCACCGAATCAGAAGAGGAGGAGTCCGACGAGACGACAGAATCTGATAACGCGTCGAAATGGCAAAGTCCGACTGATGTGCCGGACGATGTCCTCGAGCAGGCCAAGCGAATTGAATTCACGGTGGTCCCCTCGGAAAAGGCGCAGGATCGGCAACACGCGTTTAAGATCCGCATCGAATCGGAAGGCGAGCTCTACGTCCGTGTCCCAAAAGGAGTGCGCGCTTTCGGCGATTATCCTTTGGCGGACGATTACAATGCGGTCGTTGCAGTGCCGCAGCTTCCACGCGAGGTGCAGATTGAAGGTCAAGGCGGTCTGCTCGCGCTCAATGGCGACAGGAAATTGTCGATCCGTTCACGCGCTCTGCGGGCGATCGAGTTCGAAGTTGCGCGCGTTGCCACGACGCAAATCAACCATCTCGTTAGCCAGACCGAAGGCAGGTTCGAGGACCCGGAGTTCCGTGCACCCCTGTACTTTAACAAAGAAAACATCTCTCGGATCGCGGTTGAGCAGCAGCCGATCGAAGTGGAAGACAAATGGAAGTCCAATTACTCGGCGTTCGATTTCGCCGAGCACCTTCGCAAACCGGCAGATGGCGGCAGTGAGCGCGGCCTGTTTTTCCTGACCGCGCGCGGCTGGGACCCGGCGAAAAAGAAACCAATCAACTCGGCGAGGGACAGCAGATTTCTGCTTATTACCGACATCGGAATCGTGACGAAGAAAAACACTGACGGCAGCAGCGATGTTTTTTTGATGTCGATCAAAAGTGGTCAACCGCTCAACGGCGCCACGGTGGAAATTCTGGGCAAGAACGGCGTGCCGATCCAAACGGCCCAAACGGCGGCGGATGGTCATTGCGCCTTCGCTTCGGTTGAAAAATCGGAACGCGAGAAAACGCCGGTGGCGTTTGTCGCGCGCAATGGCGACGACATCGCGTTCATGCCGTTCGCGCGCGAAGACCGCATCCTGAATTTCTCGCGCTTCGAGATTGAAGGGGCGGAGAACATCGCGCCGGAAGGTCTGGACGCATTCGTTTTTACGGAGCGCGGTGTGTACCGGCCCGGGGATGAAATTCACATCGGGCTGGTAGTGAAACAGCGAAGCTGGGGCGGCAACCTCAAAGGCTTGCCCATTGAAACCGAAGTCGTGGATGCGCGCGATCTGCCGGTGCAGACAAAGAAACTCACATTGCCGGAGACTGGCTTCACCGAACTCACCTATCAAACCGCCAATGAATCGCCCACCGGCCTCTATACGTTCAGCGTTTATCTGGTCAAAAATAACAAGCGCTCGAATTTGCTCGGTTCCGCCACGGCGCAGGTAAAGGAATTTCTGCCGGACCGCATGAAAATTGAGACGCGGCTGTCGCAAAATGCGCCGCGCGGCTGGATTCATCCCAAGGAAATGCACGCGTCCGTTGCGCTGGCTAATCTTTACGGCACGCCCGCAACGGATCGGCGTGTGACCGGCAAGGTTGAGCTCGCGCCTGCGGCATTTTCATTTCCAGAGTTTCGCGACTTCACGTTTTTCGACCCGCTGTTTGATGAAAACAAGCAGCGGGAGGAGCAAACTGTCGATCTTGGTGAACAAAAGACCGATGCCGAAGGCCACGCGGATTTTGATTTGCAGCTCGAACGGTTTGCCGATGCGACGTACGCGATGCGATTCATCGCGGAAGGCTTCGAAGGCGAAGGTGGGAGGAGCGTCACGGGCGATGTCGCTGCACTTGTCTCCGCCCTGCCTTACGTGATCGGCTACAAAGCCGACGGCGACCTGCGTTACATCGAGATGAACAAACCACGCGGCGTCGATCTAGTCGCAGTGGATCCGCAACTTGACCGCATTGCGATCGAGAACATCACCCTCAACCTCATCGCACAGGAATATGTTTCCGTTCTGAAGAAGCAGGAAAATGGCAACTACGTTTATGAGTCAGTCATAAGAGAGCGCCCCGCCAAATCGGAAAAAATCTCGGTGGCGGCGACCGGGTTTCATTACGCGCTTCCGACCGAGGAGCCCGGCAATTATGTGCTCGAACTGCGCGACGATCAGAATCGCATTTTGAGCAAGCTGCGGTTCTCGGTCGTGGGTCGCGCTGCAATGACTGGCGCCCTCGAGAAAAATGCAGAACTGCAAATCAAGCTCAACGCCAAGGAGTATCGCGCCGGTGATGAAATTGAGTTAAGCGTGACCGCGCCCTATAGCGGCTACGGCCTTATCACAATCGAACGGGAAAAAATTTACGCCTACAGCTGGTTTCAAACGAACACCGCCAGCAGCATTCAGCACATTCGCCTGCCTGAAAATTTTGAAGGCAGCGGCTACGTCAATGTTGCGTTTGTGCGAGCGCTTGATTCCAAGGAAATTTTTGTCAGCCCGCTCAGTTACGGCGTCGTCCCGTTCACCGCCAACATCGAGAAGCGCCGGCTCAAGATCGATCTTCAAGCCGCGGCAAAAGCGAAGCCGGGCGAACCGTTGCACATCGGCTACAAGACCGATAGGCCCAGCAAGATCGTAATCTTCGCGGTCGATCAGGGAATTCTGCAAGTCACCGATTACAAAACGCCGAATCCACTCGCCTATCTCTTTCGCAAATGCGCTCTCGGCGTGGAGACGGCGCAGATCGTTGATCTGATCATTCCGGAATTTTCCTTACTGCGTTCCCTCTCGGCGTTCGGCGGCGACGGCGGCGAAGTTCAAAAATTGAATCCGTTCAAGCGGGTCACGGAAAAACCCGTAGTGTTTTGGTCTGGCATCGTCGACGCCGACGGCACAAAGCGCGAAGTCGTTTATGACGTTCCTGATTATTTCGACGGCACGTTGAAGATCATGTCTGTCGCGATCGCGGATGACGCGGTTGGCTCGAGCGAGCGCGACGCGCTCATTCGAGGACCGTTTGTCGTAACTCCGAGCGTTCCGGTGCTCGCCGCTCCCGGCGACGAATTCGAGGCTGGCGTGACCGTTGCGAACAATGTCGAAGGATCCGGTGCGGATGCCGAGGTACAGCTGCGCGCCGATACATCATCGCAATTGTCGATCCTGGGAGCGCCAACGCAAAAGTTGCGAATCGCCGAAGGGCGCGAGCAAAGCGCGAAGTTTCGCTTCCGTGTGAACGACGTGCTCGGCTCGGGCGAGATTAGATTCGTGGCCAGCCGAGACGGAATCGAGACACGCCGCCGAGCAACGCTGAGTGTTCGCCCGCCCGTTCCCTACGCGACTGATGTTCACAGTGGTAATTTCAAAAAAGGACACGTGGACGTTCAAATTACGCGGGCGATCTATCCCGAGTTCGCCAAACGCGAAGCCGCGGTCGCGGCCGTGCCGCTGGGACTCGCGCACGGTCTTTATGTATTTCTAAAAGATTTTCCTCACGGCTGTAGCGAGCAACTCACGAGCGGCGCATTCTGCCGGCTCCTGCTTTCGGATGAAGCCGATTTCGGACTCAACCGAGCGGAGGTAAACACACAGCTTGAAAAAACGTTCGCGACTCTGCGACGCCGGCAAAACGATCAGGGCGCGTTCGGTTATTGGGCACCAGAAACGGATCAGAAGATCAGTTTCAACTCGGTTTACGTGATGGATTTCCTCAGCGCCGCAAAAACCGCCGGCTTTGCTCCGCCTGCGGACATGTTCGCGAGTGGCTTGCGCTACTTGCAAAAGATGGTCACGCTCGAGCCTTCGACCCCGGCCGACGCACGAACCATCGCTTACGGGATTTACGTGCTCACACGCGAAGGCGTTGTCACCACCAATTACATTCTTAATCTGCGCGATTATCTTGATCAGCATCAGACCGACACATGGCAAAACGATGTCACCGGCGTTTATCTCGCGGGCGCGTTCAAGCTTCTGCACAAAGATAAAGATGCAGACGAGTTGATTGGCGTCTACAAGATCGACAAGGGATCCAATCGAGATTACGACGACTTCTGCCAGCCGCTCGGAGCGAACGCGCAATATGTCGCCATACTCGCGCGCGCGTTTCCGGATCGACTTAAAAAAATCTCGGCGGCGGAATTCGAGCAAATTCTTCAGCCGATTGGGCGCGGCGAATTCAACACACTCTCGGCAGCTTATGCGGTGTCGGCTCTGAAATCGGTACTCGCACGCGATCGCGCAAACGTTGCCCGAACTCAGCATTGCCGAAATTCACCGAGACAAGCGCGAGAGTTGGCCTAACGAGCGGCGCGAAGTTGCTGCAGCGGACTGCTTTTTCGAAAGACGCGATTGCGCTGCGATTTAAGAGCGCTGGAGCGCTCAACGGCCCGGGCGCATTTTTCCAGGTTGTGGAAGCCGGATTCGACCGACACGCGCCGGTGAAACCAGTCACTGCCGGCTTGGAAGTTCATCGGGAATTACTCGACAAAAACAATCAACCGGTCACGCAGACGAAACTGGGTGAACCGATTCATGTCCGTCTGCAAGCGCGAAGCGTAAAGGATGAATCCGTCACCAATGTTGCCATTGTCGATCTTTTGCCCGGCGGGTTCGAAATCGTCGGGACATCTTTGCAACCGGGTGTTTCGACAATTACGGGCGTCGATTATGTCGATGTTCGTGAAGATCGCGCCGTTTTCTATGCGACGGTTTCCGGCAACGTACTCGAGATCAATTATCAGATTAAGTCATCCAATCGCGGCGAGTTTACGGTGCCGCCCATTTTCGCCGAATCGATGTACGACCGCGCCATCAAAGGCTGCGGCGTCGGTGGAAAGATCACAGTAACGGAATGATTGCGCTTCGAAAAATATTGCCACCGCTACTGCTGACCTGCGCATTTCTCAGCGCCGCCTGGGTGGTGTTGCCCAAACCGCCCTTGCTCGAAGGGGTTTCGTTTTCGCAATGTGTTCGCGATCGCAATGGGAAATTGCTTCGGGTCACCATGACTTGCGATCAGAAATATCGGGTCTGGACTTCTTTGCCAAACATTTCGCCCGCCCTGGTCGATGCCACGCTCCAATTTGAAGACAAATACTATCGGTATCATCCGGGAGTTAACCCGGTCGCCTTGGTGCGAGCGGCTTTTGGTTTGCGACCGGGCGGGGCGCGTAGCGGCGCTTCCACCATCACCATGCAACTGGCGCGGTTGCGTTATCACCTGCCGACTCGCACATTCAGGGGAAAGTTCGTTCAAATTGTTCGCGCGCTGGAACTCGAGCGGCATTACTCGAAGTCTCAGATCCTCGAAGCCTACCTAAATCTCGCGCCGTACGGACGAAACATCGAAGGCGTGGGGGCGGCCAGTCAGATTTATTTCGGCAAGACGGCCGCGCATTTGACGAGGCCGGAATCAATTTCGCTGTGCGTCATTCCGCAAAGCCCGACTCGCCGCGCGTTGTTTGCCGATCGCAATAACCACTCGCTCGATTCGGCGCTGTTCCGATTCGGACGGCGAGACGCCCACCGGCCCCACAGGCAAGATGCCTGTGCTACGATCTCATTTAGCGCTCGCGCGCAAGCCGAACGGAAATTTCTCGCACCGCATTTTGTCCAGCAAGTTTTGGCGACGGAGAAAGGTCGGGACGAGATCGTGACCACGCTCGATCTGCCGAAGCAGCAATTAATCGAGCGCCGAATCGCGGATTACATTCGTGAAAATCGCAGTCGCGGAATCCACAATGCCGCCGCTTTGTTAATCGATACGCGGAGCATGGACGTGCTGGCACAAGTCGGTTCGGCCGATTTTTTCAATGCCGAAATCCAGGGGCAAGTGGATGGAACACGTGCTCCGCGCTCGCCCGGTTCGACACTGAAACCATTCGTGTATGCGCTCGGCATGGAACAGGGATTGATTCATCCGTTGTCGATTCTGTCCGATGCGCCGCACAGTTTTGGCGATTACGATCCGGAAAATTTCGATCGCGAATTTGCAGGCCCCATTCGCGCATGTGACGCGCTTGCGCGCAGCCGCAATCTTCCCGCGGTTGAACTCGCATCCCATCTGCGTCATCCCACGTTTTATGAATTTCTCCGCGGGGCCGGCGTCAGGTTACCCCGGTCAGAAGCACTTTATGGATTGACCCTTCCGCTGGGCGGCGCCGAAGTAACCATGGAGGACCTGGTCCGCCTATACGCTGCGCTTGCAAATAACGGAGAGCTGCACCCCCTTCGCAGGACTTCGCAGGATCCAATCGCCTTGCGCGGCCGCCGGATCATCATGCCGGAAGCAGCATTTCTAACGCTGGAGATGCTCAATCTGTCACGGCCCGAAATTAGCAGCACGTATTCGGACCAGATCGCACCGGTTTTTTGGAAAACGGGAACGTCCCATGGTTTTCGCGATGCGTGGTCGATCGCTGTCTTCAATCATTACGTGCTCGCGATTTGGATCGGAAATTTTGATGGACGCGCCAACGGAACTTTTGTCGGGCGAATCGCCGCTGCCCCGCTTTTATTTCAAATCATCGACAGTTTACGTGCAGGCTGGCCCGAACCTAACCAGCCGCATCTCCCGCCGCCCGGTGCAAACTTAAAACGTGTCTCCTTCTGCGCCGTCTCGGGTGATTTGCCCGAACCGTATTGCACGCAGCAGGTCGAGGGCTGGTTTATTCCCGGAATCTCGCCGATCAAACTTTGCGATGTACATCAGGAAGTGCTCGTCGACGCTGTGAGCGGATTGCGCGTACCAAGAGATGACGGAACCCGCCAGCTCCGGCGTGAAGTTTACGAATTTTGGCCGACAGAGCTCTTGTCGATTTTCCGCCGCGCTGGAGTGCCGAGAAAATTGCCGCCGCCCTTTTTACCGGGAACGTCCCCCGAATTGATCGCGCGCACTGGAAACGCGCCACAAATTATCTCGCCGGCTGCGGGCCAAAAGATCGTGCTGACATCGGCCGGTACGATCGCACTGCGAGCCAAAACAGATGCCGATGTGCGCGAAATTTATTGGTTCGCGGACAACACATTCATTGCCAGGACCAATCCACAAGACGTCGTTGCATGGAAACCAAGGCCTGGCAGTTACGAACTCAACGCCCTTGACGATCATGGTCGCGCTGGTGCGTCTTACGTCACGGTGTATTAAGCGAGGCTTTGACGCGCATGGAAAGAAGTCTCGAACTCAGGTCATCGAATCCCTATTACAAGGTATGATGTCGACGCAGCCGCCGATCGAAATTCATCAAAGCAAAACGCGCCGCAAGCCTAAGGCCAGGCTTTGCCCGTGAGTTTTCCAGTGTTCCCAAGCACATTGCGGTCGACGCCGCGCAAAATCTGGCGCATCAATTCAATCGTTTCATCCGTTATGAAGTACGCGCCGTGAATATCGGTGCCGCTGACGCTGGCCGGAAAGAACCCGGAGCAATCGACATCCCATACGTTGTCTGTTTGCGGCGGCTGAGTTACAAGCGGGCGGACAATGCGCGAGACCAGCACGACCGAGCCGGCGCGTACCGAAATGCTTGAGACCGGCGGAAGCACCGAGTACTTCGTCACGGCCACTATAGAGCGCAGTGATTCGATAAGTGAGATTTACGACGGCGGAGCCGTCATTATTGTCCGGCGCCCCGGCATCGAACAAATCGTTATCTACATCCGCCGCTACCATGAGCAGCTGATTAATCAAACTCACCAGCAGCGGTTGATTCTTGCGCGTCCATGCAGCGGCCATCGCCTTCTGCACGACGTAATTCCCCATGCTGTGCGCGATGAGTGACAGCTTCGCTTTGCAGGATTTGTTGGGATCACCTTGCGAAGCAATCGCGGCTGCTTGTTGCTTGACCAACCAATCGAAAAGCGCAGCGAGAATGTCCGTCAAATCTTGTGCGCATTCCCGAGCGCGCTCCCGGTCGGGTTCGTAGCCGAGGATATTTCCCCACGACGGCCAATCAAAGAGAATGCAAAGTCCCAAGCTGTTCGGCCCATCAAACAATCGGCCGCAAAGTGCTTCATAAAACCTCGTCGAATGATCGAAGCTGACATTATAACCATGCACCAAAATCGTCACATGAGATTGATCCAGGTTGTCCCCCGGCGGAAGAGCAGGAAACTCATCGGCTGCCGCTTTGAGAAGGGTTTGAAACTGATTTGCAGTCACATTCTTCCAGTTGCTGATCTGGTTAAGCGGTCCGTTATCAGTCACCCAGTAAGTCACTCCGCGCGGATTCGGCGATGTGCCCGTACCGCCGCGGTCGCGATCATTAATCATCCAATACTTTGGCATTCGATCCAATACCTTCACTACTCCCGTCATAACTTCCAGCGAAAACCGAGTGCGCCGGTGGTGGCCTAACCGTCCTGCCAGACATTTTTTCGCTTTACAAGCACCTGCCGGTTTTGTTAAAGGTGATCTGGGCAGGGACCTCGTCAGGATAAGGGCGGCGACTCCCGAAAAAACCAGCAGGTAAATCTTCGATGGAGGACTTTGCTTCAGATAAGTCCAAATTTTAACCTATAACCCCTATCTACATATGCCTACATCAACAAAAATACATACGCGTTCACCTAAATGGTATGGCTGGCTGCCGGATCTGCCTGATCACCGCGATCTCTTCTATTCGGCAATCGCGCCGAGGCTGGTATCACCGCCGGCAAAAGTCGATATGCGGTCGAAATGTTCACCGGTTGAAGACCAGGGACAGCTGGGTAGTTGCACTGCTAATGCTCTGGTCGGCGCACTCGAGTTCCTCGAAATTAAAGACGGCGCGCCGTTTGCCGATCTCAGTCGTTTATTCGTCTATTACAACGAACGCGTGATAGAAGGCACGGCTAATCAGGACAGCGGCGCGTTTATTCGCGATGGAATTAAGTCGCTGGCCAAGCTGGGAGTTTGCACCGAAGCTGAGTGGCCCTACGTCGTCAGCAGATTCGCGAAGAAACCCGGTGCGGCTTGCTATCGCTCAGCGAAAAAGCATCGAATACTTTCTTACCACCGAATTAGCACGGTGGATGAGATGCGCAGCTGCCTGGCAGAAGGATTCCCTTTTGTCTTTGGCTTTACTGTTTATGAAGCTTTCGAATCGGCAGCGGTGGCAAAGTCGGGCGTGTTAAACATGCCAGGTCCAAAGGAGAAGGTGATGGGCGGCCACGCGGTAATGGCAGTTGGTTATGACAATGCAGCCCGACGATTTATAATCCGAAACTCCTGGGGCAGCGACTGGGGACAGAAGGGTTACTTCACAATGCCTTACGATTATCTGTCGCCCGATAAGAATCTCGCCGACGATTTTTGGACTGTGCGGATTATGCAAGAAGGCTGAGCCGTTACATGTGAAGACGTGGCCGAATACGTATTCGACGACAAAGATAGCGGTGCGAACGTTGAAGTAGAGCGCGGTGCAAAGATCACGATTGAACTAAAGGAAAATCCGACAACCGGCTATAGGTGGACGATCAGCAGTATCGACCAAGCTTTGTTGGCGGCCAAAGGCGACGAGTTTCTGCCTCATGATCAGAAGGGTGCCGGCGCCGGCGGCCAGCACAGGTTTTTCTTTCGCGCGGAGCGCGCAGGTTCCACTGCGCTGAGCTTGATCAACAAACGCTCATGGCAGCGCGATGACCAAGCAGTCGGTGCGTTCAACCTGATAATTTGCATCATCAATTAGCTGTTTTGCAGAGTCCGGTGGAACAATTTTGCCCGGACAAGCTCTCTGACGCTATGCGGTCGCAGGATACGATCGCGGCTTCGGTCCACGCGAATGTCTGAATTAATTAGCCTTCCTGAACCAGTGGCTCTGGCGCCGCCGCCTTTCGAAAGATCATCCAGACGCCGGTAAGAACAAAGGCGGCGCCTAACAACGACGAGAGCGGAAACGTCTCGCCGCCTAACGACCAGCCGAGCATGACTGCACCGGGGGGCGTGATAAGAGAGATGCTTTGCAGCTGCGCCACGGTCAGCCGCGGTAGAAGCCAGTAAAGAAGTAGAAACGTAAGTGCCGACCCAATAACGGCGAGATATAGCAGGCAGAAAACCGACACGGCGGTCCAGTGAAAACGCGCTGGGTTTCCATCGATTGCAAACCCAAGAACTAACAATGGTGCGATTCCGAAAATCATTTGCCACGCCGCCAGCATGGCCGGCGCGACCTGAATCGCTCGCGCCTTGACCAGGACGTTGGCGTAGGCGGCGCTGGCAGCTCCAACGACAACTCCCACGCCGCCCCAGAAAGCAAGTGGCCCGTTAAAACCGAGCAGCCGGCCACAAATCAGTGTCACGCCGCCAAGGGCGGTGATTGCGCCGACAAACTTTTGCAAGCGCAGCGGTTCATCCGGCAGCATCCAATGCGCGAAGAACATGCCGAAGATCGGAATCGTTGCCTGCAAAACAGCAGCAAGACCCGACGAGACGTGTAGCTCGGCCCAGAATAGCAAGGTGTAGTTCACAGCGAACATGAGCACTCCAGTAATTGCCAGAACCAGGTAATCGTTGCGACGCAGCGGCAGTAATCGGGTGCGGCCGATGGAAACAGCTAGCAGCACGATGATCGCGATCAGAAAACGAATCGCCACGAACGAAATCGGCGGCAAATCTCGCAACCCGATTTTGATGGCAAGCCAGGTCGAACTCCAAACGATGCAAAGCGTCAGCCAGGCTAGTGGCACGCCCCATCCAACTCGGGGCCGCCAATTGCGTTTTGGCCGTGCGCTGTGAGTTTTCATCTGCGCGCGACCATCGCGTGGTGGATGCGGTTCGTAAAGCCAGCGCGCATCTTGAACAGAGCGAAGCGGCGTCGAAGAATCTCGTGTTCAGCCTAAGGCTGGAAGCAGCGGAACGCAGCTCCGCTAGGCACACAGACCGACAAGTCTATGCTACACTTATCCAGTTTGCTTTCCGCTTCTCGTTAAAGGCTGCGATACCTTCACGGGCTTCGTCCGATTCGCGCGCTTGCAGGTGGTACTTCAACGCAAGCTCGACATCTTCCTTCACCGAACGCCACCAGAGTTCGTTAATCAACCGCTTGGTTTGCGCCAGTGCGTCGGGTGCGCCTTGCAAGACCGATTCGGCAAACTTTTGCGCTTCGCTCATTACATCGTCTGGCGCGACAACGCGGTTCACGAGGCCGATTTCCTTTGCGCGCCGGGCGTCGATTAACTCGGAACCTAACAGCAACTCCCGCATGTTTCGTTCGCCGACCTGCCGACGCAAAAACGTCATAACTAATCCGGCAACCAAGCCGCGACGCACCTCCGGATAGCCAATTTTTGTTCTCTCCGCCGCCACAACAAAATCGCATGCCGACATGATGCCTGCTCCGCCTGCGACCGCCGCGCCATGCACTGCCGCGATGGTCACGAGAGGAGCCTGGCTCAGCGTAATCAAAGTGTTAGCGACCATCTCTGCGGTCGCATGCGCTTTTGTGTGGTCGGCTGCTTCCTTCAAATCGAGTCCAGTGCAAAAGGCTGCGCCCGCTCCCCGCAGAATAAGCACGCGCTGGTGCGGCTGGTCCGATGCGACCTTGATCGCGGCATCGAATTGAGTGAGTAACTCGATGGTAAGCGCATTACGCCGCTCAGGTCTGTTAAGAGTTACTACCGTTATTTGCGGTGTTTGCTTTTCGATCAGAACAACAGGCATGGCGTAAATGACGAAATCCGAATGACGAATTCAAACTTGGATGACTCCGGTATGGAAAGGCGCTTTCGGCATGGGCCGGGACACATAGTCTAACAAGCGGTTCAGGACATCGCGGGTTTCGTGCGGCTGAATAATCGCGTCCACCCAGCCACGAGCGGCGCCGTAGCGAATGTCGGTTTGCTCTTCGTAACTCTGTTTCACATTGTCGCGAAGTTCCTCCAGTTCCTCGTGTGTCGCCTTCTTGTCGCCTCGTTCACGGGCGCGGGCCAGAATGGTAAAAACGGTGTCGGACGCTTGAGCGGCGCCCATGACCGCGTAGCGCGCGGTCGGCCACGCAACGATAAATCGCGGGTCGTATGCCTTGCCGCACATGGCGTAATTCCCGGCGCCAAATGAGCCGCCTACAACGACGGTGATCTTCGGCACGATGGAATTGCTGACTGCGTTCACCAGTTTCGCGCCACTACGAATGATTCCGCTCTCTTCCGCGTCGCGCCCCACCATGAAACCAGTGACATCCTGGAAAAAGATGATCGGCAAACCCGTTTGATTGCAGTCCATCACAAAACGCGCCGCCTTATCAGCGCTATCTGAGTAAATGACGCCACCCATCTGAATACCTTCTTTTTTGGTCCTGACCTGCAAACGTTGGTTGGCAACAATTCCCACCGGTCGCCCATTGATACGCGCGTACGCAGTCACGATCGTCTTGCCGTAGTCGGCCTTATATTCGTCGATTGACTTTTCATCGATGACCGTGGCAAGCAGGTCGCGCGCATCATAATTTTTCTGACCATCGAAGCTGATCAGATCATAAACCGCATCCGGCTGCTTGGCCGGTTTCAATGTTTCGTTCGGCATCTTTAAAGTTTTGGATTCTCTCGCTTCGGGCAGCAATGCGACTAGCGAGCGAAGGCGCTTGAGGCAGGAGGGATCATCCTTCTCAGAGAAGTCCACCGTCCCACTTATCTCCGCATGCATTTGCGCGCCGCCCAGTTCTTCAGCATCGACAATCTGGCCAATTGCCGCCTTCACCAGTGACGGACCAGCGAGATAAAGGCCGCTTCCCTTCGTCATCAGGATTTTGTCGCAGAGTACTGGCAGGTACGCGCCGCCGGCGACGCAATTCCCCATGATCGCGGCAAACTGTGGAATACCAGCCGCGGAGATCACTGAGTTGTTGCGAAAGATGCGGCCAAAATCATCTTCATCTGGAAAAATTTCGTCCTGCATCGGAAGAAATACGCCGGCGGAATCGACCAGGTAAACGATGGGCAGCGCGCATTCAAAAGCGATCCGCTGGGCCCGAATCACTTTTTTGGTCGTTTGTGGAAAGAACGCGCCGGCCTTCACTGTTGCGTCATTCGCGATGACCATGCACGGAACGCCTTCGATATTCCCTATGCCCGCGACGACGCCTGCTGCCGGAATCTTCCCCCATTGTTCGTACATTTTGTAGGCCGCCCAGAGACCGATCTCGAAAAACGGCGAGTCCTTATCGAGCAGGTGACGCAGCCGTTCGCGCACCGGCAGCCGGCCCATCTTGCGTTGGCGCTCGTGGCCGGCCTTGCCCCCACCCTCACGAAGCGCAGCTTCTTCCCTGGCAATTGCAGCGCAATGAGCGCGCAGTATTTCGTCCGCCTGCAATGCAGTAGCACTGCGGGCATGGCTGGTCGAAGATGGCGATGAGCGGGACATGACGCGAAGCACGCTTAATCCGCGACGGCGCTTGAATCAAGTTCACCCCGGCGAATCCGTCCTGTGGCGGACTGTAATCGCGAATGTTCATCCTGGTTCTTCCGGTCCTTCTCCTGGCACCAAAAAAAAATCAATTTTTCTTGTTGACACAGCACCGGCATTTTTGGCAAAAAGCCGTTGTAAACAAGTAAACGGCTGGACATGAGATGGTGTGGTGACGCTTTCGCCGGACGGGTGTCAGGCTAAGGCGCGCCGGAAAACAAATCAGAGAAGGCCAAAACAACAAAGGAAATCAATCTTATGAAAAATTGCAGGCTAACAATATTCGCAACGATCCTCTCCGTGCTTGCCTGTTTTGGGCTTGCGTTCGGATCCGGAGGTCCAGAGAGCGCCAGACTCCTTCACCCTTCCCTGATGTTCAGGTGGCAACACGGCCGATGGGGCCAACGCCTTGAGAGTTGACCACCGGCGGATTCAACTCGGCCATTGGATGGTTCTCGCTCTTTATCGACACCAATCGCCGCTATCAACACCGGTTTCGGTGCGGCGACGCTGTTCTTAACACCGGAGATTCGATAATACCGCAGTGGGCGCTGGCGGCGCTGTTGCTCAACATCACCGGCACAGATAACACTGCAGTTGGAACTGATGCGCTGCTCCTTAACAACACCGGCAGCTCAACAATGCCGTCGGCTCCTTTGCGCTCTTCAACAATGACAGCGACGCTGCTGGGCTCGCCATCTACAACAACGCCCATGGCCGTTTGGCGCTCGGCGCTAATGTGGACGGCTTCGAAAATGAAGCGTTTGGTGATGAGGCCTTAACCAGCAACGTATCGGGCGATCGAGAACGCAGCTGTCGGTGATGACGCGCTTTTTGGCAACGTCAGCGGTAGTGGTAACATCGCCATGGGCGACGAGGCCGGAAATAGTATCGTCGACGGCAGTGACAACGTGTGTCTCGGCCACTTTGCCGGCGTCGGTATCGTCCACGCAGTAACCAGATCGCAATCGGCGTCGAGACTGCAGGTCCTTATACTGACACAGGTCCAACCTGCTTCATCGGCAGCATCTTCGATGAGCCGACTCAGCGACCCAGGCTCCACCCATGCAGTATGTGTCGATCAATTTAACGTGATCAGCGACTGCACCGCCGCAGCCGGCGGCAAGCCTCAAGCCATGCTCGATCGCAAAGTTGAGGAGTTGCAGAAACAAGTGGAAATTCTCACGGCTCAGCTCAAGGAGCAGGCCGCGCAAATCCAGAAAGTCAGCGCGCAGCTCGAAGTGACTAAACCTGCGCCGCAAGTAGTCGCGAACAAACCGTAAAGCTCCGACGTTAAAGCGGCCTTGTGTGTGTCAGAAGCACGGAGGCCAATTGAATTGAAAGGCGTTCGCCTTTGCGGCGAACGCCTTTCTTGCCATGAGTAACGCAAATCAATTACAGTCGTTCCTCGTATGAGAAGAATATTTGTCCTTTCGGTGGTCATCTCTCTCGCGCTGATTTGCTCCTGCCAAAAACAAAATTCAGCCGCTGAACAACAACTTGCTCAACGGAAAGTGGAGATGGATGCACGCGAGAACGCCTTAGCTGAAAGAGAAAGCGCATTGAGTGCAAGAGAGAAAGCGCTGGCAGAACGCGAGAAAGCGTTGGCCAAAAGAGAAAAAGCCATGGCAAACGCCCGGACGACTTCTCAGGGCGCTCCCGATTCTTCGCAAGTGAAAGCTGAAACAGACAGCAGAATACAACAGCTGCCCCCCGATATGCGATCCCTGGTTCCGGATTCCTCGCAGGCGACCTCCGTAAGAGAAGAAAAAGGCAGGAAAATACAAGAGGAACTCGCCCAAAGACGGCGTGAGGTGGAAGAATCACGTAGACAAACGCTACAGCGGAAGTTCCAGGCAGCGGGGTTGTCTAGCGGGGCAGTCTTTCCCACCGCCGAAGCTCCTTCGCCGACTCCATCTCCTGCGGAGGAGTCTGCTTCGCTAACACCATCACCTACGCCGCAGTAACTCCAACGCGGCGGCTACGCGCCCTCGGCTAAACTGGCTGGCTTAATTTCCGCGTTGCCCGGCGAGCTCACGCCTCGGCGCAGTTGAAATCAACAGTCGCGCAGCTCACAACCCTACAACCGGTTCGATGCCTCTGTAGCAACGGCCCGGTCGCGCTGAAGCAGGTCTTCGAACCGTCGGGAGAAATTTGCGTAGAACGGGTAATGCCGGTCAGGCTTTGCGGGGCGATAGCGCCAATGCTTGTACATCCAGAGCCAGGGCGCCGGGATTCTTTCGTACGTACGGTTCGAATGAATCCCAACAAGCCTGGGCGATTTGCTGATGAGTCATCTCAGCGGTGCATTCGATCTTGCGGATGGAAGATGATCCGGTAACGTCCATCCGGCAGAGGTTCGCAATGCGCGGGAATGATCGGCGCGCCGGTTTGTTCATGCAGCCAGGCGTACGCGGAAGTCACGCTTGTCTTTAACCCAAGACAATCAATCACCACTGCACCGTGGGCCGGCGGGACCGTAAGATCGACCAGCAACGCGGTGCGGCCCTTTCGTCGAAGGGCTTTGTAAAGCCGAATGATAGCGCGTTCGCGCGGAACCAGTTCGTGCCCCGATTGCTCACGCAATTTTTTAAAAATTGGATCGAGCAACGAGTTCTTGAATTCCTGCGAAATAATGGTGCCTTTCAAATCAACGAAGCCACCGGCCAAACTAAGCCATTCAAAGTTGCTGTAGTGATAACAGGCGATGATAAAGCTGCACTCCGGGCCGGTGTCTCGCGCTGTTTCCTCAAGATTTTCCCATTCGATGTAGCGAGAGAAATTTTCCTGTGTCAGGCGCGGGCTCCACAGCAAATCAACCATGGTCCGCGCAAAATGCTGAAACGATTCCCGGGCAATTTTTCGTCGCTCACGAGGCGAGAATCGATCGCCAAACGCAACCTCGAGATTGCTCAGCGCGACCCGATACGCCTGCCGATCAACGAAGCTAAGCAGCACTCCAGCTGTCCTGGCAAGATAATCACAGGCCCTTCGCGAGAACAACGGGATCAATTTTGTGGCAAGAAGAAGGCCGATCCATTCAAGTCGGTACCGGAGTCGCTTCCAGTATGAGCGCATTGGCTTGGCCACGTTAAATCGTTGAATCGTTAAATCGCAAATCCGATGTAACTCCGGAAGTTTTCGCGAGCGTGGCGTTGTAACGATTCAACGAATCACGACGACCACCCACGTCAGTGGACCTGACTGGAAACGCTTTCCGGAGGGAGACCCTTGCGAAATTCCGCCTGCTGTTTCTCAGCTTCGCGTCGCTGCTGCGCCTCGCGCGATGATTGCTCAGGGTCGGGGCCTTGATTTGCGCAGCCAAAGAAAACGAGAGTCAGCACCGGAATCAAAAACATAAAGATGACCAGCTTTTTCATAAAGCAGCCGCAACATAATCAAGCCGACGCGTGCGGCAACGTTTCAAGAAGTGAGAAAGCTTTAAGTCTTAAGCGCGCCTTGCAGACCCCTTAAGCCTTAAAACTGAAAACCTCTCACTCATTCGGGTCGTTTATCCGATGTCAGGTGCAGATATTCGCGCTCGAGCGTTTTGAGGCGTTCGAGAATCTCATTCAACGCGAGTTCGTTCTTCAAATTCAGCTGGTAATCGAGGTCCGCGCGCAGCCGATCTTTATGGCTCTGCCGGTTTTGCGACATCATGATAATAGGGGCTTGGAGTCCGCAAATAATTCCGAGGACGAGATTCAAGAACACGTAGGGGTAGGGATCGAAAACTTTGTCGGAGAGCAGCCATGTGTTTAGTAACATCCACAAAAGGAACAATCCGATCTCGAATATAATGAATTTCCAGCTTCCCCCGAATTCGGCGATCTTATCCGCCGCGCGATCGGCAAGGGTCAACCGCGCTGCTTCCTCCACATTGACGTTGCGCGTGGCACTATGACGCAACATCTCATCGGTATGCCGAAGCCGGTTTGCAAGAGCGGTAAGCAACTCCAGTGCGATATTCGGACTGCTCCGCACAAAAGAGAGAAAATGCTCCCGCGAGAGCACTGCCAGCCGTGCATCCTCGGCAACAACGGCATCAGCTGACCGCCGCTGCCCATCGCGAGCAATGCCATTTCACCAAAAAAATCTCCACGGCCAAGCTCCGTTAGCGTGAGCTCGTGTCCCTGAGTTGTGCGAACGCAAATCCGGACCTTCCCGCGCTCGATTACATACATCGCGTCGCCTTCGTCACCCGCGCGGAACAGAATCGTGCTGGCTTTGCAGTCGAGGCCCTCAAGCAGATGACATAATTCGCCAGCCGCCTCGTTATCGAGCGATTCGAACAATGGCACCTGACGCAGTGTGTCGATGGTCATTTGCGAAAAACGACGGAATACTCGATAGAATAGCGGCAATTTGCATTGTCGAGAAGCTCCAATTATCGGGCTGGAATTTTGGATGGCTTCGAACGACTGAATCTGATACAGCTCCGGTCGGTTTTGGAAATCGCAGAAGTCAAAAGGAGGAAATCATGTTTCATCTTATCTGGTATATCATTGTCGGCTTAATCGCGGGATACGTCGCAAAATCAGTGATGCATATGCCTCTGGCGCTCACGTGGACAATCGTGCTGGGCATTGTCGGCTCAATTATCGGCGGCGCCGTGACCCATCTGTTTTATCCGCCAAGTGCCGGAGGCCGATTTCACCCGGGCGGCTTAATCGTTTCCATACTCGGAGCGATCCTGGTTCTTTTTCTTTGGCACAAGTTCCATCTGCATCTGCCGCGCGGCTGAAGCGCTGTAGCGTCCGACCCGTCCGCCGGAGCCTTGGCGAAGGCGGATGTGCTCAGCGGATTTTCTTGTTGGAAGCTTTAAGCCTGATGCGCGAAGGACAGCACACACTACAGCCATTGCCTTGATTGACTTGGACCTGTTCGATTCTAGGTTGAGATGGCGCTCGCTCGCGGCGCCTGAAGCGTGAAAAGCGTCCTCTTTGTTTGCACCGGCAACATTTGTCGCAGCCCAATCGCGGAAGGGCTTTTTCGCCGTTTGCTCGGCAACCGTAAAGACATCGAAGTCCTTTCGGCCGGCGTGCATGCGGTGCGCGGCCAGCCGCCAAGTCTTTACGCGGTGCAAGTTTGCGAAGAGGAAGGCGCAGATATCAGCGGCCAGCGCAGCCAGCCGCTCACGGCAACCCTGGTCGATCGTGCCACGCACATTTTTGCCATGACCGGTGCTCATGTCGAAACGATCCAAACACTGTTTCCCCAAAGCGCCGACAAAACATTTTTGATCCGCGAATTTGAAGAGCCGGGCACAACGGTGTGGCGCGATGTGCCCGACCCGATCGGTCTTGGCCGCGAAGTGTACGAGGATTGCGCACACATCATCAAAAATGCCCTGCCCAGTGTGCTAGCATTTGTCGAGCAAGGCGAACTGGTGCGGCCTGGTGCAACGCGCGCGCGCGAGCTATCTTCGTATCCCATGGACGATCTTCCTCAGCGAATTGAAACTGGATCGTTCAGCTCGCAACCGCCTCCGCGCTACGGAGAGGCCTTGCGCAGGGTCGATCCGGAAATCTTCGATGCAATTGTTGCGGAGGAAAAACGTCAGCGTGAAAACATCGAATTAATCGCTTCCGAAAATTTCACCAGCCGCGCGGTGATGGAAGCGCAAGGCAGTGTCCTCACGAACAAGTACGCCGAAGGTTATCCTCGAAGGCGCTGGTACGGCGGCTGCGAAAACGTCGATACCGCCGAACAACTGGCGATCGACCGTGCGAAGCGACTTTTCGGTTGCGAGCACGTGAACGTGCAACCGCACAGCGGCGCGCAAGCCAACATGGCGGTGTATTTCTCGGTGCTAAAACCGGGCGACAAGATTCTGGCGATGAATCTCGCACACGGCGGTCATCTCACGCATGGTCATCCCGCGAATTTTTCCGGCAAATTTTACACCGTCTCACAGTACGGCGTAAGCGAGAAGACAGAGCAGATCGATTACGACGCGTTGCAAAAGCAAGCCGAGGAGGTGCGCCCGCTTATGATCACCGCCGGCGCGTCAGCTTATCCGCGAATCATCGATTTTCCACGGTTGCGCCAAATCGCGGATTCGGTCGGCGCGCTTTTGTTCATCGACATGGCGCACATCGCCGGGCTTGTTGCGGGTGGTCAGCACCCCAGTCCGATTCCACACGCGCAATTCATCACGACCACAACGCACAAAAGCTTGCGGGGGCCGCGCGGCGGCATTGTGATGTGCGAAGAAAGGTTCGCCAAGCAGATCGATGCGACTGTTTTTCCGGGTGTGCAAGGCGGACCACTCATGCACGTCATCGCGGCGAAAGCGGTATGCTTTCATGAAGCGCTCCAGCCGCAGTTCCGCGACTATCAGCGGCAGGTCGTGCTCAACGCGAAGGCGCTCGCGGCCGGCCTGGCGAAACATGGTTACCGCATCGTCTCTGGCGGCACCGATAATCATTTAATGCTGGTCGATCTTCGTCCGAAGGAAATTAACGGCAAAGAAGCACAGGAAGTTCTCGACCGGGCCGGCATCACGGTGAACAAGAACGGCGATCCCGTTCGATACCTACCCGATCTTTAAGCCCGGCGGGATTCGGGTCGGTACACCAGCGGTCACAACTCGCGGCATGAAAGAAGAAGAAATGCTCGAGATTGCCGATCTGATTGCTGAAGCCTTGAAAAATCGCACTGATGAAACTGCTCTCAATCGTGTTCGGGAAAAAGTCCGCGAGCTGACGCGCAAATTTCCGCTGCCGAGCTAATGCCAACGCCGATCCGCCTCGACTGCTGCGCACCTGTGGCTCGGACGCAAGCTCTTCGCGCGGGCCGCTAGTTTGCGGCGCAATTGAACCAGATATTCGTCGATCACCTCGATGTTATTGTCAGATCTTGAACGAGCTCTCCTTCTGTCGATCAAAGCGGCTGGCGCTTTACAGGTCGGCTACTTCATCACCGACAATGCGACTGCAACGCGTAATCAAGTTAAAAGGCTTACTGGCATCGAATGTGACGCGGAATGGGCTGACGTTGCTGAAGCATTCTGGGCATTGCTCGCCCGCCGAATGATCTATGTCGGTGGCGCACGTAGTTTTGGGGGATGCTCCGTCTGGCTAACCGAGAGAGGGCAAACAGCGGTAGCTACCGAAGACTATAATCCGGACGATCGCAATGCTTACATGCGGCGGCTGCTCGCGTCTGCTCCCGCAACATCAGCCACTGTGCAGCAGTACCTGCTCGAAGCTCTGAAGACCTACGAACAGGAGTGCTATCTCGCGAGTGCAGTTATGCTCGGCGCCGCAGCAGAAGAGACAACGCTCGAAGTGGCCGTAAGTTTTGTGAAATGGAAAGGTAAAGAAGCAGAAAACCTCGCCACAATTCTCAATAACCCCCGGCAATTCTATGTGTACAAACTTCAAGAATTTGAGAAGCGGCTTAAGGCATCCAAAGGCGAAATTCCACAGGAGCTTGCTGAGAACCTAGAGCTACAGATCACTGCGGTTCTTCAGCTGGTTCGGCTTACACGCAACGACGCAGGTCATCCTACCGGACGCCGAATTGATCGAACGGATTGTTACCAAAATCTCATTCTGTACGCGAACACACATCAGAAGCTGCACCGTTTGAAGCAGTACTTCGAAAATCCACGATGAACGTGTACGATCCTGCCGCCCGTGCGTGTTGTTAATCTACGTACCGACGCTGCGGACGAGTGCCGGGATTTCTGAAAGATCTCTGAGCAAGTAGTCCGCTTGGTTTTCGTATTCGCGCGCATCGACGAAGCGTATGTCGGGGATTGCAGCGACGCGCATCCCAGCGGCCTTCCCAGCGGCGATTCCGGAAAGCGCGTCTTCGATGGCGAGGCATGCGTCTGCGGTAACGCCGAGTTTCTCCGCTGCACGCAGGTAGATGTCGGGATGCGGTTTGCCGCGCTCGATTTCTTCGCCGGTCACGATAACGTCAAAGAACGCCGTTAACTCATGTCGATCTAAGAAAGGGCGGGCAGACGCGCTCACGGAACTTGTCGCGAGGGCAATGCGAAGATTCATTTGCTGCAGCTCTTCTAGTACGGCTCTCGTTGAAGGAAAAAAGCCGACAGAGTTGGCGAAGAAGTCGGCTGCGATTTCTCCTCGGCGGCGTATCAATTCCTCAGCAGGCGCCGAAAGACCAAACGCCTTTTTGTAAAACTCGACCGCCAGCCGGTAGCTCACGCCGAGCACTTGACGGTGATATTCACCGCGATACGTCACGCCGTATTCGCGCAGCAACTGCGCATCGATCTCGTTCCACCACGGCTCGGAGTCGGCAAGGACGCCATCGAGATCGAAAATTACTGCGCGAAACGGTTGCGGCATGATCCGCCAGCACTTTTTATCCAGGCAGCGCGTTCGAGCAACGTTATAAGATTAATCGAATGAAAAGATTCCGCTTAAAATCGGCGTCGTTGTGCGTAGTCTTGGGATGCTCATGAATCGAGCCGCTGATCAACCGGAACCAAACCCGCTCCGAGAAGGATTAGCCATGCGCCCCGTGCCGCAGCCGTGCGCAATTGTGATCTTCGGCGCTACCGGCGACCTCACCCATCGCAAACTCGTCCCTGCGCTCTATAACCTTGCGGCCGATGGCGACCTGCCGCCTGCCGTGGCCATTGTCGGATTCGCGCGCCGCAAGAAAAGCGATGACGAATTCCGGCGCGATCTCGAAGAAGCCACTCGTAAATTTTCCCGCCAGGCTGTGCGCGACGAAATTTGGAAGACATTTGCGGAATCTATTTTTTATCACCAAAGCGAGTTCGGGGACGAAACCGGTTACGAGGCGCTGGCAAAACGCCTCGATGAGATCGACAAAGATCACGGCACTCGCGGCAATCGCCTTTTCTATTTTGCAGCGGCTCCGGATCAGTTTGAACCGATTCTCAAGCACCTGAAAGCTGCCGGGTTGAACGAGACGTGCAAAGATAGCTGGGTCCGCGTAATCGTCGAAAAACCGTTCGGAACCGATCTCGCCTCGGCGCGCGAGCTCAATCGCATCATCCACAATTCTTTTACGGAAGAGCAAACCTATCGAATCGACCATTTCCTCGGCAAGGAGACAGCGCAGAACATCCTGGTTCTCCGATTTGCGAACGCAATTTTCTCGCCGCTGTGGAATACGCATTACATCGACCATGTGCAGATCACGGCGGCGGAAACGCTGGGTGTCGGGACTCGCGCCGGCTATTACGAAGGCGCAGGCGCGTTGCGCGACATGGTGCAGAACCACTTGCTTCAGCTCCTTTGCCTTACCGCCATGGAACCACCCACGGATCTGAGTGCCGATAGTATTCGCGATGAAAAGGTCAAGGTGGTGCGATCGCTGCGTCGTTGGTCGCGCAGTGATATCGCAGCCAATGTTGTGCGTGGCCAATATACCAAAGGCGCGATCCACGGCGACCCGGTGGCGGGCTATCGCCAGGAAGAAAACGTCAACGCAAGCTCGCAGACCGAGACTTTCGTCGCCCTGCGTCTGTTCATCGACAACTGGCGCTGGGCCGACGTTCCGATTTATATGCGCGTCGGGAAACGGCTTCCAAAATCGGCAACCGAAATTTCCATTCATTTCAAAAAAGCGCCTGCGGTGCTGTTCAACAAAGACTTGCATGACCTCAACGTGCTCGTGATCCGGATTCAACCGGATGAGGGAATCTCATTACGGATTCATGCCAAGGTGCCTGGCACGAGCTTTCACATCGAGCCTGTGAAAATGGACTTCCATTATGGAACGTCCTTCGGAAAGGCCAGCCCGGAAGCGTACGAGCGTTTGTTGCTCGACGCGATGAGTGGCGACGCCACGCTCTTTGCCCGCCGCGACGAGGTCGAACAAGCATGGGCTTTCATCGATCCCATCGAGGAAGCCTGGCATGCGAAAAAGGACGTGCCTGAGTTGTTTTTTTATCCGGCCGGATCGTGGGGACCAGAGGCGGCAGACGATCTGCTCGCGCGCGATAGCCTGGCGTGGCGGAGACTGTGAGCGATGCCTGCCGTGAGTGAAACTTATTCGCTCGGAATGCCAATCCCAGTTGGCAAGATCGATCACGAGCTGAAAAAACTTTGGCAGGAAAGCGAAGGCGCAGCGACACGCGCTTCGCTTATGAACCTTGCCGTTTACAGCGAAGAGCCGGGCTCACTGAACAACAATACCCAACTGATGGCGAGAATTACTGAGAACCACGCGTGTCGCGCGATCGTCATCGAAGCTGATTGCAACGCAGAAGCCGATGGCGTGGAGGCTTGGATCAGCGCACACTGCCACGTCAGCGGTGCCGGCAGCAAACAAGTTTGCTCTGAACAAATTTCATTCCGTCTCAACGGCGGCTGCACCACTCAGCTACCCAACATTGTTCTTTCAAACCTGGATTCGGACTTGCCGCTATATTTTTGGTGGCAGCAGGAATTCCGTGAGCCGATGGATCCACAGCTTTGGGCATGGGTAGATCGAGTTATTTATGACACCCAGCCCTGGCAGGATTTTAAGGCGCAAATGCGTCTCGTGGAGTCCGCACAAGCCGAGGCAAAACAGCGCATCGTGCTTTGCGACCTGAATTGGACGCGACTGGACAAGGTACGTTTCGCGCTCGCGCAATTCTTCGATCATCCCGCTTCGCATCATCGCCTTGCTAAAATTAAAACGGTGCGAATTGATCATGCCCCCGGATTCCGGTCTACTGCGCTTCTGTTTGTTGGCTGGCTTGCGACGCAGTTGAATTGGCGCTCTGTGAAAACAAACGGAAAGAACAAGGTTCAATTCGTTAATTCCTCCGCTGGCAAGATCGACGTCGAAATGCGCCAGCGCGACGGCCAACCGATTCACGAAGTCGCGGTGACGGCGGACGACATAGAATTCCTCATTACCTATGCGAAGTGCGGCGATCTTCTGGAAATTTCACGCGGGAAAGCTGGCGAAAAACGCGTTTCGCAATTAATGCCTGCAGGAAAAAACGATCCCGTGAGCTTGATGAGCGAAGAGCTGATGCGCGGCGGACTGCATCACGTTTACCTGAATGCGGTCAATTGCGTTCGCGAATTGCTGTAACAGAGACGCTCGTTAGGCAAGCTTTTGTCATTCCGACCGAAGTGGAGGAATCTCTAACTTCAAAGGGAGATAGCGAGAGATGTCTCGACTTCGCTCGACATGACAAACAAGCTTTAGGTTAATTGCGCCTTCCAGAATTAAGTAAGGCGCATAACTCGCGCACATTTCTCCCGATCGAGAAAAGTTCCTGCGTGCGTTCATACCCGGCGCGGCCAAGTCTTTGCGCTAACAGACGGTCATCGATCACTTTTGCGATCGCGTCAGCCAGCGCCACTGCATCGCCCGGTTGCACCAGAAAACCGGTTTCATTTTCAACCACCATTTCGGGGATCCCACCAATCGTGGTCGAGACAACGGGTAACCGCGTCGCCATGGCTTCCATAATCACCGTCGGCAGATTGTCCATGCCGCCGTCGGGATCGATCACGCTCGGCAGCACGAAAACATTCGCGCTGGCGAGACGCTGGCGGACTTCAAGCTGTGGTTTTGCACCGGATAACGCCACGCGGTTCTGCAGATTCAGCCGCTCAATTTGCCCGCGTAAGTCGTTTTCGAGCGGACCGTCGCCGATGATCTCGCATCGAAACGATTTTCCGCGCTCCGCAATTAATCCGCAGGCGCGGATCAGGTCGGCGAAACCTTTTTTCGCGATCAAACGACCAACTGCCAGAATCAATGGGGGACTAGAAGAAAAATCCGCGCGTCCGAATTCGGCAAGGTTCAGGCCGTTGTAAATGCGACGGATGCGATCGGCGCGTTCCGGGAAGCGCTCTTGCAAAAACTTTTTGGCATAATCGCTTACAGTCACGATTACCCGCGCCGTATCGACAAGCCTATCAAGCGCAATCTCAAAGTTCCGCGGTGCGAAAATGTCGTTCGCGTGCGCCGTGAAGCTGAAACTCACTGGGAAAAATTGGTCGATCCAGAAAGCCGTGCGCGCGGCCATTCCCATGAAGTGCGCGTGAACATGGCCGATCCCCATTTCCCGGAGGCGCAATCCGACATAAACAGCCTGATAAAGCCGAAGAAAATCCGTGCGCCGACCCCATTCATCCAGCGCCGCGACGATTTCGGGAGTGAGCTTTCGTTTTTTCGACGCTCTGCGAACATCATCGAGCAACTCGTTTTCTTCGGGCAGATATTGCACACGCTTGACGATGCGCGCGTCCCAGTCCTGCGGCGGCTCATCTTTCGGATTGCGGATGGAAAAAATCGGCGGCGTAACGCCCTGCTGCGCAAGCTCAGCGACTTCCCGGTAGCAAAACGTTTGTCCGAACGACGGAAATCGTTCGAAAAGATAAGCGAAGCGGCTCATCAGAGAAATGACGAATGACGAATGACCCGCCTTCGCCGGGCTACGGCGTGGCGGGCGAATGACGAAATAATGCAGAAACTCGAATGCCGAACGAATTGGAAGCCCGTCGTTCCCTCTCCACCAAACCGCGTTGCCTCGTCATTCATTTGTGTCGATTCGTGCCAGTTCGTGATTAATTCCGTTTCACCGGAATCGGTTTCCCAGATTCATCGACGGCGACCAGGGTAAACACGCCGTGCGTAACGCGAAGCTCCTCGCCAGTCATATAACGGGTCACCCAAACTTCCACCGGAATGGTCATCGACGTCCGCCCGATTTTTTCCACGCGCGCATAACATCTGACCGTGTCCCCTACCCGCACAGGTTGAAGAAAAGACATCCCTTCCATCGCCACGGTAACTACTCGGGCCTGCGCAGTTTTCGCCGCGAGAATTCCGCTGCCAAGGTCCATTTGGGAAGTCAACCAGCCGCCAAAAATGTCGCCGTTCGGATTTGTGTCCCTCGGCATGGCAATTGTTTGAATGACAAGTTCGCCTCTCGGTTGGTCCGGCATGGAACGCATATTAGCACAACCTGTGACCTCGCAATCTTCCTCTTCCTCTGCTTCTGCTCTCTTCGTCTCTAGAAGAAGATTCAGGGGAAGCGGCAGAGGAAGATTACAAAATCAGCATGCAATCGCCGTAGCTATAGAAGCGGTAGCGCTCGCGAATCGCTTCCTCGTACGCGCGCAGCAGAAATTCGCGGCCGGCAAATGCGCTGACCAACATCAACAGAGTCGATCGCGGTAAATGAAAATTTGTCAGCAGAACATCAAGCGTCCGGAAATGATAAGGCGGATAAATGAAAAGGTTGCTCGTTCCCTGTTGCGCTAGCACTTTTTCGCCTTGGCGCATTGCCGATTCAAGCGTGCGCACTGTGGTCGTTCCAACAGCCATAATCCGGTGCGCTTCGTTGATCACGTCTGCGGCTTTTGGCGAAATAGAGAAGCGCTCCACGTGCATGCGATGCCCGACGATGTTTTCCGATCGCACCGGCAGAAATGTCCCCGGTCCCACGTGCAGAGTCACGAATGTGTGCGGAATTTCACTCAAAATTTTCGGGGTGAAATGAAGTCCCGCCGTCGGCGCGGCGATCGCGCCGGCCGCATGGGCAAAAACAGTCTGGTAGCGCGTCGCGTCGTTTTCATCGCTCGGGCGGTCGATGTATGGCGGCAACGGCATGGAACCGCCGGCGTATAGATCGACATCTTCATCCAACGCGACAACGCGCTCGCCATCGGATGTGATCGTTTCGACCCGCAACGTGACATTGTCGAGCTTTGCCATTGCCCCAACGCGCATTTTGCGCCCCGGTTTTACCAGACATTTCCAACGCGTCGGACCGAGGCGTTCGAGAAACAAAAATTCAATCGCGCCATTGTCAGAGAATCGCCGAGCCGGGAGCACGCGCGTGTCGTTTAAGACAACCAGATCGCCCGGCTGCAGGAACTTTTTTAGCTCGTGAAACTGCCGATGTTCGATTGTCTGCTCCGTACGGTGCAGCACCATCATGCGGGAATCTTCGCGGCGCTCGAGTGGACGCTGCGCAATTAATTCCCGTGGGAGATCGTAATCGTAGTCGCTTAGCCGCGCGCTCATTGCTTTACCGGAACATAGCCATCTTGGCTGTGCGCCCAACGGGCATGATGCCCGTCGAGTCCGAAAAGAATTGCGCGCGGGTGCAAAATTTTTGATAATCGCTCGGAAATGCCAGAGCCCGCTCTCGATTTCGTTATCGCCGCGCTGGAGAAGATTCGAGAGTTAACCGATCGCGCGCCGCGTGCATCGCAAACTGCGCTCGCGCGACTGCAAGACGCTAATGCAGGCGCTCGCTCGTTTGCGCTGAGGACAGCGCAAGCTACAGCCGCCGAGGTTGCAGAGTCCGCTGTCCCCGGCGGACAGGCCGCCATGTCGAATAAAGCCGAATTGCTCAAGCCAATTCAGGAACGCGTTCACATTTGCACAAAATGCGCGCATCTCGCCTGCTCGCGCACACAAACGGTGTTCGGCGTTGGAAATCCTGACGCCGATCTGATGTTCATCGGCGAAGCACCCGGTGTAGATGAGGACAAACAGGGTGAGCCATTTGTCGGCCGCGCCGGACAATTGCTGACGAGAATTCTCAAAGCGATGAACTTCGCTCGCGAAGATGTTTATATCGCCAACATCCTCAAGTGCCGTCCAGACACACCTCGGGGAACTTTTGGAAATCGCGCGCCAACGCCGACAGAGATGCAAACCTGTCGGCCGTATCTGGTGGAGCAGATCGAGATCATCCAGCCGAAAGTGTTGGTTGCGCTCGGCGCAGTCGCGGTGGAAGGCCTGCTCGGGATGCGCGGAACCATGCGGGAATTGCGCGGACGCTGGCACGCTTACAACGGCGTCCCGCTTATGATCACGTACCACCCTGCTTACCTGCTCCGAAACCAATCTCCCTCGGAAAAGCGCAAAGTCTGGGAAGACATGCTCCTGGTTTTGGAGCGACTCGACCAACCTATCACCGAGCGGCAGCGAAATTACTTTCTGTAGCGGCGCTCTATGAGCGCCGAAAATGTGGCGCAGGTTTGTAACTTGCGATGTTTAATGCGCACTTGCTAAGCTGCGTCACCAAGGTCGGCGGTCGCAGACCGCCGCTACAGTTTTGCGCGTTCGAACATCGCGTCGATCGCTCTGCGCGATACGCAGGTGATTGCGAGCAACAAAATCATGCGGCGCACTTCACGGCGGGGAACTTTTACCTTGCGCTCCAACGCCATGGGGCCAGCCGCATTTAAAAGCACAAGTGTGCGCACGCCGATTAACGCGGGTAAAACTGTGGCAGCACGCACCCGGCAATTTTTGATTGCGCGCGAGTATGCCATTCCAGACTCAAGGCCGGCCTCTGCTTTCTCCAGCCATGTTTGATAGATCGGCTGAAAACGCTGCGGTTCGGAAAGAATTTGCGATGCGGTCAGATGCGCTGCGCTTAATTCGTATTCTGGAAAATAACATCTGCCTGCTCGCAGATCGGCGCCGGCGTCGCGCAGCACATTGATCAACTGAAGCGCCATGCCGTACTGCTTGCCGAGCGCCAGCATCTCACCCTCGCTCAGATTCGCAAAGTTCCGAACATGCCTGAAACAGAGCCGCGTCCAAAATTCACCGACACAACCGGCAACCAGATAGGTGTACTCATCGAGATCAGCAGCGGTGCCGAGTGCGCGAATTTCTTGCGAGTGATCGAATCGCTGCAGGTCGAGCATCTGGCCGCGTGTGATTTTCTCCAACACTACGCGAATGTCGGTGCGATTCGCCTGTTCAATTCGCTCGAGCCATGCAAGGCAATCGGGCAACGATTCAAGCAGCTGTCGCTCGCTGTCGTTCTGCTGTAGCGGGACAAATGAGGCTATCAAATTGACAACGACATCGCGCGAAGCTTTTCCCTGAATCCCGTCCGAGAACATCTTGAGGGTTTCCATCCGCACGGCTCCGGAAATTCCCGTCGTGTCGGCGACTGTGTCTGTCGCCCGCGCAAGCAGATACGCCAATGCGATTGGTTCGCGTAATTGCGCCGGCAAAAATCGAATCGAAAGATAAAATGAGCGCGAGATCGAGCGCAGAATTGTTGTCTCCAACTGGCTGCTTTCAGTCTGAATTGAGCGCTGAGCGCCTGCTCGCGATTTATCGGAGTTGGGCGCGCTGCTCGCGAAAGATTTCGGAGTTGGGCGTTGGGCGTTGTTCGATCGCGGCATCCAACTCCCAACGTCCAACGTCCAACGTCCAACGTCCAATTCAGCGTTGGGCGTTCTTCAATCGCGGATATTTCGGACCTCGATCCGATTGAACGCCGAGTTGCCGAGGCCGAGCTGGCTGGCGGAATCGATGTAGGCTGCGAGGCGGCCGATCTTAGGCAGGCTCGCACGTGCGCGCCATTCCTCCAAACGCTTCAATGCGACGGCGTCCAGAGCAACTGGGTCCTTGCTCGCGTACAGAGTGGCGTGATGCAGGGCATAGTTCGGCTGCGACTGCGGGCCGCCTGCATATTCCGCAATGAGGCCGTCCATCAAATTGAAGACGACCTTCTTTGCGATGAGCGGGTTAGCATAAATTTCCGCGAGGCTTTCCGCGCCAAAACGAGGGCCTTGCGCAAAACGACGCCAGTTATCGATGTTCGGAATGGTCATGTTGTAAATGCAACCGGCGATCCCGTTCGTTTCACTGATACTCATCACCGGAACGTTGATGATTTTGGTAACTTCGCTCGAAAGAATCTTCGAAAAATGACTGACGTTGCTGGTGTTCTCAGTATCCGAGAGCATCTTCCGTGCGTCGCCGAGGTAGTCCAGATCGCCCCAAATCAGTTGCCCCATAAAAGGTGCGGTCAGGACCGCTTTCGCGTCGTAGCCGTCGCGCGGCGTGATTGCTTGCAGCTGGTAACCATCAATTCCCGCGCGATAACCGGCGTCCTTGATTCCACCGAGAGAGCGGTCCCAAACAATGATAGTGCTGCGAGGATGGCCGGCTGCCACGAGGCCGTCCACGATCGCGTTCACCACATCGTGATGCGTGGTGAAAAGTTCGCCGCCGGCCGCGGAAATTTTGATTCCAATCCGGTCGTTGGGAGCCACCAACGACGCCCACGCCTTCGCCACCTCAGACTGGCCGGTTGCGGCGAGAACCAGCCGATTCACCATCTCGTGCACGACGCGCGGATTCGTCTTGTAATCCTTGATTGAGGCAGGATTATGCACCGCATACACAATTGAAGGCGTCGGCGAAGGCTGCGGCCTTGCGCCAGCACGCAGCAGGCAATGGCGCAAAACAAAACGAGAGTTACGTTTCGGAGTTTTGTCATGTCGAGCGAAGTCTCCCGTATGCGAGATCAATATTAACATCAATCCGAAGAGTCGGGAGACTTCGCTCGGAATGACAACAAAGACTTGACGGATTTTATGAGTAATCGCCCGAATCACAAATGCTCAGCAGCGAACAGACAAATTTGTAGGGCGTTTCTCATGAAACGCCTGGCACAACGCAGTGGCGTCTGACACAGACGCCCTACGAAGTTCTGCTGCGCCGGATGACATCGAGATCTATGATCCGCCACCTGTACGTTCACATTCCTTTCTGCGCGCGTATCTGCCCGTACTGCGCTTTTTACAAGGATTTGCTCGACCGCTCGCAGACCTGGCGATTTTGTGAAGCGATATTGCGCGAGGTAGGGTCGGTGCGCTGCGCCGACTCCCGAAAGCTTTCGGCGACAGCGCGGCGTCCCTACCATTCTGCCATCCACAATTTATTTCGGTGGCGGCACGCCCACCGCGCTCAACATCGCGCAATTGGAATTTCTACTGCGCGGATTTCATGAGCAGCTCGACTTGTCGGAACTGGTCGAGTGGACAATCGAAGCGAATCCGGGAAGTGTTTCAGCTCGCAAAGCCGCGGTCCTCAAAAAATTCGGAATCAACCGGATCAGCCTCGGCGTGCAATCGTGGGACGACGAACTTGCTGAAATTGCTCGGGCGCGAGCACAATGGACGGCAGGCTGAAGCAATCGTTTCGCATCCTGCGTGCAGCCGGGATTAACGAACATCAACATCGATCTGATGTTCGGTTTGCCAGGCCAGACGATTCAGCAGTGGCGATTGACGCTGGAGAAAACCATCGCGCTCCAGCCCGATCATATCTCCGCTTATTGCCTGACGTACGAGGAGGATACAGAGTTTTTTCTGCGTTACGCGTGCGGCGAATTTCGGCAGGACACAGACATGGACGCCGAGTTTTTCGAGATGGCGATGTCGATCCTGGAGGATGCCGGCTACGAACATTACGAAATCTCAAACTATGCGCGTCCTGGTTTTTCGTCAGCCCACAACCGCGCCTACTGGCTCGGCAAAGATTATCTGGGCATCGGCCCCAGTGCGGTTTCGACTGTCGGTATGCGGCGCTGGCAGAATGTCTGTGATTATCGCACCTACATCGATCGCGTTCTTTCCGGCCAATCACCGTGCGCGTCGAGCGAAAATCTGACGGACGAAATGAAACGCACGGAGCGAATCGCGCTGTCGCTGCGAACACGTGACGGAGTTCCTGCTTCGGATCTGAAACGTTTCGCGCAACAAACAAACGAATTTATTGCGCTGGGGTTACTTCGACAATCGAACGGCAATTTCGTTCTAACTCGAAAAGGCAAAGCACTGGCGGATTCCGTTGCCGAAGCGTTTCTGTAGCCGCAGCTCCGTGGAGCGCACGCGCTCGCGTGCACATTTCAGGCGCTCTCACCGAAACGCTAATATCGCCGGGCCCCGAGGAACCGCGACCCTCAGGAAAGTTCGCGATCGCGAGGGCGCGATCGCCAGCACGCGAGGCGCGTGCGCTCCCCAAGCTCTAGTAGACGTCGTTATCGGAGCTATAACCGGTATCGTCGCGAATAGAACGCAGACGGGCGCGGCTGCCCCACTCGCGACCGATTGATCTGGCCGACTGTGATTTTCACCAGCCACGGCGCTGCTGCCAACGCGCCGATTGCAACGAGCGCAATCGCCGCTGCCTGCCGCAGCGGCGGCTTGATCTTGTCAGCCATCAAGATTCCCAAGCCAAGACCAATAGCGGTGCGTGTGACCACCAGGAGCGGGTCAACTGGAAGTTGTTCGGAAGTTTTTGAAATGGATATGGGGAAAGACATCGCCTACCATATACGTCGCGTTTGGGAAAAAGAAACGGCAATTTTCGTCGCCACGCACGCTTGTCATTCCGAGCCGCGGAAGCTGGGGTCGAGGAACTCTCTCGACTATTTACTGAAGCGAATGTCAATCCAGAGATGTCTCGACTTCGCTCGACCTGACAGAAAATTAAGAGACATGCCTAATTCGATTTATGCGCTCATCCTCGCCGGTGGAAGCGGTGAACGCTTTTGGCCATTAAGCAGGCGGGCGCGTCCCAAACAACTTCTGCGCCTCGTCGCCGACAAAACTCTGCTCGAAGAGACGTTGGCGCGCCTTGAAGGCTTTGTCCCGCCCGAGCGCACTCTGATCCTGACGAACGCCGAACAGGAAAACGCCGTTCGAAAGTTGCTCGGGAATTTTCCAAAGGAGAACATCGTAGCCGAGCCGGCCAAACGCGATACCGCTGCTGCCGTCGCGCTCGGCACCGGTTGGGTGGCAGCTCGCGATCACGCAGCCATCATGGCCGTTCTGCCCGCCGATCATGTGATTATAAACCGAACGGCTTTTCAGGAAACGCTGGCCCTGGCTGCCGAGGCAGCCGAGGAGACAAGCGGACTTGTAACCATCGGCATCAAACCAAGCTGGGCATGTCCGGGATTCGGTTACATCGAGCAAGGAAAGCCGGTCCGTTTGCGCAAGCGCCCCGACAACGATTCGATCCATCGCGTGCTGCGCTTTCGTGAAAAACCGAATCTCGATCTGGCTGAATCGTTTTTGCGAAAGGGAAATTTCCGCTGGAACGCAGGGATGTTCGTTTGGTCGGTGCCTACAGTGCTCCGCGAATTCAACCGCCACGCGCCGGAGCTGGCGGATTTCATTTCTCAAGTTCGGGCGCCGGAAAATTTCGAGAAGGGTTTGCGTGAGCGCTTCAACAAACTGCCGCGCATCTCATTCGATTACGCGATTATGGAAAAAGCGGATCGCGTCCTTGTGGTGGAGGCCAGCTTCGACTGGGATGACATCGGGAGCTGGCGAGCGGTGGCGAATTATTTTGAGAAGGACAAATACGGAAACGCTGCGAACCGCAGCATCACCGCGGTCGATTCCAGCAATAACATCGTTTTCGAGGAAGACGGCACAGCAATAGCCTTGCTTGGAGTTCACGATCTCATCGTCGTGCGAACGCCAGGACGCACTTTTGATTTGTCACCGCCACGAAGCGGAAAGAATCAAGGATCTGATCGGGAAAATTCCGCCGGAACTGCAATGAAAAACTGTAGCCACGCCCCTGTGGGGCGTCACGTGCCGCGAACCAGCATACCCCGGACGGCGCACAGCGCCGTGGCTACAGGCCAATGAATCCGATTCTGGCTCTTGATTTTGGCAGGGCACGTATCGGCGCGGCGATTTCTGATGAGTTACAATTGTTGGCGCATCCGCTGGAGACGATCCCAGCGAACGAGCGGGCGCTTTCGCGAATCGCGGAAATCGTCCGCGAGAAGAAAGTGGATCATGTCGTTGCGGGATTGCCCAAGCGCCTCGACGGCCAGATCGGAGCGGCTGCGACTGAAGTCCTCGAGTTCGTCGAAAAGTTGCGAGCGATTTTGCCCTGCCCGGTTGTTACTTGGGATGAGCGGCTCACTACCGCCGCAGCGCATCGGGCGTTGCGCGATGCAGGCAAGAAAACACGACAGACGCGCAGCTACGTAGATCAGGTTGCTGCTCAAATGATTTTGCAAAGCTATTTGGACAGCCGCGCTGCAAATGCTGAAACGAAGTGTAACGAGTGATTGGTGATCACGTCATTCTGATCCCCGGTCGCGGGAGAAGAATCGCGGATCAATTTCCCGATCAATGCCAAAATGAAATCCAGAGATGTTTCGCTTCGCTCAACATGACAGCACTCTCTTATGAGATGGTTCTAGCCACGAACGACTGATTACCGTTCACGAGAATCGCCATGACTCGCAGGCTAAAAATAATCATTGCTTACGACGGCGCGCCGTTCGCTGGATGGCAAAGTCAGTCGCATCGCAACACGATCCAGGATCATCTTGAAAGCGCCTTTGAGCGCGTCACCGGCACGCCCGTACGCGTGCACGGCGCCGGGCGAACGGACGCAGGTGTGCATGCGCTCGCGCAATGCGCACACGTTGATCTCGCGAATAAACTTTGTCGCCCGCGCGTTGGACGGAAGCGCTCAATGCGTTACTGCCTCCGGCGATACGCGTGCTTCGCTGCCGATATGTGTCGAAGGATTTCCACTCGCGTCTTTCGGCAAAAGGTAAAATTTATCGCTACAGAATTTGGTGCGCGCCTGTTTTACCTCCGTTCGAGTACCGTCGCTCCTGGCACATCCCCCACCCGCTCGATTTAAAAACCTTGCAAAAAGCAGCTAAACATTTCGTCGGCACGCATGATTTCGCAGCGTTCGCCGCCAATCGCGGTAAACCAGAAGAGAGCACGATCCGCGCGATTTACTCGGTGCGCGTCCGACAAAAAGGTCCTTGCGTGACAATCGAATTCGAGGGCGACGGCTTTCTCTACAAGATGGTCCGATTAATTGTCGGCGCGCTTGTAAAATGCGCACTCGGCAAAATGCGCTTTGGAAGATATCACTGCGCGTTTGAAATCCGGCCAAGTAGGCGCAGCCCGTTTCGCCGCGCCGGCCGAAGGATTGTTTCTGGTTCGCGTGCGCTATTGAAGCGTTAGCAAATGGTAGGGACGGCGCGCCGCGCCGTCTGGTCATCGCAGCGCGATGCCCTATCTACACGACCGGTAGAATGCGTCCGCTTACTTCGCCAAAACCAACCCGATAACCATCGCCCTGGCACCAGCCGGTGATCCTAAGCGTGTCGCCGTCTTCGAGCCATTTGCGCGTTTCGCCATTCAGAAGGTTGAGCGGATTGGCGCCGCGCCAGGTTAATTCCAGCATGCAGCCGCGCGATTCTTCCGTTGCGCCGCTGATGGTGCCGCTGGCAAGCAAATCGCCGGCCTCCAAATTGCAGCCGTTCACGGTGTGATGTGCGAGTTGTTGGGCGATGCTCCAGTAAAGATTTTGGAAATTCGTGTTCGTGATGATTTGCGGCGCGGTCATCGATGAAGTTTGCAATCGCGCTTCAAGACGAATGTCGAACATGAAATCATTCTTCGCGCGCAAGTACGGGAGCGGTTCCGGATCCTGCTGAGGAAGTGGTTTTTTGAATGGTTCCAGCGCTTCCAGCGTTACAACCCAGGGCGAAATGCTTGTGCAAAAGTTTTTCGCCAGAAACGGGCCGAGCGGTTGATATTCCCACGCTTGAATGTCGCGCGCACTCCAATCGTTCATCAGGACAAGACCAAAGATGTGATCGATTGCGCGATCGATCGGCACCGGTTCGCCTAGCGAATTCCCGGGGCCGATCAGGAATGCCATTTCCAATTCGTAATCTAGACTTTTCGTCGGACTAAAGACGGGCGCTGAGGCGTCAGGTAGTTTGATTTGCCCTTGTGGCCGGCGCACGTCCGCCCCGCTGACAACAACCGAGCTGGCGCGTCCGTGATATGCCACGGGCAACCACTTCCAGTTCGGCATCAGCGCGTTCTCCGCTCCGCGCAACATCGTGCCGACATTGTGCGCATGATGATAGGACGAATAGAAATCGGTGTAATTGCCAATCCGCGCCGGCAATTTCATTGAGACTTCCGATTGTCGATGAAACACCCGTTCCCGTAGTTCAGGGTTGTCGCGCAGCGTCGGTGTGTCCGCCGCAAGAAGTTCTTGCAAAATCTCGCGCGTCTTTCGCCAAGCCGGCCGACCAAGCGCAAGAAAACCGTTAAGCGAATCGCCGGAAAACACTTCTCCGCCCTGAAATTCCGGCGAGCGGAAATGATCCAGCTCTTCCAACACGGAAAGATCGACAATCAGATCGCCGATCGCGACGCCCACGCGTGGTTTTCCAGCGTTTGGCTGAAAGATACCGAATGGCAGATTTTGAATCGGAAAATGCGAATCTGGTGGGATCTCAATAAAAGATTTGATTGGCATGGTAGCGGCGATTGACCTCAATCGCCCGGCGTGCGGGTATTTTCACACTGCAGGCGGTTCAGGTGAACCGCCCCTACCTTACAGGAATCCGAGCGCGCGCAAATCGTCGCGGGGTTCGTCGAAGCTGCAACTGCCGAACGACGCCACGAATTTTCGGCGATATCGGAGCCGCTCAACGCCGATCTTCCATTCGCGCCACGCGAAGAAATCTTCGTCAAATGAGAACGAAGCTGCGTTTTCATCCTCCAGCATGGCCGCGGCTTGTTTTGCATCCCATCGGTGCTCTGCCGCAAGAACGGCTGCTCCGAGCACATTGAGGAATCCGTGCATCTTTGTTTTAACTTCATCGCGAAATTGCCGGATCGGATGATGCAGCCCTGCCGTAAACTTGATCGGGAGCTGATGCGTGCCTGGCGTCACGAGCGCGCTGGCGATTTGCGCCGAAGTTGGAAATGCATCCGATGTTACTCCGCCCGTGCGCAATTTGTAACCAAACGTCGCCGCGTCCTCGTCGGAATTGTGTTCGGCGAGCAACGCGATGGTTTGCTCGGCTCTATCCGGCGGTGCTTCCCAGAAAACTGACAAACCGCCGACGATCGCCCTCGCCTCTTTCAACACTGCGAGATCAACATCTTGCGGTAAAAACATCTCGAGATGACTAATCGCCACCAGATCGACGTCGTATCTCGACAACGAACGGGTCGCCGCATCCGCGTTATCAAGCGCATAGAGAAAGGCGTCTGCATTCGCGGTCTTCGGCCCGAGTGCCGCAACACGAAGTCGATTCGCGGGATCGAACAGAGAAAGCAATTGTTTCGCTGCATCAAATTGTTCAACGGGAAGAACGAATGTATTGAGCATCCACGCTTCGAGTGACCGCACATATTGCGCGTGATTCTGAAGAGCTGGCTCGAGCGCAAGACTGCAAGGCGGGAACATTCCCGCGTAATCAATCGATTTTGCGAGTAGGGTCTCAAGGGAAGCGACCGGCATGGGATGGACGAACCCTGCGTTCGCAGGCTTGCCGGGTCAAATCGCTACCGGCGATAGCCACGGCCACCGGTCTTCGTCCGTGAGAGCATGACCACTGCGCATCTCCTCGACATTTGTTGCGAATGAAAATCATCGGCTTTAGGAAAATGCCAATCAAGTTTGCGCGTCAGCAATTTTCCCATCGTGGTTTTCTCAGCACCGGACAGTCCGAAGATGATCATAATCACGGCGCATCGCTTCGCTGTAAACAAGAGCAGCAAGCGCCGACCACGCGATCGCCATGATCCGGCTATGCGAGTACGGATGGAAATAAGAGTCGGGCTGCTGCCCGCGGTGAAACCTTTAATGACGCGCAGCTTCTCGATTCCAAGCAGCACCAGCGTTGCCCAGATGTAATCGAGAAATTGAACGGCAATAAACAAAACCCAGAGCGGGATTTTGTTTCGCTCACTCTTCGCTGCGAAAGCGACACTGTAATGACCTACAAACATTGCGCTCCTGGCCGCATTTCTAACCGCATTACAAGCTCTGTCATGTCGAGCGAAGTCGCCTGCCAAGCCGTAGCTTTACGCGAAGGTCTGGAGACATCTCTGGATATTCACAATTTAACGGCGGCCGGTGCAAAAACAGCTAGAGATTCCTCGACTCCGCTCGGAATGACATCAATCCGAAGAGCTTGCCAAAACGAACCGGACGAAACAGTCTGCGACCATGCCTAACCCTTCACCCCGTGAGATAACACCACAATCAACTGTTAGACAGGGCAGCGGTTGTATCTCACGGGGTGAAGATCGCGCTTTCTTTGGGCACCCGCGCGGGCTCGGCTACATCGCGTTCACCGAAGCTTGGGAACGTTTTTCCTACTACGGGATGCAATCGCTGCTCATTCTTTACATGGTCAACCAGTTGCTGCATCCCGGCCACATCGAGCACATCGCCGGGTTCACTCCGTTTCGTCATTTCCTCGAGACGCTGTATCGCGGACCGCTCGCGGTGCAGCCGCTCGCGTCCGCGATCTTCGGGCTTTACACCGGTCTTGTTTACCTCACACCGATCGGCGGCGGATTCCTGGCCGATCGTCTTCTTGGTCGCACCCGCACGATCACGATCGGCGCGCTACTCATGGCGGCCGGCCAATTTCTCATCGCCTTCGACGTCACCTTTCTCATCGCTCTGACGTGTCTTCTCATCGGTGTCGGTTGTTTCAAGGGAAACCTCGCGAGTCAGGTCGGCGGGCTCTACGCGACAGGTGATAACCGACGCGCCGATGCGTTTCAGATTTATTACATCTTCATCAACGCGGGCGTCATCATCTCGCCGCTAATTGCCGGTACGCTCGGGGAAAAAGTCGGCTGGCAGTATGGCTTTGGCGCGGCGGGCATCGGCATGCTGATTGGTCTCGCGATTTACCTTTCGGGCCGCAAATGGCTTCCTCCCGATTCGGCTGTTGCTGTAGCCGGGGCGCCGACCCCGGCCGGGGGCAAAAGATCAGCGCGTCGCGAAACCGCGTCTCACACACCGCGAAAAAATGGCGATCATTGCACTGCTAATTCTTTTGCCCGTGTTGACAATCGCAATCATCGGCAACCAGCAAATTTTTAATGCGTATCTTGTTTGGGCAGAAGGCAGCGCAAATCTCATTTTCTTCGGCGAGAAAATGCCAACGACCTGGCTGGTCACGCTCGACTCGATTGTGTCGGTAAGTTTTCTGGCGCTCGCGGTGGTCTTCTGGCGGCTCTGGGCGAAAAAATTTCCGGAGCCTCCCGAAATTACCAAGATGGGCATCGGCAGTCTCGTCGCCGTCACCGGGTTCATCTCCCTCGCGACGGGCGCAGCGATCGCGGCGAGTTCCGGAACAAAAGTCTCAATTGGCTGGCTCATCACTTTTCACGTGCTCAACAGCATCGGCTTCGCGAACATCTTTCCGGTTTCGCTTGCGCTATACGCGCGCGTGGCGCCAGCGGCTCTGTCCGCCACCATCATCGGCATTTATTACCTGGCGTTCTTTGCCGCGAACAATCTCGTTGGCACCATTGGCGGTCTTTTGGAAAAAATGTCGGCCACACACTTCTGGCTTTTGCACTCCGCACTATGCGGCATAGCTGGCATCATCTTCCTGCTCGCCGGCCATTTCTTCGGCCATCTGCTGGCGCCTAGCGATAACGAAAGCAACACGTAATCAGAGCTTCTTCGCTTGACGTCTGCCGTGGCTGGCAGAGTGAATATTGGTGGACGTTACGAACACTGCCCAGCCGCCATCGGGCCTGAATCTCCAGACGCTGCGTCGTCTCAAATTCTGGGTCTGGTTTCAGGAATGGACGCGGCCGTCCGAACTGCAGGTGACCTTGATCTGGGCCGGGATTATCGGCTTCTGCGGTGCCCTTTGCTCCATCGCGTATCGTGTTGCGACCAGCTTCGTTCACAAAATCCTTACTGGCAGCAGCACACCTGGCCTTGTTGAGAGCTTCACTGAGTTGCCGCTGTGGGGACGACTCGTCATTCCGGCAATCGGCGGACTCATCGCCGGCGCGATCATTCATCTCGGCGCGCGATTCCATGGTCAGATCACCGCCAGCGATTACATGGAAGCAGTCGTTCTCGGCGACGGCAGGATTTCCTCGCGCCAGAGCGTGGTGAAATCTCTCTCCGCGCTTTTCACCAACGCCTCCGGCGGCTCAATCGGACGCGAAGGTCCGCTGGTTCAACTTTCCGCGATGCTGGCGTCGCTGGCCGGACGCTTGCAACACTGGACAACGCCGCGGTTGCGATTGCTCGTCGCCTGTGGCGCCGCGGCGGGAATCGCTTCTGCTTACAACGCGCCAATCTCCGGCTCGGTGTTTGTTGCCGAGATCGTGCTGGGCTCGATGGCGATGGAAATTTTCGGTCCGCTCGTGTTTGCGTCCGTCATTGCCACGCTAACCGTGCGCGGTTTCCTCGGTCCGGGGCCGCTCTATGAAATCCCGCTGTTCCGGCTCAACGGAACCTGGGAGATCGTACCGTATTTGTTGCTTGGTCTGGTTTCCGGTCTCTTTGCGCCGTGGTTCATCCGGCTGTTGCGAATAAGTGAAAAATGGGCGGAACAGATCCCCGCGCCAGTTTACGTGAAGATGTGCGCCGGCGGTCTAATTGTGGGCGCGCTGGCAGTGTTCTACCCGCAGGTGTGCGGCAACGGCTACAGCGTGGTCAACGATATCTTACGTGGCCAATTGCTTTGGCAAACGCTGGCTCTCATCCTGATTTTTAAAGTGCTTGCTACGGCAGCCACGTTCGGCTCCGGCGCTGTGGGCGGAGTTTTTACGCCGACACTTTTCGTCGGCGCAAGCCTCGGGTTTCTCTTCGGCACCGTCACCCAACACGTAACCGGTTCGACATCGGTCAATCCCAGTGCGTTCGCGATTGTTGGGATGGGCGCATTTCTGGCCGCGGCGACTCATGCGCCAATCATGGCTATCGTCATGATTTTCGAACTCACGCTCGATCACCAGATCATCCTGCCGCTCATGCTCGCCTGCGTCGTCGGCTATTACACGTCCGTCAAGATCGAGAAGCGCTCGATTTATGCGGAAGCGTTGAAACGCAAAGGCGCAGGCGATTACGCCAAGCAGTTGGCCGAACTGCATGTTCGCGACTTGATGAAGCCAAATCCGTTGACGGTTTCTCCCACCACCGGTTTTTCTGAGATCGGCGAAAAGTTCATCAACTCGCGGGTCAACTATCTCTACGTCGCGGATGACGGCCAGTTTGTCGGCGCTGTCTCTTTGCACGACATCAAGAGCTACCTCAACGTGCCCGAGCTCGCGAAGGTCGTCATCGCAGGCGATCTTTTGCGCGAGTCGCTCCCGGTCGTGCGTGCGAGCGCTTCGCTCACGGAAGCGCTGGAGCGTTTCAGTCATCACGACAGCGAACGTCTGCCTGTGGTATCGCACGATCGACATCTGGTTGGATCCATCGCCAAGACCGATGTGATCCTCGCCCTGGCTGGAAGCACAGCTCGGACCGCAGGCGCAAGTTCGACCGCCTCTCAGTAAACACGAGCTTTCTTATCAACCACGATATCGATCAGGCGTTCATTAGGATCAAACAACCACAGCGCGCTCACATCTTCGTGCACTACCATTGGCGCTGTGAGGAAAACAGCTCCGAGACGCTTGTAGTATTGGCCCAGGAAAACCCGAATTGTCTTTGTTGCGCGGGGTGGCAAGGCCGCCTTTGCAGGTTCCACCTTTATTGCCGAAATGCTTCCGGAAGTCTCCAATCACTTTGAGATGAAGCCCGTCACATACGCCATGGTGGAACCAACCGGCACATGCTTTAAGAGTGTCTCGCGGATCGCGGCGCGAGGAGCGTGAATATCAACAATGACTGGTTGCTTGCTCTCAGCCGGTACTCCCTGAACAATCAGCAAAGCCAAAGACAGAATCGCCAGCGCGCGCATCACGATTCGCCTCACGATTGACAGCGCCATTTTATCGGATCGCAATATCCCCCAAACTCCAGCGCTCGCACGTCGTCATGCCCGAATTCGAGCGTTGGATGTTGAGCGCCTGCTCGCGAACGCTTTCGGAGTTGGACGTTGGATGTTCGGCGCCTGCTGCGGCAGTTGTAGCGGCAGCGGCAGCTGCACTAGTCTTCGATATGCCGCGTTGTCCCTGGGCTACGACCGAACCAAATATCAGTTATCACGATCAGGAATGGGGCGTCCCTGTGCACGATGATCGAGGGCTTTTCGAGTTCCTTATTCTTGAAGCCGCGCAGGCCGGGCTCAGCTGGACGACCATTTTGAAAAAACGCGAAAATTATCGAAAGGCGTTCGATGCATTTCGCCCGGAGAAGATCGCGCGCTACGGCAAACGCGATGTGCAGCGGTTGCTGCGCGACGACGGAATCGTGCGGAACCGCCTGAAGATCGCGGCGACAATCGAGAATGCGAAAATGTTTCTCGCCGTGCGAAAAGAATTCGGAACTTTCGACGCTTATGTCTGGAGCTTTGTCGGCGGCAAGCCAATCCAGAATCGTTGGCGCTCGATGGCAGAGGTGCCCGCGCACACTGATGAATCCGACGCGATGAGCCGGGATTTGCTGCGACGCGGATTCAAATTCGTCGGCTCGACCATCTGCTACGCGTTGATGCAAGCCACCGGCATGGTGAACGATCATCTCGTCACATGTCCGCGACACGCGGAGCTTCGTGGCGTGCGTCGCAAATTACAATTGTAGGGCAAGCGCATCGCTTGCCCTTCTCGGTCGGCAGGCGGAGCGCCTGCCCTACAATTCCAAGACCGATTTGAACCGTCGCCGGTCGATGCTTCGCTAAGATCTGCCGCATTTAAAAGAAATCACGGAGGAAGGCCGCCGCTTCATCCGAGATGCCGGCGATCTTATTCGTCGCCTGACGATAGAATTTGAAATTGAGCTCGGTCTCCGGCCGGCCGTCGTTCCAGTTGGAAAAAAGTTTGAGCTCGCTCCGCCCGAGGCGCCGCTTTGCGAGCGCGGTGCGTCGGGCGGTGATGCTCACCCGCGGAGTTTGCCGGGCGATCCCGCGCTTCTTTGCGATCGCTTTGGCCGAGGTGACCACGCCGCTGGCGACGAGACCTGAGCCGCCTTCGTTTTCGCTTGCGAAGATGAAGAGCGTGTCGCCTTTGGCGATGCGCTTGCCACCATACATCGTCTTCTGCGCGTTGAACGCGAACGTCTCCGCTCGTGGATCGCTAATTGCGGCTTTGATCACGAACATCATACTCCTCACTCCTCAGCGCTGGTTGGCTACGAGGCAAAGCTATTCGCGCACCCGCTTCCAGAGCAGCGCAAATCCTGTGACACTCAGCTCCAACTGGTCGTCGCCAACAAACCGATAGGAACGCTCCAAGCGACGGCCGATCCAGTCCGGCAGCCAGGCGCCTTGCACGGTATGGGTAACACGCTGGGTTACGGTATCCACGCTGTAGGTACCGAAGTAAGCGGCGCTGCCGACGTACAGCGGGCGCACGCTCTCAGCGCTCGCGGACTCGGGATCAACGCCAAGCGGTGAACGTCGTGCGTCATACACTTGGGCGGACATATGCCCGTCCGCGGTGTACACGAGTTGCCCAAGCGGGTGATCGTCCCAACACGGATAGGTGCGGCCGGACGAATCGATCGCCAGGTACGAGACGAGACGCCAGGTGCCTATAAATGACGCGGCTGATTGCGGGTTGTCGTGGTTCATTCGCTCGAATCCATTCGGAGGTTGTTAAGCCAACGTATAGCTGACGGTTCAATGTCCACCGTCGGCAGTAATTATTCCATCACGAGAGCAACGAAGCCCTTCTGTCTGAAGCTCGACGAATTTCTTCTGCTTATCGTCAATCTTCCACGCGATCACTGCCAGAAGCATTTCAACACCGTCTTCATTCTTAAGCACACCAATCGCTGTGCCCTGGATATCGCGTCCATTTAATTGACACGAACCAAAAAATTCTGGCGAGTCCTTTGAATGTTTCGGAAAGGATTTGCACCCGTACTAGGAACAGACCACGCCCTCGAATGTAGCGAAGTCGAGCCGAATATGGGTATTTTAGTTTTGGCGCGACGATGATCAGTGCTCTCGCTTGTTCCGCGGTGACGATATAAGCCGACAGGTCGTAACGCTGTATGCGAGGGTGATGAGGATTGCGAACAGGATACGGGCGTGCATGGGACCTAAACCTTATGGCTGTGGGCGCTGGCGGGAGCGAGCTGTGCTCCGAAGGTTAGTGTTGAAGTCGCCTGAAAGCTAGACATCGGCACGGCCAGCGGTTGGCTGAAGCGCTTGGTTGGGCGCGCTTTAACGACAATCATAGCCCCGTTAGTCTACGTTATTGCTGCGTGATCCGTAACGAATAGTGGTTGGCAACCAACCGCCAGCGCCCTTGCTGCTTTACCCATACCCTAGTAAACCGAGTGTCACGGGGGACGGCTTTGCCTTTGTCTTGCCCAACCATTGTTGAGCAGGCCAGTCTCCACAGCCGTGTTTTCGTAGACACGCACCTGAACCTCGTCGGTCGTGATAGACTGAAATTTCAAATCACCCGACGTGAAATCCGAAATCACCTGCGCCTTGGTTCTCACTGTGCCGCTTGGCCCTACGCCGATAAAATCATCAGCGTAGATGCGGTCAAGGGCCACCGCATCAGCACCGATCTGCGCTTGAATGCGTTCATTATCCAGCTGCCTTATGGCTTGCTCGACGCTGCTTCTTTGATCTCTGTTTGCGCTCTGCTTTTGCCCTAGGGCGATAGAGGTTGCTGTAAGGGCCAGGACGGCTATAACGAGTGTTCGTCTCATGAAGATTCTCCTTCAGTGATCTGTTTGGAATGCCCTGGGAGGAAACAAAGCCTGATGCGATTGTCCAACCCTCAAGACAGTGAGTACCTGTAACAGTCTTCCGATCTTGTCAATCACGCGCTTTCTAGTCCCATTCGCTTCTTCATCGCCTAACGAGAACGAGATGAGCCACGGCAGGGCGGCGTCTCGGAGAACGCACTGAAGTTGTATCGCCAAGGGGCCGTTGGCTTCATTGATTGGTTAGGTCTATTCGGTTGGTTCAAGCTTCAATGGTTTGGTGCCAATCCGCGCGACGATCTGCTCGTGTGTGATCTTGCCGGGGACTTTATACTTCACCTGTTTATCTAATACGATCTCGCGGCGAAGTACATGCCAGCCCGAAACGTCCCACCGCACATCGAATGTGTGTAACTCTGGCGTGTGATAGAGAAGTGTCGGGGCCGCGTCAGCAGCGCCGACGGTGAAGACGTAAACATCGCAAATGCGTCCGTCGAGATGATCGATGACGGCAAGAAATCGCGAATCCGGTGACCACTTCGCGTCAATCCAACGATTGTTTTGCCTCAGAAGCGCGCCCGCATCGCGCGAGTTGGCGCGATGCAGAAAGAGTTTCATTCCCGCTGCCGTCCTCATTGGCCGGGATCGTGTAAGCTTCGAACTCGCCGTTCGGGGAGACGAAGCCATGCTCGTCCGCGAGTGCTTCGGCTACGAGAAGCAGGGAGATCGCGACGAGAGAGCGCATAGGCCTAACGAGAAGAGATAAGCCACGGCAGGGTGTCATGGCAAGCACACTCGCGATTGCTCGATCAGGGGCCGTTGGTTTCATCGATTGGTTAGGGCTGGGCTCATCGCTGAATACGGGTCCAAGAAGGAACGGGACGAAGGAACAAAAACTGTCAGTCGGCGATTGTCGCTCATTCGAGGTTTCAGAATTCGCAATTTTGCCATGTGGTTTGAGTAATCGTAGTGAACCCTCTCCAAAAAGGTGTGTGCGCCTTTGGAGGTGTCACATCGAGAGTGATGGGAGCCTTTTTCCCGTAATTCCAGGCTTCGGCGGTCAACCCAATGCAAATGGATTCATCGTAAAGAACGGTCCAAAAACACCCGCCCTGTTTCGGGAAGTCCGCCTCCGCCTGTCGAAGCCGTTCAGCGCGAAAAACGAAAGGTATCTCGCGACTGGATCGCGGGGGATGATCCTACTGGTCTCTTTCGAAGTCCCCAAGTCGAGCATAAATCCCCATTTAGGCGGCTTGTGCTCTGCGTCGACATTTACCATGGACGCTAAGAAGGGGTCGCTAGGGTAAAAGACGCCTTTGACTGTGCAGTAAACCACCGCCGTAACCTTGCCTATATACCCTGGTCTGTTGCCACTGTTTTCGACAATCAATGAGACCGTATCCTCGTTGAAGTAATAGGATCTAATCTGTAAGTTAGATCCCCAAGGAGGCAGCAAAGCGACAATTTGTGGACCGACTGCGGAAACGACGCTAACGAGCGCCACCAATAAGGAAAGAACAACCGCGCTGAAATCGAAGTAGCGTCGCCAGTTTTGATAAGAATTGCAGCGCGTGCAGCGGATTGCTCCCGGATTCATTGGTTCTTTGCAAACCCGACAACGCTCGGTTTTTTGAAGGTCTTGCTCCGTTGCCATACTGGGCCTAACGAGAATGAAGTGAGCCACCGCCACCGAGGGCGAGCGTGGCTCGAAGTGAACGTGTTTCAGTCATCTGGAAATATGAACGCGCAGCGGGTGGCGGTTAGCTCCACTGACTGGTTAGATTCACCTTTCACGAGACGAGCCGATTCTCCCTTTGTTATGGCTCTCGAGGTCCGTCCAAGTAGAAGCGATGCTTCACGAGATCGTAGAAACAGAACCACAAATCGACGTGAATCTTCCCGTCATCGCCGTACAAAGAGATAGCCAAGGAATGATCATTGGGAGCGGTGACGGGTGTTAGCTGCGAATCACCGTATAGCGCTAGATGACGAACTCGCGTTCCGGAAGTGGGCCACTCGCTAACACGCATAATGTGATCAGTATCCTTCAGTTTGAACCTGTGATGCGTCTGACGGCCCATGAACTGCCACGCCTGCTCACTAAAAATGGGCGGCCTTACTTCGTGGAAGTGGATGCCTGAGACTCTTTCGAAAAGTCCATAGGCATCTGCGGGATGTAATAGTTTTTCCTCCCAGAGTATCCAGTGCTCGTCGGGCGATATGTGAATCTGAACCGAATAAAGGGGAGTAAGCACACCGGGCGCAACAAGTAGTTCTGCTTTGGTCCTGTTGGGCGTAACAATCCACACGCACAAAGCGGCGCCGGGATCCTGATCGCCTTTGCGCCAGCTTTCGACCTGAAAAGTGTGCTTCGGCGCGTCAAAGTTCTCTTCGCGTGCGTAGCCCTCGGGTGGATACGACATCGCCGATGCGGAGGCGAGGATCAGCGGAAGGAGCATGAGCGATAAAGATTTACGAGAACAAGATGAGCGACGGCGGACGAGTGCGCGCGTGGCTCGGAGTGGAAGTGTGGAGGTCATCTCAAAAGTGGAGCGGTACAGCGGTCCGCCGTTGGCTCCATCGCCTTATAGGTTAACCAGAGTTGTTCATAAGCTGCGAAGTGGGGCGCCTCGAAGGCTCCCTCATCGCCGTCTTCGCAGATTGCGAACAACTCTGCCGTAACCAAAAATTTG